>CAXTER010000029.1:0-55506 GCA_964243345.1 uncultured Armatimonadales bacterium
CCTCAAAGCGTCGGTCTTTTGGTACCGGCAGCTGATCTGCTCCCCCGACCCGCTGCACCCGTTAACCCCGCTCGACATTGCCCGAAAGCTGCACTGCCCGGTGCTGGGGCTGTACGGCGGGTTAGACCAAGGCATTACAGCAGATAGCCGGACCCAGATGGAGGCAGCGCTGGCGAAGGCGCATAATCCGTCGAAGATTGTGGTATATCCTGATGCAGGCCACGGCTTTCATGCCGATTACCGGCCAAGTTATAACGCCAAAGACGCCGCCGACGGCGATCAAAAGATGTACGCCTGGTTTCACAGCCACGGCGTCTAAACTTACCTACCCCGGCTCGCTTAGGCTCGCCACCCCTCCCTAAGAAGGAAGGGTTGAAGACAAACTCGGAAGGCTTAGTTCATCACTCCTTCCTGAACTCCAACCCTTCCTTCTTAGGGAGGGGTGGCGAGCCTAAGCGAGCCGGGGTAGGTTCTAACACCAGCACAGGAGAATTTGAACAATGGCAGTACGCAACGCAGATGCGGAATGGTCCGGCGGCTTGATGAACGGCAAGGGAGAGATGGAACTGGGAAGCGGCGCGTTTAAAGGCCCGTTCTCATTCAAGTCCCGTATGGAAGAAGGCACCGGCACGAACCCCGAGGAGCTGCTTGGCGCGGCCCACGCGGGCTGCTTTTCGATGCAGTTCTCAGCCATGCTGGAACATGCCGGCTTTCCGCCCGACAAAATCCACACGGCGGCAAAGGTCTTTTTCGGCCCGGTGGACGGCGGCTTCGCCATTACTAAAATTGAGCTGACCACCGAAGGCACGGTTCCCGGCATTGACGATGCCAAGTTCCAGGAACTCGCCGCCGGAGCAAAAGCCAACTGCCCGGTCTCGAAAGCCCTCGCTGGAACTGAAATCACGCTCAACGCCAAGCTGGTCTAACAGTAGACGCCATAAAAAGCCCTCGTCCAGATGGACGAGGGCTTTTTATTTGTCTTTCTCCAAATGAGAAATCATTAGAGGGCAGGCACGGACTGCATTCAGCACCGCATCCAGAAGGCCGGGGAAACGGGAGTTCAAATCATCCCGCCGCAACGAGTTGACCGATTGGGTTCCTTCCGCGCGTGTGGTGATGATGCCGGTCTCGCGCAGAACTTTGTAGTGATGCGCCAGTGTGGATTTTGGAACGGAAGCGAGGCTGCCTGCCGCGCAGCATCGTTCCCCTTCTGCGGCCAGAGCCGCAACAATCCGCAGGCGGATGGGGTCACTCAGCGCATAGAAAACATCGGTCAGCAGGACGTTATCACAATCGGGAAAATAAAAGTGTCTCACGCTTGACATTGTACCCTAAAAGAGATATACTCCTATTGTTCTAAAATACTAGAACAAACGAACACAGGAAATCACACATGACAAACTTAACAGGCAAAGTGGCGATTGTGACCGGCGCATCGTCGGGCATCGGCGAGGCGACCGCCGTGCTGATGGCGCAGTCCGGGGCGAAAGTGGTCGTCGCCGCTCGGCGGCAGGCGGAAGGCGAAGCGGTCGTGCAGAAAATCAAAGCCGGCGGAGGTGATGCGATTTTCGTGCGGACAGACGTGTCAAAGTTTGCTGACCATGAAAGTCTGGTGGCGGCGACTCTGGAGACTTATGGAAAACTGGACATCGTCTTCAACAACGCCGGGGTTTTCAACTCAGGCCCGCTCCATGAGCAGACCGAAGAGGAATGGGACCGGCAGATGGACATCAATCTTAAAGGCTCTTTCTTCGCACTCAAGACCCAGATTCCGGCGCTCCTCAAGTTCGGCGGCGGCTCGATTGTATTCAACGCCAGCATTGTCGGCGAAGTCGGCATTGCCGGCATCGGAATTTACTCTTCCACGAAAGGCGGGGTCATCGCTCTGGCCCGTTCGGCAGCGGTCGAGTATGCCGCATCCAACATTCGGATCAATGTCGTCAATCCCGGCCCAGTTGCAACACCGGGAGCGGTGAAAGGTTTTGGCGGCGAGGATGCGTTTGCTGAAGCAATGGGACCGAGAGTCCCGCTGGGTCGAATTGGCCAGTCCGAGGAAATCGCCCGCTTCGTCGTCTTCCTGGCATCCGAAGAAGCTTCGTTTATCACCGGCCAAGCGCTCAATGCAGACGGCGGTTACACCACTCAATAACTACGCAGCATACTCAGCAGCGAAAGGAGGAGATCACCATGACAGATTTAATGGGCAAAGTCGCCGTCGTCACCGGCGCATCTAAAGGCATCGGGGCAGGTATCGCTAAGACACTCGCGGCAGCAGGGGCCGCCGTGGTCGTCAATTATTCTTCGGACAAATCCGGCGCAGACAAAACGGTTGCTGCAATTGAGCAGCAGGGCGGTAAAGCCGTCGCCGTGCAGGGAAACGTGTCCCACGCCACCGACGTGGCGCGGCTGTTCGCGGAAGCGCGGGATACTTATGGGCCGCTTGACATCTTAGTCAACAATGCGGGCGTTTTCCAGTTCATGCCCTTAGAAGCGATTACTGAAGACGAATTCCACCGGCAGTTCAACACCAACGTCCTCGGCACCATCTTGGCGACGCAGGAAGCCGTCAAGCATTTCGGAGCAAATGGCGGCAGCATCGTCAATTTGACTTCCGTTGCCAGTGTCAGTGCAATGCCGACCGCCAGTGTTTACTCCGCTTCTAAAAGCGCCGTGGACACGCTGACGCGCATCTTTGCCGTCGAGCTGGCCCCAAAGAAAATCCGGGTGAACGCCGTTGCGCCCGGCGCGACCGCGACCGAAGGCGCGGCGGCAATGGAAATGCCCGAAGCAATGCAGGCCGCGATGCTGGCCTCCATCCCGCTGGGGCGCATCGGGCAGCCCGAAGACATTGCCCAAAGCGTCCTGTTCCTCGCCTCCGATGCCTCTTCCTGGATTACCGGCGAGCGTATTACGGCGTCAGGCGGCCAGCGCTAAGACGATTTGCCCAAACGATCAAAGAAGCCCCGGCTGAGTAGCCGGGGCTTCTTGCGTGTCAGCAGGGCCAGATTTGCAAGGCTAGGCGGGCAACGTCCCGCAGCTCTTCCCGGCTTGCTCCGCCGAGGGCGCTGATGCCGAGGCCGCGAATCACCGTTGCAAAGTACCGAGCTAGCCCCGCGGCATCCGCGCCTGGCAGCAGATCGCCTTCGGCGGCGGCGCGTTCCAGACGCGCCCGCATCTTGGCTTCATCATTTTGCCGGTACGCAGCCACTTCCCGGCGCACACGCTCTGACTCTTCTCCCCCGGTAAGCGCCCCCTGCGTGATCAAGCAGAGGGCCGGGTTCTTTGGATCCGTCAGCAAATCCACGGCTCCCAAAAGCCACAACTCCACGGATTTTCGGGCCGTTGGCACGGCCAGGGCGTCCTGCACATACGCCGCTGGGCCTTGTGCATAGCGCTCCAGCGTCCGGCGGAACAGCGCTTCTTTGCCGCCAAACGTAGCATAGAGGCTAGGGCGATTGATTTTCATTGCATCGGTTAAATCGGACAGCGATGCCCCTTCATACCCCTTCTGCCAGAAAACGCGCATGGCGGCATCCAGCGCCTTGTCGGCATCAAATTCCCGCGGACGCCCACGCTGTTTGGGAATGTCCTCAAGTTCAGTCATCTTTGTTCTGCCTCTCTCATACTCATATTATACCTATCGGTAAAAAATAAAGTAGCAAAGTGTTGACAATTTCTGTACCATTGGGTATATTTATTTAATATACCAATCGGTACAGAAACAAAGAAGAAATAGAAAAGGGGAGGCAAGTATGATCCGCAGTCCCATAGAAGTCGTGCAAGCCGTTCTTGCCAATCCAACCAGCATTGAAAACATCCGCGAATTGGCGGCGGAGGATGTGATCTATGTTTCGCTGAACTATGAAAACGCCGAGCTGAAGAAAGTCTTGCCCTGGGCCGGCACCAGCCACGGGCCGCAGGCCATTGTGGATGTATTTACCGGTGTCGGCAAATACTGGGAGAACTTGGAGTTTGAGATCGGAGAAATCTTCGGCTCCGGCGAGAACGTCGCCGTATTTGGCACTTTGACCTACAAGTCAAACACGTTACATAAGGTAACAAACTCACCGTTCTCAATTTGGGCCAAAGTCGTGGATGGCAAAATTATTTACATGCAGTTTCTGGAAGACACGTTTGGGTCCACATCGTCGTTTCGGTCCGGCGGCGCTTGGCGCTTTCAAAGCAATCCCAACGGCGGCGAAGTCACAGTAGGAGAAATGTAACATGAACATCGGTTTTATCGGAATCGGCAGCATGGGGGCGGCAATGGTTCCCAACTTAGTCACAGCAGGCCACACAGTCAGCGTCTGGAACCGCAATTCTGAGGCAGCAAAAGGGCTGGAAGGCGTGACAGTGTTGGCCTCCCCGGCAGAGGCGTTCCAAAACGATGCCGTCGTTACGATGCTGTCTAACGACGAAGCAGTCCGCAGCGTGATTCTTGACTCAAACGTGCTTGAGTCGGCACGTCAAGACTGCATTCATGTGATGATGGCGACGATTTCTCCGGCACTTGTCGCAGAGCTGGAAGCAGCCCATAAAGACGCGGGCATCGCCTATGTTTCTGCGCCTGTGCTTGGCATCCCCGCCGTCGCCGTCAAAGGTGAGCTGAACATTCTTGCCGCTGGCCCCGCCGATGCGCTCCAAACCGTGCAGACGCTGTTTGATGCCCTGGGGCAGAAAACGTGGCCGCTCGGCGACGACCCCAAGCATGCCAACATCGCCAAAATTGCGACCAATATGATGATCACGCTGGCGATTGAATCACTGGGCGAGGCGACCGCGCTGGCTGAACAGTACGGCCTGCCCACCGCCGACTTCCTGAACGTCGTCACCAGCACGGTCTTTGCATCGCCAAGTTACCAGCGCTACGGCGGCAACATCGCAAGGAACACCTATGAGCCGGGCTTCAAGCTGACGCTTGGCCTCAAAGACGTCAATCTGGCGCTTGACGCCGCCAAAGCCAAAGACGCAAACCTGCCGTCAGCAGAGATTGTCCGGGAGAATATGGAAGCAGCCATCCAAGAAGGACTAGGTGATAAAGACTGGTCTGCGCTTGCGGTTGCCGCACGCCGCCGTGTCGGCTTAGGAAAGAAGGCTTAACCATGAGCGAGAAGCGTTTTTGGGAGAACAGCGTGCTGCGAACATCGCGCAGAGGGCATTTATGGGTTCCGGGGGAGCGTGTCACTGCGGACGGCAAAACCTTCCAGCGCGGCCCGCTGTTTGCCGAATGGGAAGCGCCGGAGCACGTCACGCAGCCGTACCCAGTGGTGCTGGTGCATGGCGGGACGCTGCAAGGCACTGAGTGGATGGACACGCCGGATGGGCGGCCCGGCTGGGCGCAGCGCTTTGTGGAGGCCGGGTATGCGGTTTTCCTGGTGGACCGTCCCGGACATGGGCGCTCGCCGTACCACCCGGAGATTGTCGGCCCGACTGGGCCGCCGTTCTCCTACGAGCGGGCCAAAGAAGTCTATTTCAACAGCCCGGCCCAAACGCAATGGCCCTTTGACCCAAATGACGACGGCGCTTACGACTCGTTTATCGCCCCCTACGGGCCGATGCCGGCGGACCTCGCGGCGTCGCAGGAGATGGGCGCCGACCGGCTTGCCCGTCTGCTTGATAAAATCGGTCCGGCCATTGTAGTCACGCATTCGGCCTCCGGTCCCGACGGCTGGCTCCTTGCTGACCGCCGCCCAGGCCTAGTCGCAGCCGTCGTGAGCATTGAGCCGATGGGGCCGCCGTTCGCCGCGACGCCCGGCATTGGAACGCTAGATTGGGGCCTGACCGCAGCTCCCGTCACTTATGACCCGCCGCGAGCAAACCCGGCCGAAGTCCGGGCTGCCGACCCGGCTTCGCTTCGGGTTCCCGCGCTGACCCACTTGCCCGTTGCCGTAGTCACCGGCGAAACTTCAGCGTTCGCCGCATTTGGTCCGGCGATTGTGGGCTTTCTTGTCAATGCGGGCGCATCTGCCGCGCTGCTGCACCTGCCGGACCACGGCATCTTCGGTAACGGCCACGGGTTGATTTACGAGAAGAACTCAGATGCGGCCCTTCAGCCGGTCCTGCAATGGCTGGCAGCGCATATCGACAAGGAAAACCTATAATTTACGAACAGCGCATCCATCATGCGATACCGGGGCGGCTACCTGACCTGATCAAACCGTTTCAGCAGGTCAGGCAGCAACGCCTTCTTGCAGCCGACTGTATTTTCAGCGGTGAAATAGGCTTGACCAAGAAAAAGCCCCAGCCATCTGGCTGGGGCTTTTCTTGCTCTTTGACTAATCTTTGTCTAATCTTTGACAAAGGGAAGCAGGGCAATTTCGCGTGCGCGTTTGATGGCGACGGCAATCATGCGCTGTTCTTTGGCGGTTGCGCCGGAGCGGCGGCGGGGAACGATCTTGCCCCGGTCGTCGGTGAAGGTGCGAAGCAGGGTGACATTTTTGTAGTCAACCGTCTTGATTTTGTTGATGGTCAGCGAGCTGACCTTGCGGCGCTTGAAGCCGCCGGTGCGTTTGGGCCGGCCGGCAGGCCCGCCGGGGCCGCCGGGACGAGCGCCACGCGGGCCGCCCCCGGATGAACCGTAAGCCATGGTGAAATCCTCTCGTTAGGGTCCTCACCGCCAGTTAAGCCAAGACTGGAAGAATTAACGGCGGTGCGACTTGCGGGTTTAGGTGTATTTGTCTCACTGTTAGAGTTCAGACTACCCGCGATTATAGCAGACGGCATGGCGGAAAGTCAAGAGAACCCTTTTATCAGGACTGCCTTTCCCTCTCAGAACAGCCGCCTTTTGCCGGCGAGGCTGTCCACAAGGCTCTGACGAAGACAGCACTGAAGGCCAGCCGGGCTAGGATCAAGTCTGCACCTCTGTCATGGCTTAAAGCCTGTGGTAAAGTCTGTGGTCCGGGTACAGATGCTCAATCACTTTAGGCAGCTCTTTTTCTGCGAAGTCCTGAGAAGTCGCGTCCTGAAAAAAATGGGCCGCCTTTCCCTCAAGAACTAGGTGCGCGAGGCCGTGCAGCGTAGCCATCGCGGCAAAGATGTCGGCGGCATCCTCGAACCGATTTAGGTCCGCCTCGGATTTGCCGTGATAAGCGGCGATAGCCCGACTCAGCCTGATCCCCGGCTTGATGCTGATCTCAGGATAGCGTGGATCATCTCGGTTGACCAAATCGCTCCGGAACATCAGCCGGAAGTGTCCGGGATGATCTAAAGCAAAGGAAACAAACGCAAGGGTCAGTGCGCGTACATCCGCCACAGCGTCGCCGGAGTGTCCGGCCTCCTCAATGTACTGACTTACCCTCTCAAACGCCAAAAATGCAACCTCAGTGAGAAGACCTTTCGCGCTTCCAAAATGATGCGCCGGAGCGCCTGGAGACACGCCTGCACGCTGGGCGGCGGCGCGAAGCGAGAAGGCTTCAATGCCCCCTTCGGCGATAATGTCATCGGCGGCTTGAATTAAAGCTGCATGCAGGTCGCCGTGATGATAAGTCGCTCTTTTTTCAAGTATATTTCTCATTTATCTATACAGCGTTCATATTTATCTTGACAGTGTTCAATTATGCAGGTACACTGCGTCCGAGTGGCCTCAATAGTACCATACTCGGAGGAGAATCACATGAACAGCAAAGTTTGGTTTATTACCGGCGCGTCCCGCGGCTTCGGGCGCATCTGGGCCGAAGCCGCACTTGAGCGGGGTGACAAGGTCGCCGCAACCGCCCGCGAACTGGCAAGCGTCGCTGATCTCTCAGAGCGCTTCGGCGACGCTGTGCTGCCTTTAGCGCTTGACGTCACCAATGCCGAGCAGGTGAAACGCACTGTTCAGCAAGCGCACGACCACTTCGGCAGGCTGGACATTGTGTTAAATAATGCCGGCTATTCTCTCGTCGGCACGGTGGAAGAAGCGAGCGAGGCCGATGTCCGCGCCGTGTTTGACGCGAACTACTTCGGCACGCTCCGGGTCATTCAAGCCGCCCTGCCCTTGCTGCGCCGGCAGGGCAGCGGACATATTGTTGGCGTCTCCAGCACCCTGGGCATCATCGCCGTGCCGCTCATCGGCTTTTACTGCGCCTCCAAATGGGCTGTGGAAGCGCTCCACGAAAGCCTCGCGGCAGAGGTCAAGCCCTTCGGCATTAAAGTTACCTTGATTGAGCCGGGCGCATATGCCACGGAGTTCGGCACCCCCGCATCCCTGAAGATGGCACCGGGCATGGATGCTTACGCCGGACTGCGGCAGCAGATGATCGCACGCCTGTCGGGTTCGGAGAAAGGCAGCCCGGCGGCGACCGCCGAAGCTATCCTCGCGATGGTGGATGCCGAGCAGCCGCCGCTGCGATTTATTCTCGGCGACAAGAACCTGCCGCTCGCCCGTGCCGCCTATGCTGATCGCATTGCCACCTGGGAAGCATGGGAAGCTGTCTCAAACGCCGCGCAGGGCGAGCCTCAGTAAAGCGTGGCCGCACTGGTTCCCCGGCGCGGAGCCAGTGCGGCGGGGGGGGGGCGAGATTTTTCCTATATTTTCCTATAACTGATGGCTTTCGGGCTGAAGCGTGAACTCGCCTAACACTAAGTGCGCGGGCTGGGTCAGAACCGTGATGATCGCGCCTGCGGCGTCGGCAATGGTCAGCATCTTGTCGCGCTGGACTTTCATGTCTATATTGTCCCAAAACGGGCTGTCTACGCCGCCCAGATACATCAGCGAGACTTTGATGTTGTGCTTGCGGCTGACTTCCAGCTGCAAGGCTTTGGAGAATCCCGTAACGGCATACTTGGACGCGCAGTAGACACTGGCGTTCGCCATGGCGGCTTTGCCGAGGATGCCGGCGATGTTGACAATATGGCCGCCCTTGCCCCCGGCGATCATCGGGCGCAGAGCGGCCTGAGTGGTCAGCATCAGACCCTTGACGTTAATGTCCAAAAGCCGGCCCATGTCGGCCGCCGTGGTGGTTTCCAGCGGCTTGATCAAACCCACGCCTGCGCTGTTAATAAGAATGTCCAGCCCGTCAAACGCCCGCGTCGTTTCTACAACAAGTTTCTCAACCTGCGCGGGATCGGTCACATCCGCTGTGATCGTGACGGCATCGCCGCCCTCATAACCGATCTGTGCCGCGGTTTCCGTCAGCTTCGATTCTGTCCGCCCGGCCAGTGCGACGCTGACTCCGCGCCGGGCCAGCTCCAGCGCCACTTCGCGTCCGATGCCGCTGCCGGCTCCGGTAATCAGTGCGGTTTTCCCCGTCAGTGCTGTTTCCGCCATGTTTCTTGTCCATTTCTAACGCCTTAAGCGGCAAACTGTCCTTAATCTGGTACAATAGCACCAGTTTTCTCCATGAAACTCACCCCAGTATACCCGGAGGGCCGATCAGAAAATGGCGATGATTACCGCGCCGTATGTCGAGACGCAGCAGGTCGTGACCGGTTTTTTGTATCAGCTTCAGATTGCCGAAGAATTGAACGGGCCGGGCATCACACGGCTGGACATCGGCCCGTACCATTTCAGCGGCGCGGCCCCGCAGATCAAGTACCCGGAAGCCGTCACCAACGAAATGACCCCGCCGGGCTGGGCGGCGATCCGCTGGTTCACTGACGCTTCCGGCGCAAGCTGGCTGCGCTGGGAAGGCGGACGCATCGCCGCCGGCGACGGCGAAATGCTGTTCCAGATGACCTCAAATTATCCGCCAAGCTCGTCCGGCGCGGGCCTGTATGTATGGCGCGGCTCCCGCGCCCCGGAACGATACTCGATTGCCGCCCCGGATTATTCCGAAACGCCGCCCGCCGTCAACCCCCGCCACGATGTCAAAGGTCAGCTTGCGTTTGCGCCCGGCACCGGCTGCGCTCCGCTGCTGGCCTTTGCCGCCCTCGGCATTACGGCTCTGGTGCGGCACTGGATTTAGTGGAGGAGGGCGAACACAAGGTTCGCGCCTTACATCCTAATCCCGTAGGGGCGAACCTTGTGTTCGTCTTGTTAGCGTGTTCGCCTTTCATTGTGAGCTAAAAGGGCTGGCTTCTTAACCTATGACTTTTATTATTGACCAAATTCGCTGGGACAAAGCCGAAGACGGCCTGGTCCCGGCAATTGTGCAGGACGCCGACACGAAAGATGTTCTGATGCTGGGCTTTATGAACAGAGATGCGCTCCAAAAGACGCTGCGCTCCGGCCTGGTGACATTTTGGACCCGCTCCCGGCAGACGCTGTGGACCAAAGGTGAAACCAGCGGCAACACGTTGAACTTCGTCGCTTTGCGCGTCAACTGCAACGACGACTCGCTTTTAGTGCTGGCGCGTCCCATCGGCGCAACCTGCCACACCGGCCACCCAACCTGCTATTACCGGGAAGCAGCGGCGGAAGACGCGCCCGAATGGCGAACCGTGACTGAGCCGCAGTTTGACCCGGAACAAGTTTACGCGAAACCGGCGTAGTTAGAATAGATACCCGGCCTTAAAAGGCCGGGCTAACAGGGTGCAAAAGCCCTCCGGGCTTGAAGATTAGCTTCCGGCGACTAGCATTTGGCCCCAGAGTGGCTTTGCACTCTGTTAGCCCGGCCTTTTAAGGCCGGGCCTTATTACAATATCGAGTCCAGTACGAAAGTCCTTCCTCTATGATTCCACGCATTCACCGCATTGCTCTCAGCGCCGCTCTCGCCGCGCTTGCTGCCGCGTCCCCAACCGAAGCTCGGCCGCCCGTGCCAATCTCCCATCCCGCATCGAGCCAGCAACTCAAATGGGACTCGAAGAAGTTCATGCACGTCAGTGAGCTGCGGCCTGGAATGCACGGCTATGCGCTGTCCGTCTTCAAAGGCACGAAGATTGAAAAGTTCGGCATTGAGATACTTGGCGTCGTCGCGAAGTTCAACGAAGGCAAAGATTACATCATGTTCCGGGCGACAAGCGGCCCGCCGGTGACGCGCGGCCTCGGCATTGCTGAAGGCATGAGCGGCAGCCCGATTTATATCAACAATCGGTTGGTCGGAGCCATTTCGCTGGGCCAGCAGTTCGGCAAAGACCCGGTCGGGTTCGCGACCCCGATTGAAGACATGTTTGATGCGTGGAGTCCCGATCTGCCGGCGCATATCCCGACCATGAGCGCCGCGCCGGCTTCCGCCACAAAGCTGGACAGCGCCGGCACGCAGCTTGACGCTGCGAGTTTTCAAGACGTAATGCCGCTGACTGTCAGCGGCATGGACGCCCAGAGCTTGTCCCGCTTAGGGACGGCGCTTGCGCCGTTCCACTTTCATGTCATGGCCGGGGGCGGCATGGGCGATGACGTGGACACGAACCCGCTGGCGGCGAATGCCACCCTTCAGCCCGGCTCGGCGGTTGGGGTCGCGCTGGTGCAGGGCGATTTTGATGCCAACGCCACCGGCACAGTGACATACCGGGACGGCAACCGGCTTTTGCTGTTCGGACACCCATTCCAGAACTTGGGGCCGATTGACGCGGCGCTCACAACCGCTTATGTTGTAGACGTTTACCCGTCCTACCAGACATCGTTTAAGCTCGGTTCGCCGATCAAGACCGTTGGACGCATCTTTCAGGACCGGCCATTCTCCGTCGGCGGCGTCATTGGCCCCATGCCGCAGATGATTCCGATGACTATTACCGTCAACGATGAGTCCATTCATCGCAATAAAGTGTTTCATGTCCGGGTCATTAACCACCCCCTGCTGACAGGCCGGTTCATTCCCTCCATCGCAGGCGCGGCCATTGCCCAAATCCACGGCGATCCGGGCGACTCCATGGCAACCGTTTCTATGGATGTAGACGCCGAAGAAATCGGCCACGTCAAGCGCACCAACACCTATTACGATCCCCTGTCCATTGACCAGGCGGCGACCGGCGACCTTTCCAGCCTGATGGGTCTGCTGTCGGCAAACCCATTTTATCCAATTGCAGTCAAAAGCGTTGCTATGACCGTGACGATCCGGGACCGGCACGATACCGCCGAGATTGACCATTTGTTTGTCAACCAGTCCAAATACGCACCCGGCGACACCGTGAATGTCGGCGTCGTACTGAAGCCTTACAAACAGCCGCTGTACACCCAGTTCGTGTCCGTCAAAATCCCGCAGTCCACGCCCGACGGCACTTTGCCGCTTTCGGTGCAGGGCGGTGCGGACAGCGAAGGCGGCGGCCTCAGCCTGCTGGCGGCCCTGTTCGGCGGCGGGCAGCCGGCCCCGTCCCCATCCGGCCCGGCAGTCAACATCAAGCAGCTTGTGACGCAGTTTGAGGACAAGCCGGAGAACAACCAGCTTGTCGCCCATTTGTCCCTGCCGACTTATGCCGTTTCCGTCAAAGGCCAAAAGCTGTCCGGCCTGCCGCCGACGCTGTCGAGCGTCATGCAGTCCCCACGCACGACTGGCTACCACTCTGTCCGCGACGAAGTCAAGACAACCGAGACCGTGCCGTATTTGGTTTCCGGCAGCCAGACCCTGAACATCACGGTCCAGCGCAAGGACCTGTCCGACGAATCGCATTCCGCCGCGCCCCCAGCCGCACCCGCGCCTGCCGCCGGCAGTCCGCCGGCGAGTTCCGCCTCCGCGTCTGTTCCACTGTCCGCCGATGACAGCGACAGCATGGCGTTCAGCAGCTTGGCCTTTGAGAACCTGGCGCTTGCCACCAGCACAGTCACCAAGGCACCTGCCGCGCCTGCCTCCGCGCCCACGAAACCTTTCGCCGACACTGCGGCAGCAGGCACCGCGCCCGACAGCAGCACCAGCAGCAGCAGCGATGACTCAGCCGCGCCTGCCGTGAAGCCAGTTGGACGCCTGCCATCGGTCTGGCGGCAGGCTACGCAAGCCGATTTCTCGGCGGGGCTGCTCCAAAACGTCGCCATCTCCAGCCTCGGCACGGTCAGCCTGTCGCCGTCGCTGGCAAAAGTCGCCGACACCACCGAGAACTACGTATGGGCCATCCAGCCTGACGGCCACGGCAGCGCCTACCTCGCCACCGGCGACGGCGGCACGGTCTACAAAATGGACTCGTCCGGCAAAGTCACTCCGTTCTTCAAGACCGGCGAACTGGAAGCCACAGCGTTGTGCATGGATGATGCGAGCAATCTGTACGTTGGCACGGCCCCAAACGGCATCGTTTTTCGCGTCACGCCCGACGGCAAAGGCTCCAAAGCCTTTACGGCCAAAGAGAAATACATTACGGCACTGACCCAAGCTAACAGCGTAGTCTATGTCGCCACCGGCGGCGGCACGGGCCGCATTTACAAGATCGGCACGGACACGCCACTTTTCACCTCGCCGGAAGCCAACATCTTGTCGCTGTCAGTCGGCAAAGACGGCACGCTCTACGCCGGGTCTGCGCCGGATGGCATCGTTTACAAAATCACGCCGCAAGGCAGCGCAAGTGTTCTCTATGACGCTTCGGAGCCGAACATTACGGCGCTGACGACGGATTCCGAGGGCAATGTTTACGCGGGAACCTCTGGGCCGGGCAGCGTCTACCGGATTGCGCCGGACGGCACGGCGAAGCGCCTGGCGGGGCTGCCCAGCACCGGCATTACCAGCCTCAGAACAAGCAGCACGGATGCCGTGTATGCCGCCGCCGGCAGCACGGTTTACAAGATTAGTTCGGATAACAGCGTCCAATCCTACGGGGCGCAGGCCGACCAGCAGTTTATCTCGCTTGCGCTTGACCCGGCAACTTCTGCGATTTATGCCGGGACCGCAAACGTCGGCAGCGTCTACAAGATTGGCGCCTCCGGCGGCGCGGCCCCGCAAGGCTTCTTCCAAAGCACCGTCCATGATGCCGGCAGACGCGCTCAGTGGGGAACGCTGGCCTGGCACGCCGATACGCCCGCCGGCAGCACCATCACACTGGAAACCCGCTCCGGCGATGTTCCGCGCCCCGACTTGTCGTGGAGCGCCTGGTCTGCGCCCTACACCCAAAGCACTGGCGAAACCGTGACATCGCCCCCAGCCCGCTTTTTGCAGTACCAGGCGCTCTTTTCGGGAGCCGACACCACGGACGCGCCGAAATTAAGCGGCGTCAGCGTTTATTACCTGCCGCGCAACCAGGCTCCGACGGTTAGCTTGTCTAAGCCCGCCGCTGGGGATGCGGTTTCCAAGACCGCCGACCTGCACTGGACCGCGTCCGACCCGGACAAGGACACGCTTTCCTACACCGTCTCCTACTCTGCCGACAGCGGCAAGACCTGGCACCCAATCACGGCCAATACGCAGATGACGGCCCAAACCAAAACCGTTTCCGCTTCGCAAGCCCTGGCAGTGACAGACGCCGCGCTGAAAAATGTCCCCGCGAGTGTTCAGGCCCAGATTAAAGCGCAGATTGCCGCCAACGCAGCGGCAAGCGCCACGTCCAAGACGCCCAAGTCTGCTGTGGACCTTAAAGAAACATCCTACTCCTGGGACACGACTACGCTTCCCGACGGCCTGTATCAAATCGAAGTCGTCGCCAGTGACAAGCCGAGCAACCCCGTCGGAGCGCTCACTGCCAAAGCCGTTTCCGCGCCCTTCTTGGTTGCCAACACAGCTCTGACACTCTCTGTTGGAACGCCAGAGGTGAGTGCGGACAAAAGCATTTCTTTGCACGGAACCGCCCAAACCAACATAGCGTTCGTTCAGGCCGTACAGGCGACTGTAGACGACGGCGACCCAGTCGCCGCGTCCGCTGATGACGGCCTGTTTGACTCGACCCGTGAACCGTTCACACTCACCCTGACCACGCTTTCACCCGGCCCGCACAAGATTGAAGTGCAGGCGCTTGACCAAGCCGGCAACAAAGCCGTGCAGACGGTGAATGTCACAGTTCCGTAGTATAGGATAAAGTTCATTGGCACCGGCACTGGAAGTGCCGGTGCCTCTTTTCCTGGATAGGAGCAGCCATGAAAATTGTGTTGCCGGGCGGCAGCGGGCAGGTGGGAACGCTGCTGGCGCGGGCGTTTCAGCAAGGTGGACATGACGTTGTCGTGTTGAGCCGCAAGCCGTACACCGCTCCCTGGCGCGTGGTGCTGTGGGATGCACAGACGCTTGGCGACTGGGCGGGCGAGATAGACGGCGCGGATGCCGTGATTAACCTAGCCGGGCGCAGCGTCAACTGCCGGTACACACCGGAAAACCGGCGTTTGATTAAAGACTCGCGGGTTCTTTCCACGCGCGTTGTCGGCGAGGCCATTGCGCGAGCTTCTCGTCCGCCATCCGTCTGGCTTCAGGCAAGCACCGCGACCATTTACGCGCATCGTTATGATGCGCCGAACGATGAGCTGTCGGGGATTTTGGGCGGCGCGGAGCCGGACGTGCCGGACACCTGGCGTTTCAGCATTGATGTTGCCAAATCTTGGGAGCAGGCCGTAGATGACGCGGACACGCCGCGCACGCGCAAAGTCAAGCTGCGGTCGGCGATGGTGATGGACCCGGATCCCGGCGGCGTTTTTGACGTTCTGCTGGGCCTCGTTCGGCATGGCCTCGGCGGCACGGAGGGGAACGGGCGGCAGTTTCTGTCGTGGATACATGGCGCAGATTTCGTTCAGGCGCTTTACTGGATCATGACGCACGAGCATCTAAGCGGCGCAGTGAATTTGTCGTCCCCAAACCCGCTGCCGAACGCCGACTTTATGCGGGTTTTGCGTCAGGCTTGGGGAACGCCACTCGGCTTGCCTGCGACAGAATGGATGCTGGAAATTGGAACCAGGCTCCTGCAAACCGAGACCGAGCTAGTGCTGAAAAGCCGCCGCGTTATCCCCACCCGCCTGCTCCAAGACGGCTTCACGTTTGAGTTCCCCGGCTGGCCCGAAGCCGCCCAAGACTTGTGCTGGCAGTGGCGCAATGCTCACAGCCTCCAAAGCAGCAGAACGGGTTAATTTATGGATTTGCATCTTGCCGGAAAGCGCGTTTTGGTGACCGGAGCGTCTTTAGGCATCGGCTTTGCCGCGGCATCGCTTTTTGCCGAAGAAGGCTGTGACCTCGTTCTTATCGCACGCGATGAAGGCAGGCTTCAAGAAGCAGCCGCTTCCCTAAAAGAACGCTTCGGCGTCTCCGTCACGGCGATTGCAGTGGACTTGGCGGAAGAGGCAGGCATTGCAAAGACTGTGGCTGAGGCAGGCACAATAGACATCTTGGTCAACAATGCCGGATCAATTCCCGCCGGCGGCCTGCTGGAAGTTGGTGACGACCGCTGGCGTCAGGCATGGAACTTAAAGGTTTTCGGCTACATCCACTTAACACGCCGACTGTACCCAATGCTGCAGGAAAGGCGCGGCGTTGTTGTTAATGTGATTGGGTCTTCCGGGGAACGTGCCGAACCGAATTATATTGCTGGCAGCAGCGGAAACGCGGCGCTGATGGCCTTCACGCGCGGTCTCGGTTCAGCATCACCCCGCGACGGCGTTCGGGTAGTGGGAGTGAACCCTGGCCCGGTCGCGACAGAGCGGATTGAAATGCTCCTGCGGTCAAAGGCCAAACGCGAATTAGATGACGAGTCACACTGGCAGGATTTTTACAGCACAATGGCATTTGGCCGTGCCGCGACGGCGGAGGAAATCGCAAATGCTGTCGTTTTCCTGGCATCTCCGCGCTCTTCCTACACAAGCGGCACGATCCTGACAATCGATGACCCGGCACGGCTGCCCTTGTAAACAGAGGTTGAACTCAGGTTGAACTGCGGCAAAAAGAAAACCCCCAGGGCAAATGCCCTGGGGGTTTCGCACTGCCCGGCTCTTCTCGCTACACAGAAAGAAGGGCCAAAGCATTGCGGGAGCAAGAAGCGCTTAGAACTTAAGCTGGAACTGGCCGACTGCGACGCCGCCATCTTCCTTGCCGCCGCCGGCGGTAGGATCGAAGCCGGTGCCTTTGTCATCATAGTGCACGATCTGGTAGAGCAGCTTGATGCTGGCCGTCGTGCTGATCGAGTGGCCGATGCCAATGTTGACATAGCTCTCGTGCGGGCGTCCCGCCGCCGCAAGTGTGCCGGCGCTGTTGTTCAGGCTGTACAGAACGTCTTCGTATCCAAGGTCCAAGCCGTAGGCGCTGCTCAGGCCGTAGTTGAAGCCGACCTGGTAGTGGTACAGGTGGTCGCCCTGCTGGAGCGGCGAGTTCTCCAAAGTGCCGTCAGAGTTCTGGCCGTAAGCCGCTTTGTAGCTCTCGTAGTCAGCCAGGAAGCTCAACTTGGGTGTGAAGGCGAACTTCGCCGACACGACCGGGCCGCGCACGTTGGTTGGGTTGGTCCAGGCACCGACACGGCCCCAGTAGCCCGGTGCGGAGAACTGCGGCCCAATATACTGGTAGCCGCCCTTCAAGGTCAGGCCGCCAAAAGTCGCCCCGATCTGATCATCCGTGGACGAGTAGCGGAAACCGTTGCCGGCGTTGTTGAAGCCTTCGTTGAAGCCTTGCGCGGACACCGTGTAGGAAGCGTCAATCAGCAGGCCACCCTTTTTGATGCCGGGCAGGCCGAACGGCAGAGCGCCGTTGAAGTCCGCACCGTAAACAGTCAGGCGGTTGTACTGCGCGTTGCCGCCGTTGGAGTTGGGATCGTTCAGGCCATCGTTTGCACCCAGACCGTTCAGGCCATTGTTGGTCAGGCCGAACTGCTCCAGCGTGAAGCCAAGCGTGGCCGCTTCCGGCGCACCGAAGGTCGCCCGGACGCCGTAGCCCTGATCCAGGGCAGCAGCATGGTTCGCGGCGATCAGGCCGGCGGGACGAGTCTGCGGATTACCGCCGGTCAAGGTCTGGTAGACGTTGCCGGTCGTGAATGGGTTGCCAGCGTTGACCGTGGTCAGTACCGTGCCGGAGGAGCCGCCGTAAGGCTGCGAGAACTGGTCGGCGCTCATCTTGACGGCGAACGCATTGACATGCGCGGGGCCAGCCTTCAGGTTGATCGAAGCGCCGTCGCCGATGATATCACCAGAGTCAGTCTGAGTCAAGTTGGTATAGATGTCGGCATCTACCTGCCTCAGCGTGTACTTGGTGTACTGGTTGCCGAAGCGCCCGATCAGCAGCTCGCCGCCGCCCAAAGGTCCAAGCTTGACCGCGGCATCAACGTAAGCTTTGTAAACATTCGCATATTCGTTGCCGGCGGTCAGCAGGCCAGGACGCAGCTCGGACGGGGCCACGCCGCCGGCGGAGTAGCCGGGGAATGCCGCGGTGTTGCCGACTTGGCTCAGGTAGTTGCCGAAGTCCAGGTCCACATTTGCGGTCGTGGTGTCGTTCAGCTTGCCTTTGAGGTGCAGCAGGATGTCTTCGTAAACATCCGAGGATTGCAGCAGGCGGTTCTGAGTGCCGGTGGTGCCCTGATAGACACCGTTCTGGTCCAGGAACGGCAGGTAGTTGCTGCCGTTGCGGCGGCGGGATGCATCAGCCTCCGCGATGACATTGAAGTCACCGGTGATTTTGAGGCGGTCCTGCTCGTTCTTGACCGCGCCCAGAATGCCTTCGTCGCGGCTGACCCGCGCTTCCAGCGCGTCAAGACGCGCCGTGTTGGCGGCGACATCCACGCCGAGGCGTGTCAGCTCTGCCTGGAAACCGCTGACAAGGGCCTGAAGGGCCTGGATCGCGGCGGTGTTGCCCTGAATTTGGGCTTCGAGGCCGCTGGGATCAAATGGCGCAGCGGGCTTGTTCATCTGGGCCAGCAGACGAGCAATTGCAACAGCGAACTCGTAGCGGGTCATCGGGCGGCGGCCACCATAGGTGCCGTCGGGATAGCCGATCACGATGCCGGCTTTCTGGAGGGTGTCCACCGACTGGTAGGCCCAGTGATCGGTGGGAACGTCAGCGAACGGGCCGCTGGCCTGCGCGTGGGACACGGTGGGCAGGCCGATAAAGGCCAGTCCGGCGGCGGCGAGAAGCACTAAAGACTTCTTCATAAGAGCGTTTCTCCTTACAGAATATTTCCTGCAGAGTGTCGTGCATCTCGGCATACTGCCTTGTCGCCAAGCAAAAGCCTGTGCGCTTTGCGGCAGAGCGCGATAGGCTGACTGCATGCGTCCGCTCGGTTCCCCCAAGTATCCATGTTGCCTTGAAGGTCTAAAGCTTTTGCCTGCCGCCTCGCGTGTCGCGGTGCTGCTGGGCGCGGAAGGTTCCGCTTGTTGTGCGATTTGGGCCTTGCCGGATGCGTGCCGCTTCACCATCATTGGGAGAGCGGCGAGGGAGTGCAGCATGGGGCTGCTCCCAACTCCTGTGACAACCGCTTTGGCGGTTTGTTTCAAAAGTTACGCTCTTTTATCCAAAAAATTCAGAAAATAATCATTTTTGCTGGGGAAGATGTTTGGTTACCCGGCGAAATAGTCTTCCGCCAGCAAAAGCGCGGCGTAATCGTCGTAGGGAACTTCCGGCGAGCGCATCCCCGGCGGCAGGAGGCGA
Source organism: uncultured Armatimonadales bacterium (assembly GCA_964243345.1). GTDB lineage: Bacteria > Armatimonadota > Armatimonadia > Armatimonadales > Capsulimonadaceae > JANXMY01. The sequence continues at coordinate 19,311 of CAXTER010000029.1, forward strand.
CGCCAGCCGGGTGCGGGGTTTTCCTGAACATACCTTGCCCGTGCGCGTACCGACGTATTGAATTCGTTGACTACTTCTAGGGGAATTTGCGGAAAGGCGTTCGCCAGTGCTTTTCGCAAGGTCGCGCTGTGGGTCGCATTGCCGAGCAGGAACCGCGCGATCTCAGGCCGCCGACGCAGAATCTCGCCCGCCGCCAGTGTCAGCCGCTCTGTTTCCACTACCTGCCGCTCCAGGCATACCGGAGCCGCGCCAGCCTCTTGCGGCCCGCGCACGACGGCCAGACCGCATTTGGCACGTCCAGGGTCAATGGCAAGGAGGGTGAGACCTACCACCTTGTTCTCTCGTTCCTCGGTCACAGGGTCCTCCCTAAAGGGAGGATTAAGAATAAGAAGCCAAAGAGCAGAAAGCCGCCGTCTGCGTTGACACTCCTCATCCTCCCTTTAGGGAGGACCCTGTGACCGAGGAACGAGGAAACAAGGTGGCAGGTCTTCACTCTTCTCTCAGCTTCCACTGACATGAAAATCCAAATGCAGCAGATCGCCGCTGTAGGTGTCCTGCGCTGCCGAGGCCGCAATCTTAGCACTGGAACCCGCCTGCTGGATTTGCTTGACTAAGCTTACCCAGTCTTCGGTCTTGATTGGCTGACCGACCAGAGGCGCTCCCGACTGCGGATCATGCACGGGGATAATGCCTCGCTCCAGCGCCGTCGGGCGAACCTGCTCGGTAAGGAATAGCTGGAGCTGCTTCAAGATTACATCTTCCGGCTGGCTGCCGTCTACCGTGCCGCGGGCGATTACTGCGCCTTTGCTGAACACCAGAATGTTGCCGTAAGGGCGCAGGTCCAGCTTCACCGGCTCATCCCGAAACGTGTTATAGCGGGCATCGGCAACCACGACAATGCTGGGCAGAAAGCCGCCCTCAGCGGCGATGTTCTCGGAAAGCGCATCCAGCGCCGCCGCGCGGGCTGCGGCAGTGTTGGTAGACGCTTCGCCAAGCGCGGGAATAATGATCGCCGGGCCGGCATCCGGGCCGCCCGCGCCGCGCTGCCGGGCGGTCTGCTCCACCTGGTCCAGAAACATGGACAGCTCACGCCGCAGCGCTTCCGGCTGCTGCCGGGCGGAAACAATCGTGCGTCCCAGCTCTTCCTCGCGCCGAAAGATCAGCGCCTTGCCCTGTGAGGCTTGCAGCAGGTTTTCCTGCGCCTTGTTTTGGCTAATCAGCCGCGTGTTCTGCTTGAGCAGCGTGTCCTGCTGGATACCTAGTGACAGCATATCTCGGCTGGCTTTCACCACTTCGTTTCCGGCGGCCTGCGCCTGACGCTTGGCGTCCCGCACTCCGGCGCGGGCCACGCGAACCTGCGCCTGGGCGGCTTTCAGGTTAAGCCGCGTGCTGCCGAGGCCGTGCTGGGCTGCCAGAAGATTGAGACGGGCCGACGCCAAAGCCGCCTGCCGCTGGACCAGCACCCTTCGGCTTTGGGCCAGTACGAGCCGGCTTCGGGTCAGAACCGCTTTTGTTTCATTAAGCTGGCCGGACGCTGCCGCAAGCGCTCTTTGGGCATCGGCGGCCTTTGCCTGCGCGTCATGGGCGAGTTTTTCGTCGGCGTCCGCTTGACGCGCTTCTGCGGTGTTCCGCCGGAGCAGCGTTTGATTGCGGTCCGCCAAATCGCTGTTTGCCTCCAAAAGCTGCGGGCCGCGAATGAGCGCAGTCTTGAACGTGTCGTTAAGGCCCACAAACAGCAATAGCGTTCCAACGGCAATCACGCCGCCGGACACGACGGTCCAGAGCATAGCCGTGTGGCGGGGGCGCAGTCCAAACGTAGAATGCCGCTTTTTCCCGATGTAGCTGCCCAAGCGGTCGCCCATGTAGGCTGTGACGCCGCCCATGACAAACAAAATGAACCCAAAAAAAACAATCGCTCCCATCTTATCCTAATTCTGTTATCCTAATTCTTTATCTTATTTTGCCGTCTTCCAAATCAAAGTTGATGCGATTATCAGTCCCAAAATATTCGGCAGCCAGGCCGCAAGCACTGGCGGAACCCCACCCCCCTGGGCGATGTTACTCATGGTCATATAAATAACATAGTAACCCAGCATGATCGGCACCGTCCAAACTGCCCCTGGAATTTTAGCAGAGCGCGGCGAGCGCATCCCCAGCGGCGCTCCAACCAGGCCAAAGATTAAACAGCTAAACGGCAGGGATGTTTTGAACCAGAGGCTGACTTCAGCGTTCAAAATGTCGTCGCGCTTGCCGCCTTCCGCTTTCAGCCGGTTGATCTGTCGCTGCAAATCACTGAAGTTCAGGGTTTCCGGGTCGCGCTGCAAAAACGCGACATCATCTGGCGTCACGTTTAAATCAGTTGTCTCCATCCGCTTGAATGTGGCAACCCCACCGGGAGACTTCAAGACAGCCTGAGTTCCATTAATTAGAGTCCAAGCCTTAAAGTTTGTGCCATGCGCTTGTGCCCGTTGTGCATACAGCAGCGTGCTAGGTGTTCCATCTGGATCGTATACAGTGATGGTCACCTGACGCATGGCCTTCGCCCGTACATCGAAGCCGCGCTCAATATGCACAGTAATTAAATGACCGTCAACAGTGCTGGCAAAATCGTTCGGCTTATTGGACTCGCCAAGATACTTTTCATAATGTTCTTTGATATCGGCAACCTTTTGGTTCGCGTAAGGTGCCACCCGGTCGTTAAACTCATAGCCGACCACACTGACCAGCAGACTCAGCGCGGCTACCGGCGCGATTATGCGCTGGAACCGGATGCCGCCCGCAAAGAGCGCGACTGCCTCACTATCCCGTGACAAACGCTCAAAGCCTAGCAGTGCTGCCACCAGCATTGCCAGCGGCAGGGTCAGTGAGATGAACCCGGCAAAGTCCCAGCCCATAAACTCCAGCACGACCAGACTTGATATTCCCGACTTGAGGAACCGGGTAGCCGCAATCAGCGGACCCGCGACAAAAAACAAGGTCGAAAATAAGCCGATCCCCAGCAGAAGCTTGGGAATTAAATCGTTCAAAATCAGCCGGTCCACCAGCTTCAGACGCAGGGTATTGGCAAAAGCACTCATAGCGTCAGCGTGCCTCCCGGCCCGCGCCGCAGGGCAAGGGTAGTATTTTGGCCCAGATAGTATTTCTGCGCGATAGGGTCTAAAATCAGCTCGTCGGAGGTTCCCGATGTTTTGACCTCGCCTTCCGACAAAATGTAAGCGCGGTCCGTGATTTCCAGCAGCTTTTGGACATTGTGGTCCGTAATCAAAATGCCGATGCCACGCTGCTTTAAGTCTCGAATGATGATCTGCAAGTCGTCAATCGCAATCGGGTCTACACCTGTAAACGGCTCATCCAGCAGGATAAACGCAGGCCGGGTCGCAAGTACCCGCGCAATTTCAATGCGCCGCCGCTCGCCGCCGGACAAGCGGGCCGCAAGAAGGGTGCGCTTTGAGGTCATGTCCAGGCTTTGAAGCAGGTCTTCCAGACGCTCTTTGCGCTCCGATTTGGTCAGCGGCAGCATCTCTAAAATCAGCATGATGTTCTGCTCGGCGGTCAGCCCCCGGAACGCGCTCGGCTCTTGGGCTAAGTAGCCGATGCCTTCCTGAGCGCGTTTATACATCGGCAGGCGCGTGATGTCTTTGTCATCTAAAAGCACCCGCCCGCCGTCGGGCTTGACTAGGCCGACCATCATGTAAAACGAAGTCGTCTTGCCTGCGCCGTTCGGCCCCAGCAGCCCGACAATCTCCCCCGGCGCGATTGTCACGGAGACGCCGTTGACGACTTTGCGGCTTTTGTAAGTTTTTTGCAGCCCTTCGGCCCGTAAAATTGGCATAAGTTTATTCTCGAAAGCGCGGCAAGTGCGGAGGCCGCGTAGGTGTGAAAGCCGTGGGTTTCATACCCACGACTTTCTCTCAGCGGCCTTCCTTTGTTACTGCGCCGGCGTTAAGGTGATATGGCCGGGGCCGGTGTCGATTTTCGGGTAATCCGGTCCTGCGCCCAGCAGCACCGTGGCGGTCTCAAACGTCGAAAGCGAAGGCTCGGCGAGAAAGCCGGATTTTGTGATGACTTTGACATGGCCGGTGAATTTGATCGCGCCCCCGCTTGGGCGGGTCGCATCCGGCGTGTAGACCGCCCGGTCTGAATAAGCGTCAAATTCCTCGCTTTGCAGCGGCTGGCGGATATGGGCGATTACCTGCGTACCGGGAACCGCGCCCCCTTCGGCGACGGCCTGCTGCAAACCCGACGCTCCGCTTTTGCTGCCGGGCAGCGTGTAGGCTTTGATGTCGGCGGCATAAAGATCATAATTGTCCGAGGTCATCTTGGCGTGGCCCATCAGATGCAGAAGCTCAGGATTATATGTTGCCGCGTCAAAAGTAAGATCCACTTTGCCGACAGGAACCTTTGCCGGGCCGCTTTGCGCCCAAAGGACGCCCGCAAGCGCCGCCGGCAGCAGGAGGCCCAAGACAATCTTCAAACAAATTTTCTGCAACCCATGTTCCTATTGATTTCTAAAATGTCCCAGTGCCGTGGCCGCTTCTCGGAATGCTGATCGTTTTCAGGCGAGTATCGGCGTCCATTTGTGGGCCGGTCAACCTTAGACCAGTCTTGGCATTGTGGTAGAGAACATGGCCTGTCGCGACAATTTTGCTTTGGCTTGCGTACCAAACCAGCGTATCGGCGTTCAGCGTGGTGCCAGGCTCAGTCAGAGACTTCACCGCGACGCCGCCGGTGCCAGTCACGGTGACGGTCTTGGCGGCGTCGCCTCCATAAGCATGAGGCGCGGTCAAGACCGCCGCCGGAACCCCATTTTGGTACAGCCGCGCCCAAACCGAATTGAGTGTTCCAGTAATCTGACCGTTTACTGCGCCGCCGTTCCCGGACGCCGCCCGCAGTTCGTAGAGCAGCTTGCCAGGCCGTTTTGGGTCCGGCAGCGCCGCCGTGAAGCCGGTGGTGACCCCGCTGAGTGCCGTGCCAGCATCCTTGCGGGGAACATTTTTGCTTTTCGCCGCGTCCTTTGGCGGGGCCGCCGGAAGCGAGAGGCCAGTGCCCAGCACGCAGACGGCAGCCGAAAAGAGTGCGGCGGAAAAGAGTACGGCACGTCGGTTTGTTCTCATAAGTGTAGTATACTGGTATACGCGAAAGCGCACACAAACATTAGCCGGGTCTGCGTCACAAAAGAGCTGGACATACAAGAGTTTAACACAGAACGCCGCTCTTTAGCAACCGCAACAGTTTCAAGAAGAGCTTCGAGAGAAGCTTTAAGAAAATCACAAGGAGAACGAATGGCACGAGCAGTGGTGACCGGCGGGGCCGGTTTCTTAGGATCGCATCTGTCGGACCGGCTTCTGGCCGAGGGCTTTTCCGTGGTCGCCGTGGACAATTTGGTCACCGGCAGCACGGACAACATCGCCCATCTGCACGGCAATTCCAATTTCGAGTATCTCCAGCAGGACATCATTCAGCCCTACACCGTAGACGGCGACGTAGACTATGTATTTAATTTCGCGTCGCCTGCAAGTCCTGTGGACTACTTGGAGCTGCCGCTGGAAACGCTGCTGGTCGGCTCGGCGGGGACGCACAACACGCTGGAGTTGGCCCGGCAAAAAGGCGCGAAGTTTTTGACCGCGTCCACGTCCGAAGTTTACGGCGACCCGTCTGTTCACCCGCAGCCCGAAGAATACTTTGGCAATGTTAATCCCCACGGAACCCGCGCCGTGTACGATGAAGCCAAGCGCTACTCGGAAGCAGTCACCTTCGCCTACCGCCGCAAGTTCGGCATGGACGCCAAAATTGTCCGCATTTTCAACACCTACGGACCTCGTATGAGAATTAAAGATGGGCGTGTCGTGCCGGCGTTCATCTCGCAGTCGCTCCGGGGCGAGCCGCTGACAATCTTCGGCGACGGCAAACAGACCCGCTCGTTCTGCTATGTCTCCGATTTAATAGACGGCATTTACAAATTGTCACAGTCGGATCAGTCCGGCCCGATTAATGTCGGCAATCCTGTGGAGCGGACGATGCTGCAATTCGCTGAGGAGATACTCAAAGCCACCGGCAGCGGGAGCGAAATCACCTACCTTCCCCTGCCGACTGCCGATGACCCGAAGCAGCGCCGCCCGGACATTACTAAAGCTCGCACCCTGCTGGGCTGGGAGCCGCGCGTCGCGCTCGAAGATGGCCTCAAGGATACCATTGCGTATTTCAAGACAAAGCTGTGATATATGCTGGGAGTGTAGTGTGATATACCGCACATTATGCTTATGAAAAGTAGGGTAAAGTAAGAATAGTAAAAGAGGGAAAGAGATAAGGAGGCGTAAGGGTTTGCCCTGCGCCCGATTGCCCGTTCTGCCGACAATGGAGACAGAAGAACGGTTCGTCCGTAAAAGGCAACTCACACTGTGCAGCTACGACAAGAAAACCAGCAGCGTCAGATTCAGGCCCAAAAACTTGCGCCGCATCTCATCCAGGCCAATACCCTGCTGCAATGCTCTACGCTTGAGCTTCAGCAGATCATTGATCAGGAGCAGCAGGAAAATCCCGCCCTGGACAGCCTGGATGAGGGCCGCGAAGTCTCCGCCGAGGCGAGCTGCCGTCTGTGTCCGGGCAGCCGCATCGGCTCCTGCGCCTACTGCCCGTTCAGCCGCTCCACCGCAGTGTCCGGCAGCCTGGATGACGGCGATTCCGGACTGTCACTCGCAGAGTCGCAGGCGATCTCAGCGGCACGCGGCGAGGAAACACCGGAAGAAGAGCGGCTGGCGGCGCAGGCGGAAAGCGAGTTCGGCCAGTTCGGCGGCGAGGACGGAGCCGGAGGCAGCGGCGAGTTTGATCCGCTGCTTTTGGCACGCGCCCAGACAACTCTCGGCGATCAGCTTCTTCTGCATCTGCGAGCGACATCGGAGAGTCAGGAAGAAACACTCATTGCCGAGTATCTGGTAGACAGCCTGGATGAGCGCGGCTACTTGCAGATTGACGTTGATGAAGCCTGCGCGGTGCTGCAAGTTCCGTGCAGCCTCATCACGCGGGGAATTGAACGTCTGCAAAACTGCGATCCGCCGGGCGTCGGTGCCCGCGATGTCCGGGAATGCCTGCTGCTGCAAATCCGCCACCTGAAGGAAGAAAACGGCGAAGACGCCGTTGACCCCCTTGGGCTTCAGATTTTGACTGACCACTGGGACGCGCTCATTCAGCACCGGCATGCAGTGCTGGCCCGCCGGCTCGGCATCTCACTGCGGCGCGTGGAAGCGGCGATTGCGTTCATCCAAACGCTCAAGCCCAACCCTGCCGCCGGGTTTCGGGTTCCGTGGGATCACACTCAGAACGGTCAGAGCCGGAGCATCCGTCCGGACGTCATCATCCGGCGCAGCGGCATCGGCTTCACGGTGGAAGTGCTGGGTTTTGATAACACATCGCTTCAGATCAATCCGTACTATCGCGGGTTGTACGAGAGTATTCGCACCGGGCAAACAAACTCCAATGCGCGTGACGGCAGTGTCCGCCTGACCGCCGACCATCAAAAGCATGTGGTGGCGTATGTGGAGCGGGCCAGCATGTTCCTGAAAAACTTGCAGCAGCGCCGCCGGACAATCCAGAAAATCACCCAGGCGCTGATTGAGTGCCAGCAGGGATTTTTAGAAACCGGCAACCGCGCTTTCCTGCGCCCTTTGACCCGCACCCGGCTGGCGAAGATGGTAGAAATGCACGAGTCCACGGTCAGCCGCGCCCTGCTGTACAAATATGTGCAGCTTCCGTCCCAGGAAGTTGTCTCATTCGACATTTTCTTTGAGAACGCCGTCACCGTCAAAGGCACCATTGCCGCGCTCGTGTCCGAAGAACCTGCCGAAGCGCCTCTCAGCGACCAGTCCATTGTGGACGTGCTGACTGAGCGCGGCATGAGCGTCGCCCGCCGCACCGTGGTCAAGTACCGCGAAGAAATGCGTATCCCCGCTTCTTATTTGAGGCGTCAGCGCTAGGCATCACCATGCAACAACATAACGCAAAAACGCCCGGCCTCGTTTGAGGCCGGGCGTTTCTGCGTCTGCATCTTCCAGCGCGTACCGTTATTTGGGCCGCTCCGTTCCCGGCAGCTCTTTCTCTGCGGCCTCTTTGACGTCGCCCTGCCCCAGCGCCGCCGCCCTTTGGAACGCCGCCTGCGCTTCCACCCGTCGCCCTAAGCGTTTCAACCCATAGCCGAAGTAGTAGTTCACAAGAGACGAGTTGGGTTCCAGCGCCAGCGCCTTCTGAAAATGAGTCTGAGACTGCTGGATCGCTTCTTTGTAGGTTCCGTGATAGCCGCGCCAGTCCAGCTCCAGCCCAAGTGCGGCTTGAATGGCGGCGGCGAGTTCCGTGGGATATGGCACGTTTGGGGAGAACTCGCCCTGCTTTTCTATTACAGCCCCATCTGCAATTCGGGGCAGAGCTTTGTTGTAGGCCAAAGCGGCTTGCCGATAATCGCCCGCCTTGAGAAGAAGCCAAGCATAGGGCAGCAGATTACGCGGATAAAGGTCGTCCTCGTCAGCTATCACTTTGTATGCTTGAAGAGCCTCTTGTGACTTGCCCTGCGCGTCAAGAGACGCTGCCAGCGTCTCTTGAGCGAACCCTGCATCATACCCGGTCGCTACAGCCGCTCGCGCATTCGCTTCTGCTTCGGCGTAATCGCCTGATTGCATGGCCGCCGTAGCCGCCTGAGCAAGCATCCCAGCCTTGCGATATTTAGCCTTCCATGCGGCTGTCAAGGGGAGTTGGACGGAGCCGCTTGCACCTCTCTGGTCTGGCGAATGTTGAGTCTGTGCTGCTCCGATCTTTGCGGTGCCGACTATAGTAAGAGTGGTTACGACAAAAATCCACTTTTTCATTGTTTTCCTTTCAGTGAAAAAAAAGCACTGTCTTTGCTCCAAATCCTCGCCATTGAGCCTAATGTAGCTTTTTCCACTCAACGGGCGCGTTCCCGCAGTTCTGCGTCCATGGGGAATAAGTATTGTCTGCTATAAAGTGAAGTTTGCCCATTTGTTCGTGCTGGGGATAGTGGCAGTGCCATTTATGCTCCACTTGAAGTTCCGAAGTGGAACATACTCCGATGACCTTCAAGAGCCTTTCCAACCGAAGCAGGTAAATAGACGCCCACAGACAAGATCACTTTCACGTCTAATGCGGAGCCTTCCCCAACCGGAGGCGTTACAGTCGCTGTATGGGCGTCCAAGTAGAGGCTGCTATCAGGCTACTACCGGTAAAGATTGCGTCTTCATGGTCGCCTGCATAGGGATTGGCTTGCGGGGAAGGATACTCGTTAGGAGCGTTATCAAAGGTCCAACATCCACCACTGAAGGAAGAGGCAAAGTAGGAGCCGACACGGGCTGGAAAAGCCATCAGAGCCAGACTAATGAAGGCGAAAAGCACAAGAAGAGGCGCACAAGCGACGGGGCGCAGAGACAAAGCGAGAAGAGTTCATAAGGTCCTCCAAACGGCAAAGTCGTAGCGGCAAGTCGTACAGCCGGTGAGCAGAAGAAACGGTTGGCTGTGGACGCCCGGCGTTCAGCGTCGTAAGACCATTGTAGCACAGCGTACCAAGCGCTGGAATTGCAATTTTCTTGCCGCCTACTGTGTGCGCTGGGTGGGGCTTTCAGTTGTCGTGCCGCCGCTGACGCTTCCCTGCTCCCGGCGGGCGGTGATGAGTTCTTCGTAGATTTTGATGATGCGGCTGCCGACGGCTTCGGGGACGCGGGCGGATGCGCCGCGCCTCGCTTCTTCAGACAAGCGGCGGCGCAGCGCGGGGTCGGCCAGAAGTTCTAAGGTGCGGCTTGCGAGAGATTCGGCGTTGTCTTCAACTAAAAAGCCGTCGATGCCGTTTCTGATGGCTTCGGGAGCGCCGCCGGCGTTTACAATCACGCAGGGCAGGCCGGCGGCGAGGGCTTCGCCGACGGCCAGCCCCTGCGTCTCGGTTTTGGAGGGGAACAGGAACAAGTCGGACGCCTGATACAATGGGTCCAGCTTGGTGCGGCTGAGAAAGCCGGCGAACCGGGTGCGGCGGTGAATGCCGAGGCTGCGGGCGCGGGCTTCCAAAGCCCGGCGGCTTTTGCCGCTGCCGGCCAGCACCAAATAAGTGTCGGTGGTCTTGCCGGTAATAATCGCAAAGGCGCGGAGCAGCAGGTCTAGGTTCTTTTCCGGCGCAAGACGGCCCACATACAAAAGAACGCGGGCATCCGGCGGCAATCCGAACTCCGAGCGGGTTTCTGCCGGACGCGCCAGCAGATACGGCGGTGCAGGAATCGCGGTCGGCACCACGGACACCGGCGCTGCGACGCCGTACTGCTCTGTCAGGACGCGCCGGGTCAGCTCGGACGGCGCGAGGATGCGGTCGCAGGAGTTGTAGAACCCGTGCATCCAGCGCACCAGCAGGTGCCGGGTGACGCCCACGGTCGGCAGCGGCAAGTAATGAGCATATTCTGTGTACAGCGTGTGGTTAGTGGCGACATGGGGCAGGCTCAGGGTGCGAGCCGTGCGGCGAGCGACGAGGCCCAGAAAGAACGGCGACTGAGAATGCACGATGTCCAGCCCCAGCGACGTAATGGCAGAGGTGATGTGCGGCGAGAACGGAACCGGCAGGACATAATCCGGCTCAACCAGGGCATTGACAGAGGGAAAGCGGTACACGCCGCTGCGCTCCTCTTTGTAATGGGGATAGCGGGACGTGAAAATAAAAACATCATGCCCCGCCGACTCAAGCTGGGCGGTGAGCGTTTGAACCGACGTACTGACGCCGTTGATGAGGGGTGGATAACTTTCCGTGAAGATGCCGACACGCATAGGTAAGCCTCAAACAATCAGCATGGCGTCGCCGAACGACAAAAAGCGGTAGCCTTCCCTGAGCGCCTCGGCGTAAGCTCGGCGGATAGACTCGGTCCCGGCAAACGCGCTGACCAGCAAAAGCAGCGTTGAGCGCGGCATGTGGAAATTGGTGATGAGCGCATCCACGACTTGCAGCGGATACCCTGGTGTCACATACAGCGACGTTTCACCGGTCATGGCCCCGACGCGGCGCGGGCCAATGGCGGCGCTTTCCAGAGTGCGGGCGGATGTGGTGCCGACGGCAAAGATGCGGCCTTTAGCGCCGTTAATCATCTCGGCAGCCTCTTCACTGATGGAAACCTGCTCGGCGTGCATGACATGGGCGGACACATCATCGGTTTCGATGGGCCGAAACGTGCCGAGGCCAACGTGAAGCGTCACGCGGGCGATTCTGACGCCCATCGCTTCAATGGCTGCCAGCAGACTTGGCGTGAAGTGCAGACCCGCCGTCGGAGCCGCCGCCGAGCCGCCGGTGTCGGCGTAGACCGTCTGGTAGCGCTCCCGCTGCTCCGGCGGCAGCGCAGTCTGGATATACGGCGGCAGCGGAGCCTCAGAATGCGCGGCGATAGCATCTTCCACAAACACGCCGGGCAGCGCAAAGAAGCGCAGCAGGCGTCCGCCCCGATCATCAGTCTTGTCTACGACTTCGGCAGTCAGCCCACCGCCAAAATCCACTTGAACGCCGGGCAGAAGCTTCTTGCCGGGACGCACCAGCGCTTGCCATAGGCCGTCGCCGACACGGTGGGTGAGGAACGCTTCTATGCGCTCACCCGGATGCCCCACCCTCGCGCCGAACAGCCGCTGGGCCGTCACCCGTGTGTCGTTGATAACCAGCACGTCCCCCGCCCGCAGAAACTCCGGCAGGTCCGTGAACTTCCGGTGGTTGATCGCGCCGTCCCGACGCCCCAGCACAAGCAGGCGCGAGCGGTCGCGCGGCTCAAGCGGCGTCTGCGCGATCCGGTCGGCGGGCAGGTCATAATCAAAATCGGAAAGCCGTAAGTTGGGTGCGGGGTGTTCCATAACAAGCAGTACGCTGTTATTGTAGCGGAAGGCAGGGGCGTTGTCAACCCTGCTTTTGGGGCGGCAGGCGCTTGATGAGGCAGGCGGTCATGCCGTGGCCGTCGTAGTGCAGATCGACCTGGTCCATCAGCGCCCGCATCAGGCGGATGCCACGCCCGCCGAGGGCGTCGGTGTCTTCTTCCATTCGCACAGCGCTTGGGTCAAAGCCGGTGCCTTCGTCCCGAACCTGGATGACAAACCCGGCATCAGTCAGGCCATAAGACAGCACGACGCGGCTGGAAGCAGTCGGCGAGCCGTACAGAATGGCGTTGGTGACGGCTTCCCCCACAGCGATTTCAATGTCGGCAAGGTCCAGTCCGCGAAATCCAAAGCGGGCAGCAGCATCCCGGATACGCTCACGGGCCGGACCGGCATTCTGAGGATGCGCGGTGATTTCAAACTGATCAGGCAGGTCGTACAATGAACGCTCCGAAACACGTGGGGTGTAGCCTAAGAATTTTTCGCTTTTGGGCGAATTATTCCCCTCACTCTACCCCGGCGCTTCCGGCGCTAAACGTAAAAGACAGGAGCCGCCGGTTTTCACCGGCGGCTCCTTTTCTGGCAAACGCTTATTTTGTAAGCGTTACTGCCAATATCTTGACACTGTCGTTGTCGGGCAGAGTCAGAGTTTTGACGGTCTTCTGGGGGTTCAGCGCGAAGCCGTAGCTGTAGGCATAGAACGTCCGTGGGTCTTTCTCGCCATCTGCCCCGTTGCGGTACGCGGTCTTCACGGCCTCGCTTTCGCCGGGGAAATGGGCGGGCTGGAACCAGTCGCTGAAGTTCTGGGACAGGTCCGCCGTAGTGCCGTCGGTGTAGGTGACAGTCATGGTCTGCGCGTTCTGACCGCCGTTGATGGCTGCGCCTAAGAGCCAGAGGCCGGAATACGAGCCGGCAGGCAGGGTCAGCACCTGGCCCCGGCAGCTTACGGTATTAGGAGCATCCGGCAGGCCGATTTGGAACGGGACGCCCTGCGAGGTCTGGCTTTGGCCGAGTGACGCGCCGGAGTAAGCCGTCCCGCCGCCGTCGAAGCCGCTGGTGAGTGCGAACCGGCTGCTGTCGCTGGTAATGCCAACAGCATTAAACGCCGTTGTCAGCGGTACGGGGACACCGGACCCGGCGGTGACAACCGGCAGGACACGCGGCAGATCGGCAGCGGCGGCGGGGGGCGTGATAATCATGGCCGGGTCACGCTGGTAGTCCGCGAGGAACTCGGCGAAGAGCGTATCCACATCTTTGCCGGTGTAGTCTTTGAACAGGCTTGGCTTATAGGTCCCAAACCGGACATTCTGGCTGAGTTTCGTGGTCAAACGGCTGTCGTAATGCAGCTCGCACCAGCCCAAAAATGTCGCCGTCGTGCGGTAGGAGTCATGGTAGGTGGCTGTTTTGGGATTGATGCGGGCCGTGTAGTTCTGCGGCTCGAACCGTATCCAGCGGATGTAATCGGCAATGCCTTCCACGAGCCAGACGGGATTGTAAGCCGAGTACGCCTGAATGACATGGGCCGTTTCGTGGACTGTCAGGCCGGTATCATCCGGGTGAGCGCGGCACCAGGCCGAGTTGACCGTCATCACGCCGCCGCCGGTGGCGGCAACGCCGGTGACGCCGGGGCCGGTCTTGTAGACGACATTGACCGCGTTCGGCGGAATGAACTTGTCGGAATACAGCAGGGCTTCGGTGTCGGGCCAGGACTCTTCCATCTGCTTTTCGGCAGTCGCGGCCCAGACACTCAAATCGGGTGCCTGCGAGATGTCCACAAACCCGCGTCCCGCTCCCAGCATGGCATGGGCAATCTTGACCGGCCCCACCACGGAGATTTCCCGGATGACCAGCGACGGCACGTTCGCATCCGGCTTCATCCGAATGCGGATTGCCCGGACCAGCCGTGTCCCGGCCGCCGACGCGACGCCGTCTGCGCCAAACGAGGCCGCCGGGCTGTAATGGACGGCGTCCGGGGACGTTTCCAGAACTGCGCCGGTCAGCGTGTCCTGGTTTTGCGCGTCGCCGGTCACAACCCGGAGCGACTGCACAGGAACGGCGCGGGATAAAATGACCCAGAAATCATCCCCATCATCCATGCCGTAGAGTGACCGGAAGTAAGTCTGGGGGTCGCCGTCCATCGCCATTTCGGGACGATGCGCCGCCACCGACGGCATGGTGGAATAAATCAGCGCGTCCACCGGCCCGGCAGAAACCGGCGCGAGAACAGGGCGAGCGGACAGAGTATGCGGGGCTGCCTGACTGTAACCCGCCGCCGGCAGGAAGCACAGCGCGGACAGGGCAAGAAGCGGGATACGGGAAAATCGGTTCATAGGTCTCCTAAATCAAGGGCAAAAGAAAACGGCCCGGCATCGCGCCGGGCCGCTTCCTCGGCAGGGGTGAGCAGGAACGAAGGCATAAACGCCGCTGCATGTATTCACGCCCTCGCACACAATATCAGCGACTTGTGAGCGTTGACCGAGACAGTCAAGACGCTCGACATTATGGTACTCTTCCCGGCGGTGAAAGGTCGCAAGGCTTTAACTAGGAAAACGCTCGCCACGAGAAGCGCAATAATATCACATTCTACAGGACAAGCCGGATTTCCTTCCCCCGATTTTGTCTCAAAAAATGACCAAAGCTTAGTTTTAATGCGGCTTCCCAACAACCTCATGCGCCTGCTGCTGCTGAGGACTCATCGAGCTTGGGGCCGCCGGAACTCCTGCCGGAGGCGGCGCAGAGCCGCTGCCTTTTTGGCCGCAGCCGGCCGCCATTAGCGTGAGGCAGAAAGCGGCAAGTATAGCGAGGACAATGTTCCGAGTAAATTGCATTTGACTCCTCTTGTTAATTTTTTGGTTACCCACTTGATCTCGCTCAGCATCGAACTGCTACCCCTCCTCAGCCTCTCCTTGCTAAAGAGAAGCTGAAAACTGCCCCCCGGCAGTCCGTCGGGGCCGCAGGCAAAACGGCAAGCGTTTAATTGGGGTATTGATTGACTGATGCTTGCAAAGTCAGGAAGACGTTGGTCGGGTTTGGCTCCGCGCTGCTGGTACCCGCCAGCGCATGAGTATACGAGTCGCCATCAACTCGCCACAGGTTGTTATCGTTCGAACCACCATCTGCTTTGTCGAGAGTTGCATACGGCCGCAGGGATTTCACATGACCATCAGAAAACAGGTAGTTGGAAAACCCGGTGTGTCCAGCAAAAAGGACGCCGTAAGGCTGGCCCGGATCAGAAGTGTAGTAGCTGAAGATCGTGAAGTAGCCAGCGTCTGGGTAGAAGTCAGTATATTGGCCGGTGAACTCAACCACGTCAATTGTCTGAGCGGGAGAAACGATGGCAGCATACGCCAGGGGCGGAATGTTGCCACTCGCAGGGTCCTTCACGTCTCGAATGCTGCCATCATGATTAGCGGAGTAGGAAACGAACCCCGAAATAGAGCCATCAGCGCTGTACTGATTTAGGTCTTTACGCGGATTGGATGGACACTGAAACACGTTTTCACTTTTGATGTAGGGCTGGACGAGCTGCTCCCAGGGGTGGCCTTCGTTGTTATTGACGTTGACGGTACGCGGAACGCAATCCTCGTCGTAATCCTGAACGTACTGAAGAGTGGCCAGGCCAATCTGCTTCATGTTGGACTGACAGGTAGCGCGGCGGGCATTTTCGCGGACCTTCTGGAAGACCGGGAACAGGATGGCGGCGAGAATCGCGATAATGGCGATGACGACGAGCAGCTCAATCAAAGTAAAACCGCGTGAGGGCAGGGGAAAGCAAGGGTTTCTCTGGGACTTTTTCATTTTTATCTCCTTAGTAGTGTGCCAAACAAAACGGGCTGCCCAAAAGGGCCAGTCAAAGTATCAAAGCGGCAGTGCTAAGAATTACAAAAATTGAGTTCAGAGTAAGAGGCGGCGACGGCTCATTACAGGGTACTTGACGACAGTATTAACAAATAGGCCGGCAGGTGGAACGCTCCACCAGGCGAGTCGGCAGCAGCACATGCTGGTACACAGCATGCGGAAGTGCAGGGACCGGCGCTGGTCCGAGGCGGCGCAAAAGAAGCTCGGCGGCACGCTGGCCGATCCGCTCGAAAGGCTGACGCACCGTGGTCAGCAGAGCGGGACGCGCTGAGTGCATGTCGTCGTCGTCAAAGCCCAGCACGCTGAAATCGGCGGGAACACGTTTTCCGCACGCTTCCAGGCGGGCAATCAGGAAATGGGCCACTTGGTCATTGACCGCAAACACGGCGGTCGGCGGCGTCTTCGTTTCCAGCAGCCAGGTCACGAACGCTTCCACATGCTGCGGCGACGCGCCCGGCGGCAAGGCGCAGACTGTTTCCAGAGACGGCGCAATTCCCGCCGCGTTCAGGGCGTCCCGGTATCCTGCAATGCGGTCCTGCACCGAAGAAATCTGCTGGTCGTAAGTCAGGTGCGCGATTCGCGTATGGCCGAGCGCCAGCAGGAACTCCATGCCCTCTTTCGCGGCGGCGTAGTTGTCTACTCCGACAAAATCACCCGGCAGGGCAGGATCGCAGCGGTCCACGAAGACCACCGGATGGCCCTGCGCCTGAACTGCACGCCAGCCGTCCAGCGAGCCGGGTTCCAGGGTCGGCCAGACAATCGCCCCGGCGATGCCTTCCTGCATAATCACGTCGCAGGCTTCCTGCTCCAAAGCGGTGCGCGGCGCGGTTCGCAGGTTGGTATCAAAGATCAATGGACGGTATGGCGCTTCCTGGGACCGCAGGGCATGGGTAATGCCGCGCACGATCTCCCGTGAGCCGTGGTCCGCCTCATGCTGGGGCAAAATGACCGCAATGGCACGCAGGCCGGATGCTTCACGGCGGCGCGGCGCATGTTCCGCCGGGCGGGGGGCAGCGGCGCTCACGCGCGGACGGCAGCCCGGCTTGCGCGAAATCAGCCCCCGGCGCGTCAGCTCCGACAAGGCCGCCCGCACCGCCGAGCGGTCACGGGAAAATTCTGCAGCGAGTTCCCGCTCCGCCGGCAGCGGCGAATCCGGCGCATAAACTCCCTGCCCAATGCGCTCCGCCAGAGTCTCCGCAATTGGCTGTAACGATATTTTGAGCGGCGAAACCGGCATGAAGCACACCATCCAATAGAAACCAACCAAAATGCGTCGGCTCAAAAATCCAAAGCAAAGTGAGTATGACACCAAATCCACAAAACGTCAACCAAAAAGTCGTTCTGTCGGAAAATCAAGCGGGTTTTTTGCAACCATAACTACCATTCAACCAATCATATCAACCAATCATGCGCGACTGGTGGTTTAGGTGGGAAGGTTAATAGACTGGGAGCGAGGAGGTATTGAAAGACGTTCTGGCGCTTGATGTAAGGCTGAATAAGCGGCTGCCAGAGCGGGGGTCCGAGAGGGAGGGCGTTCTCGCGGCCCTACTGGGGAACAGGATCGCCGCGAGAACCGTGATAATGCCGATCAGACTCACACTGGAACGGTTATCGGCCTCTTCACGAGGCGGATGTGCCCGACTTTAGCAACTTGGCTGCATGATGCGTCGCCGGAGGGACTACGCCGCTTACCTGCCAGGCTGTGCCAGATTGTTCCAGCAGAAAGTTTGTCCGGTATGGCTTGCCGTCGCCCCCGACAAAGCGGGCACGCAACACCAGCGAGGGGCTGTGCGCCAGGCGCGTGATGGGGTCAAACTGAAAAGCTGTTGCGCCGACGAAAGGCTGATACGCTCCCCGCAGCAGCGTTTTCAAACGCCCCGGAGGTGTCGCGGCGCGGAACCCCGGCGACATTAGGACTTCGGCCTTTGAGACGTCCGGTGATTGCAGGCTCGTAACATAGCTCTGTGCAAGCTGCTGCGCCTGGGACTGGTCCGCCGGAGAGGCCGAAACGGACGCCGGCGCGGGTGAGCCGTAGTCCGGCTGCGAGTGACATCCTGTGAGCGAGGCCAGCAGCGGACAGGCTAAAAGTGGGAGCAGGCGCCGCGTTGTTTTCATGTTTTTTCCATCCTCTTAAATCCTGCCCGGGCAAAGAAAGGTCCTGCGGGAGAAAAGCAAAGGCTGTTGACCTTTTCTCCTTTCCCACAGGACGCTATCTGCCGAAAGGCTGCTTTTCCTACCGGCGCTGCCACGCGGTTTTCTCATAAGCCGCCCCATAGGCTAAGGAGCCGTACCGGCTTAGGGGGTTGCAGCTGCCGGAGTGTCTTTGACTTCAACCGCAGTGGTAACGGGTCTGCCATTTTCTGCTATCGTCGGCTGTGAACTGACCGGAGGCGGCGTGGGAGACGCCGTCATTGCCGAAGGGCGCGAGTAAGCCGGCGCACTCGGAGCGGCTGCCGGGGCGCTTGGGGCCGCGCTGTAGCGTGGAGCCGAATTGTAGCTCGGAGCAGAATTGTAGCTTGGAGCCGAAGGGGCGCTAGGGGCAGAATTGTAGCTTGGGGCTGTGGACGCCGAGGAAGCCGGCGTCAGCACAACAGGCGGCGCGGCAGGCTGAGATGCGAGAGGCTGCTGCACGGGCGCAGGGGGCGGCGTGTCTACCGGGTGGCTGCACCCGGTCACACTCAACGTCACCAGCGACATGAGCGTGACAACTTTCAAATTCGTGTGGGTCATGAGACGTTCCTTCCGAGTTTCTTATCTAGTGAGCAGGTCAAACTTCGCTGAAGGCACGTCGGGGCGGGCTTACCACCCCGACGCGCCGGTCGAACAGCACAAAGATCAGCAGGGTCAGGGGTTAAAGTCCGGTCCAAACCCATAATCGCCACCACAGCCGTCATCCCAGAGGTAGTAGCTGCCGTTCACGAGCATAGTCCCGGAGGAGTCCTGCGGGACATAAGGAGCGAGAGCGGGGGTGCCAGACGCATGAGGGTACGTCGGGATCAAGTAATTCACAAACTTCACATGACCATCGCAATAGGCGAAATTGTCTCCAGTGTGATGGGCAAACGCGGTATTGGCCGGTACGCCAAAGAGGATCGAACTTCTCATGCCGCCATTACCGGGAGCGCAGGTTCCGTCTGGGCTTGCCGGCTGATAAACACAGGGGGAATTTGCATCGGGGCAGTTTAGGGCGGGGGTAGATGTGGCATAGCCGACGATTGCATCTTTGAGTTCTCCGGCCCAAATCAACGGCACATCCGTAGGCGCTAAAACTGCGGCCTGGCTGGAAGACTGCAACTCGCCGTTGTAGGTGTAGGTAACATTCGGTCGGCCAGTGGTCGAGGCTAGGGCCAGCGCGTTCCAAGGAGTTGAATCCTTGCAGGTATAAACATCATAGCTTTTCAGGTATGGTTGAATGCTGTTGGCCCAGAAGTCATTGGCCCGGCCAAGCTGCGCCGGTGTCGCAAAAGACGGTGGGACAACAAAAACATTGTGCGTGCTCCAGCCTTCCCCCGGCACACCATCGTTTCCGAATGGATATTTCTCATCGTTGTCATTGGTGTACTGGATTACAGCAAGGGCAATCTGCTTCTGGTTAGAGACGCAGTCGGCTGCCCGCGCATTTTCGCGGACGCTTTGGAAGACGGGAAAGAGAATGGCGGCGAGAATCGCGATAATGGCGATGACGACGAGCAGCTCAATCAAAGTGAAGCCGCGCGGTAGCGGCGCAGAGCGGGGGCTGGATGTTGCAGCCTTCTTGAAATGCATTGAAATCTCCTTAGTATGCCAAGTATACGGTAGTGCCAAAAAAGCGGAAGTTAAAGCAGCGCTGCTAAGAAAGTATTTCAACGGAAAGAGGATGGCCGACGCTGGCCCAAGAAGTGCGGCTGGCTTCTAAGTAACACCGGCGACAGAGGCGGCGAATACGAGCGGTGAATAGCCAACTGGGAGGAGTATAACACCAAACGCGGCGGATGTCAACAAAAAAACCCATTTCACAGAAAATGGAATAGTTTCTTTGCTAGAATAACCAGCACTCAGACCTCAGCCAGTCGCCGCACTGGCTCCCCGGATGGAGGGGTGGACACATGAGATTTTCTAGAGCAGCGTCCCCTGCCCCGGCGGCGACGGCGGCGGGGTCAGGCCCAGATGCTCCCAGGCCCGGCGGGTCGCCACCCGTCCGCGCGGGGTGCGCTGCAAAAAGCCCATCTGCATCAAATACGGCTCGTAGACATCTTCCAGCGTGTCCCGCTCTTCCGACATCGCCGCGGCCATCGTCTCAACTCCCACCGGCCCGCCGCCGAACTTTTCGATGAGGATTCGGAGCAAGCGGCGGTCAAACTCGTCTAAACCGAGCGCGTCCACTTCCAGCATCGCTAGAGCGGCTGATGCCACTTCCCGGCTGATATGACCATCGGCCCGCACCTGCGCGAAGTCCCGCACCCGCTTCAGCAGCCTGATTGCGATGCGCGGCGTCCCGCGCGACCGCCGGGCCAGCTCCCCCGCCCCGTCGAGATCCATGTCCACTTCGAGAATTGCCGCCGAGCGCGTGATGATCTCCATCAAGTCTTCCGGCGTGTAGAACTCAAATGTGTGCTGAATGCCAAATCGATCGCGAAGTGGCGACGACAACAAACCGGCCCGCGTCGTTGCCCCGACCAGCGTAAACGGCTGCACATCCAGCTTCACCGTCCGCGCCGACGGCCCCTGCCCGATGACAATATCCACCTGGTAGTCTTCCATCGCCGAATAAAGTATCTCTTCGACAGGCCGGGACAGCCGATGTATCTCATCCAAAAATAAGACGCTTCCCGCTTCTAGGTTCGTCAAAATCGCCACGAGATCGCCGGGCCGCTCAATCGCCGGCCCCGAAGTCGCCCGCAGCGCCGCGCCCATTTCATTGGCAATAATCAGCGACAGGCTTGTCTTGCCGAGGCCCGGCGGCCCGTGCAGCAGGACGTGGTCGAGCGCCTCGCCGCGCCGCTGCGCCGCCGTCATAAAGATGCCCAGATTTTCCTTAATCTTCGGCTGCCCGATAAACTCCCGCAGCCGCTTAGGCCGCAGCGAGTATTCATCGCGGTCATCATCGCCCATCTCAGGAGAGATCATCCGTTCGCTCATAACGTCAGTATACCAGTTCGTTTTGACAAATTCGCGTGACGCTCGGCCCTCCGTGCTTCCCGTCCAGCCCACGCCTCTTCTACCGAAACCGTGCGCCCCGCGTCTATGTCGGCGAATCCTTCAGCGATACCTTGACAGGTTTCTTCATAATCCCGTGCGGCTTCTTCCAGCGCTTGCTGAAGGATAGCATCGGCAAGCAAATCCGGTTCTTCTCCTAAAAGCCCTGCCTGCCGCTGAAGTAGGGTCTCAGTTTGCGGGCTAAGAGTAAGTGTCATTGTGAGGTTCCCCATTTGGATTATACCAGTTAGTTTTGGCAAGTAGAGTGCCAACATTTTCAGCCATGCTTGAACCGCTGTTCCAAATCAGCGGCATCAACGGCGAACTCAGCGATACTGTCTTGATAAACGTAGAAGTCGTGCGACACCCAGTTAATCTCGCGGCCAACCCGATCCGGTCGGTAGCCAACAACCCAGTAATAGGTTCCAGCACTTTTGTAGCCTGTTTGCGAGACGATTACCTTTGCCAAAAAATAAGGATGCTGGCGCTGCTCTCCAAGATGCTTCTGCAAAGACTCAATAAGATGGCGCTCAAAGGCGGCAGGATTATCAAAATCTTTGCGGCGGGCGTCTCTTCGTAGCAGGGCCAATGCCGGGGCGTACTGACACGCGGATTCCAGCAAGTCGGTCAGTTGATCCGAGACACGATTCTCCTTGAACTGTTCATAAACTTCTTCCAAGAGATCGCACTCGACCAAAGCACACTCTGTTCCGCGCGGTTCCGCCAGTACCCAGTAGCTGGCATTTTCTGGGAGGTCCGCTTCAAGCCCTTCTCCCTCGGAGGCTTGCCGCCAGCTTGCAAAGCAATACATCTTCATATCATCACCCCTTGCCGCCGGAGCCTGTTAAAATGTTCAGGGCGGCGCGGAGGGCGGCTCCCATGCTGGTTTTGTCTTCGATTTCTTTCAACGCTTTGTCGGCGGCGGCGCGGGCGGCGTTGCGGTTGTAGCCTAAGTTGATGAGGCCCTCAACAACGTCGTCGAAGATGTCTTCGGCGGCGGGCTTTTTGGCTTTGGCCTGAATGGCGTCCACTTTGCGCTCAAAGGCTAAGTTAGCGAGCTTGTCGCGCAGCTCTAAAACTAACCTCTGGGCGGTTTTGAGGCCGAGGCCAGGAATGCGGACGAGTGCGCGGGTGTCTTCGGACGCGACGGTGCGGGCCAGCGCTTCGGCTTCCATCGCGGAAAGGATGGACAGGGCGACTTTGGGGCCGATGCCGGTGACGCTTAAGAGAAGCTCGAAGACTTTCTGGTCGTCAGTCGTTAAGAAGCCAAATAAAGAGATTTCTTCGGCCCGCATGTGGAAGTGGATGTGCAGAAAGACGCTTTCGCCGACCGCCGGCAGGAAGCCGTGAATGCTGGCCGGGACGTTGACTTTGTAACCGACGCCGCCGACATCTAAGATGACCGCCGTGGCCTCGGCGTGGGCGAGTAATCCGCGCAGGGAAGCAATCATTGAACGCTCCCATGTGTTAGATTGTTAGGCTGAGTAAGGGCGCGGCGCAGAGCCGTAATTAGTTCTGATTCGGCGTCGGCATCTAATGTGCGGCTTTCGGCAGGGTCGTAATGGTCGCCGTAGCGGCTGTCGGTAAAAGTCTGCCCGGCAAATTCGCGCACCTGTGCATAGCGCGGGAAAATGTGGAAATGGACGTGCGGGGTCAAGTTCATTAAAAACATAAAGTTGAAGTGATCGGGCGCAAACAGCGCGAACAGCGCGGCTTTTGTTTCGCGCACGAACGCCCACAATGACAGCACTTCGGCATCGGTCAAATGGGTGATGTCTGTTTCGTGGCGGTTGAGCGCGAAGAAGACGCGGCCCAGCGTGGCTTGATTATCGTTCAGAACCAGCGTCCAGAAGTCGTTTGCAAGCACGATGCCGCGTGTCGGCGGGCAAAGGGAGCAGTCCATCAAATCGTCAAGCAAATTGTCGGGCAAATATGGCATAAGGAGAGTATACCTGCAAGCATTCCTTCATGCGATTTTCATTCGCGGATGATAAAGTGTCTGCAAGTAACGCATTCGCACTGAGAGATCACACCATGCTCATCAACAAAGCCGCGCCCGCAGTCCCCTGGCAGCGGGCGCTGGCGCAGGAAGCGGCGCGGCCTGTCTTTCCCCGTCTCCCCCAAACCGTCCGGCCTTACCTGCTGGCGCTGCTGCTCTTTGCCGGGGCCGCCGCCTTGACTTCTGCCGGAGACGCCGCCCTGCTGCGCTACGGGCTGTCCTGGCCGCTGACGGCGCTGCTGATTGTTGCGGCGGCGGCCAGCCTGTGGGGCGTGCGGCCTGCCCTGCTGGTCCTCGTTCTGTCTGTTGCCTACGGGACTGCGGTGCGTCTGCAAATCCCCATTTCCCGCACGCCGCCGACCTGGCAGGGAATGACGATCCGAATGGCCCTGTTTGCGATCTGCGGCGCGGCGGCGATCTGGCTGGTGGACCGGGCGCGGGTGATGCAGAGCAAAGCGGAGACGCGGCGCGAGGTAGTCATGGCGCTTCAGTCAGCTTACCTGCCCACTGAGCTTGCTCATGCCAGCGGGTACGACCTGTCCGGCCTGTATCAGCCCGCGCGGGAGGAAGAAGAAGTCGGCGGGGACTTTTACGACTTTTACCCGTCCGGCACCGGGCAGTTCTGCCTTGTCATCGGCGATGTGATGGGACACGGCAAAGAAGCGGCGGCATCGACCGCCCTGCTGCGGTACGCTGTCCGCGCCTTTTGCAGCGCCGGGGCAGGACCCGCGCAGATTATCACCCAAGTGAACACGCTCCTTGAGACGCAGGGGCTGCCGTTTGGAACAGCTTCTTTGTTTGTCGGCCTGCTGGAGCCGCATTCCGGCGAGTTCTGCTACGCCAGCGCCGGCCATGAGCCGCCCTTGCTGAAGCGGGCCAGCGGCGAAGAACTGGCCTTAGCCGCCACTGGCCCTATCCTCGGCGTCGGCTTGGACGCCCGATACGACGAAAAAGCCGTGGCTCTGGGATCCCAGGATGCGCTTTTGCTGATGACGGATGGAGTGACGGAAGCGCGGAACCGGCACGGCGAGTTTTTCGGCAGCGCCGGAGCCTGGTGGATGCTTCGCGCTGCCCTGCGTGCGCCGTCCGCCAAAGTGGCCGTGGCCTCCATAAACAATGCGCTCACGGACTACATCAGCGGCTGCCGCTGCGACGACATCGCCCTGCTCCTGCTGCGGCGGAATTAAGAGGAGCGGCGCAAGGCAGCGAAAAAGCCGCGTTAGCCAATGTCCAGGCAAAAAGCGATCATGGCACTGATTTCTTGCTGTGACATAGGCTGATCAATCGCGCCGTAAAAGCGGTCAAGGGGCGATTTGTCCAGAACACGCACCTGATATGCCGTCTGTCTTGTTCCTCCATGAAGGCGCACTTACTCTTTGTCAGAAAGCGGCCAGTTCTCTGTGTCCACATGGCGAAAGGCTTGCATGGTTTCGTGCAGGTCAGAAATGAAGTCCGGGTCGGCCATCGCTTCGGCGGCGAGAACTCGCATCCGTGCGTGGCGAACTTAGCGCACTCGCAGGCGAATGGCTTCCTCAATGAAGGAAGATTGAGAAGGAGCTAAGCCAAGCGCAACCGCTTCTTCGGCAGTCGCGCAAACATCATCAGGAAGTTCCTGCGTGATTGCAGTTGCCATAAGACTCTTTCTAAAAAGCGAGACTACACCCAATAGGCGGTAACGGATAAAATGCCCTCGGAGTGGAGGCACTGGCGCAGGGTCGGCTCGTCGGGATTGGACAAAAAGACGCTGCCCTGGTCGTCGCCGCGCTGGACTTCAACAATCGGCAGAGCCAGCGAATCACCGCCAAGCTCGGTGCGGAGGCGGGACGCAGCACGGGCATCCTTGCGCGGGTCGGACAGGCCATATTCGACCGTCAGCACATTCATCTCCCGGCGCAGACGCCGGACATCGGGCTGGACGGGATTGCCATAAATCATAATGCGGCTTGCCATGAATAGTCTCCTGAACTTTGGGGAAATCGGTTACGCGGCTTCTTCGCGGGGGTGCAGAGAGTCCATGCAGGGCGAGAGCGGCGCATGGCGCGACGACAGCGCGGCGGCTTCGACGGCTTCGGGCAGAGTTGGGTAGGCGTGCATCGTCTGCGCGATCACTGAAACCGGCAGATTGGCCCGCATCGCCAGGCACATCTCGTTGATCAGGCCACCCGCCGACGCCCCGGCGATTTGTGCGCCCAAGATTACGCCGCCTTCACGCAGAGAGACAATTTGGACAAACCCTTGTGTCTCGCCGTGGATGATAGACTTGTCTAAATGCGCGAACGGGAACCGGGCAATGTCTAACGCTTCTTCGGAATGGCTTAAACGGGCCATCGCTGGAGACAAGCCGACGCTTGCCACTTCCGGGTCTGTGTAGGTGACACGCGGAATGACCCGGTAATCGGCAGGGCAGGAGGGGTCTTGACCATGCAGGGCCGAAATGGCATTGGACGCCGCCACCGCGCCTTCATACGACGCCACATGAGTAAACTTGTATTCGGAAGTCACATCGCCTGCCGCCCAGATATGCGAAACATTCGTCTGCAAATGCGCGTTTGTCTTTAGCCGGCTGTCCTGTTCGCACTCCACACCTGCCGCGCCCAAGCTGAGGCTGCCGACATTGCTTTTGCGCCCGGCTGAAACTAAGATGGCATCGCAGACTATCTTTTCGCCGCCTGCCAAGTGAAAAGTCTTTTCGCCGCCGTGGGTCGTGATTTCATTCGCATGGGCATTCGTGAGAATGCGAATGCCTTCCGAAATAAGCTGCTCCTGCAGGACCATCGCGGCGTCGGCATCATCGCGGGCCAGTATCCGTGCGCCGTTATGCAGAATAGTGACTTCCGCGCCGAAGCGCCGGAACACCTGCCCCAGTTCGCACCCAATCGCGCCGCCGCCAAGAATGGCGATGCGAGGCGGCAGCACGGTCCAGTCAAACACGTCTCTGTTGGTGACATAGCCGGCTTCTTCTAGGCCCGGAATGGGCGGAATGCTCGGCAGCGACCCCGTACATAAAATAAACTGCTTGGCCTTGTAGCGCGTGCGGGTCTTGCGGCTTTCGACCGTGTACGGGTCCACGAACTGCACCCGCTCGCAGATAGTCGTAATGCCCTGCCGGGTAAAGCTGTCCACCGCGCTTCCGCCGCCGACTTCTTCAATCGTTTGATGCACATGGCGCATGACCGCCCCAAAGTCCGGCATCGCTCCGGTATAATTCGGCAGCCCAAACGCCGACGCGTTCTGCATTTTCGACCACAGCGTCGCCGAATGGATCAGCGCTTTGGACGGCACGCAGCCCGTATACAAACACTCCCCGCCAATCAGAGATTCCTCAAAAATCGCCGTCTTCGCGCCCATTTTCGCCGCCGTCCGCGCCGCCTTCGGCCCTGCTGACCCCGCGCCAATCACGGCCACATCAAACTCTTGAATTGCTTCTTCCATGCGCGTAGTATACCCGGACGTAAGCAGATGTTAGGAAAAATCAAGACTATGTCCTGAAGGACACGGCTAATGGGCGCAGGCGCCGGAAACTCCCACTTCGTGGGACTAAAACGATCTCGCGCAGGCTAATCCTCAGTGGTTTGGTAATGCTTTCGCAGCATCTTGCGGGCGCTTTTAGAGCAATCCGGGTAGTCCAATTTAGCGGCAATGCGCCAGTGCTGTATTGCTTCCTCATCTCGACCCAAGATGCGAAGAAAACTTGCCAAGCGGTAATGGATGGGAACATCATCGGAATTTGCGGCAAGGATTGTCTCGAAGCCTGAAATATCCTCCCGTATTCCTGCCTCTTCCTCAAGAGCGTACCCTAGTCGTACACGCGCATCTTTAT
This sequence comes from uncultured Armatimonadales bacterium, assembly GCA_964243345.1. Taxonomy (GTDB): domain Bacteria; phylum Armatimonadota; class Armatimonadia; order Armatimonadales; family Capsulimonadaceae; genus JANXMY01. Next base: position 46,043 of record CAXTER010000029.1, read on the forward strand.
AATCCGGTTCAGTCGCCACGACTTTTCTGTACTCAGCAATCGCGGAGATCAAACTGCCGGAAGCACTAGAAGCCATGTGTTCTCTTGCAAGAGCGTAGTGTTCTGCGGCGCTGTATGTTTCATCTGCCATTCCAAGTTCACCTCGTCAATCAGCGGGTAAGGACAATTCCTACACCTTACAAATCAAACGAATTAAAATCCTAGTCCCACGAAGTGGTAGTTTCTGGCCGAAGGCCCAATAGCCGTGCCCTTCAGGACATGGTTCCTGTACGGCATGGTTCCTATTCTGCTCAGCGCGGTATACTTGGGGCATGAAGATTTATACCAAGACCGGTGACAGCGGCGAGACCAGCCTCTACGGCGGGCAGCGGGTTTCCAAAGATGTCGTTCGCGTCGAGACTTATGGCACGGTGGATGAGTGCAATGCGATTTTAGGAATTGCCGTTGGCTTTGTTGACGACAGCGAAATCAAAGCCATTCTGACACGCATTCAGGGCGAGCTGTTTGAGGTCGGTGCGGATTTGGCGACCCCGATGGCGCGGGGCGAGACCGTGCCGCGTGTTCGGCCCGAAGAGACGGCCCAATTGGAGGCCGAGATTGACCGGATGGAAGAGGAGCTGGAACCCCTGCGGCACTTTATTCTGCCGGGCGGGTCGGCAGGCGGAGCGACGCTGCATCAGGCCCGCGCCGTCTGCCGCCGGGCCGAGCGGCTGCTGGTGACGCTGGAACGCGCCGAGGAGCTGAACCCGGAAGTCGGGCGCTATTTGAACCGTTTGAGTGACCATTTGTTTGTGCTGGCGCGTCTTGCCAATCACCGGGCAGGCGCTCCCGAAACAAAGTGGGAGCGCCCGGAAAGATGACCTCACCCGGAAGCAAGCTTCCACCCTCTCCTTAACAAGAAGAGGGTAGTCACTTGTGACTGGGTGAGGTCTCCTACTGCGCGGTCACGGCAAGCGGGCCGACAGTCGCAGCGGCGGTGGTATCATCGGAGAAGGTTGCCGTAGCCGAGTAAGTGCCGGCAGCAGCGAAGCCGCTGGCAGTGACCGTCGTTGTCAGAGATTGGCTGGGGGCGAGCGTACCATTAAGAACCGGCGCGGGGCCGGGAACAGGCTCATAGGAAATCGAGCCGGAGGAGTTTCGGACAACCAGACCGGCCGCCGGGGTGTTGGTGCCGTTGGAATGGACAGGAACGGTAGCGGCAGTGTTGTTGGTCAGAGTCAGCGTGTAGACCAGCGTGCCGTTGACGGAGACGGTGCTGCTGGCCTCGGTCAGCGATGCAGTCAAGCCGGTGGCCGTTGTGACGCTGGCTGTCAAGGCGGGCTGGCCGCCGGTATTTGTTCCCGTGCCGGTGGTCGTTCCCGTCCCAGTGGTCGTTCCCGTACCGGTGGTGGTTGTCCCGGTGCCGGGGTTGCCGCTGGTAGGGTTGCCGTTGCTGCCGCCGCCTCCCCCGCCGCAGCCGGCGAGGAGCGACAAGGTCAGCAGGCCGAGCAGGCACGCGCCGAAGCGGGCTTCTCGGAAATAGGGGTCTTGCATCAAGCGCATAGAGGGTATCCTTTCAGAACTCCTTCATTTTATCACACTCCCTGCCGCCCGTCAAGCCGCGCCCCGTTTGAGTGGTTTGCTTACTGAACAGTCACGGGAACCGGCCCGACGCTCTCCGGGGCAGTTGTGTCGTCGAAGAAAGTTGCTGTGACCGAGTAAGCGCCGGGCGCGGTAAAGCCGCTGACAGTGATATAAGATACGATTTGCTGGCCCGGCGCAAGTGTGCCGCTGTTTGTTGCTGAGACGACGGGGGACTTGAACGAAACAGCGCCGCTTGGGCCGGTGACAACAAGCTGGGCGGCAGGTGTCGCGGCGGGAAGGCTGGTCGCACGAATGGAAATAGCGGCATTCGTATAGTTCTCTAGTACCACCAAGAAAGTCACTGTGCCGCCAACGGAAATTGGGCTGCTGGACGTCGCAAAGCCTGCCGTGAGACCTGTGGCAGTAGTTCCAGAAGCAGAAGCAGTCAAACCGTTGTAACTATCGCCGTCCGTGGTTCCTCCCGAACCACCGGTCGTGGTCCCCGTTGTGGTGGTCGTGCTTGGGGTGCTGGAATTGCCGTTGCTGCTGCCGCCGCAGCCGGCCAAGATCGGCAAGCAGAGCAGGCCGGCCAAACATGCGCCGAAACAGGCTTCTCGGACAATCACTTTTCCGGCGGAGGCTTTTCGGGAAGTTGGGCTTTGTAGGTGCGGCATTTCGGGTATCCTTTCAAGGCTAGCCCACTTTATCACACGCGCGTCTGCCTGTCAAGCCGGCGCGTTTATGGGAGACAACTTATGTCTGAGCTTTCTGCCGGCAGCCTCGCCCCGGCCTTTCAAGTTCCCGCCGTTACACGCGGCGGCGAAACCGGGATTTCGCTGTCCGATTATTTGGGCCACTCGTCGGTTGTGCTGTACTTTTATCCCAAAGACGACACGCCGGGCTGCACCACGGAAGCCTGCAATTTCCGCGATTTGCTGCCGCAGTTTGAGGCCGCCGGAAGCGTCATTCTCGGCATCAGCCCCGACGACCAGGCATCCCATGTCAAGTTCGCAGAGCATCACGGCCTGCCGTTCCCCCTGCTCGCCGATGCCGACCACGCCGTCGCCGACGCTTACGGGGTTTGGAAAGAGAAGAACAACTACGGCAAAACCTACTGGGGTATCGAGCGCACGACATTCGTAATCGGCAAAGACGGCGCAATCGCCAAAGTTTACCCCCGCGTCAAAGTCGAAGACCACGTCCAAAAAGTGCTCGAATTCGTGCAGACGCTTTCAGCAGCATAGTTATAAATTGTAGGGAAGCCTGATGGATAGGTTCCATAAGATCACTGGAAGTCAATGTATTGTTCACCCAATCTTGGGTAAGCTGCACAGACACAGAGGTAGAGGCTGGCAAGGCACTATTGCAGGCAACGGAGAGCAAGTTTCAGTGACGGTTGCTGAGACACCTTTTGAGCCAGATGCCACTTTACTGGAAACAGCAAGCCATGTTGCTCAAAAACTTGGCTACTTCAAGAGGCTTTCCTACTCGTTCATCGAAAAAGAGGCTTTTGATTTGTTTCAAGACAAGGCTCTAGGCAAGCCTGAAGATGTTCAGCTTTATGCTTTACAGGCTTTCTATCCAAATCGCGATTGGCTAAAATCCATGCTCAAGTTTTTTCCGAGCAAGTTCGAGGCTGTTACACTGGATACTCCGCTTGCTACCCTTCAATTCAGCATTCCTGAAGACCGGAACATCCTGGATGTCACCTTCGTTTCGGAAACACCGACTGATCTTGATTATCATTAGTGTCCATTCTGGCAAATAACCGCATACTTAGAACGAATGTACCTATGGCTTCTGTTTCACGCTCTGTTGAAGCGCAGGTGAGCGCTCAAACTCACACGCCCAAGTCGTCGGCGGGGCGGCTGCTGCTCTTGATTGGCGTCAGTTTGTTCGTGTCCACGTTTGTGAGTGACAGCAAGCTGGCGCGTATTCCGCTGCAATTTCTCTTGAAAGACCACCTGCATGTCGGGCCGGTAGCAATGGCAAAATTTTTTGCCGTGGTCGGGCTGGGCTGGTACTTTAAGCCTGTGGCCGGGCTGCTGTGCGACGGTATCCCGCTGTGGGGATCACGCCGCCGGAACTACTTGATGCTGGCCGGCCTCGGCTCCGGCCTGCTATGGGCGGTCTTGGGAGTTGTGCCGCACCAGTATAACGCTCTGCTGTGGACACTCGTGGGAGCCAACGCATTTGCAGTGCTGGCGAGCAGCGCGGCAGGCGGATTATTAGTGGAAGCCGGGCAGGAGCAGGGACTGACCGGACGATTGGGAGCGCTGCGCGAGACGATTATTTCCGGCTCCAGCTTGTTAGCCCAGCCGGTGGGGGGCTTTCTCGCGGCGCGGGAGTTTGGGCTGACCTGCGGAATCGGCGCGGCGCTGTTTCTGGGGCTGGTCCCCGCCGTCTTCTTTTTCCTGCCGGAAGCAAAGGCCGCGCCGCTGACAGGCAGCTTTTGGGAGACGCTTAAAGACCGCTTTGGGCCGGTGTTTCAATCACGGGCGCTGTGGCTGGCTGCGCTGTTCATCTTTTTGGAGCGCCTGTCGCCGGGGCTTTACACGCCGCTGTTTTACTTCCAGACCAACACGCTGCATTTCACGTCCAAGTTTATCGGCGGCCTCGGCGCACTGTCCAGCGGCGCGGCGATTGTGGGGGCATTAGTTTACGGCTGGCTCTGCGCCCGCCTGCCATTAAGCCGCCTGCTGCCGCTCGGCATGGCCCTGAGCGCCCTCGGCACGCTGCTGTTCTTGGGCTACCATTCCCACGCTTCGGCGCTGGTCATTCAGGGCGTGTCGGGTCTGATTGGGATACTTGCGTCGGTGGCGCTGATGGATTTAGGGGCTAGGGCGACGCCGGTGGGCGGCGAAGCGATGGGCTATTCGCTGCTGATGAGCGCATTTAACTTGGGCCTTGCCGCGTCGGACATCCTCGGCTCCTGGCTCTACGGTACTTGCCATTTGTCGCTGTGGACGCTGATTTGGATCAGCGCGGCGACAACTGCTCTGACCCTGCCGGCGCTTTATCTGCTTCCAAAGTCGGTGCTGGCACGGTCTGACCGGGGGTAGAGAAGACCTCACCCCGGCACAAGTGCCGACCCTCTCCTTATCAAGGAGCGGGTGCGAGCCTAAGCGAACGGGTGAGGCCTCTTTTCTATCGCAAGCGGCGCGGCATGGCGGCCCGGTTCGCGGTAGAGGGCGTATAACGGACCGACGACCCGCTCGACGCCGGGCCAGTCCAGCCAGGCTTGACCTCCTAAACGATCTTCGGCACCCGGCGTCAGCCGCACCCGCCGTGCGCCTTCCGGCATTGAGCCGATACCTGCCAGCTTTTCAGGCGACTGCATCAAGCGGCGGACGTTGCGCTCGCCGATGCGCCCGTAGCTCATCGTTTCCACTTCTAAACCCGGCACGATGACTTTGACGGCGTGGACGCCGTTCGCAAACTCCGAAAAGTCGGCGACCAAGATGTCCAGGCCGGACGCCGTGAGGCGGCCCGAAATGTCTGCCAGCAGCGCGGCTTTGTCGCTGTTAATGCTTTCCGGCGCAGTCGGCAGGTCGGAGAATGCGACTTGGTTGTCCACATGCAGGACACGCGGCGACAGCATCGTTCGCAAATCATCTAAAGAGAGGCCGAGCCAGCGGACCATTTCTTGAAGCGCTCGCGGCTCCTGGCTGGCCGGGTCCACGCCCGGCAGCATTCGGGCCAAGTAGTCAGGCGGGGTCAGGCGGGCGACGGTTTCTAACGGCCCATGAAAGAAGGCCAGGCGAGCACGGGCGGCGCAAAACTCCAGCAGCGCCTTTTGGAGCGCGACTTCCGCGACCGGATGCACCGCTTCGCCGCCCCCCGCCGCCATGATCGGCAGGCCGCCAAGCGCTGCGTCCCGGTCGATGCCGGTGACATAGAAACCCGGCAGGCCAAAATCAGTAGACGCAACTTTCACGACAACATCCACGCCGCTCGCGTCCAGCAAACCCAAAAGCTGCCGTGCGCCGGGGTCGGTGACGGACATTAAATCCAGCGCCGTGCCTGTCGCTAAGGCTCGGATCGAAACCCCATTGCCGTCGCGCTGCAACAGCTCCAGCAGGCCATGTGCCACCGCCTGCGCTTCCGTCAGACCCGCGCCCAGGCCGTTTGTGATCGGCGTCACCAGCGGGCTTGGCCCGACATCGCCCCGATAAGTTGCCACAAACTCCACCGGAACCCAGACAGCCTCGCTTGTTGCCAGCCGCCGCGCCGCCACCCATTCCAGCGGCATTTGCGGCGTGTAGTCATTCCCACTGTCCAGACACAGCGTGAGGGGGTCGGCTACCCCGGATAGGCCGTACTTCTGGATCATCTCGTCAAACGACCCCGTCTGACGCGGCCACTGAAGCACGGCGCGGGACGCCGCAAACTCTTCGGTCATCTCGCCCATCGCTCCGACCAATGCCTGCGCGTCGGTAAAGCCATAGCCGGCCCCGCCCCGCGTGCGCCCGTCGTGGGCGAAAAAAGTCGCTGTCCGGCAGGCGAGGCCGAGGCGGTCAAACGGCGCAGTGGAAAACTCCATCAGCTCGCCCGGCGGCAGTGCTTTGGCGTAGGCTTCAATAGCTTCGGTATAAGTGTCTGTCATGATTAGGTTCTTATATTTCCCGCAAATACGTTTCGGCGTAGCCGTTCAGCCCCACCCGCACAGCTTCCGCCTGATGAAACTCGCGCAGCTTGCGGTCTACTTCGGCAGCGCCGCCGAACTGAAAGCCAATCTGCGACTCATACGCGCAGGCCCCGGCGACTTTACAGGCCATCGTTTCTTCGGAGAGCAGCGTCGCCTGCTCCGTCAAACCCTCCGGCAGCAGCGGCGACAGCAGCGCATTTGGCTCGCGGATGGCATACGGCGTGTCCCGATACCAGCAGACAAGGTCATCGGCAGCGGCGTCGCGCACGGCGGCGATGACCTGCAAATGGTCCACATGATTTCCGAGGCCCTGCGGCGCAAAGACAAGCGAGGCATCCACAAGGCTAACCAAGTTCTGCAAGCCTTCGGCAATCGGCTTCCAAATGTCGTCACCTTCGTGAACGCCGTCAAATAACTCGGCGGGCGAATTGTAGCCCCGGTGCGGCGCTTCGGCAAACTGCCAGTGGCGCACATCGGCGACGCCGGCAATTTGCGCCCAGTTCCAATCTTCCGATCGGCGCAGTTCCATGTAGTCAGCTTCGGGGGCAATGCCCTTGTCGGTCTGGCAGCGCAGCGCAAACCCCTGCGGGTTTGGCGTAGAGGCTGTGAACACCGTGCAGCAGCACACGTTCCAGCCGGATTTTATGAGACTGAGCAGTGTCCCGGCACACGAGAAAGCAACATCATCTAGGTGCGGCGAGATAAAGAGGGCCGTTGGCATTTTCTAATTCCTTACAGCAGATGCGGCGCAGTGCGGAAGCGGCAGGTTGGGTCCGGCGGCGTGTCCATCACCCAATTCGTATCGGGCATCGTGCCGCGCAGGGACTCGTAAATGCCGGCAATCTGAGCGGCAATCACGGGCCAGGAATAAAGCCGCCGGGCTTCGTCATACGCCAGTTCTGCCAAACGGCGGCGCAGCATAAAATCGTCCAGCAGACGCCGGGTTGCTTCTGTCAGCGCCGGCACGTCGCCCGGCGTGACCAGGAGGCCGTTTTCGCCGTCGCGCAGACAGTCTACGACTCCGACGGCGAAGCAGGATACAACCGGCAGGCCGCTTGCCATTGCTTCTAAAATCGTATTGGAAAAACCTTCGGCGTAGGTCGGCGACAAAAAGAGGTCGCCTCGGCGGTAGACGCTTGGGGCTGCATCATAGTCCGCGTAGCCGGTAATCTCCGTATGCGCCGACAGGCCAAGCTCCTGCACCCGCGCCGCAACCGCATCGCTGTCCGGTCCAATGCCGGACACAATCAGCTTCAAGGCGCGGCCTTCAGCAGTTAAATTTGCGACAGCGTCTAATGTATCCAACGCCCCCTTGCGCCGGTCTACCCGCCCGTGATAGACCAGCACCGGCAAATCGGGGTCAATAAACGCGCCTGCTTCCCAGCCGTCGCGGGGGTGAAAGCGCGACGTGTCTACCGCGCCCGGCACAATCGTAAAACGAGACAGCGGCGTGCCGTGGTTTTCCTGCACTTCTTCAGCAAACGAGCGCGAGCCGATCAAAAGCGCCCCGGCATGGTCCAGCACGACGCGCATGGCATCCCGGTGGGTGGCGCAGCAGGGGCCGACCCAGTGGCCGTCGCCGCCCTGAATGGAAACGACATTTGGGATGCCCAGGCGCTTTGAGACTTCCAGCGCGGCCAGTCCTGTCGGGTAGCCGTACTGAGCATGGACCAGATCAAACGGCTTAAGCGCGTGCTGGGCGGCCGCCGTGTCCACTATCGTTTGGATGTCCCGCTCCCAATTGGCGAACGGCTCCTGCTCGCCGACCGCTTCCAGGCCGATGACCTTGACGCCCGGCACGGGGGGCGGCGGCCCGCCACCGTAGACGCGCGTTCCGGCCTCATCGCCCCGGTACTGAGAAATCATGGAAACGTCGTGGCCCATTGCCACGAGTGCATGAAGCAGGTTTTGGGCATAGACGCTCATGCCGGAAATCGCCGGGAAGTAGCGCCGGGAAATAAAGCAGACTCTCATCGGCCGCCCTCTTCTAAAAACCCCAGCACATGGCGGCCCGGCTCACGGTACAGGGCATAGAGCGGCCCCAGCGCAGTGTTGATTGCCGCTGGGTCAAGCCATGCACCTGCCAAATCAGCGTCGCGCTCGGTCAAGCGGATGGGCAGTGCACCAGTCGGTACACTGCCCAGACCGGCAATTGGCGAGTTTCGAGAAAGCAAGCGGCGCAGGTTGCGCCCGCCGATACGCTGGTAAGTCATCGTCTCGACCTCTAAGCCCGGCACAATGGCCCTCAGAATGGTCGCAGGCGAGCCGGGCGGCGTGAAGTCGGCGTACAGGATTTCCAAGCCTTCTGCATTCAATCTTTCGGTTAGAAGCGACAGCAGCACATCGGCATTTTCAATGGGCGTTGTCGGCAGATCGGAGAATGGAACGCGGCACTTGATGTCGTAAATTGGATGTTCCAGAATTTCATAAAACGCATGGGAAGAGAGTGTTGTCCAGCGACGCATCTCAGTCAAAGCCCGATCATCTTCCGAGCGCATGGACGCGGGCTTGAAAGACTCCAAATAGCCTGCCGGAGACAAGGCACGAACGGGAGCGAGCGGCCCGTGATTGAAGGCTTTTCGGGCGCGGGCCGACGTGTACTCGCGCAGGGCTTTCGCCAGGGCCACTTCCCGGTCGGGATGCACGGCCTCGCCGCAGGCGGAAAGCATGATCGGCTGCGGCGCATCTTCGGCATTCCGGTCATAGCCGACAACGTACAAGTTCGCCATGCCGAAGTCATCCGCCGCCAGCTTGACGATAATTTCAATGCCCTTCGCGTCCAAATGCGCCAGCAGGGCGCGTGTCTCCGGGTTCTGCACGGCATCCAGCTCAACCGCGATGCCCTGATCGAGCGCCCGGTACTGAGCCGAGTTGCCGTCACGCTGAAGCATTTCTAAAATGCCGTGCGCCAGGGCATGAGAAAAAGACGGCCCCGCGCCGAGGCCGTTTGTAATCGGCACGGCGAGTAAATCCGCCGGACTGATGCCCGGCCCAATATCTGCGGCGCGGGGCGCGACGAACTCAATAGGAACCCAAAGAGGCTCATTGGAAGGCCAGCGCCTCGCTTCCACCCAAGTAACAGCCGTTTCTTCATGGCTGTAATCGCTGCCTGCCGACAGGTTCAGCGCGACCGGGTCAACCGCAGCTTTGCCGGACCGCAGGAGCGATGCGTAAGTTGCCGAAACGCGGGGCATCTGCTTCAGGGCTTCTCTAGCCCAGTACCACTCAACTGTCTCGCCCCAGGCGCTTGTCT
>CAXTER010000030.1:0-55128 GCA_964243345.1 uncultured Armatimonadales bacterium
CTTGGTTTTGGCTACTACGGGCTGGTAGTCGAACGCGCCCTGACCTTTGAACCGAGTCAGATAGTTCTTCTGGCGCAGGCGCTCCATCATGGTCAGAATTGTCGTGCGGGCGAGGCCGTGCGGCTCGCCGAACTGCTCGGCGGCTTCGCGTACCGTCACCGGGGCATGGTCGGTGACATAGCGCAGCAGTGATAATTCCTGGTCGCCTAAACTTTGCGGCTTGTTCATGCGTCCATTGTAGCATAGGACTACACTGGTCGTCAATAGGCAGAACAGGGAAAAGTTTGAAGCAGACCGGGGTACAATCCCCTATCATGGACACACTTCAAGACGATGCTGCGCGGGCGGAAGATTTGCGTACCCAGTTAAACCACGCGAACTACTTATATCATGTGCTGGATCAGCCGGAGATTGCAGACACAGACTATGACAAGCTGCTGCGGGAGCTGATTGATCTGGAAACGGCGCATCCTGAACTAGTCACGGCGGATTCGCCGACTCAGCGGGTGGGGGCGTCGCCGCAGTCGGATTTCAAGCCGCACACGCACCGCCAGCCGATGCTGTCGCTGGCGAATGCCTTCAATGACGACGAGCTTCGGGCATTTGATGAGAAAGTAAAACGGCATTTGGGGCTGGCGGAAGACGCCGCCGTGGAGTATGTGACCGAGCTGAAGATTGACGGGCTGGCCGTCTCGCTGACCTACGCAAACGGTCAGTTCCAGGGCGGCGCGACGCGCGGCGACGGCTTTGTCGGCGAGGACATCACGGCAAATTTGAAGACCGTCGCCGGCCTGCCGCTGCGCCTGCGCCCGCCGTTCCCGGACTTCGTGGAGATACGCGGCGAAGTGTATTTGGACCACGCCGAGTTTACGCGCATCAACGCCGGGCGCGAGGCTGCCGGAGAGCCGGTCTTCGCCAACCCGCGCAACGCCGCGGCGGGCAGCCTGCGTCAGCTTGACACCGCCGTCACGGCCAAACGCAGGCTGTCCATCTTTTTGTACGCGCTCGGCGAAAGCAGCGAGGCGGCAGCAAAATCACAGCAGGGGCTTCTAGACGCGCTGAAGGGGTGGGGGATGCGGGTCAACCCGAAAGTCCGCCTGAACCCTGACATTGAGGCCGTGATTGCCTACGTTGCTGAATGGACCGGCAAAAAAGAGTCGCTGACCTACGACATTGACGGCATTGTCGTGAAAGTCAATGACTTCGGGCAGCAGCAGGATTTAGGGGCGGTTGCCCGAACTCCGCGCTGGGCAATTGCTTACAAGTTCCCAGCGGCGCAGGGCCGGACAAAGATTTTAGACATTATTGCTTCGGTCGGGCGCACCGGCGCAATTACTCCGGTCGCGATTGTCGAAGCCGTGACCCTGCCGCCGAACTCGGTGGTGCAGCGGGCAACCCTGCACAACCAAATGGAAATCGACCGTAAAGACGTTCGGATCGGTGACACCGTGGTCATTCAAAAAGCCGGCGACGTGATCCCCGAAATTGTGCAGGTTGTCTTGGACGCTCGCCCTGAAGACAGCCAGCCGTACCATCTTCCCACGCACTGCCCCGCCTGCGGCACGCTGTTAGTTCGCCCGGAAAACACGCCGGTCACGCGCTGCCCGAACAGCATGGGCTGTCCCGGCCAGAATGTCCAGCGCATTATCCATTTCGTGTCCCGCCGGGCGATGGACATTCAGTGGCTCGGCGAAAAGCACGTCACGCAGTTAGTGGAACAAAATCTCATCAAAGACGCCGCCGACCTCTACTTTGTCAAAAAAGAAGATTTGCTGCCGCTGGAACGCATGGGGGACAAGCTCGCCGACAACATCCTCGCCGCCATTGAGGGCAGCAAGCATCCGCCCCTGCCGCGCCTGATTTTTGCCCTCGGCATCCGCCTCATCGGCGAACACGCCGCCGAGATTTTGGCCCGGCAGTTTGGGTCTTTGGAAAAACTTTCGGCGGCAACGACGGAAGAGCTTGCGGCTATCTACGACATCGGCTTGACTACTGCCGAAACCATTGTCGCGTTCTTCGGCCAGACTGAGACGACGGAGCTTTTAGACAAACTGAAAGCGGCAGGCATTCAGCCCGCCGCCGATGCGTTTGCCCCGCAGGCCGATACATTTGCCGGCAAATCGTTTGTTTTTACCGGAACTCTCACTACAATGACGCGGGGCGATGCCGAGGGCATCGTCAAGACACTGGGAGGCCGCGCCGGATCGTCCGTGTCCAAGCAGACCGACTACGTCGTTGCCGGGGACAATGCCGGCAGCAAACTGGAAAAGGCGCGGACGCTCGGCGTCACCGTGCTGACCGAAGCCGAGTTCCAGGCGCTCGCCGAAGGGATTGAGAAGCAGAGTGAGGCACAGCCGAACGCCGGGGATTGATGCGAGGCATCCTGCATCAGCCTCAGCACTAGAAGTGCCGGGCTGTAGAAGTGCAGAATGTCCCTGCGGGACGAAAAGACGCTGCCTCGCTACGCTTCTTGCGTCTGCAGACATTTTGCTCTGTTATAGCCCGGCACTTCTAGTGCTGGGACTGAACAGTCAACTAAAACAGCATCTTCTGGCCGGACCGGGCGCTGGCAGCGATGGCGTCCAAAGCGTTCATGTTGTGCAGCGAGTCGGGCGCAGGCAGCAGCAAGCTGTCTTCGCCCAGCAGCCGGCAGGACATGGCTTCGACTTCCCCCGCGTACATGTTGCCGGATTTGGATTTCCTGTCTTCCGTTTCCCCGGCATAGGAGAGCTTGTAATCCCCAGATTCGGGCTTGCCGCCGGACCGCAGACCGCCGAGCAGGAAGCGCGGGACGCTGACCGATGCTTCGCTGCCGACAATCTCATACGACGCCCGGAAGGTCAGGGAAAACGAGCAGTCAATCAGCGCTATGCCGTCCGTTCCAAACTCTAACAGCGCCGTTGTGGTCGTGTCAATGCCGGTCTGCGAATCATATAAAGATTTCGCCGTGACGGCAGTTGGCTCCGTGCCGAACGCCATCCGGGCAATGTTGACGCAGTAGCAGCCGACATCAAACAGCGCCCCGCCACCCATACCTGGATCGCGCCGGTAGTCGGCAAGGTCGGTTTGAACGAACGAGTATGACGCCCGCACCAGATGGACCGCGCCGAGGCCGCCGCCGCGCACGATCTCGTGAATCTCCTGCTGCAAGGGGTGGTAGCGGTACATGAACGCCTCAGACAGCACGACGCCGTTGGCGTCCGCCGTTTCCAGCATTTCCTCGGCCTGGCTGACATTCAGCGCCAGCGGCTTTTCGCACAAAACATGCTTGCCGTTGTTCATTGCTTCCACCGCCCAGCCGAGATGCAGGCTGTTCGGCAGAGGCAGGTAGACAACGTCTACGGCATCGTCGGCAATCAGCGAGTCATAGTCGCCGTATGCCGTCACGTTCGGCCCTGCCGCCGCCGCGATTTCTTCCGCGCTGTCCCGGCTGCGGGATGCTACCGCCGTCAGCTCGGCAATCGGGCTGCTGAGAATAGCGGGGATGACCCCTTTCTGCGCGATCTGCGCCGTGGCTCCCACAATTCCCCAGCGTATTTTTCGTGTTTCCGTCATAGGTGTTTCCTTCAAGAACCCCTCCCGTCCAACAAGTTGTCCTCCCTCCCCTGCTAGGGAAGGGCTTTGGATGCTGATACGGGGCTTGCGGTTTTATCTCGCCGCCTGCAAAATAGTATCTAAAACTGTCGGTAAATTGTGCGCGATAGCGTCATTGCTGAAGCGCAGAATGCGTAAGTTGTAGGCGGCAATGATTTGGTCTCGTTGCTGGTCGTACTCGACCTGAGTTTCATGCACTCGGCCATCACATTCAATGACTAGTCGGGCTGAACGGCAGTAGAAGTCTGCAATAAAGCCGCCGATGACTTGCTGCCGCCGAAACGCCAGCCCCTCCAGGCGGTTCGCTCGAAGACGCTCCCAGAGCCGCGCTTCGCTTGGCGTCATCTCTTGCCGCATCTGCACCGCCCGTGACTGCTTTTCAGGCGTATGGTATGCTCGGACTATCTTCTCTTCCATGAACCTGACTCCTTTTGGAACCCTCTTTAGGAACCCCTCCCGCTCGTTCCTCGCTCCCTCCCCTGTTAGGGAAGGGCCGGAGAAAGTCGGAACGGACGATGGAGCCTCTGCCACTGGCTCCTGACTCTGTATGGCCCTTCCCTAACAGGGGAGGGAGGACAACTTGTTGGACGGGAGGGGTTCTTGAAGGAATCCTCTTGCCTTTGCGCGTATTCTACCCGTATGAACGCCCGCTGTATACCCTTCTTCGCCGCCGCCTGCGCCCTGCTTTCTTCCGCTCTGCTTTCCGGCTGCCACCAAACGCCGCTTGACACGACTGCCCCGCCGCTGCCGCCGAACGAAGCAGACGCCGCCAACCAGTTGTTCCTGAACCAAAAGGGCTTTGACCCATGGAAAACAAATACCGGCCCGAATTATCCTGCTATACCCGCTTATATTAGCGATGGTGATACCAGCTCACTTGTAACTGTCACAGACACCGGAACTAACGTACAAACCTTCCAGGCTGGGCATTACGTTGGCGGCCAGCTTCAGCCGACCGGAACACAGGTCCTGGACGCCGACCGCGTGAACGATGCTGATGGTCTTGGTCTTAATATGCGCCTCGGCGAGTTTGATGTGTTTCACGATCACGGCGGTCATGTCCGCCCATTTACAGCCGCCAAAAACCACAATTGGCCGCAGATATGGCAGACTTCCGACATTGTCATTCAAGGCGACCCGGAAGCGCAGCAGGTGACTCATGCAAACTTGTTTTATTTATTGTCTTCCACTTACCCCGGCTCTACGGCCTCCATCCCGCCGATGGGCCTGTCTTCCAGCATCTACGGCGGACATATCTTCTGGGATGCCGAAGTCTGGATGCTGCCTGCGCTGCTAGTACAGCACCCGGACTATGCCAAATCCATTATAGACTATCGGTTCAAGACGCTGGGGCAGGCCAAAAAAAACGCAAAGATGCACGGGTTCGCGGGGGCCGAATACCCGTGGGAAAGCGCGGATACCGGTGCTGAGATGGCCCCGGCGGAGTTCGCGTTGGAGCGCCATATCACGGCGGATGTCGGCTGGGCGGCCTGGCAGTATTATCTTTGGACCGGCGACAAAGCGTACCTAGCCAAAGAAGGCTGGCCGGTGCTATCGGCGACGGCGGCTTACTGGGTGTCGCGGGTCAGCAAAGGCGCAGACGGCAAGGACCATATACTAAAAGTGCTGTCGCCGGATGAGACCGCAGGCGTGGTGAACGACGACGCTTATACTAACGGCGTGGTGCAGGCCAACCTGCGGGCGGCATCGTCGGCAGCTAAAATGCTGGGACAAACCTCAGACCCGCGCTGGAAAACGATTGCGGCCGGCCTCTGCTTTCCCACCGACAAGCCGCGCGGCATTCCGTCAGAGAACGACGCGCCGATGACCGATAGGTTTGCGGCGAAACAGGCCGACACGCTGCTGTTAATCTATCCGTTGGACAAGCCGTTCGACGCCCAAACGGCAGGCAAAATGCTGGATTTCTACTCAGCCCACACCATCAAAAACGGCCCGGCGATGACTGCGAGTATGCAGGCGATTGTCGCCGCGAAACTGGGGCGCGGCCAGGACTCGTTGAATCAGTTCCACGACTCGTACCGGCCCTTTGAGCGCGGCCCCTGGGATGCGTTCGCCGAAAAGCGGACATCCAACCGTGTCTATTTCTGCACCGGCATGGGCGGCTGCCTGCAAAGCGTCCTGTACGGCTTTGCGGGCCTGCAAGTGATTGAAGACGGACAAAAAGCGGCAGGAGCAAAGATCGCCGAAGACAGCGGTACGTCTCTGTACGCCGACCCGCACTTGCCGCCGGGGTGGACCAAGCTCACAATCAAAGGTGTCCGCTTCCACGGCAAAGCCTACGATGTTGCTGTCGCGCCAGGCAATAAAGTTTCGGTCACGGCCAAGTGAGGCTAGTTGACTACTACCGAAACCCGCTGCTGCGCCTGCGGCTGGCGCTTGCACTGGGCGGTCTGCTGGTTGCGGCGGGGACGCTCGGCTATGTCGGCATTGAGCGGATGTCGTTTTTAGACGCGCTGTTTATGACCGTCATTACTTTAAGCAGCGTGGGGTACGGCGAAGTCAAGCCGCTGGACACAGCCGGCGAAATCTTCACCATCGGCCTGATTGCTGTCGGCCTCGGCACGGCGGCGTGGCTGTTTACGACCGTGATTGAAACCCTTGTCAGCGAGCAGACCCAGCTTTTGCTGGTGAGGAGACGCATGGACCGCACCATAGACAAACTCAAGAATCACTACATTGTCTGCGGCTATGGCCGCATCGGCACGGAAATTGCCCTGGGGTACACCCAGAACAATGTGCCGTATGTGGTCATCGAAACCGACCCGGAACAAATCGCGCTTTTACGGGAAACAAATATCCCGCATGTGGAGGGTGACGCCGCCGATGATGCGGTTCTAGTCCGCGCCGGAATCCATCAGGCGGCGGCGCTGATTACGGTCACGCCGACCGATGCCATCAACACGTTTATTGTCCTGTCGGCTCGCGGCCTTCAGCCTAATTTGTTTATCATCGCCCGCGCCGACTCCATGCAGAATGAAGCCAAGCTGCTGCGGGCCGGGGCCAGCAAAGTGGTCTCGCCGCACGTTCTCGGCGGACGCTGGATGGCGGCCACAGCAGTCAATCCCGCGCTGACCGACTTTGTAACTGCCATGACCAACGCTGACTACAAGGCGTTTGCCCTGCGCGAAGTTCCGGCGTCGGCGGCGTCTCCCTGTGCCGGTCTGACGCTCGGAGAGGCCCAAATCAAACAGAAGACCGGCGCACTCGTAGTCGCCCTGCGCCCGGCGTCCGATCAAGCCGGCTTCTTTCCTAACCCGCCCGACAGCCGGCGTATTGCTCCCGGCGACATCCTCATCGCGCTCGGTTCGCCGGAGCAGCTTTCGGCCCTCGCCGACCTGCTGAACCCTCCTCCTGCCGCGCCTGCATCCGCGAAAAAATAACATTGACAGTATGGCAGTGCCGTGTTAAGATAAAAACAGCACACTGCCGCAAAGGAAAATGCCATGAAGATGCCTGCCGTTCTGCTCTGCACCGCCGCCGCGCTTATCCTTCCGACCCTCACCGGCTGCGGCGGAAGTTCGTCGTCAAGTACAAGTGCGCCGGCGCTCACGCCGCGCTCAGTGTCCACAACTTTGTCCAACGGCCTGACGGGAACGCTAACCGAAGACCGCTCGACTGTTTCCGTCGGCGGCACGGTCAACTACACCTTGACGCTGACCAACTCCACGGCCCAGCCGATTACTTACCAGCCTCTCATTAGCGGCACGTTCTTTTCTAATGCGCCCGCTTATCTGGCTGTCACAAACTCCGCCGGCACATTGTCGTTTCCGACAGGGCCGCTGCCGCAGCTCGGTGGAACTGGCCCCAGCACAACGCTTGCGCCAGGACAATCTATAACAGGAACCGTAGCCGTCGGCAGTTCCAGCCTCGCCGGTCAAGGCGGCTACGCAGCGGCGGGGCAGTATAACGCAACCGCTTCATTCGCAATACTTCCAGGGGCATCCGGTGGCACGCAGATCAGCGCTTCCACTGGCCCGCTTCCTGTCACTGTGCAGTAGCGTCTCATCCTGCCAGCAGTGCGTTCCCGGCAGACGCCAGCCATTCGCGGTCGGCTTCGCGCAGGAACTCGCCGATTTCCACTTCTTCCCCGCCGCCCAGCAGCATCAGCCGCCCGGCGTCAAGACCGGGCGGAATGCGCCGCAGATGGAAGCCGCGTATTTCGGTTCGGGCGAAGGTTCGTGTCCGGCATCGCCCCCAATCCCAGCGCTCAATTTGTATCCACTCTGGGCTAATCTCTAAAGTTTCATGGAAAAAGATGGGCCGCAGAATGGCCGTGAGCGTAAAGAAGCCAAGCGCCTCCGCCAGCCCCAGCGCGGCCAGCAGAAAACCGACTTGATGCCGCAAAGAGACCGGCAGGCCGTTTGGGGCGATTTGCGCCATTGCAAGAATGCTTTTATGAGCCAGCAGGAGCATCAGCCCGGTATACAAGGCCAAAAGCAGGTTGCCCAGCAGAACGCAGGCGAAGAAAAAGACTACGGGCGAAACGCCGCGCGGCGGCAGAATGAGGGTGATAGTATCTCTGTCGGCACAAACCGAGATTGGGCAGCCGCCGGGACGCTCCCTTGCCCCCGGCACTTCGTCCAAATAGGTAGTCATGCAGGGTGTGCTTCTAGAAGACGCTTCAATGCAGAATAATCGGCTTCCTGCGCGGCATGGTTGCGCCCTGTCGGGCTGATCACGACCTGCGGCGACGGGTGATACAGCGGAAACAGCACGGCCCCGTTCCAGGCCACGGCAATTGCGGCATGGTCCCGGAGCGTATAGGGGTGAGGACAAATCAAATGAAGCGCGGCCAGCGCTTTGGAGCCGAGCGTTGCGATGATTTGGGGCTGAACGATGGCAAGTGTCCGTGCCAGAAACGAGGAACAGGCCCGCAGCTCAGACGCCGACGGCGGGGCGTTCGTGCCGCGCTCGGTGCGTGGGTTGCACAGCGCGGCATTAGTCACAAACACGTCGTCACGCGAGAGGCCGGCGGCGGTCAGGTAGCGCAGAAAGTTCCGGCCCGACGCATCCCCGGTCAGCGGCACGCCGCCTTTGTCCCCGCCAAGCCGACCCGGCGCTTCCGCCACAAACAGCACCCGCGCCGAGAGCAGCCCATTGGCGGAAGACAAAACGCGCCGCCGGCCTTCCATGCGCGGGCAGGCCCGGCAGGCCTGCGCGTCCTGGACTAAAGCTGCGAAGGCTTCATTCTCAAATGGCTCACAGGGGGACAGCGTAGTAGTCATAAACCATTGTCTCGTGAAAGCCGCAGGACTGGTATAAAGTCAGCGCCTGCGGGTTATCCGTCGCCACCTCCAGCGTGAAGTGCGTCTCCCCTTCTGCAAGCATTTGTCCGACGGTCGCCGCCAAAAGCTGCCGTCCGTAGCCGCGCCGCCGGTATTCCGGGAGAATGCCGACGCCGCGAATGTAGATGCTGCCGCCGGTGTCCACAACGCCGATTTGTCCGATTTGCTGATCCTCAAGCGCGGCCAGAAAATAGCGTACCCCTTCCTGCTGAAGCCTGCGCGTCAGCGACTCCAAAGAAGTACCCCCGCCGCCAAAGCTTTGCGCCGTCAGACGCGCCAGCGCCGCGATGTTCGACGAATCAACTGGCACAAGCTGAACCTGCCCAGCGAGCAGAGGAGGCAGGCCAGATGCTTCGGCTTCCATGCGGTACTCCGAAGAGACGTAGGAAAAGCCGAGCGCCTGCGCGGCTGCCGTGCCTGACTGCGAAGCGCGGTAACTGACTAGAAGCAGGCTCTTTGCCCCGCGTGCCGATATTTCTTCTCGGACTGCGCCGAGCAGGGCGCGAAACACTCCGTGACGGCGGAACTCCGGGAATGTCGCGCCCGTGACTTCCACCTCCCGGTCATTGCCGTCAATTTGAGCGTAGCCAGCGAGCTGGTCTCCCACAAAGCCGCAGAAATCAATTGCTTGGCCCGCGCCGCCCATGAGGTCCCAATCCAGCTTGAGGTCAACACCGTCAGCAAGACGCACGGCTTCGGCCAGTTCTTGAACGTGCGCCTTGTCCGCTGCACTTAGTTCGCGACGAATGGTTAGAAGATGTTTTATGCTCAAAGCTCCAGCTTGTCGAAGCGTCCTGCGCCGGGATCTAAGACATTTTGCAAAATCTGGTAGGCTTCTTCGACTCTCTGCAAAATCATCTGCGACTCGGACTGCTCGACGGAGCCGTTAGGGAAGCGCGACGGGGCGCAGCGCTCGCGCAGCCTGTTAACGGCGGTTTGAACCGTGAGATAATCCGAGCCGGGCGGAACCCCGATAATTTTGTAAGCTGTCTGGATGGGATCAGTCTTGCCGGGCACGTTCTGTCCAGGCACGTTCTGTCCGGACGCGTTCTGTCCGGCAGGGACGGCTTCGCGCCGGGCGACGGTCTCGCCTCGCGCCGCATTGATTTTTGCCTGAGCGCGGGCCATCGGATCATCACTGGCAGACAAACCGGCCTGAATATCGCTGCGGTCCAGGGCTTTGGTCAGCTCTTCCTGAGCACTGTCACTGATGTCCGAAATGCGGTCTTTGGCATCGTTGAGGTAAGTTTTGGCAAGGCGGAGTGACCGCCCAAGTAGATCGCTCATGGTTTGTTGGTAAATGCCGAACTGCACCGACGCTGGAAGTGCCGGTCTGCTATTAGGTGGAAGCCCCTGCGGGACTAAATGCCGAGTACGCTGGCTTTTTCTTAATCTTCAGTGTCGAAGACACTTTCACTGAACAGTAGACCGGCACTTCCAGTGCCGGGTTCTTAACGTGCCGGGTTCTTAATGTGCCGGCGCCACGGATGATGCCGGTTTATCTTAGCTTGCCGATGCCCCGCCGCTGCCGCCGACACGGGCTTCCAATTCCTGAAGCTGACGGTCAATGTCCGACGCTCCTGCCGCTGTGGTCGGTGTCACGGCAGCGCTCGGCTGAGGCTTAGAACCCAGGCCGAGGCGCTGCTCCATTTGGGCAAGCTCGCTGTCGGCGTTGGAGGAAGCCTGGATGTCGTCTAGACCGGCCAGCTTGCCGCTGAGGCTCTCGCGGGCCAGCTCGGACCGGGCCTTGCCTTCGGAGCTGGCATTGGAAATCTTGGCGGCGGCCCGGTCAAACGCTTGGTCGGTGCCGTCGGCGGACATGCCTTCCAGCGCCTTGTTCATGGAGTTTTCAATTTGGGCTTGTTTCCACTGGGCTTTCATGGAAAGCGCCTGAGCGGTCTTGGCTCGGATGCGCTCTTCTTCCCGGCGCATGGCGGTCTTGACAGCTTCGGTTGTTTCCAGCGCCTGCTGGAGTGAGGCTTTTGTCGAAGTAAGCGTGCCGTCATACTGGCCTTTTTCCACTAACAACTGGCGGGCCAAATCGCGGTCGCCGTTCTTGAGGGCGATCTCGGCCTTTGCCTGCAAGTTGTCCACCATCTTCTGGGTCTGGTCTACCAGCGCCTGCAAGTTGTTCTTCTGCGTGATGGCCTGGACCGCGCGTTCCCGGTTCTTGGCCTGCGCTTCGCGCATTTCCTGCTGGGCCTGCTGAAGCAAAATCTCCGGGTCTTCAAGCTGGTCGAGCTTGAACCCAAGCAGACCTTTTAAGTAGCGCATCATTCGACTGAGCATGGACGTTTTCCCTCCGCAAAAAGCTTTCTATTGGCTTATGACACCCAGGCGTGCAAAAAGTCGCACAATTTTTGTCTTGGCTGTTATTATTATATCCGACAGTGGGGGCTTTTTCACTAAAACGCGCTGCCGGGTACAATGAGATTATGGCAAATAGATTATGGCGATGACCGAAGAAACAATTTGTGCGCTGGCGACTCCGCCCGGCATTGGTGGGATCGGCGTTATTCGGATCAGCGGGCCGGAAGCGTTTGCCGTGGTTGATGCAATATCTCGGTGTCCCAAATGTGCGTCCGGCAAAGGCCATACACTGCACCGAAACGCAATTTTGGACGCAGGCGGCGGCATAATTGACGACGTTCTGCTGGCGGTCTTTCGCGCTCCCCGGTCGTATACCGGCGAAGATGTTGTCGAAATCTCCGCGCACGGCAGCCCGCTCATTTTAGGCCAGATACTTGCCTGCCTCTTGGCATCGGGCGCACGACCAGCCCGCCCCGGTGAGTTTACGCAGCGGGCTTTTTTGAACAGCAAAATGGACTTGGCTCAGGCCGAGGCCGTTTCCGATCTGATTGCCGCGCAGACTGCCCAAATGCAGCGCTTGGCCCGGCGTCAAACCGAGGGCCATTTAAGCCGGGCCGTGAGTGGCCTTCGCAGCGGCGTTCTCGGCGTTCTCGCCCAGATCGAAGCGTCCATTGATTTCCCGGAAGAAGTCGGCGAGCTGAATACACGCCAATGTGAAAAAGAGCTTGCCGAGACGCAGACGCAGATCGCCGGGCTGCTGGCAACAGCCGACGCCGGCATTATGACCCGTGAAGGTCTGAGCGTCGTTTTAGCAGGCCGCCCAAATGTCGGCAAATCCTCTCTCTTGAATGCGCTTCTTCGCTTCGACCGGGCCATTGTGACAGCCGTGCCAGGCACGACCCGCGACGTGTTAGAGGAAACCCTGAACCTCGGCGGCGTTCCCGTGCGGCTGTCCGACACAGCGGGCCTGCGCGAAACAGATGATGAAGTCGAGCGGATCGGCGTCGCCCGCACTCAGAGCAGCATAGAGAAGGCCGACTTGGTCCTGCTGGTTCTGGACGCCGTTACTGGCGAAACTCCTGAAGACGCTGCCCTGCGGCATTCACTGGCAAACCGGCCTCATCTAGTCGTCTGGAACAAGTGGGACTTATCGGCACATGCTGTTCCGGCCGACGGCGCCGTCACGATCTCTGCGCTGACAGGCTGGAACTTGGACGCTTTGGAGGCTGCAATAGTGCAAAAAACGCTTGGCGAGGCGTCTGGGATTGAAAGTGCGCTGGTGACTCACGCCCGGCACAAGCAGGCACTTCAGTCGGCTTCCAGCCAAATTATGGACGCTGCGGCGTCTCTGAATTCGGGCCTTCCCGCCGACTTTGCTTCCATTGACCTACGTGGGGCATTGAACGCGCTCGGCACGATCACCGGCGAAACGGCGGCGGAAGATGTCATCGCAGAAATTTTTTCGCGATTTTGCATTGGCAAGTAGTTTGTGCGTTTAAGCCGCGCCAAGTGCGGGCATAAACGCTGTGTCAGACAATTGCATAACGACAACTTCATATTGCCCCACAATAAAATAAAGACAATTGCAGAGTGCCGCACAACTAAATAACGACAACCTAATAGCGAGACAAAACTAAAAAAGCAAAACAAGCAAGCGGCTCCCGTGTGGGAGCCGCTTTTTAGCGTCAGCCTTCCAGCGCTTCTTCCGCTTCCTGTTTTTCTTCTTCGGGGGAAGCCTCCGGCGGCTTGGGGATACGCTGGTTTTCGGCGTCTTCCACCGTCACCGCGCCGTAGTAGGCCACCGGGCTGCCGACACGCAGCGCCCAGCCCTGGTCACCGTAGCTCCAGTGCCACCATTCCCCAACATAATTGGTCAGACCCGTTGACTCCATTGTCTCAATCAGGAGCAAACGGTTAGAACGGGCCGTTTCAGACAGCTTGCCGGCATAAGTCGGGGCCGTCGCCCAAAAGTTGTCCCCGGAGCCGAAGTCCAGCGGCTCGCCATTTGGACCTTGAATGCCAACATCCAGCGCCCCGCCGGTGGTATGCGGGGGAGGGGACGGGTCATCGGGCGGGGCCACCATGCGGTTCAGCATCCGGGCCAGAGTCGCCGGCGGCCATTCCGGGTGCTTTTCGGACATGTCTTTGGTGACATTCTCCCGAATGCCGCGCTGCATTTCCAGCGTTCGCATACACGTCCCGATGGTCAGGATATGGCCTTCCGGCAGGCGCTCCTGCACTTGGTTGACTTTGATCGCAACGGTTTCCCGCAGGAACGGCAGGCAGCCGGGCCGCAGAATGACCGACGGGCTGAACTCGCGCATGTCGACGAGTGGTTCCCCGGCATCGCGGATTGGCACGGCTCGCAGGGCTTTTAATGGCTCGCCGAAAGAGCGCAAATCAAAACGCTTGTCAAAGCTTGGTTTATCGGCAGGTGTCTGAGGATGGTTCGAGCGCGGCATGATAGGCAAAGTCTCCAGAATAAACGATGTGTGCGGGTCCAACCATGTTCACCGAAGCATCTTCGCCCGGCCAGGTGATCCGCAGTGTTCCGCCTTTGGAAACGATGTCGGTTTGGGTTCCGAAATTCGTATACCCATTCAGAACAGACGCAACACCCACGGCGCAGGCTCCCGTGCCGCAGCCAAGCGTTTCTCCCGCCCCGCGCTCCCAAATGCGAATTGCCACTTTGTTTCCCGTCGGCGTCGCCCACAAGACACTGGTGCGCTCCGGGAACAGCGGGTGGTTCTCAATGAGGGGCGAAACGCGCTGAAACATCTCCTCGTCCGGCTGCGGCCCGAAGATCACCGTATGCGTGCTGCCTGTGTTGACCGTCGTGATAGGAAACGCCTCGCCGTCCACCGTCAGCGGGTACTGAACAATCCGCGCTTCGCCGGATGCACAAAACGGCAGCCGCTCCGGCGCAAACTGCGGCACGCCCATGTCCACGCTGAACGTGCCGGTTCGCCCGTCTTCACTCACATCCAGCCGCCGCACCAGCCGCGTCCCGTCTTTCACTGCGACGGTGAACTCTGCCTCATCGCCCATCCAGTTCGCTCCATGCGCCCACAGGCTGACGCAGCGCAGGCCGTTCCCGCACATGTCTTCTGAGCCATCCGGGTTAAACATCCACATCCGAAACGCTGTATCCGCGTCCGGCTCACGCGCCACGACTAAAAGCCCGTCGGCCCCAATGCCGAACTTCCGGTCACACGTCTGCACGGCTAGTTCAGAAAGTGAAATCCCCTGCGGCTGCTCCGCCGCGTCAATAACAACAAAATCGTTGCCAACACCCTGCATCTTCGTAAATCGCATACCAAACCAAACGCACCCACCGGTGCATCAGTTCCCAACCACCTTTTGCATCCCCAACTTCTGAAGCATGACGCGGCTATGGCCGGTCGAATACCAATGCGCTTGCTCACAAAAGACCGTGTAACCGTGCTTCTGATAAAACCCAGGCGCTTCATATCCCGCCGTGATTGTCCAGAAGTTTGCTGCGCCAAGCGCCGCGACACTATCTTCCAGTTGTCTCAGCAGCGCGGCTCCAAACCCCTGCTTGCGGTAGTCCTTCTCCACAAACATATCGGTCAAGTAGAACCAGCCGTTGTAGGTCTCGCCGTTTCTGTAAAGCAGCCCGCTAGAGCAGCCAACAAACGTGTCTTCGTCCAACAAGACAAAGCTGTGTCTCTCGGAATTTTCGATTGGATTATGATGCTCCCGCGTATGCTCATCAAAACCCGCGTTCATCCGGGCAAACTCCGCATCAGTCATCCCGCGCTCAATCGAGCGTATGTTGCTCATGCTTTTTCTGCTTCTATTGTCTTCGAGACGAGTTCCAGTAAATAGCCGTCCGGGTCGTGCAAAAAGACCGAAACCGCACCGTCCGGGCGCAGCGCAGGTTCGCGCATATCCGCAACCCCGCGCCCTCGCAATGCCTCGGCGGATGCGGCGGCATCTTCCACTAAAAGCGCAATGTGAAGCGAATGCCGCTCTTTAGTCTTGGTTCTGCGTGTCGAGTATCAGATGGAGTTCCTGGGAACCCAGCGCAAACCATGTAACTGGAAAAGGGAACTTTGGCTGCGCCAAAAGTGGCAGGCCCAGCACAAAGTGGCAGGCCCAGCACAAAGTGGCAGGCCCAGCACTTCGCCGTAGAAGCGAACTGAAGTATCCATGTCACGAACGTACAGCGCAACATGATTCAGTTCGCGCACAAGCAAGGCACTCTCGGCAGCCATTTATCCCTCCGGATAAGAGCCTAGCACATTGACGTAGATAGACTGCGCCCGCAAGGCGTCTAAAGCCAGCTTGACGGGTTCGTCGTTTTCGTGGCCCTGAAAGTCCACAAACTGGACGTATTCCCAGGCGGTGTTGCGGGCGGGCCGGGTAGCAACCATTGTGAGGTTGACGCCGAAGGTCTCGAAGGCACGGAGGGCGCGGCCTAAAGATCCCGGCTCGTTCTTGACGGCAAACAACGCACTGGTTTTGTCCCGCCCCGTCGGCGGCGGCTCGTTGCGGCCAATCACTAGAAACCGGGTGCGGTTGTGTGGGCTGTCTTCAATAGACTCAAAGAGCATCGGTACGCCGTAAACTTCCGAAGAGCGCTTCGGCGCAATCGCGGCCCCGTGCGGGTCGGCGGCGGCGCGTTCGGCGCTTTTAGAGGTCGGCATGATTTCGATAACCTCGACGCTCGGCAGGTGCTGGTCCAGCCAGCGGCGGCACTGGGCCAGCGGCTGCGGGCCGGTATACAGGCGCTCGATCTCAGCCAGTGACTTAGCGTGGGTGAGTAAATTTTGGACAATCAGCACAAAAATCTCAGCACAGATTTTGAGCGGCGTGTCGTGGAACATGTCCAGCGTGTAGTTGACCCCGCCTTCGGTGGAGTTCTCGAAAGGGACGACGCCGTAATCCGCCCGCCCGCGCTCGACTTCCCCAAACACGTCGGCAATCCCGGCGCAGTCGTAATAAGACGCCGAGGAGCCGAAGCGCGACATCGCCGCCATTTCGGTAAATGTCCCCGACGGTCCCCAGTACGCCACCGTCATCGGCTTTTGCAGGGCAATGGACGCCGAAATAATCTCGCGGTAGATCGCAAGAAGCGCGTCTTTCGGCAGTGCACCGCTGCCGTGCATTTCCAACAGCCGCACAATCATGTCCCGCTCGCGCTCCGGGGCAAAGTAGCGGGCGCTTTTGTTTTCGGCCTTCTGCCGGCCGACTTCCAAAGATACCTCCGCGCGTTCGTTGAGCAGCCGGACAATCTCGGCATCAAGGCCGTCTATTTTCAATCTGAGGTCTTCAAGGCTCATGGTACAGGTCTATTCGGCGGGCGGCGCGTCGATTCCTGCTCATGGTTTTAGCTTACGAGTGCTTGCAAATCCCCATCACGAGGCAGACCCGGCCCTCGCGCAGGCTGCGGGCGAGGTTCGCCGCCATCTCGGCGAAGCGCGGCCCCATGACGGTCGCCAGGCTTAACCCCGGTGCGGCAGGCGGCGGACCCTGACCAAAACCCGTAAGTGTCTGCGCCGTAACATCGTTCCAGGTGCGGACCGTAAAGCCCGCCTGCGCTAATGCTGCTTTTGTTTTTGAGGGCGTCAGCAGAAAACTTACATCGCTGCGTTCGGCCCAGGGAACCGGAAAATGCGGCTCCGCGCCGTCATGGGCTGCCAGAACGTCGTAAAATGCCAGCGTTCCACCCGGCTTCAGGACGCGCCAAAACTCTTGGTAAAGCGCGGCTCGTTCCTGAATGTTCATTGCGACATGCTGGGTCCAGACCATATCAAACTGGGCGTCCTCGAACGGCAGCGCCAATAAATCGCCCACTTGATAGCGCAGATTGCGGAGACCGGAGCGCTCACCGAGCATCTGCGAAACGGCGACAAAGGACGATGTCAGGTCTATGCCGGTGACGGCGCAGCCGTAGGTCTCGGCAAGGAAGCGGGACGGGCCGCCGAGGCCGGACCCGGCATCAAGAACCATCATCTGCGGCTTGATGTCCGCAAGCTCGGCAAGCGCTTTTGTCGCGGCAAGCCCGCCAACATGAAATTGGTCCAGCCCGGCTATCTGCAATGCGCTCAGGGAACCGCTTGGCAGTGCGTCTAAGAGCCGCGTAATGACAGCAAGCGGCTCTTCCGCCGCTTCGTAATGCTGCCGAACTAAGTAGGCCGTTTCTTCTGTCATTTGTTTTCTCCCTGTTCCCACTTCGTGCGAAACAGCATCATCCAGGAAATTGTGACCGGACCATCAGGTGTCGGCACTGCATCCGGCCATGCGCCCACGCTTTGGAACCCAATTCTGGTATAGCACCGGATCGCGGCGGCGTTTGTGCTGACGACGCCTAAGTTGAGGTGGTGGAACCCGTATTCGTCAAACGCTGTCGCCACGAGACGCCGCACCATCTGCTCTCCAAAGCCGCAGCCGCGCCGGTGGGGAGCGACTAAGACCCGCGATACAAAAGCGGACAAATGCGGAACGCTATGGCTCATCTCGATATGCCCGACTGCCTCGTTGTGCGCGTCTACGGCGGTCCAAAGCCGCCGCTCTCCCTTTTGCGCTTCCGCTTGATACTTTTTTAATTGCTTCACAGTCAGCGGATAGTTAAAGAACACCGCCGCCCAGTTCCGCATGGCTTCCGGCGAGTCTATCCAGGAGATTAGTCGGTCAAAATCGCCACGCTCGAACTCCCGAAGCGTGATTTTCTCGGCGGGATGTTCGGGCGGCATCTCCGGCAGCCTGCCAAAGACCGCGTTCTTTGCGCCGGTTCGCAGCGCCCAGCCGGAGTCGCCGTAGCTCCAGTGCCACCATTCCCCAGCATAGTTGGTTAGCCCTGCGCTTTCAAGGGCGGTGAACAGCAAATCTCGGTTTCTCTGAGCCTCGCGGCTGAGACCCTTCATGCGGCTGGGAGCGCTAGTCTCGTCCGCCGCAAAGGGCGAGGTCAAATCCATCCACTCACTAGACGGCATCTGCATGAGGCACAAATCCACGGCCCCGCCGGTGAGGTGCGGCGGCGGGCAGGGATCATCCGGCGGGGCGGTCAGCGTGTTGGTCATGCGCCTGAGCGTCGACTCATTCCATTGCGGGTGACGCCCAGCGAAATCGGCTTTCACTGACTCGTACATAAACTTCTGCTGGGCCAGGGGCCGGAAGCCTTCAAAGATGACAATGTCAATGCCGTCCGGCAGGCTCTCGGCAGCTTGGGCCAGCATCTCCGCCACGCGCTTTCGGACCTTCGGCGTGCATTGAATGCTTTCATACTTCGGGTGCTTTTCGGCAAAGTGAATGCGTTTGGACAGCGTGCGTGGGTCAACCAGCGGCTCGCCGTTTTCCTCAATCGGCACGGCACGGAGTTTGGTGAGCGGTTCGCCAAAAGAGCGGGCCATAATTTTCTCCTTGATCCTCTGCAAAACTATTTTGCAGGCCAGCGGTTGAGATGATAATGCAGGTGCGCCACTAAGAACGCCCCGAACTGCCGGCAGGTCAGCGGGCCGAAAACCGGGTGAATAATCCACAAAGCATCCGCACCCGCTGGAAACGTGCCGGCAAGCCGTTCCCGAACTGCCTGCCAACGGTCGGTGAGCTGCGCGAACTCGCGGCTTCCGCTCGGCTCTACCCCCGGCACCGTCGGTACCCGAAGCCAGGTGATCTTGCTGTTCATTCCGGAAGTCGCCATGCCGGCCATCAGGCCGCTTCTGCGGCTGAGTTTCGCCGCCGGAGAGCCAAGCGCGGCAGGATGCCACTCGCTTACCAGCACTTCTTCCACCCGTATTAAATGTGATGTCACTTGCGACGCCGACCAGTGGCCGGGACGCGGCGAATGGGTTCGCGCTTCGGGCGATAGCTTTTCTAAGCGGTCCAGCGTTTGCGCTTTCAGCGCTTCGGCTTCGCCAAGCCAGGCAGGATGCGCTTGAACGGAGATAATCATCGTGTTACCTTTCGTTTGAGACCAATTGGTCTGTTTCAGAAGCAAAAAATTAGGTGGACAGCTCCTGCCGCACATAGCGGGTCAGGTGCGCGGCTGCGGCTTGAAGCGGGGCATCATTTTGGTAAATCTGACTGAGCATCAGCGCTCCTTCCAGTGCTGAAATGACAACAACTGCGACGCTGTCGGCGTCGGCGTTTTCTTTAATCTGGCCTTGCTGCTGACCTTTACGCACAATGCCTGCAATCCAGCCGCGCCAGGCGGAGAATGCTTCGCGCACACGGTCACGCAGAAGAAGATTGGTGTCGTCGCTGTCAATTGCCGTGTTCAGCAGCGGGCAGCCGCCTTCAACTTCCGGCGACACGCACACGTGGCTGAAATCTTCAATCAGCGCTTCAAGCTGCTCCGGCGCGGTTCCAGCGCTTGCAACAGCGCGTTCCCAGCGCCGGCGCATGAGATCAGCGGCGTAATCAAACGCCTCTAACGCGAGCTGCTCTTTGCTGTCGAAGTGGTTGTAAATGCCTCCTTTGTGCAGCCCCGTGGCCTGCATGATGTCCGACAGCGACGATCCCGCAAAGCCCTGCTGGTTGAAGACCGGAGCAACGCGGCGTATGATCTCTTGTTTTGTTGCTTCCCCTTTTCGCATAAAACATCTTCTCAGGACAGAGCGAGTGAAAAAACCGTTCGGTCTGATTTACAGTAGCATACCTTGTGTTCTTTTGTCAAGGGCCAAACGTCCTTGACTTCGCCCCCTGCCTCCATGCTACAATGACGCGGGAGCATTGCGTGGCCGAAGAAACCTTGACGGAAGATATTAAAGAGGACGCGATAGAGACGGAAACAATTACCGAAGCCGTGCGGACACTGGCACAGCTTGTGGCGGCGCATGGGCTGTCGGAGCTGACAGTGGAAGAAGCGGGGGTGACGCTGACTGTTAAGGCGTCTGCCGGGACGCCTGCCTCACTCGCTCCGGCGTTCGGCGCTTCGGTGACTGTTCCGGCGCACCCGCATCTGCTGACGCCGGCTCAGTCACCGGCCTATTCGGAGACGGCGGTGCTGACGCCGCCCCCGCCGAAATCCACGGCCATTGCATTAGAATCGCCGATGGTGGGCGTTTTCTACCGCTCGCCGTCGCCGGACGACCCGCCGTTCGTGTCGGTCGGCGACTTCGTCAAAGTCGGCCAGCCCATCGGTCTGATTGAAGCCATGAAAGTCTACAGCGAAGTGCCATCGGAAGTATCGGGCCGCGTCACCGAAATGCCCGTCGAAAGCGGCAAGCTGGTCCAGCAGGGACAGCCGTTGATCTTTGTGGAGCCTCAGTAACTGAGATGCCTGAAAAGACACAAATCAACATTGGCATACTTGGCTTCGGCGTCGTCGGCAGCGGCACGGTCCGGGTGCTGACCCAGAACGCGGCAGACATTGCCCGCAAAGTCGGCGTGCCGGTTGTCGTGAAACGCATCGCCGTCCGGGACAAGTCTAAGCGCCGCGATGTGGACGCTGACCCGGCGCTTTTGACCGAGCGGGCCGAAGACATAACTGATGACCCGGAAATAGACATCGTCTGCGAGCTGATCGGCGGCATTGAGCCGGCGCACGATTTAGTTCTGCGGGCCATCAAAAACGGCAAGAACATTGTCACGGCCAACAAAGAAATGATGGCGAAGGCAGGCCATGACCTGCTCCACGCCGCCGAAGAATGCGACTTAGATTTTAGCTTTGAAGGCAGTGTCGGCGGCGGCATCCCCATTATCCAGCCTTTGAAGCAAGCCCTGGCCGCCAACAAGTTTTCTGAGATCATGGGCATTGTCAACGGCACAACAAACTACATTTTGTCCAAGATGACTTCCGAAGATGCCGACTTTGCCGACGTTCTCGTCGAAGCCCAGGCGCGGGGCTATGCTGAAGCCGACCCGACCAACGACGTGGAAGGCTACGATGCCCAGTACAAGACCGCAATCTTAAGCTCCATCGCGTTCACGTCCCGCGTCTTGCCCGACGACATCTATGTGGAAGGCATCACCCGCGTTTCCAAGCGCGACATTGCCGTCGCGAAAGAACTGGGCTACGTCATCAAGATTGTCGGCATCGGCCAGGATTTAGGCGACGCCTTGCAGCTCCGCGTCCACCCCGTTCTGCTTCCTATGTCTCATCCGTTAGCCTCCGTAAACGATGTTTACAACGGCATTTATTTGAAAGGCAACGCCGTCGGCGACGTCATGTTCTACGGGCGCGGCGCGGGCAGCCTGCCCACCGGCAGCGCCGTCGCCGGGGACATCATTGAAATCGCCCGCAACATCCAGCGCGGTGCAACAGGCCGTTTAGGCTGCACCTGCTACGACCAGAAGCCCGCGCTGCCGATTGAGCGGCTTCGGACCAAATACTACATTCGTTTAACGGCCCACGACCGCCCAAAAGTCCTGGCCAGCCTCGCTTCCGTCTTCGGCGACTTCAACGTCTCCATTGAAAGCGTTGTCCAGCGTGCGTTACCCGGCGGCGACGCCGAGATTGTCTGGATCACGCACCGGACATTAGAAGCGAACTTGCGCTCGGCTCTAGATGTCATCAGCCGCCTGCACATCGTTTCCGCCATTGAGAACTGGATTCGCGTGGAAGAGTAAAGCAATGAGTCAAACACTGGAACAATCTTTGAAGAGGCTTGTGACGACGCATGGCTACCAGCAGGTGCTGACACATCTCGTACAAGTCGCCCGGCGCGAGCATCAGCCCATGCCGACGGCCAGGTACCTGATGACACTGTCGCCGGAAGAAAGAGCGCCGTTCTTAGAAGCCGCTGTCACGGACGCACTGCCGCTTTATGAGGCCGATGCCCTGAAGCCCGAAGCAGAGCGTGAACTGACTGCTGACCTGGAAACCGGCGACTTCCATGATTACGCATCAGCCAATCATGCCTAATCTTCCGCCTCGTGGCGAAATTTGGCGTGTTGACTTTGAGCCGGTGGAAGGCTCCGAGACCGGCAAGTTGCGTCCGGCAGTCGTCATTGGAGATGAAAAACTTGCGCGGCTGGATGTTCGGATTGTCGTGCCGATTACCGGCTGGAACGAACGCTACCGGCAGCACCCGTGGATGACGGAGATACTGCCGAACAAGACAAACGGACTGATAAAACCTTCGTCTGCCGATGCGCTGCAAATCCGAACCGTTTCCGTCATAAGATCTGAAGCACATCTTGGTCGCCTCCCAGAAAGCGTAGTGGATGAAATTGCCAGCAGCGTTGCTCTGTGCGTAAAAGCACCGTAAGCATTATGTTTGTAACTACCGCATCTGTACCAACATCCCTTGAATTGCAGCTTCATGTTCCGGCAGCGTTTGCAAAGCATAACGCACGAACAATGGTACTGCGGCTTTTGCTGTATGTCCTTGTCCTAGAGGCTTTGTTCATAGCGTATGATGTTCATGCCGGTCACGAACGTCTTGCACACCTCGGCCTGATTTCGTTGCTTGCAGCTTTCTCATCCAGGCCCTGGCTCTCACTGTCCAGCAGCAACTGGATTTATGCCATAAATGACAAAGGCATCTATCTAAGGGACAGTACAAATGTCATCAATTCTGTTGGCTTCAACATAGTTCGGTGGAATCAGTGCAAACTACTGGGCTTCCATCTTGGCGAATGGCGAGGCTATCCGGCCCTATTCATAAAGTTTGAACATAAAGGCAGGGAACGCGCGGCAGCACTTGTGTTCCGAGCTAAGGAAGTGAGTCTCGTCAATGAAAAACTGATACCGTGGCTAGCCTCACAATCACGAATAAACGCTCCTGATACAACGCTTGCCGTTTAGAAAATCTGACTGAACATGCATTATATTGCTGAAGACATTCCACGCGAGGTGAACGGGAAAATCTGGGCGGCGCTCATTGCGCCCCGACCTCTGGCGCTGATTTCGACCCAAAGCACGTCCAGGGTGCCGAACATCGCGC
Source organism: uncultured Armatimonadales bacterium (assembly GCA_964243345.1). Taxonomy (GTDB): domain Bacteria; phylum Armatimonadota; class Armatimonadia; order Armatimonadales; family Capsulimonadaceae; genus JANXMY01. The sequence goes on from CAXTER010000030.1 coordinate 23,066, forward strand.
CGTATAACTCGTATGCGGGGCTTGCGACCTACCCGCCGATGCTGGGCGTGTCGTTTTCCAAACGCGACGGGGAAGATAAGCACACATTGGAAAATATCAAAACGACGCAGGTGTTTGTGATCAACTTGGTCCCGCGCTACTTAGCCGACATTATGAACCAGTCGGCGGAAGGCACGGCGATTGAAGATGATTTTGCGCGTCTTGGCCTGACGCCCATTCAGGCGGAGACAGTAGACTGCCCGCGCATCGGCGAAAGCCCAGCGAGTATTGAGTGTCGGGTCACGGACATTTTCTCTCTGCCGCCGAGCAAGTGCGAGCTGGTGGCGGCGCAGATTGTCGGCGTCTATCTGCGCGATGAGTTTGTGACTGAAAGCGGCGGCTTTGACCCGATGGCGGCGGATTTGCTGTCAAGCGTCGGGGCCGAGGATTACCTGTCGCTGAACGGCGAAACTCTGCACCTGCCGAAGACGTGGGGCTGACAGAGAACACGGGGCTGAACCCCCGTGCTTCAAAGGCACAAGCTCCCGCCTTCGCGGGCGAAGACGCCGAACATTTCTGCCGCCCGCGAAGGCGGGCGTTTGCACTTCAAAGCCCTGCCGTTCAGGGCAGGGTATTCCATGAACCTCTCAAGCCCCGCCGCCGTCTCCGCGCTTCTGAAACGGCATAATCTTCACCCCCGAAAACGCTTCGGGCAGAACTTTCTGGTGGACGGCAATACGCTGGCAAAAATTGTTTCTGCCGGAGAACTGGAACCGGGCGGCGCGGTGCTGGAAATCGGTGCGGGTCTGGGCGTTTTGACTTCGGCGCTGGCGGATGCCGTTACCGAGACCGGGCGGGTCGTGTCAGTGGAAGTGGACACGGACCTGCTGCCGGCGCTGGCGGAGACGGTTGGAGGAAGACCACAGGTGCAGGTGGTGACGGCGGATGCGCTGGCGCTGGACTGGCCGGCGTTTCTGAACGAACACTTTCCCGATAGCGTGATGCCGGCGGTTGTTGCCAACATCCCCTACAATATCACGTCGCCGCTGCTGACGACGCTTTTAGAGCAGCACGGGCGGTTTGCGCGGATTGTCCTGCTGGTGCAGAAGGAAGTTGCGGCGCGGCTTGGAGCGAAAGCCGGGACGCCGGATTACGGCTCACTCAGCGTCTTTGTCCAGTACCACGCGCAGGTAGAAACCATCGGCATTGTTTCCCGGCGCGTCTTTTTCCCGCCGCCCGACGTAGACAGCGCCGTGGTGCGCCTGACCCCTCATGCCGCCCCGCCCGTCAGCGTGCCAAGCGAGGCACAGTTGTTCGCAGTTGTCCGGGCGGCATTCGGGCAGCGGCGCAAGGCGCTTCTAAACGCCCTCAGCGGCGACCCGTCTTTGGACTGGAGTCGGGAGCGGGCGGCGGCGGCGCTGGACGCCAGCGGAATTGATGGCGGGCGGCGCGGCGAAACGCTCACATTGGAAGAGTTCGCGCTTCTCGCCCAAGATCTCGTGTAAGCGGCCTCGCTTGGGCGTTACTCCTCAGCGTCTTCTTCTAACTCCCCGGCTTCTTCCAGTTCCAGGCGCTGTTCTTCCAAATCCAGCGCTTTCTGAACACGCTGCAAAACGCCGTCGCTAATAGTGCCGTCATCACGCAGACCGACGACGGTTTGGCGCTCGGCAGCCACCATTTCCCGGCGCATGTGATGCGGGGTCATCGCCTCGGATTCCCGTTCCGCGCCGCCTCGGCCATCTGCGCGTGCGGCAAACCTAGCATTACGGACATCGTAGTGCCCGCGCATGTCTTCGACCATCTCCGTAGGCAGATTTTCCTCTTCAGCCAGCGCCGTCAACCGGTCCAGCGCCGCTTGTGTCCCCTGCTGATGGGCCTGCGCCTCTTCGCGTGCTTCTTCCCCATCGTCACGAAGGTCCATGTGCCGGATTAGCCAGGGCAAGCTCAGTCCCTGAATTACCAAAGTAGACAAAATAACGGTGAAAGTCAAAAAGATTAACAGGTCGCGCTGCGGAAATGCTGGCTTTCCAAACGCGGCCAGCGGAAGCGCCAGCGCCGCCGCTAAAGAAAGGCCGCCCCGTGTTCCGGTCCAGGCAACAATCACAATCTGCGGCCAGGGAGGCAGAGGAGGACGCTTCCGCTGAACGAGCGGCGGCAAATAAGCTGTCCCAAAGACCCAGATAATGCGGATGGCAATCACAACAAGGCTCAGCAGTGCGGCGTGCAGGACCAGGCCGAAGAAATGCCGGCCTGCGATGTGGCCGACAATAGTGTGAAGCTGCAAACCGACCAAAATAAAAAGCAGGCCATTGAGCAGGAAGTCAATCATCGCCCACATCGCTCCCGCTTGCAGGCGGGTGGACGCCGAAACAAAGCGCGGCCCCTGCCGTCCCGCGTAAAGGCCCAGGGCAACAACGGCCAGCACCCCAGAGACGTTCAAAGCTTCGGCAGGCAAATAGGCCGCAAAGGGAGAAAGCAAAGAGATCGTGTTCTCGACAGTCGGGTTCGGCTCCATTCGGCGGCGAAGCCCCACAATAGCCCAGCCGACGGCAAGGCCAACCCCAACTCCACCCAGACTTGACCAGGTAAACTGCCAAGCGGCCTGCCCTGCCGAGAAAACCCCCGTCGCCGCCGCGAGGACAGCCAGCTTGTAGCACACAAGCGAGGCGCTGTCGTTGACCATGCTCTCGTAAGAGAGGATCGTGACAAGCCGCCGGGGAAGGGGCAGCTTCTGAACAATGGCCGTCACCGCGACTGCATCAGTCGGCGCCATAATAGCGCCAAGCGCAAACGCTGCCGCCCAGGGCAAATGGGGAATGACAGCATGAGCCACGGTCCCTACCAGCCCCATGGTTGCCAGGACAAGGCCGATGGACAGCAGCAGGATCGGACGGAGGTTGGCAATGAAGTCGCGCCAGGACAGGGTGAGCGCCTGCGCGAACAGCAGGGGCGGCAGGAAAATCAGGAGGACCAAGTCCGGCGGCAGTGCAACAGGCGGCAAGCCCGGAACAAACCCCAGGGCCAGCCCGCTGATCACCAGCACGACGGGGAACGGCACCGCCAGCCGCTCTGCTACGAGGACTAGCAAGACCAGCAAAGCAAGCAGTCCGACTAGGATTTCAACACTGATCAAACATTCGCCTCATTCTCCAAAAACGCGGCCCAACCTCTAAAAACTACGGCAGCAGGACTATCTTGCCGGCGGCACCGGGTTCCATAATAGCTTTATGCGCTGCAGGCGCGTCGGCCAGTGGGATCTCGCGGGCGACAACCGGGGTCAGCGTGCCGTTCGCAAAACCTGCGCCAAGTCCGGCATGAAGGCGCTTCAAGTCAGATTCAGTCGCGTTCATCAGGCTCATGCCTAGAACCGTGGCATTGCGCTGCATGGTTTGGCGCGGGTCGATCTCAACCTTCCCCCGGCTGCCGATGACTACAACGCGCCCGTTCTGGGCGATTGCTGCTAAGTCTTTGGCAAGATTGACATTCGCCAGCATCTCCAAAATCACGTCCGGTCCTTTGCCGCTTGTCAGCGTCTTAAGATCGTCCAAATAGCCGTCTTGTGTATGGTCTAAAACATGGTCTGCGCCGGAGGCTTTGACTGCCTCTAAGCCTTTGCCGCTGCCCGCCGTGCCGATGACCGTCATGCCAAGTGCGTGAGCAATCTGAACGGCGGCCAGTCCAACGCCGCCGCTTGCGCCGTGAACGAATACCGTTTCGCCCGCAATGATATTGGCCCGGTCTATGAGGCCGTAGTAAGCTGTGTAGTAGGGGACATGGATCGCTGCGCCCTGCCCGAACGACAGCCGCTCCGGCAGCGGGCGCACCTGGGCCGCACGGCAGAGCGCTTTTTCGGCATACGCCCCCGTGATTGTCCCTGCCGTGTATACGCGCTGCCCAATTTTAAGGCCTGTGACGCCTTCGCCGACCGCCTCAACGGTTCCTGCCGCATCCGACCCCGGCGTGTAGGGCAGGGGACGCTGCCCGTAGCTGCCGGTGGCGATGTAGACATCCACGGGATTGACCCCGGCCGCTTTGATCTTCACCAGGACTTGGCCCGGCCCAGGCACCGGATCGGCGACTTCCTCCAGCGTCAGCACTTCCGGCCCGCCGAACTCTTGAACACGAATGGCTTTCATTGTCTTACACTTCCATTTCATCCACGTAGCACCAGCGCCAGTCTTCACCTGGCTCAAAAGACTTCATAATGGCGTGCTGCGTCTGCCCAAAGTGCTTGGTCGCGTGCTTGTTCTTGGACGAATCGCAGCAGCCGATATGGCCGCATTCTAGGCACTCGCGCAGATGCACCCAAGTGTCGCCCATTTTGAGGCATTCTTCACAGCCGTTGGGGGTACGCGGCTCTACGTCCCGAATTTGGCCCAAATGTGTACATTCCGTCGGCATTATGCTTTTCCTTCCGCGCGAGTTCAGGTATCATGACCCAAGGTTATTTCATTCTGCCAACTCATCGGCAAAATCAAACGTCATTTTAGAGAACGGCAGCCACAGCGTTAAAGATAATGAACACGCTCCCGCAACAGCTTTGCTCCTTTTTGGCCCACGAAGATGGCACGACTTCGGCCTCATTTTCACCTGACGGTCAAATGCTTGCAACGGGCGGCTACGATTGCGCTGTCCGCCTTTGGGATACTGTGACTTGGCAGGAGACACGGGTGCTGGAAGGGCATCGGCGTGGTCATGTTGCCTTTTCTCCTGACGGCACGATGCTGGTGAGCGGCGGCTTGCACAAAAACGCTAAAGTGTTTGAGACGAACACCTGGCAAGTCAAGCATACGCTCTATGGCACGAATGGTGTTTGGGACCTTGTATTCTTGCCTGACGGAAGAAGAGTCGCAGTCTCGCAGCCTAACGATGAACGAGATAATCCCAGCTTCCCAATTGAGCTCAGAGATACCATAACCTGGCGCATTAGGCAGAGGCTCGGCATCGGAGTCCCCTACCTTTATGCTCTTGCTTTTCACCCAAACGGAAAACAGGCTGCCATATCCACTCGTGGCGGGGTGATAAGTATTTGGAGCGCAGACCTAGCGCAACGGCTGACAGAGTTTGCGGCACACGACCTCGCTACCTGGGGGTTGGCGTTTTCCCCAAATGGCACGATGCTTGCTTCCGGCGGTGCTGACAATGTTGCGCGGCTGTGGAACACTGCCGATTGGAAGCAGGTTCACGAACTACCGCACAAGAAGTTCGAGCAACCGGTATCGGCGAGAGGGTATCGGAACGCAGTGCTTTGTTCAGCCTTTTCCCCAGACGGGAGATTTCTAGTGACTGGAGGACTGGACGGCTTCTTGACGGTCTGGCAGTTGCCCTAGAGCGGCAGGCGGACCTCAAAGCGGGTGTTGCCGGGTTTGGACAAGACGCGCAGGTCGCCGTGGTGGCGGGTGACGACGATCCGGTACGCGGTGTCTAGCCCCAGCCCGGTTCCTTTGCCGACACCTTTTGTGGTGAAGAACGGCTCGAAGATGCGCGGCTGGAGTTCTGAGGGAATGCCGGGGCCGTCATCGCCGATCTCGACGAGAATGTGGCCCTCTTCGCAGGCTGTCCGCACAAACAAATGGCCGTGGCCGTCCAGTGCGTCCAGCGCATTGTCCATGAGATTGGTCCAGACCTGGTTCAGCTCGCTGCCGTAGGCTGTGATGCAGGGCAAATTGGGCGCGTAATCCCGGACAACTGTCACGCCTTGCTTCCATTTGAACTGCAAAATGGTCAGCGTCGTTTCAAGGCTTGCCTGCACGTCTACTTCCTGCTGCGGCGCTTGGTCCATATACGAATAGGCTTTAATCGCAGTCACTAAATCAGAAACACGCTCGGCGCTTTGTTCCACGGTCTTTAACAGTTCAGCCGCTTCCAAGCTTGATCCCAGCCAGGATAGGCTTTCTGTCAGCACGTTTGGGTCGGGAAACTGCGTCGCCAGCCTGTCCAGCGACTCTTCGGTAAACCCGGCTTCCACCAGGGCGCTCGGCAGGCTGGCCTCTTCGGGAACGGCGTGTGCGTCCAGCCAGTCCGCAAGAGCATCTTCCCGCTCGCTCAAAGCAAGCGTATCCAATCCGGGCGGGGCAGCTCCTCGCTGCATCGACAGCAGCAAATCTTTCTGGGGTTCCGACAGACTGCGAGCGCCCAGCAGAAACGACGACCGCTGCATGGTTTCCAAAGCGCTGTGCAGACGGCTTGCGGCTCGCCGGGCCGCAGAAGCAGGATTGTTCAGCTCATGTGCCAGCCCTGCCGACAGCTTGCCCAGCGCAGCCATCTTTTCCCGCTGCTGCACTAAAGCATCCGCTTCCGGACGGCGCTGGGCCATCGTCGCAATAATTTTTGTGGCAATGACCGGACACGCTGCCATGATGTCCTGGAACTGGTCCATTGTAATCCGCAGTGTGGTCAGCGTTTCCGCCGCCCTGCCCGTCGCAATCGACTTTTCCCCAGTGAACAGCGACATCGCCCCGGTATACTGACCGGCATGATGCCGGGTCAGCAGCACGTCTTCCCCGGCTACCAGCCGCGTCACTTTCAGCGCCCCGTCCAGGATGACAAAGAACTCGTTTTCCGCGTCGCCTTCGGCAAACAAAACTTGCCCGCTTTTCAATGTTTCCTGCGTTCCATGCGGCAGCAGGCAGGCAATTTCGTCCGGGGAAAGCGTCGGAAACAAGTTGTTCTGGTTAGCGGGCATGGTTAAGGTAGCCTTTTGCTAAGAATCCGGGGGTGTAGAAACCCCCGGATTCTTAATTCACAATTGCTGAACTTCTCATTTCACCTTTGCCAAATACTGATGGATGAACATGACAGCGATGGAGCCGCCGCCGACAGCGGACGCGACGCGCTTGACGCTGTCGTGCATGACGTCGCCGGCGACAAAGATACCGGGAACACTGGTTTCCAGTAAATAGGGATCACGGTCCAAAGGCCAGCCGTCGGGGCGCTTGCCGTTTTGCATCAGCGAGGGGCCGGACAAGATAAAGCCGTTTTTGTCCCGCGCCACCACGCCGTCCAGCCAGTCCGTGCGTGGCGAGGCTCCAATAAAAATAAACAGTGACTTGGCCGGCACGATCTCGGTCTCGCCGGTGTCCGAGTGATTGACAACGATACGCTCAAGCTGCGTCTCGCCTTCTACGGCTGTCACCGACGAGTTCAGCCAGACCCTGATTGTCGGCTGTGCCTCAATTTCATCAATCAAATATTGGGACATTCCCTTTTCCAGCGCGTCGGCACGGACCAAGAGCGTGACGCAATTAGCGTATTTGGCAAAGTGCAGCGCGGCCTGCCCTGCCGAGTTTGCGCCGCCGATCAAATACACATCGTCGCCCTTACAGAACAAGGCTTCCGTCATCGCCGCGCCGTAATAGACGCCCGCACCGGCAAGCGCCTCCTCGCCGGGAATGTTCATGCGCCGCCAGGAGACTCCCGTAGCAATCAGCAAAGCATGGCAGGAAACTTCCGAGCCGTCGGCCAGCGTCAAGATCCGGTACTGCTCTTCTACCCGCAATCCTGTCACTTCCTGAGACAAAATCTCGACGCCGAACCGCTGCGCCTGTGTCACAGCCCGCCGGGCTAAGTCCGCGCCGCTGAGGCCGGAAGGAAAGCCCAAATAGTTCTCAATGCGCGATGAAGTCCCCGCCTGCCCGCCCGGCGCTTCGCGCTCCACAAGCAGCGTTTTCAGACCTTCAGATGCCCCGTAGACCGCCGCCGCCAGCCCGGCAGGGCCGCCGCCGACAATGATCAAATCGTAGAACGGCTTCTCGGCAGACGTTTTCAGCCCCGCTTTCTCTGCCAAACTTGCGTTATCTGGGTTAGAAAGCGTCGTGCCGTCCGGGAAGGTGACAATCGGCAGCTTGGGAGCGTCCGCGGCTTCGTAGAGGCTGCACGCCTCGGCGCTGTCTTCGATGTCCTGCCACTCATACGGGATTTGGTTGCGGGCTAGAAAGTCTTTGACCCGGTGCGAGTCCGATGACCACCGGTTTCCGGTGACGATAATGCCGCCAAACTTTGGCCTGTACCCGGCTTTCCAGTCGTCCAGCAAGTCCGTCAGCACCGGATAAAGCTGCTCTTCGGGCGGGTCCCAGGGCTTGAGCAGGTAGTAATCGGTTTTGACTTTGTTGATAGCTTTGATCGCCGCTTCCGTGTCGGCATAAGCTGTTAAAAGAATGCGCTTGCAGTCGGGGTAGATTTGGATTGCCTGTTCCAAAAAGTCCACGCCGCCCATGCCCGGCATCCGCTGATCTACCACTAAGAGCGCGACCGGCTCCTGACGCTCCGAAAGCTGCCGCAGGGCATCCAGCGCCGGCTCGCCGCCTTCCGCGCTTAAAATCCGGTAGTCGTGGCCGTACTGCTTCCGCAGGTCGCTTTTGATCAGACGCAGCACGTCGGCGTCGTCGTCTACTGCTAAAATTACGGGTTTTGCCGCCATGTGTGTCTCCTGAGTTCGTGACGGAACCTTGCCCGCCGTCAGCCTGTTTTCTGAGCATGAATACTCGACGCATTGAACCCGGCCCCGGCCAGGAGTCTGTCTGGGATTATCCCCGTCCGCCTCGCTTAGAGGACACGGACAAGCATATCCAAATCGTCTTCGGCGGCGTAGTTGTTGCCGACAGTCGCCGCGCAAAGCGAGTTCTCGAAACCAGCCATCCGCCGGTCTATTACCTGCCGCCTGAAGATGTTCGTTTGGAGTATTTAACCCCGGCGGAAGGCCAGTCGTTCTGCGAATGGAAAGGCATGGCAAGTTATTATACTATCACCGCAGGCGATAAAACTGCTCCGCAGTCCGCTTGGTTTTACCCAAATCCGACACCTGCGTTCGCGCCCCTGCAAAACCACATCGCGGTTTATCCCAGCCGCATGGACTACTGCACGGTGGACGGCGAGAGAGTCACCCCACAGCCCGGCGATTTTTATGGCGGCTGGATCACAAAAGACATTGTCGGTCCCTTTAAAGGCGAGCCGGGAACATGGGGCTGGTAGACGGGCAAGGGCTTAAGGCGGCGTAATAAGAGGAGCAGCCACTTCCGGCGCGACACTTTGTACTTCCTGCAAATGCGCGGGGCTGCGCTTCAGCCGCAGGCACGGCTTTTCGACAAGGTGCCAGCTTGCCCAGGCAAAGAGAAGCGTCACCGGCAGCGACAAAAGAAAGAGCAGGTACGGCCCAAGTGTATTTCCAAAATGCAGCAGGAGAAGCTGCTGCACCGGCCAAGCGTATAAGTACAGGCCATAAGACAGATCACGTTTTTCGCCAAAGCGGCTGAGTGCGCCTGTTGACGCGAAGGCCGCGTACATAATCAGGTAAGTGAGCGGCAGGGTCAAAACCGCCTCCAGCAGGTGCAGACCAGCCGCGGCGGCAAGTATGAACAGTGCGCCGAGCAGCAGCGGCGGACGGTACACAATTTTGTCTCGGTACAAAAAGAACACCATGCCCGCTGCGAAGAACAAAAAGAACCGGAGATGCTCGGCAGCCGTTTCGGAAAGATGATGCACCGAAGGCACAACCGCCTCTATCCCGGCGGCGGCGCAGCCGAGCAGCAGCAGTCCCAGCGGAACCACCCGCTGCCGCAGCGCCCCTAAAATGCCGAGCGCAGCGACAAGAAGATAACACTCAAACTCAATTTTAATTGTCCAAAGTGAGCCGTTGACCTGATCCGGCAGCGGGTTAGCTCCGAACGCCGGCGGCAGGGCCAGCTTGTCCAGCAGCAGGGCATGACGAACAAATTGCAGCAGCGATAACTGATGGAAGTAAAGAGACGCACTGCCCGCGCCCAGCGGACCGACCAAAAACGCGCAAAGAACGCAAACCACCAGAAATCCCGGATAAATCCGCAGCATTCGCTTTGACAGGTAGTTCCAAAACGAGCAGCTGCGAAGCCAGCTTGCGGAAATCAAAAATCCGCTGATGGCAAAGAAGCCGTCCACGGAAATTTCGCCAAGATATGTCTGCCCCCGTGTCAGCAGACTCAGCGGTTCCCGGCCTCCTACACCCGCCAGAGCAAAGGAATGCGAGAAGATGACGAGCGCGGCGAACAAAAACCGCAGGAAGTCAAAATTGTTGCCTGACTGACTGCGAGGCACTTGGCGCTCTTGGCTTGTTTCTACGCTGGGGGGAGTTGTCTGCATTCCTACCTCTCTTCTGATCAGACATAATGCATGAACTCTGCCAACTATGGCTTGCGCTCTGATTACCGGCAATCGTCCCAGCTACGCCGTCTTTTCTGTCTTCTCAATGCGCGTCAAAAATTCATCCACTACTTTCAGATACGCTTCAGTTTCTTCGGCATGGGGCATGTGCGAGCTTTCCTCAAACAGCACCCATTCCGCGCCGGGAATGCCCTGCTGCACGGTCTGGGCAATCAGCGGCGTCGCTTCATCATAACGCCCCGACAGCACCAGAGTCGGCACGGAAATCTCGCCAAGACGCGCCGTAATGTCCCATCCTTTGAGCTTGCCGACCACATAAAATTCGCTGGGGCCGTTCATTGTGTGATACACTTCCGGGTCGGCGTCAATCTGGTCAAACGAGCGCTTGACATACTCCGGCAGCGGGTCCATCCGGCAGACATGGCGGCCATAGAAGACCATAACAGCCGCCACATACTCCGGCGAATCGGTTGTCCCGGCCTCTTCGTGCTTCAGAAGCGCCGCCTGAACATCTTCCGGCAGCTCCGCCCGCAGCCGGTTCGCTTCCGACACCCACTGGGTCATGCTGGCCGGTGAGTTCGCAACAATCAGGCTTTCCAAGCCAGACGGCTTAGTCAGCGCATATTCCATGCCGAGCATCCCGCCCCACGACTGCCCCAAAATATGCAGCCGTTCCAGCCCCAGCGCCTGCCGCACTGCGCCGACTTCTTCCACAAACAGCGGCACGTCCCAAAGGGACGGATCATGCGGATGGTCCGACAGCCCGCACCCAAGCTGATCGTAAAAGATCACCTGCCGCCCGGTCTGTGCTACTGCCCCAATCGGTTCCAAGTAATCATGCGCCGCCCCCGGCCCCCCATGCAGCACCAGCACCGGAAACTTGCCGGGGTCCGTCGCTCCGCCCACAATCTGATACCAATCATTGAACCCTCGAAACGGCAGCTGACCTTCTTTGACGGGAATATTTTCAATGGATGTGGGCATAGATGAAACTCCTAGTGATTGATTTTGTCGGCTGCTGCCAGCAAGGCCGGCAGTGCCGCAACAGGGACATGACCAACCACGCCCTTAATAGTGGCGTAGTAGCTTTCGCGGTAGCCTATTGGCGGATTGGCGTCGTAAAACAGTATCGCACGGCCACAATTTGATACGCTGCCCATCTTTTTATTGGACAGCGCCGCGTTCGGCGTAAATGGTATTTCTGTCGCGGGGTTCTGAAAATAATGCTTTGCCTCCTGTCCAAGACCGACCCGGAGCGCACTAAACGCGGCTCCTGAAGTTTGCATCGGCGGCAGCGTGCCTTTGTGCCGTTGGGCATAGGCAATCGTGACGACTTGCAGTGTCTTCAGATTGCTTATCGTTCTGCTGTCATAATTCCGAGGCAAATTGTGGTCATATTCAAACGGGGTGTGGTCAGAAATCAGAACATTCCACCCATGAAGTGAGGCCGCACACATCCAGACTACACCGCCCAGCACAAGTGCGGCAGGCAAACAGAAGAGCGTTGTTCGCCAGTTTTGCGGCAGTTTGTTCACTCATCCTCCGCAGTGCCTTCATGGTAAGTGCCGCTCCGAATGCGGAGTATTCGCACCTCGGCGGAACTGTCTTCAGTCGCCTCAAAAATCGTGAACAAAAGCGGGTAAAGTTTGCGGCGGTATCGGTAGTTTAACTGCCGCACTTCCTGTTGAAAGTCGTCACTGTCTGGTGCGAGACGACATCGCCGTGGAAACTGACTGAGAGAAAAACAGGCGTCAATAACTCCAGCCTGCCACCGGTGAGCAGACTCGGCGGAGAACCGAGACAGTCGCAAGTAAACCGCATCCATATCCGCCTCGAACGGCTTAGAGAACTCAACACGATAAAATTTGTCTTCTTGTTCTTCCATCAGTTCTGTTCAATGATATTGACGAACTCACCGGGAGCCGTTTCCTGTACGATACCGCGGGGCGGCCAATCACTTGAATAATCATGCTTTACTCGCTGTTCCGCGATGTACTGTTCTATTGGTTTTGCGCGTTCGGCTTGAATCGCAGCGCGGATGTCTGCGGCAGAGACAGGGACTTCTGCCGCGAGGTAGTCGGCAAGAACGTCGTTCGCCAGCGTGTCCGGGTCCTGCCCTTCCAAGCGTGCCTTTTCCAGCAGTTTCGCTTCAATATGCGGGTTGAGAGTAATTGTCATTAAGTGAGTTCCTTCCAAACAGTGTACCACAGGCTTGCTTGAACATTACGGTGTAACGGTCTCCCACTTCTTGGTTCCGGCGGATTTGGCGATGGTGTCTAAAAGCACGTTGTTTAGGTAGCCGTCGCGGAAGTTGGGGGAGGGGTTTTCGCCTTTGCCGATGGCGGTGAAGGCGTCGTACAGCAGGTTCGTAAACGTATGCTCGTAGCCGATATTGTGGGCGGTCGGCCAGTAGTGGCCGGTGTAGTGGTCCTGGCCGCCGGTGACGCTGACCGTGCGGAAGCCGTTCGTTCCGGTGCGGGTGTCTTCGGTGTAGATTTCCAGCTCGTTCGGGCGCTCGGCGTTAAACACTAAGCTGCCGAGGCTGCCGTTGATCTCAAAACGGTTGTGGTTCTTGCGGCCCAGCGCAAAGCGCGTGGCTTCAAACGTGCCGAGAGCGCCGTTCTCGAAGCGGGCCAGCGCCAATGAAGCATCGTCCACGGTGACTTCGCCCATCACGTCGGACGCCACCCCGCCCATGCGGTCATCGGTAGCGGCGACTTCCCGGCGCTCTTTGATGAATGTTTCCAAAACGCCGCTGACTTCGGCAATCTCGCCGACTAAATAACGGGCCGAGTCTAGGCAATGCGCCAGCAAATCGCCGTGGGAGCCGGAGCCGGCCGTTTCTTTTTGCAGCCGCCAAACTAAAGGCACATCAGGGTTGACACACCAATCCTGCAAGAACAGCGCCCGCCAGTGGTAGACTTTTCCAATGACGCCGTCATCAATCAGCTGCTTGGCGAACGACACGGCGGGGTTCGCCCGGTAGTTGAACCAGATCATATTATACACACCCGCTGCCGTGACGGCGTCCAGCATTTGCTTGGCTTCTTCTGACGTATTGCCCAGCGGCTTCTCGCAAAAGACATGCTTGCCGGCCTGGGCGGCGGCAACGGCAATCTCCGCGTGCATGTTGCCCGGTGCCCCGATGTCAATAATGTCAATGTCGGGGCGGGCAATCAGTCTGCGCCAGTCGGTCTCGTACTCGTCCCAGCCAAATGTCTCGGCGGCCTTTTTGACTCCGGCTTCGCTGCGCCCGCAAAGCGCCTTCATGCGCGGGACGACTTCCAGTTCCGGGAAGAATCGTCCGACCTGACGGTAGGCATTAGAATGGGCCTTACCCATGAACTTGTAGCCGATCATGCCGACATTTAAGGTTTTTGCTGCCATCAATTTGCTCCATAACCAAGATAAAAATAGCCCACCGAACTTCAGCTCGGTGGGCGTATTGGGGCCGGTTACTGGCCCAGGTAATTTACGATCTTCGCGCTTTTTTGCAGGTTCTGGACATAAATGGGAATAGCATTCTGAATTTGCTGCTTTCGCGCCGCGGCGGCGGCATCAGAGAACAATTTCGCATCTGCGGGTGTCGGCGCGGCGCTGGTGTCATCAATTTTAATCAAGTGGTAGCCGTACACGGATTTTACCGGTGTCGGCGTCACCTCGCCGGGCTTCAGCGCAAGGGCCGCTTTCAGAAACGCCGGGTCAAACTGCGTGTTGGCATCAATGATGCCAAGGTCGCCGCCTTTGCCTTTGCCGGAGGGATCCTCGGTGTATTCATTGGCGACATCCACAAAACTTTTGCCTGCCTTCAGTTCGGCCTGGGCTTTGGCGATGATCGCTAGGGCTTCGGCGTCCGTGTGCGGCGGCTTCGCGCCCGGAGCCGACATGGGGCCGGGAGACGCCGTTTCAATCAGCAGATGCCGGGCGTGGTACTGCACCAGTGTGGACGCCGGGGGCAATGTTTTTGCGACCAGCGCTTCGGCCTGCATCTGTGTTAAAAGCTGCTGCTTGAACGACGCAATGGTTTCATGCCGCTGAGCCAGCGCGGCGTCTAGGCCGCCCGGCACACGGGCGGCGGCAGTTTGGCGAACCTGAGTAAGCTGGGCGTCCACCTGCGCCGGGGTCACGACAACGTGCTGTTTGGCGGCTTCCTGGCTGATCAGCTCAATCAGGATCATGGTGTTCAAAATCTGCGGCCCTGCCGAAGCAAGCGCTTGGTTTGCGACCTGATAACGATAAATATTTTTGCCGTTGACAGTCGCGGCAACTCCGGCAGGGCCGGGCTTTGCCGGAGTCATCATCGGCGGCGGGGCCATCGGCGGGGTCGGCGGCATTCCGGGGTTCATCGGCACTTGGGCCAGGGCGGGAGCGGCGGCAATCATTAAAGCGAGAGCCGCAGGCCACCGCACGGGAGGACGTGTCAAAATAAGAAAGTTCCTTTCGCGGTCCTGTTTCCACTAAAGGTTCACAGGCCGTTGGTGTCAAAGTAATTTGTTCCTCTATGTTACAACAAAAGTCCGCCGCCGTCAAGGGCAGCGGACAGGAACCTCATTCCAAAAGAACCTCACCCGGTCGCAAGCGCCCACCCTCTCCTTAACAAGGAGAGGGTCAGGACGTAGTCTTGGGGTGAGGTCATTCCTACTGGCTACGCCGTTTCCGAGACCACTAAATCGCCGGAAACGGATTGCAGGCGCAGGGAGCCGGTTCCCGCGCCGAGGGTCCCTGCGGCATGTCGGTCGGTGGTGACGGCGTCGGACACCGGGGCCTGAAGCGCCAGCGTGCCGCTGGTCGTGTTCATTTCCACGCGGGCGTCGGAACCCGGCGGCAGCATCAGGCGCAGGTCGCCGGACACGGTTGTGCCGGAAAACGCGCCGGAAAACGGCGACGGCATGGTCCAGTGCGTGTCGCCGCTGACTGTTACCAATGAAATCGCCGGGCTGTCGGCCCCCGACGCCTCCACATCGCCGCTGATGGTTTTGACGGTCAGTGCACCGGCCAGGCCGCGTATCTCGGCGTCGCCGCTGACCGTCTCAATGTGTATTTGCTCGGCCTGCACGTCGGTGACGCCTGCCTGGCCGCTCTGAGTGCGAAGGTGAACGCGGGTTCCGGCGGTTGTCTGCATCACGCTCACATCGCCGCTGGTCGACTCAAACGATGCCTGCGAAGAGGCTTTCACGGCCCGCGCTTCCATGTCGCCGGAGCGCGAGGAAAAACTGGCAGTTTCGCCCGCCACTTCCGATGCATCAATAGTCGCGCTGGTTGTTTCCACGGTAATACTGCCCGCCGGCGCTTCCCAGTTCCGAAGATGGATGTCCCCGGAGCGGCTGGAAAGGCGCAAATCTCCGGGCGCACCGGAAAACGGCTCGGCGGCCTGCACCCTGCCGGAGATTGTCTGCACCGACAGCATCCCGGACGTTCCCCGTGCCGTGACATTGCCATAAGTGGTGGACACTTCCAGCGCCGTTGCCTGCGGCACCCGAACCTCGTAATCCACGGTCAGCCGCTCGGCACCGTCACGCGGCGCGGCAACGCCGACTTTGCACCGGCCTCCTTCCACTTGGTTTGTCAAGAAGACCTGCTGAAGCAGAACCCGTGCTTCCGACTCTGATTCTCCCCAGGCTGTTTTCGTGACCGTGGCTTCGGCGGTTCCATTGGGAATGTCTGCGCCGATCACCGTCACATTGCCATAATAATTCTCTAAGACCAGCTTGTCCGCGCCTGTCCAGGTGACTGTATCTTGACTGGTTTGGACTGCCTGCGCCTCATGCCGGTTGTTTTCAGGCCGCCCTGCAGCCGTGTCGCCGCCGAAGTCAAAATTGAAGTCAAACCGGACGCCGCGCCGGCTTTCGCGTCCGGCCCGGCGTGCTTCCTGGGCGGCCTGGCGGGCGGCGCTCCGGGCGGTCTTCATGGCGTCATTCTTCAGAGAGTTCAAGCCGCGCATGGCTTCGTCCACGGCCTTGTTGATTTTGCCCATGTCGATTTCGGGCTTCGGCAGGGTGTCAAAAATCTTGCCGGCCAGCGTAGACGCATAATCCGTGGTGCGTGAGGCCTGCGCCGCGCCGAGTTTGCCTTGCAAATCACCCAGCTTCCCTTGCAGCTCGGCAAGCTTTGCCTGCATGGCAGAAATCGCGGCGGCGTCCGGCTCGACCACAGGCGGAACAGGAGGCACGGGACTGACCGGAGGAACCGGGGGCGTGGGAGGAGCCGCCGGTGTCTCGCGGACGGCTCGCAGCAGCGAATCGGCCTGCTCGGCAGTGACTTTGCCTTCGCGGAGCATGTTGAGAATGAGAACGCTTTCTTCTGACATAGGTTTACTTCTTTCGGTTTCAAAGCGAAACCGGCACTTCCGGTGCCGGTAGTTTTGGTTAAAAACGGCACAGGCTGGCGGCCAGCGCGGCAATTGTAGTAGCGAACAAGATCACCGTACCACCTTCGTAGCAGCGGTCCCAAACGGTCCGATGGGTCGGGTGCTTCAAAGAGCGTGCAGTAGTTGAGGTCGGGCTGGGCAGAGTTTCATTCCATTCCATCAAAGCGAGATGCCCGTGAGTTTTGACTGAGGCTGCTTCTGTCTTTTGTTCCTGAAGCGGCTGAGGACGGGTGGGGGCGCTGATCATTGTGTGTCTCCTGTCAGGTTTTGAAGGGCGTTCAGCCCGGCGTCGGCATCCAAAGTGCCGTTTTCGATAGCAGCCAAAATCTCTTTGCGCTTGGCTGCTTTTTGCGCGGCGGTCATCGGCGGGTTTGGGGTGGGAGGCGGTGCTTCGGCATACGGGCCGCTGTCGAATCCCAAAGCGGATAGCAGGGCATCCAAACGGGCGCGGACGGTCGGGTATGAGATGCCCAGAGCCGCTTCCATGTCGCGGATGACGCCCCGGCAGCGCAGAAATGTTTCCAGGAACCGAATCTGCTCGGCATCCAGGTTGCGATAAGGCGTCAAGGCGAAGTGTCCGCGCATCTGCACCTGACAATCCAGGCAGCTTGTTTCGGTCACTTCCAGCGCTCCGCTGCACAGCGGACATTTGCTCGGCATTTGTTGTGTCATTTTGTATTTCCTTTTGTATTATAGGTCAAAAAATTAACAAAGTCAACACAGATATTAAAATAATTAATATATTTTTCTAGTTGTATGTTTGGAAGAAATCTTTCCTTCACGACGTAATGACTAGGACCAATATCGGCTATAATGATTCATGCGTTTGACTTCCCGTTTTGTCGTTCTGCTGGCGCTTGGCGCAGTTCCCCTGCTGCTGGTCGGCTTCGCGCCCTGGCTGCTGCCCGTCGTGCTGGTTTTTAATGCCGTGCTGCTGGCCTGCACGCTGGCGGACTTTTTAGCCGCGCCGCCGCCGGAAAAGGCGCTGTCGCTGACGCGCACCGTAGATGAAAAACTGTCGCTCGGCACGGCGAATGCGGTCACCGTGGAAGCGCGGAACCGCTCGGCAATGACCCTGCGTTTGCGCGTCCGGGACATCCCGCCGCCGACTTTTGATTTGGGCAGTGCAGCGGAGCGTGAGCTGCTCCTGCCGCCGGACCCGCGCCCCGTTTCCTGGACTTATCAAGTGACGCCGCCCGCCAAAGGCGATTTTACGTTCGGCGACTTTTACTTCCAGTATTTAGGCCGAATGGGATTGGTGCGCCGCCAGGGGGTCATCAAGGCCGCGCAGAGCGTCAAAGTCTATCCTAACCTTGTCGAGACCGCAAAATACGAGCTGCTGGCCCGGCGCGGGCGCTTGATGCAGCTTGGCATCCGCACGGCCAAAGTGCGCGGCGGCGGCTCGGAGTTTGAGTCTCTGCGCGAGTATGTGCCAGGGGATGAGTACAAAAAGATTGACTGGAGCGCGACCGCGCGGCGCGGCAAGCTGATTTCGCGGCAGTACGAGGCCGAGCGCAGCCAAAACATCGTGCTGATGCTGGACACGGGCCGGAACATGCTGCAATCCATTCAGAAGATGGCGAAGCTGGATTATGTGGTCAACACAGCCCTGATGCTGGCTTATGTCGCGGCGGCTGGCGACGACAAAGTGGGCTTAATGGCTTTTGATGCCGATGTCCGCGCCTACTTGCCGCCCGCCAAAAGCAAGGCACAGGTCTACGGCATTCTGGAAAGCCTGTACAACCTCAACGCCCGTATGGTGGAAACCGACTACAAAGCCGCCTTTCAGAACCTCGCGACCCGCTGGCGTCGCCGCTCGTTGATTGTCCTGTTCAGCGACCTAGTAGACCCAGACTCATCGGTTCAAATCTTAGATGCCGTCCCAATGCTCTCCGACAGCCACCGGGTTGTCTGCGTCACCGTCAGCGACCCAAACATCATCGCCGCCGCCCAGAGCATTCCCACCGACAGCGCAGGCGTCTACCAGAAAGCTGTTGCTACCCAAGTCTTGCAGGAGCGCCGCGCCGCAATTTCGGTCTTAAAGCGCCGGGGCGTTTGGACCATTGACAGCCCGCCCGAAGAACTCAGCGCTGACTTGATCAACCATTATTTAGACCTCAAAGCAAGGTCGCTGATATGAGGCCAGTTACCCTGCGAACCGCCGAAGAACAGGCTGTGGCAGAAACCGTTGAATTGCTGTATGACGTGTTCTCTGTTTATCCGCTGGCTCAAAAAGTGGAAGGCTGTCCCTGCTGCGTTTCCGCCGAAGATGAGGCAGTGCTGCACGTTCGGCCCCTGCGAAGAATGACAGCGGAAGACCTGCGCCGGTATGCCTTCAAAGCATTGTCGACTTGGGGTGATGAAAACGATTTCAGGCACTTTTTGCCGCGTCTGCTGGAACTTGCCGCAGAGCCGCGTAATTATGACATGGATTTGGAAGCGATTACCGGCAAACTCGAATACGCAAAATGGAGCCAGTGGCCGGATCAGGAGCAGCAAGCCATTCGCTTCTATCTCATAGCGCTCTGGAAGTTCGGGCTGACCCTGCCGCCGGAAGAAGTATTGCTTGGCGAGTATTTAGAGGCGGTTGGTCAGGCGGAAGAAGATTTAGCGCCCTACTTGGAGCTGTGGCAAAACACGACCACTGACAATGCCTTGAACCAATTAGTAGTTTTCGTAGACTCAGAAACCAGCCTGCATAAGCGCAAGCTGACAAACTGGTCTGGCCGGCAAGAGCAAATGACGCAGGTGGTTGACTGGCTTTTGGAGATGGGGCTGGCTTGAAGCATATCTTGCTGCTTGTGCCGTTTGCCGGGAAATGGCTCAGGGGTACGATAAAGCACTTCATTTTTCAAGAAAGACAACCAAATGAAACGTACTTTATCACCTGCCACTAGGCTCAATGCCCTCAAGCGCCGCGTGGCCCCCCTCGCGGCGCTTGGACTGGCGGCTTTGCTGTTTGCCGGATGCGACAGCGGCAACGGGCCAAACGTCAAAACGGATTACGACAAAAATGTCAATTTCGCACAGTTCCACACGTTTGCGTTCCAAAGAGGACGCATTATCAACCGGCTGGGCGTAACCGACAGCGACAACACGCTGGTTGATGGGCGCATTCACGATGCCGTGGTGGATCAGCTTTCGGCGAAGGGGCTGACGCTTAATCAGCAAAGCCCGGATTTAGTGGTGACGTATGTGGCGGGCGCAAGAACTAAGCGAGAAGTTGAGGATTTAGGGCCGACGCCCTACGATTCGCCCTTCTTCGGCGGGCCGTTCGCATTCCGCCGGGATGCGTTTTTCGAGCCGGGCTTTGATGAGTTCTACGTCAATACTTACACGCAGGGAACACTGATTTTGGACTTCATTGATCCCCACACCAAGCAGCTCGTGTGGCGGGCGTATGTGTCCGGGCCGGTGGACAAGCCCGACTTCAAGACAATCAACAACGCTGTTTCGGCAGCCCTGAAGCAGTACCCGCCTAAGCCGAAGGGGTAGGGAAGCCGAAAAGGACCTCGCACGGCGGCAAGGAACCTCACCCCGCTTCGTCCCTCAGCGACCCTCTCCTTGTGAAGGAGAGGGTGGAAACTTGTTTCCGGGTGAGGTTCTTTCCGGGCGCGGCGCTCCCGCCCCGATTGCCGTAGATATAAAAGATTAAGGCGGCGGCCTGCACGCCGGCGAGGGTGAACTTGACCCAGTGCGGCAGCGACGAATGCGACACATTGCCTTCTAAAATCGCTGCCGTTCCCCATAATGGGATTGTCCCGATCATCAGCTTGCAGGCGTCAATGCCGTTTGCAATCAGTGCGTCTTTACGGGAATACGCGCCGGGCGCAATCAGCGCCCAGGCAATGAGAAGGCCTGCACCGCCGCAAATCCAAGTGGCGGACAGCTCGCAGACGCCATGCGGCAGGATGCCGGCCCACATGGAAGAAAGATGGCCGGTCGGCTGCACGACAGCCGTGAGAGCGCCCATAATCGCACCGTTGTTCAGCATGAAATAGATCGGTACAACGAGGGTTGGACCGGTGGCGAACGAGATAATGCCGACCTGCGTGTTGTTGGTCACAAGCTGAGACGAGAACAGCAGCCCTTCGCCGGGCGAAATGTCGCCGTGGTCCGCAAAGCCTTTTTTCCAGCCTTCAAACGAGTCGCGGAACTGCTCCGGCAAAAACAAGCTGACCCGTGCCGGGTCCTGATGCACTAAAACATACGCGCAGGCGGTTCCCAGCAGGAACAAAGCCAGCGCCGCCAAAATGAACGGCATCCGGCGGCGCAGGACCGCAGGCAGGCCGTAAGCAAGGAACCGGCCAATGCGTGACCAGCCGCCCGTTTCTTCGGCATAAATGACCCCGTGCGCGTTGCCGACCAGCTCGTTCAGGTACAATACCAGATTAGGGTTCGCGCCCTGCGCCCGTGCATACGCAAGGTCGGCGGCGGCGCGGCGGTACAGCGAGCCGAGCGCAGGCAGCTCTTCGCGCGAAAGCTGTCTCAGCCCGCCGTTCTTGGTCCGCTCGACGATGACTGAGAGCTTTTCCCAGCCCGCCCGCTTGCCGTTGATGAAAGCTCGTTCGTCAATTGCCATAGTGGCGTTATTATACCTATTTTGCATCTTTATTGATGACCGTAATTGAGGCTGCTTATGTCCCGCGAAATTTTAGTCGTTACGCCAGAAAACATTGAGATTGAGTACGAGCTGGCCGGGATTGGCTCGCGCTTTCTGGCGAATATGCTGGATTCGCTGTTCCAGCTCGCTATCTATCTTGGCATGTGGATTATTGTCGGCATTGTCGCTGCGGTGGTGGCGCTGGGAACAAGCGCTGTTTCTAAGGGGCTTGGCGCGTTTTTTGGCGAAATTGGGCTTGCGGCGGCGCTGATCGCGGCCTTTACCATTTTGTGGGGCTACTTTATCTGGTTTGAGACGCGCTGGAACGGCCAAACACCGGGCAAGAGGCAGATTGGCCTGCGGGTCATCCGGGACGGCGGCTATCCCATCAATATCTTCGCGGCGGTCATCCGCAACCTCATTCGGACCATTGACGGGATGCCGATTATTGCAGTTGGCCTGATTTCCGTCGGCGTTTTTGAGCATCAGCCGGGGCTTGCCGCGCTGGGTGGCCTGTGCATTCTGCTGCCGGTGCTGTGCCTCCTGCTGTCGGGGCGCTACCAGCGCATTGGCGACTTTGTGGCGGGAACAATGGTGGTCAAGCAGCGTGCGCCCCGCGTCCCCACTTTAGAAGCGCTGGCCCCGCCCCCGCGCGTCCTCCCGGAGCATCTGGCGGCATATGCGCTTGCCGACATCGGACGCCATGTGTACGAGATGACTGTTCCCGAATACCGCGCCGTGCGCCACTCCCTTGACCGGCGCTGGCAGCTGCCGCCCCAGGTCCAGCAGACCGTCGCCATGCGCCTCGCCGTCCCGCTGATGCAGCGCCTCGGCATCGTCCCGCCCGCCGGCGTCGTTTCCGTCAACTACGCCGACTTCTTGGAGTACCTCGCCGTTGCCTTTGAGCAGTATCGCGGCGTCAAATAGAAAGAAATCATGAAAATTATCCTGCCCGTTCTGCTGCTGTTTGCTTTGCCTGCGGTCAGCCCTGCCGCGCCTCTGCGCCACGCGGCTGCAAAGAAGCCGGTGCATCACACAGTCCATGCCGTCCAAGCCGCGCCTCAGCCCGTGCCAAGTCAGCCTGCTGGAGATCACCTGTTTTCTGATGTCCCGCCGGATCATTGGGCGGCGGCTGCCGTAGAAACATTGCGTAAGCGCGGCATTGTTGTAGGGTATCCGGCGGAAACTCATCCCGTAAAATGAACCTCAGCATGAACTTGTAGAGGAAGCGCGGTTGACGCACCCCCGCGTTTCCTTGTATAATATATGGCACTATGCAAATACTGATCACAGGCGCGGCGGGAATGCTCGGAACTGACGCCCGGCGGATTTTTGCGGAGTTAGGCCATCAGGTGTTCGCCACCGACGTCGGCCCGGCGGCGACAAACGGCATCGTGCCGCTGGACATCACAGACACGCACGCGGTCCAAACGCTGTTTGCCGAGCTTCAGCCGGATTTGGTGTTTCACGGCGCGGCCTACACCAATGTTGACGGCTGCGAGCGTGATCCCGATCTCGCGTACAAAGTCAACGCATTGGGAACCTGGGCCGTCGCAAGCGCCGCCGAAGCTGTGGGCGCAGCGCTTGTCGCCATTTCTACCGACTTTGTGTTTGATGGAACGAAAACGACGCCGTACACGGAGTTTGATACTCCCAACCCTCTGGGCCAATATGCAGCGTCGAAGCTGGCCGGCGAGAACTTGGCCCGGTCTTCCTGCCGCCGCTGCTATGTGGTGCGAACGTCCTGGCTGTACGGCGTACATGGCCGGAACTTCCCATACACGGTTATCAACTTGGCGAAATCGAAGCCTGAACTTCCGATTGTCGCCGACCAGTATGGAACGCCGACCTATACGGTAGATTTGGTAAACGCCGTGCTGGACATTATCTCGACGGGCCTGTACGGTGTCTACCATGTCAGTAATGGTGGCGAAACTAACTGGGAAGGCTTCGCACAAGCTATTTTAGCGAAAACGAATTTAAGCCATATTCCCGTCGTGCCGATTACGTCCGATGACTACGCCCAGCGCTTCGGCTCGCCGACTAAGCGGCCTCCATACAGCGTAATGCGTCATTACGCTTTGGAGTTGATGGGCAGGGATACCCTGCGCCCCTGGGAAGACGCTTTAGACGCCTTTCTCGCCTCAGCGCGGGAACACGGTAAGATTTAAGGAAAGACGCGAGGGAATGAATTCCTCTCGCTGTATCGGGTCGTCCTGCGGACGCAAGAGCCACAGACATCCCACTTTTACTATCCCTCGTCCGCAGGACGCTATTCAGCGAGAGGAATTCATTCCCTCGCGTCTTGACGCTGCAATTATGCAAAAACGAACTCTTAACTTTCTTTCGGAAGCGGTGATGGAACCGGCGCGGGCATTCTGCCTGCGCCGCATGATTGGAACCCTCCCAATACGCCCGTAGGGCAGACCCTAGTGTCTGCCCTTTCTGATGCCTATTTACCGAGAGGAACCTCCCATGATTGAAGAACCCGTGACTGAAACAGAAGAAACCGCACCGAAGCCCGATTACAGCAAGACACTCAATGTCCCAAAGCCCGACGCCAAGAACCCGGACGGGCTGGACACAAATCCTGACTCCATCCCGCAGCGGGCGAACCTGCCCAAACGCGAGCCGCAGATTTTAGATTTCTGGCGGCAGAACCGTGTCTACGAAAAGTCCCTGAAGCCTAAAACCGCCCTAGGCACCTTTGAGCTGCACGACGGCCCGCCGTTCTCGAACGGCAATATCCACATCGGCCATGCGTTTAACATTGTCTTAAAAGATGTTGTTACGAAGTTCCGGTCCATGCAGGGCTACAACGCGCCCTTTGTGCCGGGCTGGGACAATAATGGCCTGCCGATTGAAGTGCTGGTCGCCAAAGAGTTCCGCGAAAAGAAGCAGACCCCGACGCGCATGGAAATCCGGCGTCGGTGCCGGGAAGTGGCTGTGGAATGGGTCGGCAAGCAGTCCGAGCAGTTCCAGCGCCTCGGTATCCGGGGCAACTGGGACCATCCTTACCTGACCATGTCTCAGGAAATGGCGGCGAAAGAGCTGGACGTGTTCGCGGACATGGTGGACCACGGCTTTATCTACCGAGACCGCAAGCCGGTCTTTTGGTCATTTGCCGACCGGACCGCGCTGGCGGAAGCTGAAATCGAGTACGAGGACCGGACAGACCCTTCCATTTATGTCCGCTTCCCGCTCGTGCGCGATGACGCCGGGGTGTTCGGGAGCGCAGATCCAAACCGCTGCTACACGGTTATCTGGACAACGACGCCCTGGACAATCCCGGCCAATGTCGCTTTGGCTGTCGGCCCAGAAATCGAGTATGCCGTTGTGCAGCACGAAGGCAACTTTTACCTTGTCGCTTCGGCCCGGCTGGGGGCGACAATGGCAGCCGCCGGATTTACGGGCTGGTCCGTCGTGCGGACACTGAAGGGTTCTCAGCTTGTCGCGCCGGGGAACAGCCTGGAAACGCTGGTATTCCGTCACCCACTATTCAGCCGTGAGTCGCCGGTGCTTCCTGCGGACTACGTCACGACGACCGACGGCACCGGCGTTGTCCATACGGCGGGCGGACACGGCAAAGACGACTACCAAACTGTCTTGAAGCGCAATGCTCGGTGGGCGGCGGGCGGGCGGAAAGACGGCGGGCAGCCGCTGCCCCTGCTGCAAGTGCTGACCGATGACGGCTTTTTCAACGAAGAAGCCGGGGCAGACTTTGAAGGCGAAAAGTTCAGCGCCGGACAGGAAAAGGTTATGGCGCGTCTCACGGAAGCCGGGGCGCTGCTGGCGCGGGAAGAAATTGTCCATTCCTACCCGCATGGCTGGCGCTCGCATGATCCCCTGGTGCAGCGGGCAACCCCGCAGTGGTTTGTTTCCATTGACCATAAAGGCCACCGGGAGAAATGTTTAAAGGCTATTGACGGCGTTCAGTGGTTCCCGGCGGAGTCTAAAAATCGGATTGAAGCAATGGTCGGCGGGCGGCCCGACTGGTGCATCTCGCGCCAAAGAGCATGGGGCGTCGGCATTCCGGTCTTTTACGCCCAGCCGTCGGGAACGCCGCTTTTGACCAAAGAAAGTGTCGGCTATGTCCGTGACTTAGTCTTGAATCAAGGGACAGACGCCTGGTTTGAGACGCCCGTGGAAGAAATCCTGCCGGCAGGCTACACGCACCCAGAAACGGGCGAAACAGAGTTCGTGAAAGAAACAGACATTTTTGATGTCTGGTTTGACTCAGGCTCGACGTGCCGCACGGTTTTAGAAGAATGGCCGGAGCTTTCCTATCCCGCCGATGCGTATTTGGAGGGCGGCGACCAGCACCGGGGCTGGTTTAACTCGTCACTGATGATTGGGGTCGCCACGAAAGGCTCTGCTCCTTATCGCCAGGTGATTACAAACGGCTGGACTTTGGACGAGACGGGCCGCAAGATGTCCAAGTCCAAGATGAACGGCGTCGCCCCGCAGGTTGTTGTCGACAAGTACGGCGCGGATGTTTTGCGCCTTTGGGTGGCGTCGTCCGATTATTTCGCCGACGTGCGGGTAGGGGACGCGATTTTAGAGCAGACGGCGACTTCGTACCGGACGCTTCGGAATACGCTGCGCTTTACATTAAGCAACTTGTATGACTTTGACCCGGCTCTGCACGCAGTCCCGCTGGAGCAATTGGAAGAAATCGACTTTTGGGCGATGCACCGGCTGAACGAAGTTGTGCATAAATGTGTTCAAGCCTATAACGTCTACGAGTTCCCACGCGTCGCACAGACACTTTTGACATTCTGCGCCCAGGACTTGAGCGCGTTCTATTTGGACGTTCTCAAAGACCGCTTGTATGCGTATGCCGCAGGCTCACGCACACGCCGTGCCGCACAGACTGTTTTGTTTGAGATTACAAGCTGCTTGGCCCGTCTTCTGGCTCCGATTCTGTCGTTCACGGCGGAGGAAATCTGGCAGAAGCTCTCCATGCCGGACAAGCCGACTTCCGTGCTGCTGGCCGCCCTGCCGAGTTACCGGGTAGACACGCGAGACCATGACCTTGAAGAGCGCTGGGAACCGCTGCTCGCCGCTCGCGAGCAAGTCAACAAAGCGCTGGAAGGCACGAAGAAGCGGCTGGAGGTCGGCATCACGCTCCATGCGGACCCGGAAACTTATGCCGCGCTTCATCCGTATCTGAACCAACTGCCGGGGCTATTTCTTGTGTCCCGCGTCCTGCTGCTGCCGTCTACTGTGCCGGGCCTCAAAATCGAAAGCACCGGCCCTGCACCGGGAACTCGCTGCGCCCGCTGCTGGATTGCCGTCTCTGACGGCGGCGATGACCCGGCGGCCTTCTGTGCCGCCGGCTGCACCCGCACCTGGCTGGTGTCTGATGACGGCGAATTGGCATCACGAAGATTGATTTAGGGTTGCAGCGGAAGAAGCACGAGTAGTTCCCAACTACTTGTGCTTCTTCGCTGATATTTGTGAAAGGCACTTTATGACCGAAGAAAAGATCGCGCAGTTTAAGCAGCAATTATTGGACGAAAAAGCCCGCCTCGAAGCCGAGCGCGAGCAGTACGCCGGCCCGGACCGCGAGGACTCTGCAAAAGACGCCTCCGGCGAGCTGTCCGGCGCGGATATGAATAATCCCGCGGACCAAGCGACAGACTTGTTTGACCGGGAGCGGGACCAATCAGCCATTGAAAACTTTGACCGAATGCTGGCGAAAGTCAACCGCGCTTTGGCAAAGATAGACGAAGGTACCTACGGCCTCTCGGACATTGACGGGACGCTCATCCCGGAAGCCCGCCTGGAAGCCCTGCCGTATGCTAACCTGACCGTGGAACAGGCGGAAGACACTGTTGAAGATTAAGTCTTCGAGGATTAAATCTTTAAGGATTAAGTCTCTAAGGATTATTTATTGAGCCGCTGGGTCATTTATGGCGCGGCGCTCTTGGTGCTGCTGGCGGACCAAGCGGCGAAAGCCTGGGTGCTGGCGGCGCACTGGCGCTGGCCGGAAGACGATCTCGTGCTGATACCGGGTTTCTTTTCACTGTCGTTCAATGTCAACACCGGCGGGGCGTTCGGCATTCTGCCGCAGGGGACGCTTTTGCTGGCTCTGGCGGCGGCGATTGCGGCGGTCGCCATTGTGGTCTACACTTTGCGAGTGGCGACGCCGCTGCCGCGTCTGCTCGGCATCGCTCTCGCCCTGCCGCTCGGCGGCGCTGTCGGTAATTTATTGGACCGGGTGCGGCTCGGCCATGTTGTTGACTTTCTCGCGCTTTATGCCGGGCCGGATCGGCGCTGGCAGTTTCCGATCTTCAATGTCGCGGACTCGGCGATCTGCATCGGCGTGGGCCTGCTGGCCCTGTATTTTGGGCGGCAGCCGGCTTCGGTGACGAAGCCTGCGGCCCTCAAAGAGTAGGCTGAAAGAAGAATTATGTTTCCTGTACTTTTTCATATTGGGACGTTTGTTGTTCACACTTACGGCGTCGTGCTGATGGCGGCGTTTTTAGTGGCGCTGGGCCGTGCTTATACCGTCGCAAAGAAGCAAAGAGACCCGGACCTGCCGCCGGACAGTGTTCTGGATGTCGGCATTTGGATGATTGTCATGGGCGTCGTCGGCGCACGTCTGCTGTTTGTTATCATTGGCTGGAAAGATTACAGCCACGCGCCGGACTTCCCCGGCAACATCTTCAAAGTTTGGCAGGGCGGGTTGTCGTTCCACGGCGGCTTGTTCGGCGGTATCGGCGCAATGGTGGTCTACTGTTTGGTTAAGCGCCTCAACATTCTTAAAATGGCGGATTTGTTTGTACCGTCAGTAATGATCGCTTATGCGATTGGGCGTGTCGGCTGCTTTTTGAACGGCTGCTGCTACGGTGCGCCCACCAACATGCCCTGGGGCGTGCGCTTTTTAGATGACGGCACCGGTCAGCTCACGCCGCCGAGCCATCCGACCCAGCTTTACGCGACTGCAATGGCGACTGTGTTCTTTCTTGGCCTAGTCTGGGTGGAGCGGCACCGGAGCTATTGGGGCCAGGTTTCCTGCTGGTTCCTGCTGGGAACGGCTACCGAGCGTTTTGTGATGGAAATCTGGCGGGCGGGAACGACTTCCGATCTCATCAGCGTCGGTCCGATCCACTTTTTGACTGACGTGCAGTGGCTTTGCATTGGCCTCTTTGCGCTGGGGCTGACCGGCATGGTGATTTTGCGCCGCTTCTTTCCGGTGCCGCCCGCGTCTGTTTCTCTGCCGCCGAGGCCCGTGGAGGCGATCGTCCGTTGACCGAAACCCTGCATATCAAAGACGACGAAAGGGATATTCGGCTGGACATTTTCGTGGCCGAGCGCCTGCCGCATCTGTCCCGCGCCCATGTGCAGCGGCTGATTGCCACCCTTGCCGTGCTGGTGAACGGCAAGCCCGGCAAGGCCGGCTACCGCACCCGGTTCGGCGACGAGATTGCAGTCGCTATCCCCACGGCGCGTCCGATGGAAGACGTTCAGCCGGAAGCCATCCCGCTGGACATCATCTATGAGGATGACGATATTTTAGTCGTCAACAAGCAAAAGGGGTTAGTTGTGCATCCTGCACCGGGCGCGGAGTCCGGCACACTTGTCAATGCTCTGCTCGCACACTGCGGTATTGCCCATCTTTCCACCATCGGCGGACCAACGCGCCCTGGCATTGTGCATCGGCTGGACAAAGACACCTCCGGCCTGCTGGCGGTCGCAAAGACTGACTTCGCACATGAGCGCCTCGCAAAGCAAATCCATGACCGCACGGCGGTCCGTAAGTACCACGCTCTGCTTTGGGGCCGCGTCCCGTTCAAGCACGCAGTCATTGATGCGCCGATTGGGCGGCATCCCGGTGACCGCAAGCGCATGACGGTGATTGAGCAGGGAGGAATAGATGCTGCCGATTTCTCGCAGGGGGTTCGGGAAGCGGTGACTGAGCTGCGGCTTTTGGAGCATCTTGCCGAGTTTAGCTGGACCGAAGCGATTTTGCAGACGGGCCGGACCCACCAAATCCGTGTCCATTGCTCGTTTGCCGGGTATCCGGTCGTCGGCGACGGCACTTATGGCGGCCTGCGAAAAGTCAGCGCGGATCTGTTTCGGGGTGCGCCGCTGCAAACCTTGAACGGCCTGCTGGGACGCCTGCATGGGCAGGCGCTCCACGCGCATTCGTTGAGTTTTGATCATCCGCGCACCGGCCAGCGGATGCAGTTTCATGCGCCGCTGCCGGGAGAGATCGGCGATCTGCTGGATTTCCTGCGACGCTTAGATGAAGCCTTTGAGTTCTGACAAAAACGCCCCGGCATCACTGATGCCGGGGCGTTTTTGCTTAGTGTGTCGGCTGCGTAAGCGCCTGAATGCGCCCGTAGAGCGCCCGCTGGGCCGGCGTCAGCAAGGCCAAATCGCGGCTCAAAGCGTCTTTGCGAAGCGCCACGATTTTCGCGGTTTTCGCACTATCAGAAAGCGTCTTGTCAGCCATAACTCCCTGCATGGAGTTTTTTGCCGAATCTGCAATCTGCTTCAGCTGCTGCGACTGGGCAGGCGTTTCCGACTTGGTGAGCTGAAGGCCGAGGCTTTGAGCCTGTTCAACCGCAGCATCTCGCTTGAGGACCTCCGCCCGTTCGGCCGGGGGCAGCAGAGCCACTGATGCAGCGTGGGCATTCTTTGTAATCTGAAGATAACGCTGCTGCTTTTGCGCGTTGGTCAGCGTCTTGTTGGCTTGCAGCGCACGCACATCGGTTTGAAACTGAGCGTTGATTTGCCGCTGCTTCATCACCTTTGTCCGCTGATCAGGAGTGAGGATCGCCAGCATGTCCTTGTCCATCGCTTGATACAGCGAAAGGGCTTTTGCCTGCTTTTGCGTCGGGGAAAGCTTAGGGTCGGCGCTGACCGCGGCGTAATCTTTCTTGAACTGAGCCTGGCGGGCATCCGCTTTCGCTCTTTGGGCAGCGTCTAAGTTCAGACCCATAGAGGGCGCAGTCTGTCCGGAGGGCGTGGGCGTCTGTGCCGTTACCCCAAAAGATGCAAACAAGAGAATAGAAGCGGTGAAAAGCGCGGTCAATGCGCGGCGGAGCGTGATTGTCAAATGCGTAAAGTCCTTTGGGAGAGTCTTTTAACAATCAAAACGAAAAAAGGGCGAGATAGGTTCCCGCCCTTTGGCTGCCCGGAGAATGGGCCTAGGCGTCTACGGCATTGCCGACAGAGGTGACTGCAAGCTGCGGGATGAGATTCCGGAAGCGCTCGCCGGCCTGCTGCTCCTCACCGATGATCGTTTCGGCGAGGTGGGCCGTCTCCGTATCGCCGATGGCGTGAGCGTAAGCATGGAGCGACGTGTATGCGCCAATCTCAAAATGCTCAAACGCATAGGCTTTGATCAAGTCTTGGGTCTGCTTGTCTTCTTTGGAATGGAAGATGTTTGCAAGACCACTCGTTTTCGCCAAGAACTGGTTCAAAACACCCTTCGGCTCGGACTTGTCGCCGCCGAGGGCAAGAATGCGGGCCGAAACCCGGTCTGCCTGCGACTGCGTTACCGTGATGTGCGCTTCGACGGCCTGCTTCACGTCGGCATCGGTCGTTTCCGCTGCGAGGTCGCGCAGGGACGCAATGCCGCCCACTTCCGCGGCATAAGAGTCGTTTAAGTAGCGCAGAAGCTGCGCCTTTGTATCTTCAGCCATTTGAGTTCTCCAAGAGTTTAAGTTCGCCGTTTGTACGGCTTTGCCCGGTTTTACCCGCCAAGCTGTTTCTTTAATCCTGCAATCTTTTCAGGGCTTACGGTAGACCCGGCCCTTCCAGGCGTTGCCCCGGCCTGATAAGCTGCGGTAGGCCGACGACAAGGCAATTCCAATCACGACCGACCAGGCCAGCGGGTTAAGCAGGGCGTAGCCGCCAGAGTCGCGGCCAAACCGTGCCGTCACCCCCAGCCGAACTGCCGCTAAACCAAGATAAGTCCCCAGCGGCAGCAAAGCCCAGGCAGCGTGTTCCTGCCAGCCCCACAGCGCCCACAGGGGGGGCAATACAAACCAATTGAGCAGCAGAAAGACAATCCAAAGCAGCAGCGGCAGGTTATTGGAAAAGGCGGGGAATAAGTTCTTTGAAAATCCGGCCCATAGCTCGTCCAGCCCGTGATACATTCGCACGAAATAGGTGCGGGAGCCGTCTCCATACCAGAGCGACTTGCCCTGCCGCTTGACGTGCTGGGCGAACTTGACATCTTCGGCAAGCTGCTGCCGAACTGCCCGGTGTCCATCCACGGCAAAATACGTTTCGCGCGACAAAAACAAGAACGCGCCGTTGGCGGCGGCAAACCACGGAAACGGCGTCCGGCGGATGAGCGGCGTCGGCAGAAACGCAAAAATTACAAAGTATTGAATGGGAATCAGCAGCCGCTCCCAGAAGCCTTCGCAGCGCAGGTCCGGCACCAGCGAGACCATATCGGCCTGCTGCTCCTGCCGTGCGCCGAGAGCCAGCAGCAGGGCATCCGGAGCGAAGACGCAGTCGGCATCAGTCATTAAGAGAAGCTCACCGGACGCCGCATTGGCAAGCTGCCAGCAGGCGAACGGTTTGCCGTACCAATCCGCAGGCAAATCTGCGCCGATGAGAACCCGCAGACGATGGTCCTGGTCGCGCAGGCGGCACAAAATGGAGTAAGTGTCGTCGGAGGAACGATCATCCAGCACGATCACCTCAAAGCGCGGATAGTTCAGCGCCAGCAGAGACCGGACGCACGCTTCGATGTTTTCTTCCTCGTCACGGGCCGGAACCAGCACGGAGATGAAGGGCAGCTCACTGTTGCCGGCTTTCGCGACAAACGCCCGCGGCTTGCGAAAAGAAAGAAAATTCAGGCAGGCCGTTCCCACAAGTCCCAGCGCCGCCAGCGCGACCGCCGCCTGATACCAAAACATAAGCCCCATTGCGGCGTTAGTATACCCGAACTCATGCACCGCAACCCACACACCGCGCCGCCGGCAGGGGTATACTCTTCTCATGCGCCTTGTT
>CAXTER010000031.1:0-54547 GCA_964243345.1 uncultured Armatimonadales bacterium
TCCGGACGAAGAGTGTCCAGGCGCTTCCGGTCGAAGTCTGACGGCAGCGGCTGGAACTGAAGGTTGTCGTGGGCGTGGTCGGCGACATCCTGGTCTACCGTGGAGTCGGCGCGGCAGCTTCGCTCAGTTTGCCCCAGCTTCGCCAGCGCTTCTTTTCGCGCCCGGCCTTCAAAAAGGAACGGAACATCCCGGCCCAGCAGGCGCACCGCCTTGTCAATCTGCCGGTGGAGGGTCGTTTCATGGCGCAGGACGCGGTCCAGCCTGGTCAGGCACTCATCCTGGGTCAGCGTCTCGTCTTCATAGATTTGGACCTGCCACCGGTGCAGCCGCCGGAGCCGCCAGGAAGCGGCGGCAATGGCTTCCACATAATGCTGTTCCAGCAGGTTGCGGGGATTGATTCGCTCGCAGAGAGCAAAGTGAAGCGCATCAAAGCCGGCTGCGTCTTCGCCGAGGCTGGGGAGAACAGTGTCGCGGGCAAAGAGGCCATGTGTGGTGGCGTTGCGGGCGGCCACGGCCTTGCCCTGGGGTGTTTTGGGACCGGGCTTGCTTTTGCAGAAGGTGCCGGAAACTCTGCTGACATCGAAGCTTTTCGGAAAAGTCACGGGGCGGCCTGCTTTCTTGTCAATCCAGCCCGGCATCGAAGCCAGGCCGTCTTCATCAGATATTTGCGCCCCCCGTATTTTTATCGGCAGTTGTCGGCGGATTCATTAGGCTAATGCCCAGAACACCTCAGCGCGTGGCAACGGCGGCGTCCTGGTCAATAATCTGATCCAGGGCATCCATCAAGTCAGCATCGTGGCTCATGTCAAACTTGCGGGCGAAGTGTTTCGGCGAGGCTTTCAGCGCTTCAAGGTCCTCCAAAGTCAGCAGCTTCGGGTGCGCCTCGCCTTCCTGCCAATCAAGATACATTAAATTGTCGTCATGGACTTTGAGGCCGGGCGCGTTGCAGACGATGGTCTGGAAGTAGGACTCTTCCGAGAAGAGCATAGTTTCGTAGTGCTTGGCAAGAGCAGCGGCGTCCGGTGTTTTTTGGAACTCGGCGATATAGGCGGCGGCGCGGCGGTTGACGCTGAACCACTGGCTGCCGGCGTAGCATCTCAGGCCGGCATGAAAGGGCAGAAAGTGACTCCCGATGAAGTGCGGCAAGGGGATATATCGGGTCTTTAAGCGCAGGCTTTTGTCTACAGAGGGATAGGGAATCTTCTTCACGCAGTAGCGAGTGAAGTAGAGTTTGTGGAGGTTAGTAGACAGCGCTTCTTGATTCAGGTCCTTGACCTCAAAATGCGCGTCGTACTCTCCTGCGCTCAGGTTTGCGAGTATCTGCGCTGCCAGCTTGATCGGGTAACATGCGCCGCTGAGGATCACGCACCAATCCGGGGAGTCAGCGCGGCGGTACATCTGGCTCAGAGCAATTACTGTCGCTTTGACGACGCTATATTTTGCCCAGCCGGTACTGAGGTACGGCAGCACGAACTCGACGTTTTCAGGCAGGAAGCCTTCAGGCAGCGGACACTTGCCAAAGTCATGGTGGCAGACAATCGGCGGGTGGTCGAACATAGAATTCAGCCGCCGCACGAGGCGCAACATCTGGGGCGGGTTGGCATGGGTCAGCAGGACAAATCCAATGCGGCTCATCGAACAACATTCTCCTTGCTAAGTTTCATTGTCATGACCTACCTCGCAGGCGGCTTACTTGTCGCCTAAGCGACATGGGGGTGAAATCACGGATCACAAGCGGTATTGAAGAAATGTCCCCCCGCAATCCTCGTCCCATTCTAAGAAGCATTGAAAAAGCGGAAAGCGCCTGGACAATTTTCCCAGACTTAGCCGCATTCTGCATTTGGGTGACAATTTTGCCTGCCAGATAATTCCAAAGAAAGCGATACGCCGACAGCTCCGCTCGGCGTCGTTTCCTGGGTTCATAATCCTGCAAGTGCAGAGTGATGACTGAACACATATTCTCCAGCATACGCCCTAACTGACCGGAGGCATTGCCGGGATGCACCTGATAGAAGAGCGCGACCCGGTCTTTCATAAGAATGCGGCTGTGTTTGGCGATCCGAAACCAGAGGTCCCAGTCATCCGCGCCCCAAATCTGCGCGTTCAAGCCGCCCAGTTCTTTGAGAAGGGCGGTGCGTATCAGCGTTTGTCCCGGAGAAATCAAGGGATTGCTCAAAAAAAGCATGTCGAAGTCGATTTCAGGGATGAAGTCTGTTTTTGACAAGTGCCGGCCAGTCATGTCAAAAGTATCGGCGGGACCAGCCACCATGCCGACATCCCGGTGCGAAGCCAGGGCCTCGACCTGCCATTGCAGCTTATCCGGCGGCCATTGATCATCATCATCCAAAAGAGCGATAAACTCCCCCTGTGCCTCAGCGATCCCTCGATTCCTTGCGGCTGCCTGGCCCTGGTTTTCTTGAGCGATGTAACGGATGCGCCCCGCTTCGACCAAAGGCCGCAGAACTTCCGCCGTATCGTCGGGCGAGCCATCATTAACGACAATCACTTCATGGTCGGTGTAGGTCTGGGCGAACACCGAGTCGAGCGTCGCCCGCACGAAATCACGGTGCTTATAAGTCGGAATTACAACGGAGACAGTCGGCATATTTGGCGCACTTTCTTCTTTGCCCGCGTCACTCGTAGATACAATCCCATGTGACGTCTGACCCAGCCACGTATCCGGTGGGACATCAGCAGGCGACGAATAACTCGGCTGCGGCTCAAAGGAAAAGACGTAGAAGTCGTACAAGGCGTGTTCATTATGCACAGCAGAAATGTTGGGTCCCAATGCTTCTGGAACAGGGCGAGGCTTTTCTTAAAGTCCATACTCTCAGTGATGCCACCGCTTAGGTGCGTGAGATGAAAATCAATTACATACGCGGAAAGGCCCCGCTGCAATGCCTGGAGACAG
The DNA here is from genome assembly GCA_964243345.1 of uncultured Armatimonadales bacterium. Lineage (GTDB taxonomy): Bacteria > Armatimonadota > Armatimonadia > Armatimonadales > Capsulimonadaceae > JANXMY01. The sequence goes on from CAXTER010000031.1 coordinate 2,912, forward strand.
AGGTCCGTGGCGTAGAGATGAAATCCGCTCAGAACATTTGAGCAGTGCAGACGGGCAGCGGTCCGAAGGACCAAAAAGTTCTCGTCTAAGCTGCACACCGGCTGCGGCAATGTGCCATAAAGATGGTCGCCGTTTGGGTCGGTAATCCTGCTCACAAGCGCCAAATCTTCCCCAGAGCCGGCATTTCCCGCAACAGCCCACCGCGGGTCAAGACAGCTGAGATGATCAAGCTGGCTCATAAGCTGATCAAACCCCTGTCCCTTGTTCAAAAGAATGTCTTGATGACAGAAGATGACATACGGCTCCGTCGCTTCCGCCAGAACGCGGCTGATGGTTCGGTAGGGGTCGTGCTGGTTTTCGCTAGAGTTGTCGAAGACTTGGTAGCGGCACTTGTCTTCGGTGAAGCCGGCTTGAATCAGAGATGTCTTCATCTCCGCATACTGTTCAGGCTTGTTTGATAGCGTACAAATGTGAAACATGATAACTATATAATTTGGGGAACAAACTGTGCTTGTGACGTTTTATCCTGCTCACTTCTTATTTTCCTAGAGACGCTAGAAATAACTTTCTGAACAGCCGACGGTGGATGGATTTGTCCAAGTGCCGCGCAAGATGGTAGATACGGACATGTTCCCTCCATTGTTTTAGCGCTCTTTTTGGTCCATGAGCTTGGTTCAGCCAGCGCGTTCGCAAAATATCGCATGCTAACTGATGAGATTTTGAGGCAGGCGGAACAAGGTCTTTAATGGAGATGGCAGCTTTGTAGCTCTCAAATGGCGCAATGAGCGAGGCTTGATTTTTGTGGATGACGGAAGCAGGATTTTGCCGGAAAAAATTAAGGGTTTGGGCAACAAAGGCAACATCTGAGTGAAAAAGCATTTCTGCCCAAAGCACCCAATCTGCACAGGTTCGGTAACTCTCATCCGCTCCTTTGACAAGATCGTAAAGTTTTTTTCGGAATACAACGGCACTTGCGTTAGGGATCGTGTTCTGGACAATCAGGTAGTCGCGGCACTCATCGCGTCCGGCATTGATAAAATTGTTCTTCCAGCGTGTTGTGTTCAAATGCGCTGTTCTATCTTCCATACTATACAGCGGCACTTCGTCTGCGTCAACAGCCATGGATTGACAGTAAGCGAGACCGACATTGGAATGCTGTTCAAGCTCGGCAACCAGCACTTCGAGAAGGTGAGGGTCCGCATAATCATCAGATTCCGCCAGCCATATATATTCTCCCTGCGCCTCACGCACACCTTTATTCCATTGCTTGAAGGGGCTACCGCTGTTCATCGTGTTCTGAATGAGTCGGACACGAGGGTCATCCGCATACTTGGAAAATACTACGAGGCTATCATCGGTTGAACAATCATCGAGGAACAGCACCTCAAAATTCTGGTACGCCTGACCTAGTACGCTTTGGATGCGCTTGTCCAAAAACCGAGCATGATTATAGTTCGGGATGATTATAGAGACAGTTGGCATGGCTATTTGTTCTCACTACAGGCAGTCAAATCGGCGCGGACCATCAGGTGTACCAGCTCTCGGAAGCTTGTCTTTGGCATCCAGCCGAGCGCTGTGCGGATTTTGGCCGGGTCTCCGACAAGTTGGGTGGTTTCCGGCGGGCGCACGAAGGCTGCGTCGGTCCGCACATATTCCCGCCAGTCAAGGCCGACGCAGCCAAAGGCTTCGGCGACGAACTCTTCGACAGAATGCGCTTCGCCAGTTGCGATCACATAATCGTCGGCGGCGTCCTGCTGAAGCATCAGCCACATGGCTTCCACATAGTCGCGGGCGTAGCCCCAGTCCCGGCGTGCATCCAGACTGCCTAAACTCAACTCGTGGGACAGACCGAGCTTGATCCGGGCAGCTTCGTGCGTGATTTTTCGCGTGACGAACTCTAAGCCTCGCCGCTCGCTTTCGTGGTTATACAGAATGCCGGAGCAGGTATACATCCCGTAAAACTCGCGGTAGTTCACGGTCATCCAGTAAGCGTACATTTTAGCGACACCGTAAGGGGAGCGCGGATGAAGCAGAGTTGTTTCCCGCTGCGGCACCTCCTGCGGGTGGCCGAACAGCTCGGACGACGCCGCCTGAAAGAAACGGATCTGCGGGTTGACCTGTCGAATGGCTTCCAGCAGGCGCGTGACGCCGAGGGCGCTGAACTCGCCGGACTGCACCGGCTCTTTCCAGGAGGCCGGGACAAAGGAGTGCGCGGCCAAATTATAAACTTCGTCCGGCTGCGCTTCTTCCAGCATCACAGTCAGCGAGGTCTGATCCAGCAGGTCTCCGGCCACAAGCTGCACCTGCCCTTCCAAATGGCTGATGCGGCTCAGGCCATCAAACGACAGATTGCGGACCGTGCCGTAGACAGCATAGCCTTTGGACAGCAGCAGCTCGGCCAGCAGGCAGCCATCTTGCCCGGCAATGCCGGTAATCAATGCCGTTTTCTTGTGATTGTTCTGAGCAGGCATGGTTTGTGTCATAGCGAGGCCGTTTGAGCCGGAGCAGAGCGGCGTGAGAGGGTTTCTTCAAATGCCAACTCCAGGCGGTCAATGGAGGCTGACAAAGACCACTGCTCATGGACCAGCCGCTCCCCTTCTTGACCGAGGCGGTCGGCATAGGCGGCATCTTGGAGCAGCGACGCGGCAGCGGTGGCCATCGCTTCGGGCCTGCTTTCAACCAGCAGACCGTTTATGCCATCCTTGACCGTCTCGCGGACGCCGCCTTCGGCCACCGCAACGACGGGCAGGCCGCAGGCGTTGCCTTCCAGCGGCGCAAACCCGAACGGCTCCAAGCGCGGCGCGTACAGCATCAGCCGGGCGCGGCTCAGAAGGCTGCAAAGCTCCTCATTGCTGACATTGATCCGCGCTTCCAGCGTCACATCCTGTCCGGCGGCAAGCCGCTGCATTTCTTCCAGATACTCCGGTGCGGAGACGTTGCCGATCCAGACCAGCCGCGGGCGCGGCGCAGGCATCGCTGTCACGGCCTCCACGATGAAGCGGGGGTTTTTATTATGGCTGAACTGTCCTAAACCGACCACAAAGTCCTCGCGGGGGCAGTGCAAATTGCGAAACAAGTTCGTGTCGATCCCCAGGTAGCAGACTTCAGCATCGAGGCTGTAGGATCGCAACACGCTTTCCCGGCTGAAATAGGAGTTGACTAAGACGGCATCGTAGCTTCGCGCGTTCAGAGCCTCCTGCCGGGCTTTCACCCGATACGACTGCACCTGGGCCATGTCCGCCAGCGTTTGTCTAAGACGCCGGGGAGAGCGCCAAAAGGGAGGGTCAGACGGCACTGCGCTCCAGGGCAGGTTCGGCATAGCCTCATGCAAATGCCGAAGCGGCTCCTGAAGGTACAGCACTTTCGGCAGGCTGACATGCCGCCCGATGGAAGGGGAGGCAAGGAGGCGGCAGGTGTTGGCAAACAGCAGGTCAAAGCCGCCCGCCGCCATCTCCTTCGCGCATTGCCGGCAGTGGTCTTCCATGTCTGCAATCTGGTCGGTCATCTCATAGTAGCGCCAGAGCGGGTGACGCTTGATCCGGCGCGGCGCTTCAGCACGGCTGCCTAGCGGCACGACATGTTCAGGAACAATTTCGGACAGCGGCAGGTAGCTGCGGTCAGAGGTCGGCGGGCACCACACTTCCACCTGATGGCCGCGCTCGACCAGGCCGCGCACATGATAAAACAGCGCTCGCTTCGCCCCGCCGCTCGGCAAGTTGTACCAGACTGCAATCTTCATCTCAGCGTTCCAGTGCCGTTTTGTAGGCTTGTACAGTCTCTTCGGTGCACCGTTCCCATGAAAATCCCTTCGCCCGCAGAAGTGACTTCGCAGCCATGTCCGCCCGCAAGTCCGCGTCCTCGTACAACGACAGCAGCGCCCCGCATAAGCCATCCGCATCTTTAGGATCCAGCATGATCCCCGCGTCCCCCACCACTTCCGGCAGAGACGACGTGTTCGACGTGATCACCGGAACCCCGCACTGCATTGCCTCCAACGGAGGCAGGCCGAAGCCTTCATACAAAGACGGGAACACGAACGTCATCGCCCCGGTGTAAAGCGCTGCCAGGTCTTCATTGGCGACAAAGCCCGTCACTACGATCTGGGACTTCAAGGCTTCTGCTCCGTCGATCTCAGCAAAGATATGGTCGTAGTTCCAGCCTTTGGCTCCGGCCAAGACAAGCTGCAAGTCTGGCGTTTTGCCTTCCTGCATCAACCGGACAAAGGAGCGGATGACGTGCTCAATGTTCTTATGCGGCGCCAGAGCGCAGAGGCTCAGGACGTAGGGCGCAGGCTTGATCTCATGTTTCTGCCGGACGCGGGCGAGTTCCTGGGCGTCGGTGACGGGGTAGAACAAGTCAGGATCGGCGGCAAGCGGCGTCACAAACACACGCGCCGGATCAATCTTGAGGTGGCGGCAAAAATCGTTCTTCGTTGCTTCCGAGATGCTCAGGAGCCAGGTTTCGTCGTCAATGCTTGCCAGAATGCTGCCAAATAGCTTTTTCACATAGTCATTACAATACTGTGGAAACAGCGTCGGGATCATATCGTAAATCGTGAGAAAGCGCAGCGGGTGCGAGACGCCTTTGAGTTGTTTTGGCAGGGCAAGGTAAGTAGAATGATAAATATCGGCGTCCCGCAGGGCGGCAGGGTCCATGACCTGAGCGCTGGCCTGGCTGAACTGCTCTGCGTAATGCAGCATTTTCCGCTCCGCTCTCAGCGTGAACCGCGTCAAACCGGCCGACGACGCATCCACAGCAGACTGGCTCGCCCTGTGCTTCCTCTGGATCGCCACTTGGGCCGTGTTGTGCGGGAAGCGGAGCGCTTGCAGGCGCGGGTCAGCCTGCGCGTATTCCAGCGATCCCAGCAGAAAAAGGCTGGAGCATAGTTCTATTCGGCAGTCTGGTCTTACCAGTAGCCGATACATCAGCTCTTCCACAACACGCGGGATGCCGGTTTTGTAGCCTGCCTCGCCGTAAGTACGTCCCAAAATGGAAATGTCGTATAAAACATTCATCGGCTGAAAGACGTATCCTTTGCCTGTCCCAGCGCGGTTTTGTAGGCGTGAACGGTGTCCTCAGCACAGCGCTTCCACGAGAACTGCCCCGCCCGCAGAAGTGACTTCGCAGCCATGTCCGCCCGCAAGTCCGCGTCCTCGTACAACGACAGCAGCGCCCCGCATAAGCCATCCGCATCTTTAGGATCCAGCATGATCCCCGCGTCCCCCACCACTTCCGGCAGAGACGACGTGTTCGACGTGATCACCGGAACCCCGCACTGCATTGCCTCCAACGGAGGCAGGCCGAAGCCTTCATACAAAGACGGGAACACGAACGTCATCGCCCCGGTGTAAAGCGCTGCCAGGTCTTCATTGGCGACAAAGCCCGTCACTACGATCTGGGACTTCAAGGCTTCTGCTCCGTCGATCTCAGCAAAGATATGGTCGTAATTCCAGCCTTTAGCTCCAGCCAGCACAAGGTTCAGGTCGGGGAGATGTTGCTCCTGCACCAGCTTGACGAAGGAGCGGATGACATGGTCGATGTTCTTGTGAGGTGCAATCGTGCAGAGGCTCAGGACGTAGGGACCGCCCGGTATCTTGTACTTGTGCCGGATGGCGGACTGTGCCTTTGGATCAGTGCAGAGATAAAATAAATCGGGGTCGGCGGCCAGCGGTGTGACAAAGACGCGACTGGGATCAATCTTGAGATAGTTGCAAAAGTCAGTTTTGGTAAACTCCGAGATACTGAGCAGCCAGGCGTCTTCACCGATGCTTGACGCGATATTCTCGAACAAGCCAATAAGCCCAGCATTGCAGTACTGCGGGAACAGCGCAGGAATCATATCATAGATCGTTAAGAAAATCTGAGCATGTTGACCTCTCCTTGCTTGTTCTGGGATAGGTAGGTACGTCGAATGGTAGATGTCTGCGGTGCGAAGGCTGTTTGCATCCAGCGTATCCGAAGAAATTTTGGCAAGACTCATGAAGTGGCGCAGCAGCTTTCTCTTCACACGGGCGCTGATGAGTGGGAGACCCGAAGAAGTCTCAACCGTTCGCTGGACGTTCCACCGTGTCTTAAGAAAGGCAGCATGGCGGTCGCTGTGCGGAAAGCGGAGGTTTTTTAGGTTCAAGTCCTCTCTTGCGTAGCCCACGGCATCCGCAAGACTGTCGCTGGAACAAAGTTCCAGGTCGCAATCTTCTATGCCGGAAAGCTGATAGGCTAATTCCTCCACAACTCGCGCAATGCCTGTTTTCGGGATGGAATGTGCGCGGATACTACCTAAGATTGAAATGTCGTACAAAACATTCATCGAAATGAAGTAAATCCTTCCCGGTGAAAATGCTAGACTGCATACCGTATTGCTCCTGACTGAGCAGCTTTGTCATTCGCGGTCTTCAGCAAGTAATCTTCAAGCTGGTCAACAGTCCGCTTGAAGTCGAACTTCTCCTTAACTGAAAAACGCCCCTGCTTTCTGATCTGCTCGTAGAGACGACTATCTTCGATCAGCCTTGTTAGCTGACTGGCACAAGCGTAGGGGTCTTCTTTTGGAAAGAGGAGGGCATTCTCACCATCTTTCATGATCTCGCCACTGCCGCCAGTTCCAGTACCGACCACGGCTAACCCAGAAGCCATGCCTTCTAAAATTGTGATGCCGAACGGCTCATCCCAAACCGACGGAAAGATCAAAATGTCGTGAGACTGGTAAAGTGATTGAAGCTCCTCGCGGGGCAGCATTCCCGTAAAATGTACCGCGTCTCCAAGCTGGTGCCCAGCGACAAGCTGATGGAAAGATGCTTCCTCCTCCGGCATGACGCTGCCGCCAACGATAGTCAGTGTCGTCGAGGTCAGATGAAACTGGTCATGCAAAATTTTAAGCGCTTCAATGGCAGTATGAACGCCTTTGAGCTTCACCACCTGGCCCGCGAATAGCAGGCGCAGAGGCTGTCGCGGAGCCGCGACATAGGGATAGCTGTCTGGGTTAATTCCCCAGTAAATCACGCTTGTGTCACGAACTGGCTTGCCTGCATTGAGAGCGCTTTGCTTGAGATACTCGGTGCTGAAGATAAAGTTCTTCAGGCTGAGAAAGTCCTGCGGCAGATATAGTCCCGCAAAACGAAGCATCAGTCGTGCGGCCACGCGCCCTGCCCGATCACGCCGCCGGCAGGGTCCATAGTTGTGACTGTGATACCACAAATCTTCTTCCCAGTGTGACGGCCAGTCGTCAAAAACATAGCAGCAGTAGGGAATGTTTAGTTTTTGGGCGACATAGGCCAGAGAAATAGAAATTCGCGCCATGTTCCACAAGAAAACGACATCCGGCTTGAAGTCACGGCACAAGCGGCGGAAGACCGCTTGATTGTGCTGTTCCATGTCCCGCAGATACTCGTGTGTAGGAACATCCCCTCTTAGTAATATCTCGAAGTCTGTTTTCAGCCACCGATGAGCGCCCTCCTGCGTGGCAGGCTTCTCGATTTTGTAGGTGCTGGTCAGAACTTCAACCGTATGGCCCCTTGCTCTTAAAGCCTCCACAGCATCGCGGCAGGCCAACTCATAGCCGCCGATGTAATGGGGAGGATAGACATTTGATACAACTAAAATACGCATAAACAGTTATTTGTGCAAGACCTCAGACAGAAACAATGTTGTAGTCAAAGTCGCACTCAATGACCCCATCGTGCTTAGAAACCCAGCCCCGCCCGACCGGCGGCAGGATTTCCAGCGAAAGCACTTCATGGATCGTATCGATATGGACATTCTCTCCCGAACCAATCCACAAGCCGACTTTGTACAGGCCGGGGCGGAGCTTTACATTGCGGAAGATTACGTCCACGGCCTGGCCCGGCTGGAGATGGAGGTCGTCGACTTTCTCGAAGGTATTCGTATTGATTAGCTTGCGGTCGTTTTCGTCCGTGATATACACGCTGACTGCTTTGATTGCCTGAACGTCTCCCTCAAATTGCAGGCGGAAACCCAAATCACCCTGGCGGAACGGCTGCACGGAAGACATCGGCAGGTTCGGGTCAAAGGGAAGCACGGACGTAAACCGCGCCCGGCCATCACCTCCCCATCGGCGCACGTTCCGCAGCGAAAGCGGCAGGCCGAGCGTAAGCTGATCGCTTTCCCCCGAAGCCTGATATTTTGTGATAATCTCGACAGGCTCGCCGCGAGCGACGACGCTGCCGCTTTGGAGCATGATAATGTCCGTGCAAAGCTTTTGGACAGTCGGCATATTATGGCTGACGAACAGGACAGTCCGGCCACTGTTCGCCACATCCTGCATCTTGCCGATGCACTTTTTCTGGAAGTCCGCATCGCCGACCGCAAGCACTTCGTCAATGATTAAAATCTCCGGGTTCAGATGCGCCGCGACGGCAAACGCCAGGCGGACATACATGCCCGATGAGTAGCGCTTGACTGGGGTGTCCAGAAACTGCGCGGTGCCGGAAAACTCCACAATGGCGTCAAACTGCCGGGCGATCTCGCTTTTCTGCATTCCTAAAATTGCGCCGTTCAGGTAGACATTCTCGCGGCCCGTCAGCTCCGGGTGGAAACCCGTCCCAACTTCCAGCAGGCTGCCGACACGTCCGTACAGATCAATCTTGCCCCGCGTCGGCTCGGTGATGCGCGACAAAATCTTCAGCAGGGTGCTTTTGCCCGCGCCGTTCCGGCCGATGATGCCGACCACGTCGCCCTTTTGGATGTCAAAGTTCACGTCGTTCAAGGCCCAGAACGTCTCGCGCTCCGGCTTTGCCGTCGGGTTTTTCAGCCGGTGCATCAGCGCTTCCCCAATAGTGGAGTGCTGGGCAGCGTTTTTGGCGATGGAGTAAGACTTCGCCAGGCCGCGCACGGAAACCGCCGTGTCATGCGACGTGGTATCGGTGAAGACGCCGCTGGACAAGTCCGGCGTTGGAGTGGTCAGTACGGGAGAAGACATCAAGTAAATCTCTCTTTCAGCAAGGCACATTTTTCATTGTGGCTTTTCAAGCGCATTACGCCAGTGCGCGATGCAGCAACCCAGGCTGCCGGCCAGGGGGCGCGGCTGCCAGTCCGGCAGCAACCGGCGCCGGCGCGACGAGTCCCCGGCCCAGCGAACGGGATTGCCGGGCTGAGCCTCGCCCCGGCAGCAGACTTGTTTCTCGGTCCCGCACAGGCCGGACATCAGGCAGGCCAGCTCCAGAACCCCGGTTTCCTGGCCCCGGCTTAAGTTCAGGACATGCAGCCGCCCGTCGTCTTTTCGCAAAGAGGGGTGCGCGGCCAGCCCCAGCAGCGCTTCGGCAAGATCGTCCGAGTGCAGGTAATCGCGCGACTCCCGCCCGGTCCCTTGCAGATGGACCGCCGGGTCCGGCCCCGTCATCTGCGCGAACAGCTCCCATACCAGCAGCCGCCGCTGCCGCTCCCCAAAGACGGAAAACAGCCGGCAGGCAATAACATTCAGCCCGAAACACTCGGCATACCCGCGCCCAATCAGCTCGCAGGCCGCTTTGTGGAACCCATACGGCGACACCGGCGCGACTGGCGCATCTTCCGAAACCGGCAGCGATGCAGGGTTGCCGTAGACCGCCGCGCTGGACGGAAACAAGATCACGGGACGCACCCCCGACAGCCGGATGCTTTCCAGCGTGTTGGCCCAGGTCAGGACGCCTGCCTGCAAGTCTTCCAGCGGCGCGGCCATCGACGCGCCCACCGACGCCGTCCCGGCCCCATGCAGCACGGCGTCCGGCGCGAAGTCTGCAATGATGTCCGCCAGCGGCGCGTCCCGCACGTCCGCCTGAGCGTACCGCCCCGGCCAGTCCGCTTCCGGCCGGCTTGTGCGGGCCACTCCCAGCACGTCATGGCCGGTCATCGCCGCCCAGCGTCCAACACTGCCGCCGATAAAGCCCCGGCAACCGGTCACAAGCAGTTTCATCCCTGATCACCCTCCGTGGTGTTTTGTTCTTCCGTGGTTTATTCTTCCGTGATTGATCTGTCGCCCAGGATTAAAATCCTGGGCTGGGGAGCCTTCGGCTGATTGTCCTACGGACAAAGGACAGGCAAATAGAAAATTGATCTTTTGTCCGAAGGCCAGTATGCGTCAGAACGCATTATTTCATATCAGCCGAAGGCTCCTCACCCTAATAAAGCCTTAGCCATGTACTTTAGTGCACGGCGTCAGATCACGTCTGCAAACTTTCGCTCCATCTTCTTGAACGAGAACGCGCCGCCGATGAAGACCAGAACGCTCACGACAGCCCCGTAAACCACCGGGCCGACCAGAAGCGACTGATGCCCGATCAGAGACCACCGAAACGCTTCTAAAAGTCCTGTCAGCGGGTTCAATAAGTAGAACGAGCGCAGGCCGGGCGGGATTTTGGTCAGCGCATAGGAAAGCATGTAAGCCACCGGGGACCCGTACAGCAGGAACTGAGTGACGACCGGCAGGATATACCCAACGTCCCGGTAAGACACCATCAGCGCCGACGTATACATGCCGATGCCCATTGCCAGCAGAAGAATAAGCAGCAGCCAGACCGGCAGCAGCAGCACGGCAACCGTGGGAACCACATGGTTGATAACCATGAGCAGGATCATCATTATCAGTGCAACCCCAAAGTCAATCAGCGTGGAAAACACTGTGGACAGGGGCAGGGCCATTCGGGGAAAATAGACCTTTGAGACCAAGTTAGAGTTCGCCAGCAGGCAGCCGCTGGTCTTGCCCAGCGTATTGCTAAACACATTCCAGGCCAGCAGCCCTGCATACGAGAACACAAAATATGGCACGCCTTTGGGGGCAGGCAGGTTGGCAACTTTTCCAAAGACAAACGAGAAGATGCCCGCCGCGATCAGCGGCTGCAGGATGACCCAGACCACGCCGAGGGCGGTCTGGCGGTAACGCAGCTTGACATCGCGCTGGGCAAGCGTTGTCAAAAGGTCCCGGAACTGCCACAGCTCGCGCAGGTTGATGGCCTGCCAGCCGGCGGTCGGCTGAATGGTCAAGTGCGGTTTTGGGGCGGTTAAGCTATCCATAAAGCTCCATTCGAACAAAGATTTGCACGGCGCAAATTAGGATGAGTTTCAAGCGAGTGCTGATATTTTACCATACTCACGGCACTTACCATGCAAAAATCGTGCCAACTTCGCCGGTCGGCTTGGCAGGGATGCTTGACAGCGGAAAACCAAAGAGACCTCACCCAGTCGCGAGCGACTACCCTCTCCTTGTTAAGGAGAGGGTGGAAGCTTGCTTCCGGGTGAGGTCTCTTCAATCCTTCGGGGATTTTTTGCTACGAGCTCGTCTTCTGATGGCGGTACTCTTCAATGTGCTGGTAGACTTCGTCGGGGAAGTTCAAGTCCCGGTAGACATTGCCGGCGTCGGGGTCGTCCGGGTTCGGGATAATCGGAAAGTCCTGCTCCGACTGGTACTGCAAAATCTTATCGCGCCGGGGCGGGTTATAATTATGCTCCGCGACCTGCGTATACAGCGCACGCGCCTGGTCTTCGCCAAAATCTTTGTCTTTGGCAAGCTCCGCGACAAGCTCATCTTCCGTCAGAAAATGCCGAGCTACCATTGTAAAGACTAAGCGTCCGTAATGGCCGATGTCCTTCTTATGGTCTAAAGCATCCAAAAGATGCGCCATCATCACGTCCTTTTTCAAATCTTCCAGTGCCATGCGTGTTCTCCCGGTTCTCTCAAAGTTACTGAGACTGTTTCCAAAACGCGCAAAAATCAAACATTTGTTTGTATTTCCTTAGCGCGATGCGCCCACTCCGAATGCGGGTACTTTGTCAGGAATGCCGCCAAGACTGCGTTCGCCCGCGCCGGATCGCGCTCCCTGAGAAGCTGGCCCAGCTTCAGCCGGGCCATTTCGTCTTCCGGTGCGTCCGGCGTCTCAGAAATCAGCGACTCTAATAGGGAAACGGCATCGGACGGCTCACCCATCGCCTCTAACGCCCCCGCCAGGCGCAGCCGCTCCCGCGCCGAAAGCGGCAGGGGCAAACCCAGCGCTGCCGCGTCCCGGACGCACCGGGCCGCAAGCACGGGCTGGCCGCGCTTCAGCAAATCATGGATCGCACCCAGCATTTCGGTCTGTGCTTCCGCCCGGTCCTGCACTACCAGCAGCCGGGCCAGCTCCGCCCGGACCGTGCCGTTGCCGGGGTCGCGGTCGAGAAAAGCCCGGTACTTCCGAATGGCGGCTTCCAGCGTTTCCTGCCCGCGTGTCCCCGCCGCCCGTGCATCCTGCAAAAGATAATCCTGGCGTCCGTCTTTAAGTAGCCCGGTCAGCTCTGCCGCCACCAGCCCAAACACGAAGCCGCCGATATGCGCCCAGTAGGCAGTTCCGCCCGGCTGCGGGTTGAGGAGAAAGAAGATGCCGCCGCCGATGTTTTGGAGCATCCACAGGCAGACCCCCGCCACCGCCGGAACCTCCAGCTGCCCCCAAGTCGAGCGCAGCAAAACCGCCGGCAGCCAGAACAAGCGTATCTGCGCCCGGTGGAACCGAATGGCAAACGGGGCCATAATCGCCGAAATCGCGCCCGACGCTCCCACCAGCGGCACGACCACTTTGGGCGCAAACAGTAAAATAATCGCCATGTGCAGCAGCCCCGCCGCAATGCCGCCGCCGAGATACAGCGCAAGGAACGCTTCCCACCCCAGCGCTTCTTCCACATGCGGCCCAAACAGCCACAAAAAGACCATGTTCCAAAAGAGGTGCGCCAAACTCACATGAATGAAAATCCCGGTCAAGAGGGCGATAAAATGCGGGTGGTTCGGGACCAGTCCCCACCGGGCATATGTTGCCGGCACCGTAAAATAGAATGCAATCACGTTCAGCGCAATGAGGATGTAAATCACCCAGGGGGTGCGCTGCCCGCGCCGGTCCGTGTTGAACGGCAGCGGGACAAGAAGTGTCAGCAGTAAAAGCCAGCGAGGGGATAGGGTCATAGGTTGATACACAGAGGGCGTAGGAACCCACCCCGGCGCAAGCGCCTTCCCCTCCCGAAACGGGAGGGGTATGAGTTTCGGAATAGTGTGGGGGCGCTGCTTGCTGGGTCCTTTTGGCTCATTGTGTCTTCTTGCTGTTGCTCCTACCCTTCCCGTTTCGGGAGGGGAAGGCGCTTGCGCCGGGGTGGGTTCCTACGCCGTTGCCGGCACGCGCCGGCCTGTGGCCGACGACTCAATTGCCGCAAACACCATTGCCAGACTTTTGATGTTGTCGTGGCACTCGCCCATCGGCGTCCGGCCCGTCTCAAGCGCATTCAGGAAGTCCGCCAGCGAGCCGGCAATGCCGGGCGGCGCATCATGCCGGACGACGCCGTCAACGATTTCAGACTGCCGCGTGAAGCCTTCCGTGCCGGTCACGATGCCGGCAGTCGGAGCGCCGCTGCCGTCCCAAAGCGCCGTGCCGCGCGGTCCGACGGCCCGCCACTCCGCTTCCCAGCTTGTGTCCCGGCCCTCGGAACTCCACGATCCACGGTAAGTGTAGCGCAGCCCGCCGGTCATCTCAAACAGGGCCGTCGCGCTCGATGCGCCTTTGTACCAGCTCCATTCCGGGTTAAACTCTTCGCAATAGACTGAAATCGGGTCGGCATGAGAAACGTAACGCGCGGCGTCCAGCGTGTGGATCGCCATGTCCAGCAGCAGGACACTTGCCATTTCGTCCCGAAAGCCCCCAAAGTGCGCTCCGATATAGAAGTCCGAGTTCAGAATGCCGAGCGGCCCCGTCTGCTCCGCCACAAGCTGCCGGAACGCATGAAGCCGGGCATCGTAGCGGCGGCTCTGGCTGACCATGTACAGCTTGCCGGCCTTCTCGGACGCCGCCACCATTTCCCGCGCCTGCTGCATATTGGCTGCCATCGGCTTTTCGCCCAGCACGGGAACGCCCGCCGCCAGTGATTGCAATGTTACGCCATGGTGGGCTTCGGGGATAGTCACGTCCACCACGAAATCAGGACGCACTTCCGCCAGTGCTTTGCCCAAATCTTCGCCGGTCCAAGCCTCGGACAATACCAGCTTGTCCGCCGCTTCCGCCGCCGCGCCTGATTTGACATCTACCCAGCCGCCGATTTCGACGTTTGGGTTTTCTTTCAGCGTGCGGCCCCAGTTCTGCCCCATCCCGCCCGCGCCGACCAACAATGCTTTCAATGCTGCCATGATAAGTAATTATACCGCACCCTCCCAGAAATGAACGATGATTGCTTGACATCCCTTGCAGCATCTAAAACGGATTGCAAAGGCGGTATGCTTTTAGAATGACGCACTTCGTCTTGTTTGCCAGAGTGGCCGCGTTCGGTTTCATTGTGCTTGGCGGTTACATTGCGGCGATGAACTGGATGACGGTAATTGAAAGTTACCGGACGGGCCGGTTCCATTCCGCCATCCCGCTCTTCGGCGCACTTTTTCTCGGCATCGGCCTTGCAATCTTGCCGCAAACTAGGCACTTCGCTTGGACTGCAATTTTGCTGGATTACGGCACGTTGCTTCTGCTGTATTGCTTCCCCCGGCTGATACGCGAGTTCTGGAAGACGAGCCGACATAATCTGGCTGCGGTATATCGGGGCGAGCGAGGCACTACAACGGCCTGCATCAAGCTCTATCGGCGCAGCATCTTAGTTATTGAGTTTGACTTTAAGCTTGCTCCAGGTGAGACAGGCACGACAAGTTTGAGTGTGGTTGGAACATGGACTCAGGAAAGCCAGCGTCTACTACTGCAAGTCGGCGACTCAACAGCCTTGTTTGCGGTGCAGACGCAGGATGGACAAGAACTCGCTCATCAACAGAGTGGCTCTCTCTGGGAGGACAATAACACCCTTTCGTTAGTCGGGATGGAGTTTCAGCGGCAGTTGCCGGGCAGAGGCTGATAAGAAAAGCTGATAAGAAAACAAGTCAGGCACTTCGCTTGCTTCGGAGAATGACAGCAATGCCGGCGGCGTCTACCAGGAGGCACGCATACGCCAGCCAGTCGCCCCAGCGGGTGAAGAATGTGCCGCGCCCGTCACCGAGCGGGACAGCACCGACAAGAATGTCAGGCCGGTACAGCGGGGATTGGGCGAGAATATGCCCGTGCGCGTCCACAATCTGCGACAGGCCATTTGAGTCAGCGCGGACAAACGGCACGGCGTTTTCGGCGGCGCGGAACGGCAGCATGGCCCCGTGGAGGCGGTGCAGGACACCGTGGGGGGTGGGAGGGTCGTAGTTCGGCATCGCAATCAGCCGCGCTCCGGCCTGCACAGTCTCACGGGTCGTGCCGGTGTAGCAGCTATCAAAGCAGATTTCCAGGCCAATCGGCCCTAAACCTGTCGGCACGACAGTTGCCGAATGGCCGGGCTGATTGGTCTGCTGCTCGGCGAGATACAGATGCACTTTATGATGCACGGGGCCGAGGACGCTGCCGCTAGGCGCGAGGAACGCCGCGCAGTTGAAGGGTTTCGGGCGGGCGTCATCCGAGTAGCCGACCACCAGGGCCGTCTTCAGGCTTTGCGCCAGCAGCCGGGTTTCGTCTTTTGGGTCCGCCGGCGTGAACTCGCCGCCGAGTGATTCTTCCGACCAGACAATCAGCTTCGCGCCGCCGGCCGCCGCGCGTTTCGTCATCTGAGTCCGGTCTACAATCCCCGGCGGCACAGGAGCCATGTCCCCGGTTTCCTCATGGGTTAAATCTTGAATCGCCGCCACCCGTAGAGTTGGCATGACGGGCGCTTGGCGCAGGGCGAATATGCCAACGCCGAGCGTCAGAACCACAGCCGCAGCTCCCACGCCAAGCGGCCCAAGTCGCCGTGACTGCACGGCTTCCAGAAGTGCCGCATTCACCCACCACAAGAGAAACGAGACGCCCCAAATGCCGGCGAACGCACTGATTTGAATTAGCGGCAGATTTTGATACTGACAGAGCGCAATGTTCAGCGGCAGCGGCAGAAACGATGTCAGCCACTCGCCGCCGACACCTGCCGAGGCAACAGCTAAGACCCGCACCAGCGGGTTCCAAGTCTGAGGCATACGGGCCGACGCCAGCGCGACGACGCCGAACAGGAATGCAATCCACAGGAACGGGATGTACGCCCAGAACAGCCGCCCCGTATCATGATACCAGCCCGCCGACACCGCCCCGCACGCCGCCCCCGCCAGCATCCCCAGCCCGACAGCCTCAAGCGGCGTCCGCTTTTGCGCCGCCCACAGCAGCGGCACAAACGCCCCCCACCCCAGCCATTCCCAGTTAAACGGCGGCAGGCTGAGGGCAAACAGAGCCCCCGAAATCACCGCCAGCAGCACAAGTTTCATAGAAGTATCACAAGATCACAATTAGTACTAATTATACCGTATCATGTCGCGACTTAGTGTGGGACAGGGTAGGATAGGGGCAGAGGAAACCACTATGCTGAAGACTGTAGCAGGCACTTACCGAGATGGCCGGGTTGAGCTTGCCGAAACGCTGGAAGACTTGGAGGAAACGCCAGTTCTCGTGACGTTCATGCCGAAAAACCAGGCGCGGCTGTTGAGCGACTATGGCATTGATGAAGCCTAGGCTGCCGATTTACGCGCTCGCCTCCACACCTTTGAAGAAGACTGGAACCATCCAGATATGGATGGCTACGAGACGATGTAAAGGAAATTTTATGCAGGTTGTGAACGGCATTCGGTAGACAGTGATTGTTTTTCCTGCGCTTGTTGTTGGCAACGTCGCTTCTGAATGGCTGCTGACTTTGCTTAGGCCGCGTTTTCAGCCTTAGCATTGGAGACATGGGGCTGAACCCCTGTGCTTTGGAAAAGCAATTCCCCGCCTCCGCGAGCAGAAGAACAGCACAGGCATCAGAGTATTCTGTAATCTTCGCCCGCGCGGCGCTGCGTCATATATTTGGCTTGTAGCAAAACGTATTACGGCAGCTCAATTCATCGGCGCGATCCGGCTGAGGCGGTCAATGTCGCGGCGCACGAGCAGGAGCGGCAGGAGGCCGATAATGCCGAAGGAGCAGTCGATAAGACGCCAGAAGAACGGGATGCCGCGCAGGGGACCGAACACAAACGCCCACGGAATGACGCAGACGCAGGCGATGAGGCCGAATGTAATGGTCCAGCGGTTCCGAACCGGGTCCAGATAAGGGCCGATAAACGCGACCGCGATCATCAAATGCCCAAATGCCAGCCAGTCCGTGCCGTAGGCGATAAAGGGGTAACGCGCATCGGTTTCGCGCAGTCCGTCCTGCACCCGGAAAATCCAGCCCGACAACGCGCCGAAGTGGTGTCCGATGAGCCGTGTCAAAATACCCAGTTCCCAGTTCAGAGGAATAGCCGTGATGCCGCTCAGGGCCAGCCCCAGCATAAACGCGCCCAGCCAGAACCGTATCCGGCGGCGCAGTTGATTTGCTTCAGTCATAGTGGATGCTTTCTCTTTTGCCTTATTATCATACCTTTTGCCTTGCGGCAGGCGCTCATACTTTCGGATGTACTCTCACGAGATGAGAATTTTGGAAAGTCAGGCTGCTGGGTTTTGCGGCAGATGCATCGGCAGCGTGTTTGAGTGTTATACTGTGTTTGTCTTCAGTTTAGAAGATTTGAGAACACGCACTGGTTTAGCGAGAGGAAACTTTGACAAATGCCGTCCGCGATTGACACTTCGGCTGCCGCCGAGAACACGCCGACTTTGACCATTGAAGGTCAGCAGTTTGGCCGGGGCCGCGCCCTGTTCCCCGATTTTTCGTTTCCCCTGCCCCCGGAATGGATCGTCCCCGGCGCGTCCATCACCCTGCGCGATTTAATTGTTCGGATTGTCCGCGAGGAAGTCCAAAACTTCCAGCAGCGGCGCTCCGAGCGGCGCTTTCTGCACTCCCTCACTGCCACGCAGATTGCGGGCGGCGCGGCACGCGGCAAGGTGGACATGGGCGGGCGGGAGGACGAACCCGACGCCGACCCGGAGCAGGCGGTGGCGACGGCCCTGCTGGCGTTTGAGGACGGCCTGTATTATGTGTTTGTAGACAACGAGCACCGGGTCGGCTTGGACGAAACCGTGCAATTGTCGGCAGACAGCCACGTGACATTCCTGCGCCTTGTGGCGCTGGCGGGAGGGTAATTCCATGCTGACTCCCGAACATGCCAAAGAGCGCCTTCAAGAGTTTCAAGTCAAAGGCCAAGAAGCCACTTTTCTGGCGGCAGCCGCCAAGCTGCCCGAAGCGCCGCGCACGGTTTGTTACCACTTAGTTGGCCGTGACAGCGACGGCAAGCTGTTTTCCAGCCAGAACTTGAACCGCTACCAGATTGGTCAAGAGGCTTTGACGCAGCTTGTGGCATTTGACGCGGCTGACCGAATGGCAGTCTTCACGGCATTCTTTCCCGCGCTTGCTCCGCATGTGGAAGCCGCCTGGCGGTTCCACGACCGCTTGCCGTACCAAAGCGGCTACGTGCGGAAGCCGTTCCGCGCCCCAAGCCAGCCGGTGCGGGCCGATGCCGCCCGTGCCGCCTGGTTTCAGCGGCTTCTTGCCGTGGCCCGGCCTTATGACGGACAATCGCTGACGTGGTTTGCGGCCTGGAGTCCTTACATTGCCAGCTATCAGGGCGACGCACTGGGCATTCTGCTGGCGGCGGCGGTGGACAAGCGCGATGCTATGGGCGATGAAGTGTTTGAGATACTTCTGGCGTCGGCGCGGGGCGAGCATGAGATCGGCATGATGGGCCGGCATGTGTCCCGCGCCCTGCTTGCCACCGACCGGCCCGAAGGCTGGGAGTTCATGGAGAAATTCCTGCTGGCCGCCCAACGTCAGGAAGGGCTGCGCCAGGTCATCTTGGAAGCTGTGGACGAAGCGCACCCGCAGGCGTTCCGGCGGATGCTTAAAGTGATCCGCGAAAATGATTTGACCCGGTTCAGCGCAACAATCCGGGCGGTGGATGTCTGGCTGGGCTTCGGCTGGGATGCCATGAGCGCGAGGTTCGCCGCCAAAGCGCTGGAACAGATTGAGTCAGCGCTGGCCCATCCCGAAGCGTGCGCTGAAACGGCGCTGGGGGATGATTTACAGGGAGCGTACCTTGCTCTCTGGGCGGCGGCATTTGATGATGCCCCACGCGCCGTCGCCGAAACTCTGCCGCTGCTTCAGCATCCCAGCGCCGAGCGGCGTTTTGTGGCGGCGTATCTGCTGGTGCAGACAGGTCTGCCGGAAGCGTCCACCGCTCTGCTGCCGCTGCTGGATGACCCCGATTTACGGATCGCTTTGCTGGCCCTCAAAGGAGAACTCGCCGGCGCAGACTTGTTTGAGCGGCTGGAACGCCTCACCAATCGCCTGCCGGTGAAGCCGAACACGCTGGACCCGCTGGTGTGGGACTGGACCGCACAGGTGGCCGATAAGTCCCGTGTCGCGGACCGGCTGCCGCATCAGCTTGGGGAGCGTCCTGCCCGCCGCCTACTGCCTTACCTGCCGGCCATGAGCGGATCGGGACGCCGCGCCTGCGTCAAAGTGTTTGCCGGAGCGGCAGGCGCGGACCCGGAAGTCCGGGCGGCTTTGCTGGGGCTGGTCGGCGATTTGGACGGCTATGTCCGCTCGTCCGCGCTGGAAGCGATCACGAAAGCGCCGCTTGGACCGGGCGAGCCTGAGCGCATGGAAGCCCTGCTGACCCGCAAGACCGGCGACTTGCGGCGCGGGGTGCTGTCGCTGCTGCTGGCGCAGCCTGACGCTCCGGCACAGGCTTCGGCGGCGCGGCTGCTGGCGGCAAAAGATGCCCTGCCGCGCCAAGCGGGACTGGAGCTGCTGCGCGAGATGGTCAAGAAAAACCGCTCGCCTGCGGAGTGCCGCACGGTCGCAGCGGCTCACAAAGCCGCCGCGCCGAAGATTAGCGAAGCTGAGTCGGCGCTGCTGGATCAGCTTTTAGACACCGAGCGCGAAGAGCCGGTTTTGGAGAACGGCCTGGGCCTGTTTGATCCCCAAAACTGTACCCCGCGCGTCGCCCCCGTAATGCTGGAAATGCCGACGCCGCTTGTGTCGGACGCCGCCCGCGCCCTGCTGACAAGCCTGAAAGAACTGATTGCGGCAAACGGCACACAGATTGTCCAAATTGCAGGGCGTGATGAGGCGCTGCTCGGCAACGTGCAGTACGGCTTTCCTTCTCCTGATTTCGCGAAGGCGCAGGCCGAAGACTGGGAAACCCTGCCGCTGGCCGACCTGTGGCTGAACTGGTGGGACACCCGCCCCGCCGAGATGCGCGACGCTGATGGTCTGGAAATTGTCCGGGCGCTGGCCTTGTTTCACCGGCACACACGCCATTTTTATTACTTCTAGGACGGAGATGAAGACGCAGAAGGCAAAGAAAAAGGCAGCGGCTGGATTAAAGAAATACGGGACACGCTGTTTGGACCGGGGTTCCCATTTGGGAAGCAAAACGGCATTATTCAAAGCATCCTGCTCTGGCTTCAGCGGCGGCTGCCGCAGGACAGAACCCCGAACTTGCTGCTTCAAGCGTCGGAGCTGACCGGAGCGCTGGGCCATCAAACCGGGCAGGCGGCATGGCGCGACACCGGCGGGCTGCGTGGGTGGATGACGCTGGCGCAGTCACACCAGGCGCACTTTGCCGAAGTGTGGACTGATGAGCAGCGCCGCCGCTGGTGGCGGCTGATGCACTGGATGGACAGACCGCTTGAAAACTCTTCCCGAATGCGCCCTGGTTTGGCGTCGCTTTTAGAGGCCGAAGCTCTGGGCGAAGCGAATGAAACCGACCTGTTTGATCAGCTCATCGGCCCGCGTCCGCAGCAGAACCGCGGCTACTACTCCGGTGCCGGGGAATTCTCCGAGATTCGGGCGCTGTCCGGGCGGCGCGGCTCGCCACAACTGGAAGCGCACCCGGCGCTGCAGGAGGCATTCGAAAAAGTACGCGCCCGCGTTTTAGACGTGGAGCTGACACGCGGTGAGCTGCCGACGGCGGCAAGCGCCCCGGCGCTTGCTTTGCGCTCCGCAGAAGGCACGGCGACGCTCCTGCGCCTGCTTCGGGCGCTGGGCAAAGACGGCTTTTCGCGGGGGCATGCCTACGGCGCAAGCGGGACCACAAAAGGCGCGGTGTTCAGCCACCTGGCGCGGATCAGCTTCCCGGCGGCATCCGACACGGCGGAAGAATTCGCCAGGCGCACAAAAGAGGCCAAAATTGATGCCAAGCGGCTGATTGAGCTGGCCGTATATGCGCCGCAGTGGGCAGGATTTGTGCAGCGGGCTTTGGGCTGGCCGGAGTTCGCCGAAGCAGTTTGGTGGCTCCATGCCCATACCAAAGATGCCCAGTGGAGCGTTGACAAGGAGATACGCGAGCTTTGGACCGCGCAGGCCGCCGAGCGGACCCCGCTGTCCGCGCAAAGCCTGCTGGACGGCGCGGTCGACGTGGCCTGGTTCGCCCGCGTTCATGCCGCGCTGGGCGCGGAGCGCTGGAACCAGGTCAGCGATGCCGCCAAGTATGCGTCCGGCGGCGGCGGACATAAACGCGCTCAGGCGTTCGCCGACGCTATGCTGGGGCAGCTTTCCAAAGAAGTCGTCCTGCCGCGTATTTTAGAGAAGCGCAATAGGGACGCCGTGCGGACTTTGGGCTTGATCCCGTTAGAAAAAGGCAAAGCGCGGGAAGCTGACCTGCTGGAACGCTACCAAGTCATGCAGGAGTTCCTGCGCGGCAGCCGCCAGTTCGGCGCGATGCGTCAGGCCAGTGAAAAGACCGCCGTGGCAGTCGGCATGGAGAACCTGGCCCGGACAGCAGGGTATCCCGACCCGGTGCGGCTGGAATGGGCGATGGAAGCGCAGTCGGTCGCAGACCTTGCCGCCGGCCCGGTCTCGGCGTCGGCGGGCGATGTCACGCTGACGCTTTCCATTAATCCATGGGGCAGCCCGGAACTCAGCGTGACGCGCCGGGGCAAGCTTCTCAAAGCCATTCCACCTGCCGCCAAAAAAGATCCGGCGCTTGCGGCGCTTGCCGCCCGGAAGACCGAAATCGAGCGGCAGGCATCTCGAATGCGCCTGTCGCTAGAAGGGGCAATGTGCCGGGGCGACGAGTTCTCCGGGGGTGAAATGGTCAAACTGCTGGAACACCCGGTCTTGGCCCCAATGCTGCGCTCGCTGGTGCTGGTCGGGCCGGATGGGCTGGCAGGCTACCCGGCGGCGGGCGGATCGGCGCTGGAAGGGCTGGGCGGCATGCTGGCTGCCGTGGACAAAAAAGTGCAGGTGCGTCTGGCCCACCTGCATGACTTGTTCCAAACCGGGCAGTGGCACGAGTGGCAGCATGAATGCTTTACGCGGGAGCGCATTCAGCCGTTCAAGCAGGTCTTCCGCGAGCTGTACGTGCTGACGGATTCGGAAAAAGACGATCATTCCCGGTCCCAGCGCTACGCGGGGCATCAGGTCAACAAAAGCCAGGCATATGCCTTGCTCGGCAAGCGCGGATGGGTCGGCAACCCGTATGAGGGCGATGTGCGGCGGACGTTCCACGATGCCGATATTACGGCGCTGCTGGATTTCGACATGGGGTACACGACCCCGGCGGAAGTGGAGGGCTTAACCATCGAGCGCGTCTTGTTCACAAAGCGCGGCGACTGGAAAACGCTGCCGCTGGAGCAGGTTCCGCCGCGCGTCTTCAGCGAGGCCATGCGGGATTTGGATTTGGTCGTCAGCGTCGCCCATCAAGGCGGCGTGGACCCGGAAGCGAGTGCCAGCACGGTGGAAATGCGCTCGGCGCTGCTTCGGGAAGCCTGCACGTTGATGAAGCTCGGCAATGTCCGCCTCCAAAACAGCCATGCCCTGATTGACGGTCAATTAGGGACTTACTCGGTGCATCTCGGCAGCGCTATTGTCCACCGTCAGCCTGGCGGCCATCTGTGCATTGTTCCCGTCCATAGCCAGCATCGGGGCCGCCTATTCCTGCCGTTCGCCGATGACGACCCGCGCACCGCCGAAGTGCTGTCCAAAGTGCTGCTGCTGTCTAAAGACACGGAAATTAAAGACCCGGTGATTTTAGAGCAAATCTTCGCGTGAGGCGGTTGTTGAAGCCTCCCCGCCCCCAACATAGTACAAACGGACGGGGAGCAGAAGAGACCTCACACGGAAACACCCCCAATAAAGCCTAAGTTTTCACCCTCTCCTTAATAAGGAGAGGGTCGCCGAGGAACGAGGCGGGGTGAGCTTCTCCGGCTCACCCATTATTGGGTGTGGGGCTTCTCAGCTCAGCGGCGCGGAAGCAGACGGCGCGGCATCGTAGCAGTCAACAGTCCAGTCGTCAAATGACGCAGCGGTGTTGCCCTGGGTCCACAGGCCGACTTTGCCGGTGGCGGTATTGGGAAGGGAGGCGCTGATACGCTTCTGCATGTCAATCCAGCCGCGCACCTGACCGTCGTGGACTAAAAGGCGCAGCGTGTGCCAGCCCCCGGCAAGCGGCGCTGACGCCGGAACAGCAGCAGGCGGCACGGCGGCAGGAGCAGGCAGAACAATAGAAGTCTGCTGCAATGTTGTGTGCGCCGGCCCGGCAATTTGGATCAGCGCCAGGTCGCCCAGCGCTTGGTTGCAGCGCAGAACGGTATATTGATTTGGACCGGTATAGCCGAAGACGATCCCCACGGCGGGGCTGACTTTGCCGGAGTCAATGCGGAACCGGACACGGACATCGACGTTGCGCCCGGCATCGGCCCGGTCGAGCAAAACTGCGAAGTGGTCGGGCCGGAAGTTCGGGCCGACCATCTGAGCGACCAGGCCGTCCGCGCCGGGCTTGTCCGGGCGAACCGCGCACAAGGGAGCCGGACCGGCAGTGCCGGAGCCAACCGGCGCGAGGCCCGCCAGCCCGCCGGCTTCAAAGTTAAAGACGCGGGAAGCGCTCGGCGAAGCGCTCCAAACGTCCAGGTTGTCGGTTGCCCACGGGTCGCTATTCTGCCGCCCGCCGCCTGCCGGCGCTTTAGGCGCGAATGTCGCCAAATAATCTACAATCTGCGCGGCTTCATTCGGCGCGATTTCGTCGGACGCATGATACTTGGTCAGCATAGTGTTGACCGTGCGCTGCCACTCGGCCCGGCTGTAGCCTTTTTCCTGCGGGGAAGGCAGGTTATGGCAGGCGGAGCATTTCTCGGCGAACAGCGCCTTCACCTGCGCCGGGTCGGCCTTCGGCACGTCGGCGGCAACCGGGCGCGTCGGCGAAACCAGCGCCGCCGAGGCGACGATGCCGGCGGCGGCGAGGGAGGACAGCAAAACAGTCAGCGCACGCGGGTTTTGGAGTGAGATTTTCATAAGATGGGTTTCCAGCGAATCGGCTCTTGTTGCCGCACATTCCATTATTCCACAGAGAACGTCCAAACGGGCGTCTGTTCCTGAAGACGGCAAACGCGCAGCAAATGTTCATCCTGCACCAGTCTACTTTGCCTTGACAAAGGCCGGGGCCGGTGTTATAATTCGGCGTTCTCCATTCCCGTATTTTGATGAGGTCAATGTGATCGGATACTGCGTGCGCTGCCGCGCCAAACAAGAGATGCTTTCGGCGACTCGGACGCTGATGAAGAATGGGCGGCGGGCCATGATCGGCCTCTGCACCTGCTGCGGGACCAAAATGTCCGTGGCAGGAAAATGGGACGACGACCTGGCGCAGGCCGCACCGAAGACGAGTGAAAACAGCTTTTTGGGCTTGCCCAAAAACGGGTAAGATAGACCGCGCGGCCTCGCGCAAGGAAGGTTTTCGCATACTATGGCTGATGATAAAATGGCGAATGATAAATTTGCAAAAGGGCTGGAAGATGTCATTGCCGGGGAGTCCTCCATCTGCGATGTAGACGGCATCAACGGCAAGCTGATCTACCGGGGGTATGACATCCATGACCTGGCCCAGAACACGACCTTTGAGGAGGTCGTTTATTTATTGTGGAACGGCAGCCTGCCGACGGCGTCCGAACTCGCGGCACTGAAGTCTGAGCTGGATGCAAACCGGGCCATTCCCGAAGGCGCGATGGCCCTCTTGAAGCAGTTTCCAAAGACCGTCCCACCGATGGACGCCCTGCGGACGGCCACTTCGCTGCTGGGAATGTACGACCCTGATTTAGGCGACGAAAGCATGGCCGCTAACAAGCGCAAGGCCCTGCGCCTGACCGCTCAAATGGGAACGCTTGTCGGCACGCTGGATCGCCTGCGTAAAGGCGAGGAGCCGGTCGCGCCTCAGCCCGGCCTGTCCACCGCCGCCAGTTTTCTGCACCAATTGAACGGCACCGTGCCGAGCGAGACCGAGTCGCACGCGCTGGACGTAGCTTTGATTCTTCACGCCGACCATGAGCTGAATGCGTCCACGTTTGCCGCCCGCGTCACAGTTGCGACCCTGACCGACATGTACAGCGCGGTCACGAGCGCTGTCGGCACGCTGGCCGGCCCGCTGCACGGCGGAGCGAATGTCAACGTCATGCACCTGCTGGAACAAATCGGCACGCCCGATAAGGCCGACGAGATTGTGGGCGCAATGCTGGCTGAGGGCAAGAAAATCCCCGGCATCGGCCACCGCGTTTACCGTGCTTTAGACCCACGCGCCGTCTCTTTGCGCGAAATGTCCCGGCAGCTTGCCGAAACCACCGGCGACTCCAAGTGGTACGAGATCAGCGAAAAAGTCCAGGAAGCCGCCGACAAGGCGCTCACCGCCAAAGGCAAAACGACGCTCAAAGCGAACGTCGACTTCTTCTCGGCGTCGGTTTACCACATGCTGAACATTCCCAACGACCAGTTCACGCCAGTCTTCGCCATTTCCCGCGTCGCAGGCTGGACCGCGCACATCTTGGAGCAGCTCGGCGACAACCGGCTCATCCGCCCCCGCGCCATCTACACCGGCCCGCGCGACCTCAAAGTCACGCCAATAGACCAGCGATAGCAGTTACTTCTCCGATGCAAGCGGCGACCTTTCTTGTTTTGAAGAAAGGTCGCTGTTCGTTTAAGTGATGCGCGAGAGCCCGTGAATGTCCCCCCAGCCCCCAATAATGGGGGAGTTAGAGAAAGCAAGTTCTGCCCTACTCTGTATTGCTCCCCCATTATTGGGGGCTGGGGGGAGTTTTTATACAGTTTCTTAGGTAACGCCGAAAGGCCAGCCAGTTATGTACACATTCATCGTACTCTATGCCATCTTAATAGTCGTAATGACGACAATATTAATTGTCTTGTGGGGTGATAAGTTCATATTCGAGAAGCGTGCTTGGATGCGGGCAGAAATTCATCGGCAGCAAAGGCGGCGCTCGGCCAAAACGATTGGCCTTGTATGGCTAATGATGGTACTTAAGGAAGCTGATGAAGTTTTTCGTGTAGTTCCGGTGTCACATGATTTTCGGATGTTTTGGCATAGATTTTTCTTGGCGTCTTTGTTCTTCATTGCTGCACTGTTGGTCGCTGATTTCGTCTCGCTATTGGGACAGGAACGAGAGAAGCGGCGGCAGAGATTACAGCGCAAAGATGGCGTGTAAATGCGTGGACAGTAGATGCGTGGATAGCCTGGAACCATGTGTTGAAACACACGGCGATTAGGCAGGGACGCCGAGAACTCCCACTTCGCGGGGCTAGGAGCAAAAAGAGCGTCGGCCTTATGGCTGGCGCTCTTTTTTATTACGCTTGCTGCTCGCCGAGGCAGTAACACAGCCCGTCCGGGGCGATGACGAAGAATACTCGGTAGCGCGTGTCTCCGTACTGATCCAGCCGGTAGCCGGCTTCTTCCTGTGTCAGACCATTCGCCTTCAGTTGCTCAAAAGCCGCCTCGACAGAATTCACCTCAAAAAAACATCCTTCTTGCGAAGGATCACCGCCATTCTCCGCCAGCCCGATTTGAATCGTGTCCCGGCTTAGCACCGCAGAATGAACCGGCTCGTCCTGATGTGATAAAATCTGGAAGCCCATCACTGCCGTATAAAACGGGAGAGATTCATTCAGATTTTTGACCGGCAGGCTGAGTGCGTCGCCCTGGTAGGCGGAAGCGGTTTGGTACACAGCGTTCATTCTTTGTCTTCTTCCCTTCATTGACAATATGAAGAGTGTATCACAAACCGACGCGGAGAAGCCTTTTGCTGAACAGCTAACCGAACAGGATTACCGATTTTCTCACGACATGAGAATTTGCAGCGTAACTTTTGCAGCATGACCGGGGTATACTGAGGCTTAATTATTTAACCACGGTTAAATAATAAGTTGCTTGGGAACACACAAGAACCGCCTGCGAGGATGCCATGCGCTCTGCTGCCGTGGAAGATTACGTCAAGACAATTTATAAGCTGCAAACGCAGACGGAGACTGTGTCTACGTCCGCGCTTGCCGAGCGCACCGGCACAACCGCCGCCGCCGTGACCAAGATGCTGAAGCATTTGGACACGCTGCATTTGGTCGCGTACACGCCCTATCACGGTGTCCGGCTGACCCCGATGGGCGAGAAAATCGCGCTGGAAGTGATCCGGCATCATCGGCTTTTGGAGCTGTACTTAGCCCAGGCAATGGGCTACTCGTGGGACCAAGTGGACGCCGAAGCGGAAAAGCTGGAGCATGTCATTTCGGAAGAGTTTGAGGCCCGGATTGACGCCCTGCTTGGGCATCCCCGCGCCTGCCCGCACGGCGACCCCATTCCAGCCCCGGACGGCACGTTAGTTGAAGAGCGCCTGCGGGCGCTCAGCGAGTGTGCGCCAGGCGAGACCGTGACAGTGGCGCGGGTCAAGGACACCAATGCCGCCGTGCTGCGGGCGCTCACCCAGCGGGTCATTCACCTGCATTCGGTTGTGACGGTGCTGGAGCGGGACGCGATTGACGGCCTGCTGACGGTGCAGGTCGGCGATGAGCGGCAGATTATCGGTGCGTCTTTGGCCGGCAGTGTGTTCGTGCAGACGGTCTTAGAGAACAAGTAAGCTTAGGAGGAAGCGTGGGATTGAAACCCTACGCTGTGGGCGCAGACGCCTACCGTCCGCCTGCTGCACTGGTACCATTCCGACTACTTCGTATATCGTTCCGATTACTTCGTATCAGCACTGGCTACCTGGAAGGCAGACCCGGAGGACGCGGATGAAGAATAAGACAACAAACGTGGATGCTCTGCTCCTTGTCCACGAAGGTGGACATTGGGCGCTTCGCCCACAGCGTAGGATTTCAATCCCACGCCTTTCCGTGCCTTAGAAAGTTAAGTTGCAGCAGTTTATGGAATTAGCGCAGGAACCACCCGTTCCAGAACCAAGACAAGAACCGACGCCGACGGACGGCTGGCGTGGGCCGATCAAGCGGCCTAGCCTGCCGGAAGTGTTCAAATCCATCGCCGTTCCAAAAGATGCGACGGCATGGCGGCGGTTTTTGGCATTCTTTGGACCGGGTTATCTAATCGCCGTCGGCTACATGGATCCCGGCAACTGGGCCACGGACATCGGCGGCGGGTCGGCTTATTCATACCGGCTGCTGTCGGTGATTTTGCTTGCCAACTTCACGGCAATCTTTTTGCAGGCGCTATCGGCAAAGCTCGGCATCGTGACCCAGCGCGATTTGGCCCAAGCCTGTCGGGACGCTTACGCGAGGCCGGTTTCTATCTTCTTGTGGCTGTCGGCGGAAATCGGCATTGTGGCGTGTGATGTGGCGGAAGTTATCGGCGCGGGCATCGCGCTGAACCTGCTGTTCCATATCCCGCTGATTATCGGCTGCGGGCTGACGGCGCTGGACGTGCTGGTGGTGCTGGTGCTGCAAGGCCGGGGCTTTCGATATGTGGAAGCGCTGGTCATTGCGCTGATCGGCACGATGATGGTCATATTCACCGTGGAAATGATCTACGCCCGTCCGGCCTGGTTCGGCGTTTTGGCGGGCTTTATTCCCCATGCTGAGATTATCCGTGACCCTGCCATGCTGTACATCGCGCTTGGAATCTTAGGCGCGACGGTCATGCCGCACAACTTGTACCTTCACTCATCCATTGTCCAAACGCGCGATTTCGGCAGCGACTTCAAAGAAAAGAAAGGCGCGATCCAAAGCGCCTACTGGGACTCCACCATTGCGCTGATGCTGGCGCTGTTTGTCAACGCCGCCATTCTTGTTCTGGCCGCCGCCGTGTTCTACCGCAGCGGGCATCACGAGATCGCCGACATTCAGGGCGCGTATAAGCTGCTGACCCCGCTGATGGGGGTCGGCATTGCGACGCCGCTGTTTGCGATTGCCCTGCTGGCATCGGGCCAGAACTCGACGCTCACGGGGACAATGGCCGGTCAGATTATTTTAGAAGGCTTCACGCATTTCCAAATCCCTGCCTGGCTGCGCCGCTTGATTTCCCGAATGCTGGCGATTGTGCCGACGCTGATCATTGTCGGCCTGTACGGCATGTCCGGCACCGGCAAGCTGCTGATTTTCAGCCAAGTCGTGCTGTCGGTCCAGCTTTCGTTTGCCGTTATTCCTTTGATCCAGTTCACGAGCGACAAAGCGAAAATGGGCCGGTTTGTCAACGGCTGGGCCACCCGTCTTATTGGCTGGATTTTGGCTGCCGTCATCTTCGGCCTGAACAGCTACTTGGTTTACGCGACATTTAAGCACTAGCGGGTTTATCCCTGCCTGCCTGCCGGGTATTTAAGATCAGCACCGAGGAGGATTTCCCAATGGCACTGCAAACAATTTACGCACTTTTTCAGGACGTATCCGACGCCGAACGGGCTGTCGGCGCACTCCGGGACCACGGTGTCCCGGAAAGCAGCATCGGCATCGCCAGCCGCCGGGCGGCGGAGCAGGATGAGGCCGGACGCATTCGGGACGGCTACACGCGGATTACTGAGGACAGCACAACTTCCGAGGCAACCTATGTGCCGCACCAGGGAACGCCGCCTGCAGCGGCGATTGGGTCCACGATTACGCCGCGCTCCAGCGTAGACACGGCGGAAAACGTGTCCGCCGTCGGCAATTTGGGCTTGACCACGACAACGCCCCAGGATGCGGCGGCAGGCGCGGCGGTCGGCGGCGGGGTCGGCCTTGTCGCCGGGCTGCTGGCGGCGGCGGCGGCGGTCATGATCCCTGGCGTCGGCCTGGTCCTCGGCGGCGGCATTCTGGCGGGCGCACTCGGCGTCGCGGCGGCAACTACGGCGGCAGGCGCGGCAGTCGGCGGCGTCACCGGCTACCTGCGCGACATGGGAATGCCCGAACAGGCGGCGGCAAACATCAACGACCGCCTGCGCGAAGGCGATTACTTGATGACCATTGCCGTGGACCCAACCCGCTATGATGAAATCAAGCAAATTCTCTTGAAATATAACGCTGCTGGGGTAGACATCAATGTCAACGCTGCCGGGGAGCGTGTCACCGACGTTTGGGGCAGCAACATGGCAGTTGCCGAAGGTCTGCGAAAAGGTCCTAGCCCGCAGAACGTCAACGCCCAGGCCGCCCTTGCCGCCCAAGACGCAGCAGCAGTGCAGCCAACCGCCGTTCAGGATGCTCTCGTTGGCCGAACGCCCGACGAAGTCATGGCCCACGACGAAGCCGTCAGCAGCGCCGACGCCGTCGGCAAAGCCCGCATCTACGAGTAGACAATTCCCGGCACTGGAAGTGCCGGGCTACTATTGAGTGAAAGTCCCTGCGGGACTGAAGATAAGCCTCATGCCGGCAGCATTGAGTCCCGTAGGAACTTTGCACTTGAATAGCCCGGCATTTCCAGTGCCGGGACCGGCTTCTTGACCTCCCCTCCTCCTTCAGGCTATAATGAGCCATGCCTGCTCCGTTTGCTGCCCTCCGCGCCGTATTGTTTGATTTAGACGGCACACTCATTGAGACGCACATTGATTTCCCGGCCATGACAGAAGCCATGCAGGCGCTGGCGCGGGCAAATGCTGTTCCAAAAACTGTCACAGACGGCAAAGACATACTGGGGCTGGTCGACGCGGTTGCCGAAGATGTGACGACGCGCGGCGGCGACGGGGCAGCCCTGCGCCGAACGGCGTTCGCGGAGCTGGAAGCCAGAGAAATCGCCGGCTGCGCTCATCCCGTGCTGCTGCCGGGAACACGCGAACTGCTGTCGGATTTAGTGCATCGTAGCATCAAAGTGGGCATTGTGACCCGCAACTGCCGCACGGTCTCAGTTGGGCTGCTGGCCCGGTTCGCCCTGCCCCATCACCTGCTGCTGACCCGTGACGACGTCAAGCTGACTAAACCTAACCCTGAGCATCTGTGGGCCGCTTTGGAATATCTAGGCGAGACGCCGGGTCACGCCGCGATGGTGGGTGATCACTGGATGGACATTCAGGCAGGTGTCCGCGCCGGCTGCGCGGCGACGCTTGGCGTTTTAGGCCGCAACTCTGCCGACTGGTTCGCCCCCTGCCCGCCCGCAGCGCTGGCACGGGATTTGCGCGAAGCCGCGCCACTTTTTAAGGCTCCCTAGCCTCCAATAAGGCCCCCTAGCCCCCAATAATGGGGGGACCGGAACAGGAATAAGGCCCGGCCTAGTCTTTGTCTTCTCATGTTCCCCCATTGTTGGGGGCTAGGGGGCCTCTAAACCAATGCGCCTTTCCGTCTGCATCGTCAATTGGAACACGCGCGAGTACCTGCGCGAGTGCCTAGCCGCCCTGCGCGATTATCCCCCAGTTGGTGATGACCTAGAAGTTATTGTCGTGGACAATGCCAGCACGGATGGCTCCGCGCCGATGGTCGCAGACGAGTTTCTCGATGCTGTTCTCATCGCAAGCACTACTAATCTCGGCTATGCGGAAGGAAACAATCTCGCGCTGGCACGGGCCACCGGCGACGCCCTGCTGCTCTTGAACCCGGACGTGATCGTCCGTCCCGGCAGCCTGACCCGCGCCGCCGAGTTCGCTTTGTCGCACCCAAATATTGGCGCGTTTGGCTGCCGCTTGGTTGGAACCGACGGCAGGACGCAGCCTTCGCTGCGTTCGTTTCCCGACCCTGGCCCGGTCTTGTGGGAATATCTCGGCTTCTCGCGCTTGTTCCCCCATTCACGCCTGTTCGGAGCCTATCGCATGACCTGGTTTGATTACAAGAGCGCGATTGAGGCCGACCAGCCGATGGGGTCGTTTTTGTGGATTTCCCGCCGCGCCTACGAGACAGTCGGCGGCATGGACCCGCAGTTCCCCATTTTTTTCAACGAAGTAGACTGGTGCTGGCGGGCCAAGCGCGGTCACGGCCTCCTAATCTGGTACACTCCAAATGTGGTCGTCACGCATTACGGCGGCGGCAGCACCCGGCAGGTGAAAGCGAGCATGGTCCGCGAGTCCCACCGCTCTCTTTTGCGCTTCTACGACAAGCATTATTCGCAGATTGCGCCGCCGGTCAAGTGGCTCATCCGCACCGCTGTGTTGCTGAATGAATGGCGTCTGACGCACCGGGCGAAGTCTTAACAGAAAAGACATAG
This sequence comes from uncultured Armatimonadales bacterium, assembly GCA_964243345.1. GTDB lineage: Bacteria > Armatimonadota > Armatimonadia > Armatimonadales > Capsulimonadaceae > JANXMY01. The sequence continues at coordinate 35,175 of CAXTER010000031.1, forward strand.
GCGATGGACACATTCGATAGCATTAACTTGGGTGTGTTTGTCTTGATTTATAGTCTTCTTGTGGCCCGGATGACTTTCTGGAAGCGGCAAGCCAAAGACAAGCAGGCGCAGAAGGCGGGACGGCGGTATTATTAGCGTGGGGCAGGCAGACGCCTCGGATTGAAATCCGTGACGTCCTGAACTTCATAGCTCCTGCCGTCCATAACGATCTGCCCATGATGCACATTCGCAAACACAAGTAACTTTATGACCGACATCGCTGTCATTATTGTCAACTGGAACGCACGGGAAGATTTGCGCGTCTGCCTCCAATCGCTGTACGCTGAGCCGAGGCCGCGTCTGTCCTATGACGTTTGGGTGGTGGATAATGCCAGCGAAGATGGGTCAGCGGCGATGGTGGCGTCTGAGTTTCCTGCGGTACATCTCATCAAAAATAGCAAGAACTTGGGCTTTTCGAAGGCGAATAACCAGGCGATTGCACAAACGGACAGCCGGTATATGTTTCTCTTGAACTCGGATGCGGCCATTCATGCAGGAGCGCTGGACATTTTGGCGGCGTATGGAGACGCCCACGCTGAGGCGGCGATACTAGGGCCGAAGGTGCTGAACCCGGATGGGACGCTGCAATACTCCTGCCGCCGGTTTCCGTCGCTTGGCGCGGGGTTCTTTCGTAATACCTACTTGGGCCGGCTTTTTCCAAACAACAGCTTTGCGCGGGACTACTTGATGACGAACTTTGATCATGCGGAGGACGCGCTTGTGGACTGGGTTTCCGGGTGCGCGATGCTGATTCGGCGCGAGACAATCCACAAAATCGGCACATTGGACGAGCGATTTTATATGTACTGCGAAGATGTGGATATTTGTCAGCGGGTGTGGGACAGCGGGCAGGACGTGGTGTATGTGCCGGAAGCCGTCGTGACACATGCCATCGGGCGCTCCAGCGACAAGAACGGCGATGCAATGATCAAAGAGTTTCATCGGTCGTGGTACGAGTATGACTTGAAGCGGCATCCAGGCTCTTCGGTGGTTCGCCGGGCGGCGGTTTTCTCAGGCCTTTGGCTGCGGGCCGCGGTGCGGATCGCCAAGCGCCGGGCGGCAGATCGGCAGCGTAGGCGCGTATGAATGTGATAATCGGCTTGCTGCTGGCCCTGACCCTGGTGCTGGCTCCGGTGTATGCCGCCCAGCCGGACTCGCCGACGTCGATTGGCTCGTTTGAATGGGCGTCGTTTTTGTGTGCTGGGACATTTCTCGCGGCGCTGCTGGCTGTGCTTGCTGCCCGGCGCAGCGGGGCATTTTCCCTCCCGCTGTCGCCTGCGGAGAAGGCGTTTCTCCTGCTGCTGGGGCTGGCGTTCTTGTCAATTCCCGTGCGGCTGGCGGTGCAGCATGGTACAGGATATTTTGGCGTCATGCTGCGCGGGTGGAGCGTCCTAGCTGCCGATTTCGCGCTGTTTCTGCTGGCCCGGCGCGTCGCCATAAGTCCCGTTTGGCTGTACGGCTTAGTTTTTGCGGCAGTCGCAGGTTCGGCCATTGTGGCGGATTTGGGGGTGCAGGAATATGTCGTGCATCTGCGGGCGGGTGAGCGCGATTGGCGGATTTTTGCCACGTCTACGCCGGACTTTCTGGCAGGCTACTTTGTGCTGCTGCTGCCGGTGACACTGGCGCTGTTCCTGGAAACGCCTGCCTGGCGCGGACTGACCCCGCTGCTGCGCGGAGCTACGTCGCTGGTGCTGGGCGTCATTCTGCTGCTCCAGCTCATCGCGCTTTTGACGACAGGCTCGCGCTTCGGGCTGGTCTCGCTGCTGGCTGCTCTGGTTGTCTTTGCCGGCAGTGCGGCGTTCGCTGTGAGCCGTGGCCTGGTTTTACCCAAAGCGACGCGCGGGCTGCTTGGCGTTCTCGGAGCGGCGTTTGTGCTGGGCGGCGCGGCGTTTGCGCGTCCGGTGCTGATTCGGTTACAGCATTTTCAGGATAACTCGTCGGCGTTCCGGGTGTGGACTTGGCGCGGCGGCCTGCACATGGCACTTGCCAATCCCATTGTAGGAACCGGCGTCGGTGCCTGGACTGATTTGTACCCGCGCTATGCGCTGACCGGCTTCACGCGCCTGGCGCACGAGTCATACTTGCAGATGGCGGACGAGTGCGGCTTTCCCGCGTTGATAGTCCTGCTGGCGGTTTTAGGTCTTGTTGGCTTCTCGGTGGTGCGCGGCCTGCGCCAAGCGCCGGAACCTAACACGGCAAACGCCTGGCTCCCTGCCGACAGCCGCCTGCTGCGATGCGGCCTTTCGGCAGCGCTTGCGGGCGGCATCGTGCAGAATCTCATTGACTCCGACTGGTACGTTTTCTTTCTCGGCACGGCGTTTTGGACACTGGCAGGGCTAGCCTCGGCAGGCAGTCCGCAGGCATCAAGCACGACGCGCCCGATACCCTTTCCAGCCTTGATCGCCGCCGGAAGCGTCGCGGCAGCGCTGTTTATGCTCACCGGGGCGCAGGGCATCGGAGCGGGGTATGCCGTGGCAGCGGAGGCGCAGAGAAGCGCAGACCCCGGCGGGGCGGCGGAAAGTTTAGGCGCGGCCCACGCTTGGGACCCGCTGAACGGCCTTTATCCCAGCGATCTGGGCTTCCAAGTTGACTACTCGCACTCCGGTGACCCGCTCACCGCCGAAGCCGCTCTGCAAAGCGCCGTTGCTTTAGAGCCGAACTCGGTCAACTGGCGACGACTAGGGACAGTCTTGCAGGCCGAACGCAAAACGGATGAGGCACGAACCGCCTACGAAAATGGCCTGAAGGCCGAGCCGAACTCGCTGGAATTGCTGCTGCGAATGGCGAGGCTAAGTCCCCCGACGGCGTCGCTGGCTTACTATCAGAAGATTTCAGACTTGGAAACCAGCCCGGTGGGGACGGCGCGGGCGCTCGGCGAATCGGTGGAGCCGACCTTTGCCTACGCTGACGCCGCGCTGGGGGACGCTGCCGCGAAAGCCGCGCCAAATCAGGCCGCCGGCTACTATCGCCGTGCTGCCGCGCTTTTAGAAGCCTACGCCGCCGAAGGGGGCAGCCTGAACGAGCAGCGCGAAGCAATTGCCGGCGGACAGCCCGATCCGCAGACCGACGCTGCCCTCAGTGCGCTCTATGGGCAGGTGATGACGGCGTGGATCGGCATTACTCCGGCAGATCAGCAGGCGGACCTGCACAAGCGGCAAAAAGAATTCAGCCAAAAGTTTGAGGCCGTGATCAGCCAGTCGTCAAAACCGGGTATCCTATAAGACAGATTTTTCGCGTAACCGTGTGCGGAAAAAAGACCTTTAGGAGAGATTTATGAACATTACCGCAACGAAACGCGGCCCGCAGACAAAAGGCGAGCGCAAGCAGCGCATCCGCCAGGGCTTTATTCCCGGCTCCATTTATGGCAAGGGCCTGGAACCGCTGGATGTGGAAGTCGCGTCCAAATCCATCGCCGCGATTTTGGCCGCCGAGACCGGCATGAACACGATTATTGACCTGGCGGTCGCGGGCGATGCCAAGACCCACACTGTGCTGGTAGACCGCTTGGAGCGCAACCCCATCACCCGGAACTTCCTTGCCATCGGCTTTCATCAAGTCAAGCAGGGCGACAAAGTCACCGCCCAGGTTCCCATTCAGCTTATCGGCCATCCCGACGGCGTGGATACCGGCGTCTTGGTGCTGGAACAAGCGCTGGAAACGATCACGGTCCATGCCCAGCCCGCCGATCTGCCCGCGCACCTGGACGTAGACGTTTCCCAGTTGCAGCCCGGCGACGTTCTGCGGGTCGCAGACCTGCCGCACAACCCGAAAGTGGAGTTCACGGGCGCGGAAGACCTGGCAATTGTGTCCCTGCATTATTCACGCACTGCGGAAGAAGTAGAGACCATCAACGAGGAAGAAGCGGCGGGTGCGGTTCCTGTGGATGCTCTCACAGGTGAAGATGCCGTGACCGACCTTCGCGCCTCGGACAAAGTCGACTCGGATACCATCACTGGGGTCTAACGGTTCGAAGACCCCCCGGCCCCCAATAATGGGGGAGTAAGGGAAAGAACCTCACCTGGAAACACCCCCAATAAATCCTAAGTTTCCACCTTCTCCTTAATAAGGAGAGGGTCGCGACTTTGTCGCGGGGTGAGGTCCTTTCTTTAGTTTCTACCCCGGCAGCGCCTCTACCGCCCGGTCTATCTCTTCCTCTGTGTTGTAAAAATGCGGCGAGAAGCGCAGATTGCCGCCGCGCTCGGCGGCGGCGACATGGGCGTCTGTAAGCGCCTTCATTACCATCTCATTCGGCAGCTCGCGGTGCTTGAACATGACGAGGCCCGCCCGGTGCGCGTCGGTACGGGGCGAGACGACATGGTAGCCTTTGGCATCTAATTTTTGAGCCGCATGGTCCGACAGCATGAGTATCTGTGTGCCGATTTCTTCAATGCCGACTTCTTCCAGCAGCCCCAGGGCCGACTCCAGCCCCACCAGCCCCAGAAAGTTCGGGACGCCTTCCTCGTAGCGCTGGGCGCTGGGCTTTGGCGTAAAATCCAGCGGATCAAACTTCATCACGTCTACCACTGCGCCTGCCCCCATGTTGACCAGACGCATACGGTCCAGCAGATGCGGGGCGAGATACAGGCCACCGGTGCCGCCGGGGGCCATCAGCCATTTATGAACGCCGCTTGCAACAGCGTCTATGCCCAGCGCTTCGGCGCTTAAAGGCATCGCGCCGAGGCCCTGGATCACGTCCAGCACGAAAATCGCCCCGCGTGCGTGCGCGGCGGCGGCAATGGCCGCGAGGTCGCAGCGGAAGCCTGTGCCGAACTGTATCCAGGACAAAGTCACAACGCGGGTGCGGGCGTCCATGACTGCGTCCAGGTCGTCCGCCGTAAACGTGCCATCGGGCCGGGGCGTCACCAGCCGCGTTTCTACGCCTCGGTCTGCCTGCGCGTACCACGGATAGACGACGCTTGGGTACTCGCAGCGCACGCTCACGACATTATCGCCAGGGTCAAGCTTCAAGGCGTCGGCGATCAGCGCCAGCCCCTGCCCCGTGTTCTTGGTCAGAGCCAGATGCTCGGCGGGAACGCCCATCAGCCGGGCCAGCCGCTCTCTTGCTCCTTCTCGTGCCGGCAGGACTGTCTCGACAACAAATTTCATTGGGTTAATCGCCGACATTCGGGCGGCTTCGGAAACCGCCGAAGCGACGCGGGCAGGCGACGGCGCAATGCCGGCATGGTTCAGGTAAATAGTTTCGGCGGTGACGGCGGAGAATTCCTGCTGCCGGTAAGTTTGCATTCGCGGGTTTTGCATCGGGTATACTGCTTTCAGTTAAAGTTGTTCAGGACAGGAGAGTTTGGTTATGACTCCAGAAGATGCCGAAATTGCACGCAATGTGCGCCGCGAGCTGGGCAAGCGGGCGATTAACTCCACCATGATTGATGTGCAGGTTAAAAGCGGCAACATCACGCTGGCGGGACGCATTATGCATATTCGCGAAGATAAGAGCGCAAACCTGCGTTCTGAGATTGACATTGTCATGAAAAATATGACCCGCGAGCGGATGGTGCGCGGCTTTTTCGACCAAATGCAGTATGTCGTCGAGCATGAAGACGACAACGAGAAAGAAAAAAACAGCCGGGGCCGGATGCGCGGCTAATCGCTCGCAGTATCACCCAGAGTCCGGCACGGCCAGAACCCGGCACTGGAAGTGCCGGGCTACTCTGAATGAAAGTCCCTACGGGACTAAATGCTGACGGCAAAAAGCTATTCTTCAGTGTATACCAAGGACGGCATTACTGCGTATCGGAGGCACTTTTCAACCTTTTAGCCTAGCACTTCCAGTGCCGGATACATCTCTCTTTTACTCCCCATGAATGCCCGCTACAAACAGTGTCTTTTCGTTCTGGTAGGTGACTGCGCCCGGCGCACTTTTGCGTGGCTTGCGAACGTGTTTTTTCAATGTGTAGTCTACGGGAATGAGCGACGAATGCTTGACTTCGCTGCGGGCGGCGACCATTTCAGCGGCCTGCTGCAAGGCATCGTGAGACACGGACGCGGGCTTGTTTTTGGCGCGGATGATGCCGTGGGCGGAAGTCGCGGCCCGGACATGAAGCCAAATATCAGAAGCTGACGCAAGCTTTGTGGTGAGGTAATCATTGGAGATTGCGTTCTCGCCGACTAAAATCTCCCAGCCGTCTACCGTCTGATAACGCTTGATTTTATGCCCCTCAAAGTCCGGCGCTGCCGAGGCTTGGCGCGGGGTCATGTCCGAGGTGGCAGGCGCGTTGCCGTGGGTCAGGAAAGATGCTGCGGACTGGCGCAGGGCAGCGATTTCTTCCGGCGACACCGCCCGTACCGCCGCGCTTTCGGCCAGCGTCAGACGCGCTGCATCGGCCTGTGCCGCCGCCTGCCGTTCCAGCAGGCCCTCACGGCTTGCTTCGGCCTTGCGTGAGCGCTTGTAGAAGCGTTCGGCGTTTTCGGAGACTGTCAGCGCCGGGTCAAGCGCCAGAGTGCGTGTTACGGTGTCGCCATTTGGCGTGGGCACGGCGTAGTAGTCGGGAACAGTCACCGACGACTGACCCGGCGCGATGAGGGAGCGGCTTGCCAGCAGCAAATCGCCTGACTGCCGGTATTCTTCCGACCGGGCAGCGTTTTGCAGGCCCATCTCCATTTCGGATGCTTCGCGCTCCCGCAGCTTTCGGGTGCGGCGCAGGGCAGACAGCAGCGACTCCCGCGCCAGCTCAAATGCCTCACGTCCGACAACCGATGATGCGGCTTGATCCAAAGCCAGGCTGATGGAGTCGCGCGAATGCTGGTCGGCAGGGGGAATTGTCAAGAGAGGGACGGGGTACGCGCCCAGCGTTTTGCCGGTGCCGTCAGTCCAAAGGCGCGGACTCCAGTCCCCCACCCGCACGACTGTCAGCAGCAGGGCCAGGGCATGATGCAGCGTTTGGGGCGTCAGCGTCTCTCCAGCCCGCGCCACGGTCTCTGAGGCCAGCAGCGGGCTGACGCCCGACCAATGTTCCATCAGCCAGGCTTCGGCTTCGCCCGGCGTCAGCGTTTCCGCTCCCAGCTCCAAGTTCAGCGAAGCCGTTGGGTCATGCCTGCCGCGCTGACGCGGCGGCGGTGCATAGGCAAGGCCCGGCTGAATGAGACGCAGGCGGCTAATCGTCCGGCCGATGTTCTTCGCCGCTCCCAGAATCATTCCTGCGCCATTAACAAAGATCAGATTGCTGTGTTTGCCCATGAACTCGGCAATCAGCGTGTAAGGCGCACCATCTACAGCTTTAAAGTGCAGGTGCAGGACACGCTCGCCAAAGCCCAGCGGCAGATCAACGCCCGTCAGCCATGCGCCGTCCAAGTACCGGCGCAGGACCGCGCAGAACGGCGGCGGGGTCGGCGGGTTGTCGCGCCGGGCAACTGTCAAATGGGCGCGGGCATGGGCGGCGTCGCAGGACAGCAGAAGCGTGTGTTTATGCCCGGCATGGTAGACGCGCAGGACAATCTCCAGCGGGTCCGGCTGGCTGATTTTCTCAACCTTGCCGCCGACTAAAGTGCGTCCCAGCTCATCCCGCACGGCGGCAAGCAGCAGTGAATCAAAGATCATAGCAAAATGAGTATACCCCGGCTTCGCCTCTGCAAAATTCCTTTCTTTCTGTCTTCTTTTGCGGAATCAATTGACAAAACTTTGTGAAAGTTGCTACAATTAAAACATCTATGATTACAGATTTCTGCAAAGCGCGAATTTGGCACCTACGGGGGCGGAGACACACGCAGCTACCTTGCACCCCTGCAAGGCAGCATCAACATGCACTTGCCTGTGACCCGCTTCCGACCGACGCCGCCGACTAAGGCCGCGAAAGCCGGGGCGGGTTTTTTCGTTTCTTGCTTGCTGAAGAAAATTACGGAGACCGGGGAAAGGATTGGACGACCACTGCTATGAGCCATGAAGTTCTTGTTTTGAACAGCGATTACGAGCCGCTGAATGTCTGCAACCTGCGCCGGGCCGTGATTTTGCTGTACCTTGGCAAAGCGGACATCCTGCACACGCATGACGGCAGCGATGCGCCCTGCCTGGTCACGAACGAAGGCCAGATCGTCGCCGCGCCCTCGGTCGTGCGCCTGCGCTACCATGTCAAGCGTCCCTTGCCCGATTTGAAGCTGTCCCGCCGGTCCATCTTCGCCCGCGACAACTATACCTGTCAGTATTGCGGGGTCCAGACCCGTGACCTGACCATTGACCACATTCTGCCAAAGCGTGCCGGGGGCGGAATGCACTGGGACAATTTGGTGGCCTGCTGCCGTCGGTGCAACGCAAGGAAAGGCGACAAGCTCTTGTCCGCCTGCGGCATGAAGCTGGCCCGTCCGCCGAAGCGCCCGCGCTACGTGCCGTACATTAGCATGACCAAGTACATCAGCGGCACCAAAAACGAAGTCTGGCGCGACTACCTGCCCATCTTCCACGATGTCGGCGGCTCCGACAACTACGCCGCCACGGCCTAGTGGTTCCTCCTAAACCCGTAGGGCGTAGGGCTTGCCCCTACCCTCTTCGCTGCGCCTTGCTACCCTCTTCGCTACGCCTTGCTACCCCGCATGAGAATTCAGACACGGCAAGTCAAAGACAACAAAGTCAAAGACAACAAAGTCAAAGACGTAGAGATAAGAGGGTAGGGGCAAGCCCTACGCCCTACGAAAATTGTCGTTTTCTCGGTCACCTACCACTGCCGTCCGCTGAAAGTCTCAGCGTCGACAGCCGCCTGTGCGAAGTATTCCGGCTGGCTGATGTAGCATACAGGGCCGGCTATTGCGGAACCCGTCCAAGACGTTCCCGTGTGCGCTCACTTGAAGCGGGTCGATTCCCCGCAATGAATATCGCCATCCTCCCAAACTCGCGGAAGACTTCTTATGCATCTTGGGAAACAGTCACCAGCACTTTGCCTCTGGAACCGCCGCGCTCTAATTGAGATTGCGCTTCGCCCACTTGCTCTAATGCAAAGCGCCCGGAGATCGTGAGACGCAGCTGATGATCGTCCAGCATTCTTGCGACGCGCCCTAAGTCATCAGGGGTTGACTGCGCTATAGCGAATCGAGACCGCTGACCGGGTGAGCGTGCAAGAGCGGGGTTCGGCTGCCCCGCCGCCAGAACAAGCATTCCGTCTGGCTTCAAGGCAGCCCAAGAACTTTCCTCGGTTCTGCCGCCTGCCAGATCGAACACCAGGTCCATCTGGCCCGCAAGCTCTTTAAGCTGATCGGTGTTATAGTCAATCGCGACATCTGCCCCCAATTCTCGGAGAAAGTCCGTGTTCCGACCCGAAGCACTCGCATACACGGTTGCGCCGAGCCGGTGGGCGAACTGGACGGCGAAATGGCCGACCCCGCCAGACCCTCCCTGAATCAGCACATGCTGACCACGCTGCATCTCGCCCTGCGTCATCAAACCATGCCAGGCCGTCATGGCTGCCAGAGGGATTGCTCCTGCATCGGTGAGCGGAATGGACTGGGGGACAGCGGCGATTTCGTCTGTACGAAGGCAGATATACTGCGCGAAGGTGCCTCGGCTAAACGTCATGGTGGTGCCGGGGTCTGCTCCCGGAAAGCCGTAAACCGCATCTCCGGGCTGCCAGTCGGTGACACCCGTGCCCACCTCTTCTATGCGACCGCTTGCATCAAAGCCGAGCAGCAGCGGCAGGCGCTCTGCCGGGAAAAGCGGCAGCAGTTCACCGGCGCGGGCTTTGGCATCCACAGGGTTCACGCTTGTTCCTGCAATCCGAACCAGGACTTCCCCGTGTCCCGGTGATGGCCGCTCGATCTCTTCCAAGCGAAACTGGTCGCCTCCTCCAAACCGGGGCAGCATCATCGCTTTCATTTTCTTCGCTGTAGTTGTCATTGAGTCCTGTGACATGGCTGATTTTCCTCTTCTCGCAGAGCGCAGTGTGCGCTTCGTTGGTTTGCTGTTGCTGTTATGTCAGTCTATGACATTATACGGCGTAGTGACAGCAAATGTCAAGTTAGAGGATATAATAGAGGAAAGGAAATTATAGGAACATGCCCCGGAACGGAGAACCAGCACGCCGACGCCTTCAGCAGGCGGCCTTAGAGCTGTTCAGCGAACGCGGTTATGACCAGACCACCGCGTCCGAGATCGCCGCTCACGCTGGCGTCACAGAGCGAACATTTTTTCGACACTTCCCCGACAAGCGCGAGGTTCTGTTCGACGGCCAGATCAAGCTGAGATCGGCCTTGACTAGCGCAATAGCCGAAGCACCTGAGACGCTTCAGCCGCTGGAAATCCTGTACCGGGCATTCCGCTCTGTCGAGCAGATATTAGAAGACAACCGCCCCTTCTCTGTCCCCCGGCAGCAAGTGATCGCGGAGACCCCGGCACTTCAAGAGCGCGAGCTGGCGAAGGAGGCCGCTCTGACTGAGGACATGGTTACGGCACTGCGCCATCGTGGCGTTGACGGACAATTAGCAGCCCTGGCGGCACAAACTGGATGGGCCGCGTTCCGTTACGCGGTCGTGACCTGGTTTGCCGATCCATCATGCCAGCTGAAGGCACATCTGGACAATGCTTTCGACGAGCTATACAGGCTGTCATCGCCGCTCGCTGTGACAGAAGCACGGCGTTCCCAGCAAGAGAATGTCAGCGAGCGGGATATGCAGGAGCTTTGAGGACGAAACGCACGTTTTAGTTCTTTACGCCGCCTAACCGCTCCACAATCTCCACAAGTATCTTCACCGCCCGGTCTATTTCTTCCCGCGTCGTGCCGCGTCCTAGTGTCAGACGCAGGGCGCTTTTGAGGCGGGGTTCGGACAGGCCCATTGCGGTCAGCACATGGCTGAGTTCAATGCTGCCGGACGTGCAGGCGGAGCCGGAGGACGCCGACACGCCGGCGCGGTCGAGAGAGAGCAGCAGGGTTTCAGCGTCGAGACCGGGCAGGGAGAGGTTGAGGTTGTTCGGCAGACGATGAATTGGGTGGCCGTTTAGGACAACGCCGGGGATTGAAGCGGAAAGGGCGGACCAGAAATAGTCACGCAAGGCTGTGAGGCGCTCGGCTTCGGCGGCGCGTTCCAGCAGGAGCAGGCGGACGGCTTCGCCGAAACCAGCGATGGCGGCGACATTTTCCGTTCCCGCCCGGCGCTGGCGCTCCTGGCCGCCGCCATGCAGCAGCGGCTCGATTGCGATGCCGCTGCGGACATACAGTGCGCCCGCCCCTTTGGGGCCGTAGATTTTGTGGGCGGACACGGTGAGCAAATCTACTCCCAGAGCGTCTACGGTGACGGGCAGTTGGCCGAAGGTCTGGACAGCGTCGGAGTGCAGGTACGCGCCGTGCGTGTGGACAACACCCGCGATCTCGCGCAGTGGCTGGACTGTGCCGACTTCATTGTTGGCGTGCATGACGGACACAAGCACAGTTTCATCAGTCAGCGCATCGGCGACAGACTGTGGGGACACAGTGCCGAATTCATCTACGGGCAGAATGGTGACACGGAAACCAAGCGCCTCTAAAAATTGGGCAGTCTCAGCGACGGCTTCATGCTCAATCGCCGTCGTGATGAGGTGATTGCCGCGACTTCGGTTTGCCAGCATGACGCCGACTAGGGCGGCGTTATCGGATTCGGTGCCGCCGCTGGTAAACGAAATCTCAGAGAACTGGCAGCCGAGCGCGGCTGCAAGTGTGTCGCGGGCGGTGTCTAAAGCGCGTTTGGCCCGCTGGCCGTCGGTGTGGAGACTGCTGGGGTTGCCGAAACCATCCGGCGAGAGGAACGGCTCCATGACAGCCCGGACTTCCGGGCGCATGGGGGTTGTCGCGGCGTAGTCCAGGTAAATGCGCGGGTTCATGAAATAATTGTACCCGGTAACAGTACCTCACCCGGTCGCTCCGCGCCCACCCTCTCCTTCTGAAGGAGAGGGCCGGAACGGAGTTCCGAGGTGAGGTTCTAAACGCCCCATTTTCGCCGCATCTTCGTAGCGCACGAGCGTCCCGCCGAAGATGTCCAACGCGCTGCCAATGGTCAAGTCTACTTTGCCGCCCGACAACTGCTCCACGCGGGCAATGTCTTCTAAGCGTCTGGCTCCACCGGCGTAGGTCGCCGGCAGGGAAACCCATTCGCCGAGACGCTGTACGAGGTCTTCATCAATCCCCTCGCAGCGGCCTTCCACATCGGCGGCGTGGATTAAAAGCTCGGCGCAGTGAGGTTCCAGAAAGCGAAAAAGCGCGGCGTCAAGGCGCGTTGCTGTGAGAGTTTGCCAGCGGTTTGTGGCAACGTAATAGCCGCCGTTGTCTGCGCGGCGGCAGCTCACGTCTATCACAAGGCGGCTTTTGCCGACGGCATCCGTCATGGCTTGCAGGCGGCTGGGAGAAAGAGCGCCGTTCTCGAACAGAAACGATGTGACGACAACATGGCTTGCGCCGGCTTCCAGCCAGTCGGCGGCGTTCTCAGGAGTGATGCCGCCGCCAATTTGCAGGCCATTCGGATACGCGGAAAGCGCAGAGCGGGCGGCATCCTCGCTGCCGGGGCCGAGCAGAATGACATGGCCGCCGGTCAAGCCGTCGCGCCGGTACAGCGCGGCGAAGTCGGCGGCGGAGCGTTCGGAAACATGGTTTGTGATGGTCTCAGCGCCGTCATTGGTCAGCGTGCCGCCGACGATCTGCACAACGCGGCCCTGTCTCAGATCAATGCACGGGCGGAAGGCCATAACGCTAATCTTTCCGCATCAGCAGGGAAAACGTGTTGGGCAGCTTTGACTTAATGGCGAGCGGCAGATGGGGGAACGCATCCCAGTATTCATTGGGATGCTCCTCAATCTTTTCCAGCCGCAGGCCGGCACTGAGGAGCGGGTTGATAATTTGGCCGAGGGTTTTCTGGCTTTCGTACTTTTTGGACAATTGCTCTTTCGGCTGAGACAGCTCGCCGACATAGGTTGGCCCCCAGCCTTGATTGGCCTGTGCAGCAGTCTGGAAGTAGTCGCCGTAGGCGGGGTCAAGGCGCAGGTCTGAGGCTTCGGAGTCCCAAATCCATGAGACAGGGTGGCCCTCAAACACATACAGCCGCCCGCCCGGCGTGAGCAGGCGGGACACGACAGATGCCCAGCCGTCCATGTCGTGCAGCCAGTTGAGTGCGCCGCGCCCGGTATAAACTAAATCCGCCGTGCCGTCAAGCGCAGGGGGGGCGTCTAAAATGTCGCAGCAAAACCAAGTCGCGGGCGCATGAAGCGCGTCGGATTTTGCGCGGGCGACAGCAATCATGTCGTCGCTGATGTCCACCCCGACCACTTCTTCTGCACCTAAATTCCAAAGCGAGAGCGTGTCCGTGCCGCCCGCGCACTGCAAATGAACCGCACGTCTGCACCACTCGCCGAGGCCTGCAAGATATGTATATTCGGGCGGCTGGAAGTTTGTGCCGCCGCCGCGCAGGAACTCGATTTGATCGTCCAAGCTGCCGGCATAATGGGCCGCCGCTTCGTTCCAGGCGGCCCGGTTGGACTGGTGCATTTCTTGGACGGTCATATTTGGACTGATTAAGAGACGGCGGTGTCGCCGCGCTCGCCGGTGCGGATGCGGACGGCTTCCAGAACCGGCGTGACAAAGATTTTGCCGTCGCCGATTTCACCGGTGCGGGCTGCGTCTTCAATCGCGCCGATGACGCCGTCCTGCTGGCTGTCGGCGACAACGACAATAATCTGCACTTTCGGCAGCAGGTTGACCTGATACTCGGAGCCGCGGTAGTGCTGCGTATAGCCCTTTTGCTTGCCCGCGCCTTTGATTTCGGTGACGCTGATACCGTGGACGCCGAGTTCATCCAAAGCAGATTTGACTTCGTCTAACCGGCTGGGGCGAATGATCGCTTCAATTCGAACCATGTGTGCTGTCTCCTTGTGGTCGATTTCCTAGTCAATTCCCGCCAGCGCCGGCAGGCCGGCATTTTCGCCGGAGTAGCCTTCTTCGCCATGCTCGGTGACATCCAGGCCGTCTTCTTCCTGATCTGCCGGCGCACGCATCCCGCCGGGAATGAGGACATTCAGCAGGGAGCCGATAATCAGCGTGGACACGATAGCCCCGATGATGGTGATGACAATGGCCTCAAGCTGGGCCAGCGGCTGGCCCCAGGACGCGCCCGGCTGGCCGGAGAAGGGACCGCTGCTAACGCCAAGCGGGCCGCTTGTCTGCGTGATCGCCGAGTTGACAGCGGCATTGGCGAACAGGCCGGTCGCAAGAGCGCCCCACATCCCGCCGCAGGCATGGACGCCGAACACGTCCAAAGCATCATCGTAGCGGTTCAGCTTGCCCTTGAGCTGGATCATAGAGAAGCAGATCGGCGAAACAACGAGACCGATAATCAGGGCGTCAAAGGCGTTGACAAAGCCGCAGGCGGGAGTGATGGCGACAAGGCCCGCCACCGCGCCGGAGCCGAAGCCCACCGCCGTCGGCTTCTTGAAGCGAATCCATTCCACCAAAGTCCAGGACATGGCGGCGGCAGCCGTTGCAATGTGCGTGTTGATAAACGCCGCTGTGGCGACGCCGTCCGCCGCAAGCTGAGACCCGGCGTTGAAGCCGAACCAGCCGAACCAGAGCAGCGCAACGCCGATCAGGACCATCGGGACATTGTGCGGGCGCATTTCTTCCGCCCCGTGGCCGCGCCGCTTGCCGAGCATGATGCAGAGCGTCAGGGCCGAGACGCCGGACGAGATGTGAACAACGGTGCCGCCCGCAAAGTCCAGCGCATGGATTTTGCCGGTCCCAATCAGGCCGCCGTCCCAAACCATGTGCGCCAGCGGGTCATAAAAGAACGTCGCCCAGAGCAGAATAAACAAGCAGTACGCGCCGAACTTCATCCGCTCGGCGACCGCGCCGGAAATCAGCGCAGGCGTGATAATCGCAAACGTCATCTGGAACAGCATGAAAATCGCGCCGGGAATGGTTGCCGCGTTGGACACGGGGGTCGCCCCGGCTCCGGCCCGCAGACCCATCCAGCTCAAAGGGCTGGCGGCGATCAAGTGGAGCGGGCCATTGAAGGGCGTTGGCCCGAAGGCCACGGAGTAGCCCCACAGCATCCACTGAATAGAGATAATGCCGAGCGCGACAAATGACATCATCAGCGTGTTCAGGACATTTTTAGAGCGCACCAGCCCGCCGTAAAAGAGGGCCAGGCCCGGCGTCATTAGCATGACCAGCGCTGTGGCGACAATCATCCAAGCCGTGTCGCCCCGGCTTGCGCCTTCGGGCGTGAACGCGGCATTATTGAGGTTCTTCAGCGTGTTCATCGCCGCCGGGGGCGTCGCGCTGTTGTCCTGGATCATCGTGCCGCCGTCAACCGTTTTGGCGGGTGCGGGAGCCGCCGGAGCTGCCGCGGCCGCGCCGCTCGTGGCGGGAGCCGCCGGAGTCGAGGTTTGGGCATGAGCCGCGAAAGGGAGCGGGAACAGAGCTGCCGCGCAGAGGGCGGCTTGCCAGAGTTTGGATTTCACGAAAAAGCATCCTCCTGAGTGATAAAAACCTGAGTAATGGAATACCGGGGTGCTTCATCGCGTTTGCCGGAAGGCTGCTTGCCAGGCATCAGCGGCTGGAAGTGTTTCAGGATAGCACAGGCAAGGAACTTTTGTCAAGCCAATCTAGTACGCGGACTTATATTTGCAGTGGCAGACACGCAAAAACCCGGCACAGGAACAGCTTCCGTGCCGGGTTTTGTTCTGTTACTTGTCTTTCGCGTGTTACTTGTCTTTGGTCGCTTCGGCGGAAAGCAGCACCGTGACAGTATCGGCGAGCTGCGGAGAGCCGTCGGGCATCTTATGGTCCCAGGTGATGCCGTAAGCGCTGCGGCTAATCGTGATCGGATCGGTCAAAATACCGAGGCGCGTGCCGCCGAATGGGTCCTGCACGGGGCCTAAATAGCGGAACGGAATAGAGACCGGATGCGACTGATCCTTGATCGTCAGCGTTCCGTCCGCCACATAACCGCTGTGGACTTTACGGATCGCTGTGCTTTGGAAGGTGAGCGTCGGGTACTTGGCGGCATCAAAGAAGTTCGGCGATTTCAGATCGGCATCACGCGGCGCGACATTGGTGTCAATCGAGGCGACTTGGGCCGTGAAGCTGACGCTGGATTTAGACAGGTCATCGGGGTCGGCGACGATTTTGCCGGATTTGTCGTCAAAGCGCCCCTGCACTTTGCTCAGGCCCATATGCTGGATTTCAAAGCCGATGGACGTGTGCATCGGATCAATCGTATAGGTGCCGGCGACAGGCAGCGCGGCTTTGACGGCTGCACTTCTAAGCAGACGCGGTGCAGGAAAGGCCGGGCCAGGGTTAAAGAGCATTGCGCCGGCAATAGCGGCAAATGCGCCGCCGGTGAGGGCCGTCAGCATTAATGATTGCGGGAAAGAAAAGTGTTTCATAAGATTGGGTTTCCTTGTGCAGCGCACGAGGGAGTGAACTCCACTCCCCCGCGCTTGTTTAGTGATTCAACTGGCTTTGGCAATCGCGGCAATTTTTTCGCGGGCTTCGGCCAAAGCACCGTTGAGAAGGTCGTCCCCGCGAACTGTATTGTTGACATGAATGAAGTCCATGTCGGTGACGCCCATCAGGCCGAATGCGCTTTTGATGACCGGGTCCTGCGAATTATAAGCTTCGCGGGCTTCGCCGGGGCCGTAGCCGCCGCCGCCGCGAGCCGTCACCACATACGCCTTCTTGTTCAGCAGCAGGCCGGTATAAGTGGCCGGGTCGAACGTGACCCCCGCAAAGACAATCTGGTCAATATAGGACTTGAAGACGCCGGGGACCGTGAAGTTGTACATAGGAACGCCAAAAACGTAGGTGTCGGCGGCTTTCAGCTCGCCAATCAGCTCCATCGCCAGCGTTAAGGCTTCGTTCTGCTCGGCGCTTCGGGACTCAGCAGGCGTATACATCGCGCCGATGAACGTCTCATTGACGTAGGGGATTTCCTGATGGCCTAAATCCCGGTAGGTAACGGTCACGTCTGGGCTGGCGGCCTGCATGGCCGCGACCAGCTCGCCGGAGACAGTCCGGGAGTGCGAGCTTGAGCCGCGTGGACTGGAGTCAATATGCAGAATATGGGTCATCTTTGTTTCCTTTAAATTACTTTCTTTCGCAATAATCGGCGAAAGAGTGTTTGTTGTCGCTTCGGGAGCCGCCGCGTCTCTTCGGCCATGCTTCCAAAGCAGGTAGCTTGCGATAGCGACGCCCGCCATTACAGCATAGGTGCGGCCTAATTTTTGTTCAGGCATATGTATTTATGTTCCTTTCAACTCTGAAGAGAGAAGTCTTGTCTTACGAAAGGCGCGACGCGAGTTCCAATCAGCTCAATAGATTTCAGAAGCTCGGCGTGAGACAGCCCGGCATCCATTTGGAATGTGACGCGGGAAATGCCGCCGAGCGCCTGGCTGTGCCGCAGCAGCTTTTCGGCGACTTCTTCGGGGCCGCCGACTAGTAAAGCGCCGGTGGGGCCGGCTTGGGCGTCGAACTGAGCGCGGGTGACAGGGGGCCAGCCGCGCTCTTTGCCGATGCGCGTAAACATTTTGGCGTAGCCGGGAAAGTAGCCTGCCACGGCCTTTTCAGTCGTCTCCGCGACATACCCCAGCGAGTGCAGGCCCACTTTAAGCTGTTCGGGCGGATGCCCCGCCTGCCGCCCTGCCTGCCGGTACAAGTCCACCAAAGGCCGGAATCGGTGCGTCTCGCCGCCGATAATCGCGACCATCAGCGGCAGGCCCAATGTTCCGGCGCGGGCAAAGGACGCAGGCGTGCCGCCGACGCCCAGCCAAATGGGAAGCTTCTCCTGCATCGGGCGTGGATAGACCCCCTGCCCGGTCAGCGCGGCCCGGTGCCGGCCCGACCAGTGGACATGCTCGTTGTCCCGCAGGGTCAGCAGCAGGTCTAAGTTTTCGGCAAACAGCGAGTCGTAATCGTCGAAGTTCAAGCCGAACAGCGGGAACGACTCGGTGAACGAGCCGCGCCCGGCAACAATCTCCGCCCGTCCCGACGAAATCAGGTCCAGCGTGGCAAACTGCTGGAAGACGCGCACCGGGTCGGCGGCGCTGAGAACCGTCACGGCGCTTGTCAGCCGAATGTTTTTCGTTCGCGCCGCCGCCGCCAGTATCACGGCAGGCGCGGAGTCTAAGAACTCTTCGCGGTGATGCTCCCCAATCCCAAACACATCCAAGCCCACTTCATCGGCAAACTCAATACGCGCGATAAGATTGCGAAGTGAGTCCGACCCGCTCATTTTCTCGCCGCCGTCTTTGCCGAGATACGCCGCCGCGAAACTGTCAATTCCGATTTCCATAAGTTCTAATTTCTATGTAATTACGCACCTGCCGTCTGCGGGTCTACCCGCGCCGCGAAAACACCGGCAAAGGCCGAGCGCACCGAGTAGAACACCACCAGCCACAAGATAAATGCGACCAAGCCAGGGGGAATGCCCTTCGGGTCCATCGTGATATGGTACAGCAGGATGTTTGCAACAACCGGTCCCAGCAGCACCAGCGCAATCGGCACGAACCGGCCTGCCAGCAGCAGAATGCCACCGATGATCTGAAGCAGATACACAACATCCATGATGTGTGCCTTAGAAACCACCATGAAATACTCCAGCGCGAGGCCGGTTGGCGGCGGCTCAGGGATAAAATGCAGGAATCCGTTCAGTCCAAAGACAAAGAACAAAATACCGAGCAGGTAACGCGCGGCTAATGCAGCAATTTTCATCGAAGATGCCTTCCAAAGTTGTGATAGGCCAATTATGGCATTTACGCTTCATTTTGTCAAGCGCATTTATAAATTAACCGCACTGTTTTTTATTGCACGATTTGAGGGCTGGTATGATGTGGAACTAGAGTTCTACGCTTCCTTTGCTGCATTCTTGTTTTCTGCCGGAAAAGATTGGAGACCATCTCATGAGCAACCTTCTCGCGCCGACTGCGCTGCGCTGCGAGTACAAAACTAATCCGCTAGGGATTGACGCGCCGGAGCCGCGCCTCAGTTGGGTGCTGGCATCGCCGGAGCGCAATGCAATCCAAACAGCCTACCAGATTCTTGTCAACGGTGGCCTTTGGGACAGCGGCAAAGTGATGTCATCGCAGTCAGTTCACGTTTCCTACGCTGGGCCACTTTTAAGTTCCGAGCAGACCGTCTCGTGGAAAGTGCGCGTCTGGGACGGCAAGGGCGAAGTTTCGGAGTGGAGCGAGCCAGCGCAGTGGCAGATGGGCCTGCTGTCGGCATCCGACTGGACCGCCCGGTGGATTAGCCTGCCGTTTTCGCGACCGCAGACCGACCAGAACCCGCCGGCGTACCTGCGCCGGGTCTTTTCTTTAGAGAAGCCAATTGCACGAGCGACGGCCTACGCATGGCGAGGGTCGTTTTCCGCCGTTACGGGTT
>CAXTER010000032.1:0-53415 GCA_964243345.1 uncultured Armatimonadales bacterium
AGTCATGTCGGTCGTGCTCTTAAGCGGGAGGACCGAACTCGAATGCCAGCCCACTCTTTCCTGAGGCAACGTCGATTTCATAATGCACATAAAATCTATCATTCCGCTTCTCAAAATGGATAATGCGAATCCCATTCCCGCTGTCCCAGCCGCCGCTCAACTTGATGATAAGTTCATCGCCAAGCCTTGTGAATAAGCGATCCAGATCGTCGATCATTGCCTGAGCCAGAGCTTTTTCATCCGCTAGGTGCGTCATCTTGAGCGGAATCGGGTAGCGTCCCCAGTAAACGTCGGCTTCGGAGACCATATTGCAGAGCGCGGTTTCGTCATGATCAAGAACGATGCCTACGGTCGCAGCGAGAGGCGCGAGTTTATGTGATTTTATGCTTGTGTCCAGTTCACCTCCCGCAATCAGTGTGGGATCGCTGGCTACGCCTAAGGCTTTAAGCATGTTTTCAATGGCAAGGCCGTACAGGAGGAACGAAGGTCGCGACACCATCGACCGTCCCTCCAAAATGGTGTCGAAGGTATTTGAGATAGCAAGGGTCAAATGCTGGTGCGCCCAGAGCATCTTTGCACTGTATCTTAGTTCGAGGGCAACGCGTGACCACTCCGCAGGTGACGCAGAAGCCGAAAAGCGCTCATCGGCAGTAAGTACGAGTTGGTTCGGGGTGCTCGCGTTGTCACTTGTGATCCTTGTTGTAGGCATCTAATTAAACCTTTCAGCACTCTGGGGAAAGCAACAAATATAACGTGGCGTCACGTCCGTCGAATGTTTGAGCGATGGTCGTGCTGGGAAGCAAATGTCTGTGCCAGCAGCAAAAAAAAGTGCCGCGCACGTTCAGGCTTGGGCTTGAATAATTTTATCGGTCAAAGTCATCGGGCATTACCTGGATTTGAGTTAAGAGGTAGCCTAATTTCCACAACTTCCGCATTCTTTCCTGCAAATGAGTATGGCATCCCAAAATCGAATAGGCCGCCTGCTGAAAATTTCAGCAGGCGGCCTGGATAAGTGATATTGCTCTGCCAGAACTGCTGGTGGAGATCATTGAACCGCTGCCCAAGCCGACGAAGCCATCGGTCGCAGCCCATGTCAAGCCATCCTCAGCTCTCGCAGTTGGCATACAATCGATAATAAACATCCCAGAAAAAGGCATGGGCTTCTGGCAAACGGTTGTGATAATCCTCAAAGAAGCCAATCCGCATCCACTCTTTAGGGCCGCAATAACGCTCCCTATCCGTACCAAACTTGCACACCCAGAAGTCAGGCTCAGTGCTGTCCACCATCTCGAAAAGTGCGGGGTCATATAATACTGGCTGAGGCGCGTTTCGGTAGGGATAAGGGCGCGTTCTCTTTTCTTCCTCCGAACGCAAATCAGGGCGACGCAAACGGGGAGGCGTGACATCTTCCGCACGGAGATCGTCGGAAAGCAGGCGGAAATGATCGGCTTCAATACCAAGCACTTGGTAAACGCGGCCTGATGTCAAGGATAAGACCGACGACGGATTTTCTCTCTGTGTCAACTCAACTTCGTTGATGAATTTAACTTTCATGGTTCTTTCTCGAATGTCGACCTCATCCGAAATCTGATTTCAAGGATTTGCCTTGCATAGCTGATGTCGCTCCTCAAATGTATCCTTCCTCCTCCTGCAAGAGCGCCTCAGCCAGCCTCACCTCGTATACTTCAACCTCCCTCGCCGCCCATGTACGAACCGCAGGGTGTGAGTCATTCATCCACTGGCGGGCGGCATCCACATGCACCTGATACCAGCTCGAAATCGGTCCTTCCCAGCTCCCTGAGCCGAACTCGGCGCTTAGGGCATTCCCAACACTCTCCTCATTCTGGTATTGGATTAGAAACTCTCTTACTAAATCGTTCATCGGCTGGCCCCCAACCTGGACCAGTGAAGCGGCCAGCCATGGTCCCTGTGGTAAATGCTGACTTGCCCACGGCAAGAGAACTTCGGCCCCGACAACTTGTCCATACCAGCCTTTCAGACTGTGATAAAACGCATAGGACTCCTGACGCAGTGGCCATAAGATTTGGGAAACCTCCGTCCAAGCTTCTTTAGGACAGAGCCGCGTTGCCTGTTCCAGAAGACGCACGGTTCCGCTGCTCCTCATTAGCGATCCTGCACCGCGCTCAATGTTCCGCACCACGAGCCGCACGACCCGTATTGGATCGCTGCCCATATACTTCTGCGCCAGTTCAATCGCGTGAAACTGACGCCCACTCAGCGCATCTGGCCGTTCGAGGGCCTGCCAAACGTATGGCTCCAAGGCGTCTTTGTCAGCAGGGCACAAGTTCAGGCGGCTGAACAACAGCCCCAAAGCGCTTGCGGTCGTTCCCTCGGCATCTTCCTGTAACACACCGCTGATGATCCTGCGGAACCCGTCAAGGCTAAAGGGGCTGGTCTGCCCGCCCCACGTTAAAACGCTCACTTGGGAAGCAGTGAGCCAGCCACGGTCCATTAGGCGGAATAAACGGTCAGCGTCCGCATCCGACGGCGGCTCGCTACGGAACACAGCGTCCAGCACGGCAGGCGCGAGTTCGGCCTCTTCAGACCAACGTTCGAGTACGTCATCGCGCCAGCTACGCCTATCCTTGTCACAGTGCCCTTGTAGGTAAGCTGATGCCATAGTGTACCCTTTGCCGTCACGCACTCGGGGCTCGATCTCCGCCCACCATTCGTGGTCCGCGTCTAACTGACCCAGGCGTTGGGCGAAGTAGTAGACGTGCAGAGCCTGAGTAGAGGTGAGCCAATCTAACTCGGGACGTAAAAGATCAGGGGAAATAAACGCTTCCTCAGCTAGGTCTGCGGCCTCACGTCCCGACGAATCGTGCAGGTCCTGACGCTCCAAGTGCCAGTCCGCCATGATGTGCTCGCCAACCCATCGCCTGAGACGGTCGCCGAAAGAAGAGCCAGCGAGCTGTTCGGAAAGGGCCGAGAGCCGTCGGCGCTGTTTTGCGGAGAGCTGAGACTGCTCCAACATCAGCACGCCCTCAGCGGCGTCGCGAATTTTGCGGCGCTGGTCGTAGTCAGACTGCGGAAATGTCTCCATTCTGTCCACCAATTCATCTGCAAGGCCGACCAAAGCTAATTCGGTCGCTTGCTCCAGGAGCACCTTTCGTGCCTCGGCACATACGCTCGGTTCTTCGGCATTTAATGCTCGGTCTAAGAGTCGCAACGCCCCAAGACGGACAGTTCTGCTGTCGTTCCAAGTCGGTGGATTCCACCGTTCAGGTGGGATACGACCACTCTCAGCATCCCCAAATACGAAACTGCTCTCCTGAAGGACAAATGCGCGGCTAATGGCACGAACGCCGAGAAGCTGGCGCTCGACCGACGGGCCATCAAGGGCTTCAGTGATCAACTCGTACCTCTGTTGCGCGTCGGCGGCAGTGGCTCCTAAGAATGTGCCGAACAGGTCCACCCACGCTCCTTCTGCGTTATTAGCCCAGTTCTCATTCTCTGCCTCAGCCAGCATAAGTAAAAGTCTGGCAGCATCAGCAAACGTGTCGGGGAACCAAGCCAGGGACTGAAGCACGGAAACGATGTTGCGCCGCCCCAACTTGAACGCTCGGAGATCGTCAGGTTTCTTTTCACTCAGGAGACGGCGCAAGGCACGAAGACCCGCTTTCGGGTGTGCCGTCGCCAGAGACGAAAAGAATTGAGAATGCCAATCGTCGTTCAGAGTCTCAAGGTCACGGAACATACCGTTTGAAGCCAACATCTTCTCGCAAACTAGGGTTGTCCGTTGATCGTCGCCGAGATCGCGCAAGCGTTGTAAGAACGCTTGCCTGCCCGTTTGAGACGGTAGTTTCATGAGAAGGTCCAGTGGCCTATCCCCATAATTCTCCCATACCTGAGCGGCCAGCCACACGGCCAACAGGTGTGGTGTGACATACCGATAGCGCCCCTGTTTGGCGATCAGACCTCGTCGCATAAGTTCCTGAACGCGGTCCCTGGCCTCGTACCAGTCCAGGTTGAGAAAATCAATGACGATGCGCCCATCGCCTTCGGCGTCTCCATCCCATCCTACACGGCGGAGAAGCGCAAGCGCCCTCATAACTTGACGATCTGTACGGTCATCGATTAAAAACTTCTCGATTACGTCTTTAACTATGCCGACTTCGGCCAACCCATGCCAGGAGATTCGGTCGGGATAGTCTCGCATGGCCTCCGCCAAATTTACTGCCAGCTTGACGAAGCCTGAGGCGAAGCGGACCGCGAAGTCGTAGGCAGCATCAGGCAGGTTGTCCACGGCGGTGACCAGAAGGCCGCGCATGACCGCATCATTTAAAGTGCTTAGGTAGTAGGTGTTCGGTCTGTCACCGCTGAGGGCATCCTGAGTCTGATCAATGGTGAGAAGGCGTAGTCGCCCGTTGCACCGTTGCGCCTGCCTCTCCAGTCGTTCCACATCCACACGCTCACATTCATCCACGACTAGCACCAAGTTTGTGTCGTGGTTCAGTTCTAGCCAGTGAAAAAGGCCGTCAGGTATGGCCAAGGGGTTATCAGCATAAAGAGAACGTTCAGCAAGACCGTTCCCACCATTTTGGGACCGCAGGGCCTCCAAAACTAAACGGGATTTGCCGACGCCTGCACGTCCCATGATGCGGAAGGAAAGAGGCCCGCTCGGGTCCTCGATGCCGCGACGAATTGCATCCAGAATGTCCTGACGCTGCGAGTCCGCCGCAAAGGGCTGCCCGAACTGAGGTAAGGCATTCCACGTCTCCCAGCGGAACAGGTTCCCGATGCTGGGGCTACCCAGGAGCAGGCGCATGGCGAAGTGTCGCCTGGCCCATGCCGCAATCTTGTCCGCCGCATAAATTCGGGCGCGGTCGGGTGGTATGCCTGCATTTCGACAACACTCTGCAAGAACCTTGACTCTGTCTTGAAGTTGATTATTGCCAAGGTCATCACAGACGACAACGCGATAGGAACCGCCCGCCTGTAGCACTTCTTGAACGCCTGGTTTTGAGAACTCTTTGCGGAGTTTGGCTTGGTCATGGTCCTTACCGCTTTTGAACTGCCAAATACTTGTACCGATAGGTATCCAGTCGCTCTGTTGGGTGTTGCGCTCTACACGGGCATCGACGCCCCCATCAGGGGTACTGACTCGCAGGCTAGTGTGGAGATCAGCGGATGGAAGTCCAATACGGCTTGCCTCGGCCCGTAGAAGATGATTGATGAAGTCGGCGAAGCCGACGGGGTCCAGTAGCGACACTTCTTTCTCATCGACATCGAAAATTGTCTTCATCGGTTCCCCCGAAAAATTCGTACTAGGCGATCATGCGTTCCCATTATACCTCACCATAAAGCGGGGTCTGTTACGCAAGATATATTTCTTGAAGCACCCTGCATTCCAACCAGATGCCCTTCCCCGCCTGCCCAAATTAACCCCATAGGAGTAGCCCACCCCGTCATGCCCGCGACGCCCGTCGCCAGCCGCGCCCAAGGTCTGGTTGTGGATCACATTAGCCGTGACACCCTAGACTGCCGCCGCGCCAACATGTGTCTTACCACGCCTGCTGGCAGTTCAGAAAACAAGTTCCCTCTGAACCCTAAGAACAAAATTGGTTTTCGGAATGTGCCTGATCTTGGCGGTGAGCTGCCCTACGTCGTCCAGATCACCCTGGGCGCGGCCATCCACGAGAGCTTGGACGCTACGCGATTCTTCCCGAGACTGCTGCAGCCGCACAACAGGCCAAAGGCGAACTGAACCCCTGGTTTCAGCCTAGCGCTCAACGGATGTAACCAGCCTCGTGAAGGCGGGGCTGAGTAGCTCGTGCGGGCTGATTGAAATAATCCATAAAATTTCTCGGTGAGCTGTGCTGTTATTTTGAACCGCAAACAAAGATATATAGTGGGATCAGAGTTGATGCCGCCTTGGTATTGCAAACAACAATGTTTTGGACGCAACCACAATTGCTACTGTCAGATTTAAAGGAACCGCAACTCATGAACACACTGAACTACGACGACATTGCCGAGCCCCATGATGACCTGGAGTTCGTAGCCTCCTGCGGGCATCCCAATTTGGTTCCCGCTTACGTTGACCCAGATGCCGCTGCCGCCTGGGTGGAAGAGAACGTCGCCCACCGCTTGTGCCCTCTTTGCTGGTTGGAACACCAAAGCCATGCCTTAACCGACTTTGACGCCGACTACGAGCTGCCTGCTCTGCGCGGCTCGGACAAGCAAGTGGCGTGGGCACGCAACATCCGCAAGGACATGATCACAGACATCAGCCAGCGCATCCGCCTAGCCCAGGACCTTGGGAAGAAGGTCATATACAAGAAGCTACTCAAGACTCTGCAAGGCATCCAGGGTGTAACTGACTCTGGTCTATGGATCGAAGCTAGGCACTTATCACCCGAAGCTTTTAAGGAAAACCTGACGCGGATGATGCGGGCGACGTATTTCCGCAGGATTAGGGCGCAGCCATGATCTTCGCCGACCGCACCGATTCTAAGTATTTCGCGAAAGGCTGGGACTCTCTTCTCAGCCTCTCGCCGACAACCTTTTCTACTGGCGCATGACGGGTCGTATTTTTTCGGAGCTTGCAGGGATACGGTACGAAGTTTCTCATGCTCTCCGCCAATATGCCTGATCCCAGTGAAAGGCCAGTGAAGGACGATCCGCGATAATTCCATTTGCAAATCGATCTTCCGAGCTGTGCGCTTTTCAGAATAATCCACAACAACAAAGGTAATAAGACTCCGCGCCACAGTCAGGCTGGTCCCCTGGGCGCGAGAATTTAACATCACCTGCCGTGGGTAGCGGCGGAGGTGAAAGGCTTCGCCGCCTGACCAGCGGCGTTGATGGCCCGCGTGAATCTACCCAACACGCGGGCCTTACTCTATTCGGTCATGGAAAATTCTTCACAACCTGCTGTTTACACCATCGAAGAGATCAGGACAAAGTTCCCATACGGGCTGCCCGACTGGAACTGCACCGCCGATGAGCCTTTCGTCGGCGAGTCCGTGACATGGGAGCACTGGCGGGAAGCGTTCCCTCCGCCGCCTAAGCCTAATTTACAACCTCCTTCCGAGTTCGAGACCTCCGACCAGGTCTCTGCCCCTGATCGTGACCCCACCGTGTGGACGCCCTGCATTTTCGACGCTCACACACAGCCCGCCGCGTTCTACCTCGACCCCGATGGCTGGAACCAGATCATGAAACTTGGGAGCCGTAACTGTAAGCACTGGCAGAAGTTCTGCCCGAACACATACGCTGTGGCGACAGCCTTGTTCGACGGATTGGTTCAGCATGACCTATGGGGTTACCATCGAGGCAAGAAGCAGTGGGTGACTGTCACGGCGGGCTTACGCCCCGAAGACAAAAAGAAGCTGGATAAGAAACCTGAATTACTTCTCGCGGAAGCTGAACAGGCTGGCTCCAAACAAAAAGATGATAAGCCGAAGCGCGATTGGCCAGACAAGCCGATGACGCTGATCAACGTGCTCAACGCTTTGGGAAACCCTGGCAAGAATGCTCTAGGCTCCACGGACGCTCGTCTCAATGTCTATGAGCGCAATGAAATCTGGCGGCACCCATTCTACGCCACCCGCGTACGCCGCCTACAGATCGACGTGGACATGGACCCCGCGTGGAACTGGGGTGATCCCGTCCGCGACCAAGGCGAAGTGAGCAACGAGATCAGCCGTGAGGCTGCGCTGATCAAGGGACTAGGGCTAATGCCGCACTTCTTCAAGACGGGCGGACGGGGACACCAGATCGTAGTTCCCATCCCGACGCTCGACCGTTCCGTGGCTTCATTGCTCGTGCTGATGATCCGCTACTTGCTGGCCGAGGGCAAGATGCCAAAGAAGAAGCCCAAGCACAAGCGGCTGGAAGTGGACAAGTCCAACTTGGACTGCCTCGTCCGCCTGCCGCTGGGCCGACATGCCGAGACCCAAGCTGTGGCCTGGATGATTGATCCCGACACCACCACGGTTTTGCCACCAAACCAACAGGCCGAGGCCGTGGCTCGTGCGTGGAATTATGGGGAGCATGGGTGCGAAATGCTGGAAGAGTCCAGGGAAGCACTGGCGATGGCTCTTGATGGGATGTAGCACCAGGCGGTTTTCTCATCAGCCCACCACCCGAAGTCCAGAATGGACCGAACTACATCGATGTGACCATTGGCAGCGGCAGCTTGCAGGGGAGTCCGCCCATCCTTGCCACGCCAGCGATGCAGTGGATGCTCAAGAAATTCATCGCCGCGACGACCAATCTCATTAAGATAGCGCCTCACCGCCGTCCCATTGTCAGTCTTCAAGGCCACATGGAACGCCTCAAACGTCCTCAGACACCAGCGCCAGTCCCACCCCGTCCGCTCCATCAGATCATTCACCAGGAACGGTAGATCGTTCAAGTCGATCTCATCAGGAATCGGCGTAGCACACACACCATCAACAGAGGCATCCTTTGCGTGAGCGACCTTTCGAACGAAGGCCGTGAAGCGGTCATTTTCCTGTTGAAGCGCGAGGCTCCAAGGCGTTGCCCCGTCCGTGTCTTCTCGGAAGGGCTGCCCTCCCGCGTTCAGGAGCAACCGTAAAAGCTCATCCTCCTCTCCCCAGAGATAAATTTCGGTTCCAGCAAGGAGGTGAAGCGGTGTCAATCCCTGATTGTCCTGAGCATCTACCGACGCGCCGCTTGACAACAGTAAGGTTGAAAGCCGAGGCGCATTTGGGTACGTGCCGTCGAAGAGGATGTGCAACGGAGTTTGCCCCGCATCGTCGGCCAGGTTCGGGTCGAGGCCCGCGTCCAAGCACAGCTTCATCATGTGCCCGTCGCGCCCGTCGGCGGCGAAATGTAAGACGTTCTGTCCGTGGTCGTCCCTCGCCTCCAAAATGCTTCCGCGCTGGATCAGGAACTCGGCTGCGACTCCGTTGCCGCGCTTAACGGCGAGCATCAACGGCGTCAATCCTTCGTGCCGCCGATCCTCCAGGTCCGTGCCGTGTTGAAGGGTTATCTTCGCCAGCCGCATCAGCACTTTACCGCTTTCCGAAGACCACTGATCAGGGTCGGCAGTCTCCTCCGACCAGATCATTTCGGCCAGCAGGGATAGGTCCCGCGCGGCGCGGGGATATGCCGTCAGGAGGCGGTCCAACTCGTCGGGATTACGTTCGACGAGCAGCGCATCCCATATTTGATATTTCAGTTCGTCGTTCAATACTGCTCTTCCATTCGCCCTCGAAAAACGCGAACTTAGTTTGACAGTGCGGCAGCCAATAAAATGGAAAAAGGCTCCCGCACCGCCAGAACATCCCCCTTCGACGCACTCGGATAACCTCAGCTCAATAGTGGCATCCAGCTCGTTTTTGGCGGAAATGTCCACCGCAAACTTGTGCGAGAACTGCTGTCTTATAGCGCTTTCAACGCCTCCCGCGCCAACGCCGCATCCTCACCGCTGGCCGAGAGCACCAGTACCTGCTCGAACTGCTCCCGTGCCAGGTGACGCACACCCGCCGCCTGATACGTTTTGCCGAGGACAAGATGCGCGGCAGTCTCGTCGGGTTTCAGTTCAACGGCGCGGCGTAGAACACGGATCGCCTCGTCGGGCGGGGCGGTTTTGGCTTTAAAGAGGAGTGCCTTGAGATTGACCAAGCTCATTTCGAGCAGGAGCCATCCGAGCGTGTAATGGGCGACGAAGCAGTTAGGATCAAGGCGAACGGCGATGCGGAAGGCGTCGGCAGCCGCAGTGACGTATTTCTTTTCGAGGTTGGCTCCGCCCAGGCGCAGGAAGGCGTCTAAGCAAGTGGGATCAGTGAGAGTGGCGGCCTGATACTGCTTGATGGCCCCGCTATAGTTCCCCGCCGTCTCCATCTGCGCTCCGTTTGCGATCTGCGCTTGGGCGTAGATACTCGGATCGAGTCGCTCACTCTCCCGATAAGCGGCGTCCGCCTGTTGCTTCATCCCTTTGAGATCGTAAACGCGCCCCAAAATTGTATGCGTCAGTGCTGAGGCAGGCTCCAGCGGAAGGGCTTGCTGCAGCTCTTCAAACGCCGCGTCATACTGGCACTGCTGGATCAGCACTGCTGCGATTTGACGAAGCGGCTCGGCACTATGAGGAGAAAGCTTCTGCGCCTGACGCAACGCCGCCATAGCCGCGCCAAGCTGGTCGGCGGCAACATGGGCCTTGCCCATCTCCAGGTGCGGCTTGGCGTTCGTGGAGTCCAGACAGGCGGACCGCTGGAACGAGGCGACCGCATCTGCCGTGTCTCCCCGCCCTGCCTGCGTCTTTCCCAGCCAGAAATAGACGGCGGCGGAGTTTGGCGTTTTGGCGGCGGCTTCTCGCAGTTCGGACAGCGCCGCATCGTATTGACCGCTCTGGCAGTGGGCTTTGCCCGCGTTGTAAAGCTCCTGAGCGGATTTGGTGTAATGAGGAGCTGAATTGGATGAACCTGGCATGACGTTCTCCACGCAGAGGCGCGGCGGGGGAGGGTCCGCCGCGCCTCGAAAATTAACAATCGTAAACGGCTAAAATGATCGTGACTAATGGCATTGAAGGCAGTTAGGCCGAAGTGCCCTGCTTGATAGCAGCCACCGCCTCGGACGCCGCTCGTCTTACGGTATCGGGCTGAGTGCCGTCAGCGGCGAGTTCTTGTAGCGGACGGAGATTGCGCGGGTCACGAAATTCCCCAAGTGCTTGAGCCGCTTCCAGTCGCACCCGAATGTGTGGGTCATGGAGAGCATTGAGCACCTGCACCTGGGCGTTCTGTCCCACTTGCTTGATGGTGGTTTCCGTCCAAGCGCGGCGCTCTTCTTCGTTCTCACGCAGCAGAACCATCAGCCTGCCGAGCGCATGACAGCAAGCCGCTCGAACATCAGCATTGGCATCACTAATGCCAGCAGATAGGACAGAGATGTTTTGCGTGAAGCCGCCATTCCCCGACGCAATGGCAGCAGCGACACGGAGGTGGTGCGTTTCTCGTGCATCTTGGATGACACGGTCTAGCATCCGCCAGGGCAAATCTTCATCGCCGACTCCAGTCGTGCTGCCTTGATCGTTAGAAACAAAACACTGCTTTCCCCATCGCAGCCCACGCACCGCACATAGTCTCTGGCAGGGATCAATGTCATTCAGGGCAACTCGGAGATGAGGAATAGCAAATTGGAACGCTTGCTCGCGTGTTAGGCTTTTGCACACTTCACCGACGGCGGCATCGCTTCCCGAGACGAGCGCCACTTTCAGGTCGTGGACGAGGCGATCTACAGCAACTTGATGGCGCTCGATAGAGGCGCGCTGCACAAGGCGCTGGGACTTCACCTGACTTGCATTCTTGATCCAGAGGAACGCCGCTGCCGCTCCACAAAGAAGCAGGCCGACGCCGCCGAACAGCAGCACAGGAGGGAAAGCTACGCAGATGCCAACCACGATGAGGATGGTCCAGAGGATGCCAGGAATGGCTCGCGCCCACATCAGGTAGTTCTGTGCGTACTTCTGACCGTAAATGTGGCTGTACTGCGCCGCCCGCCAGAGCTCTCTGTCTTGTTCACGTTGCCAGTCGTCCATAGGGCCTCTCCTAAGTGATTTGGTCTTGACGGCAACAAGCCGACATGCGGACAGAACTGGCAAAGGGGTTGCCCGCGCAGGCTTGTGCCTAGCTCTCAAAGAGATACTTGCTTACGATTATACCTATCAACGCCATGATTTGTTGCACACTTGCTTACACTCCACCATGAAGGAGTGGAAAAGATCATACATACCAACGAGAGCCGTGCCATGAGCAGGATGCTACGGCAACTTCGGGAGGAAATGGGGATGCGCCAGGAGGACCTCGCCGCTAAACTAAATGTGGTGCGGCAGACGGTTTCGGCCATCGAGCGCGGGGAGCGGATGCTAATGGTGCTTGAACTTTTTGCGTACCTGCGCCCATTCGGGATCAAGCCCAGCGAGTTCGTCGCACGACTGGAGGCAGAGCTGTCAAAATCCGAACGGGGAAACGAAGGCAATTAGCTTGATGTAGAAAACGATGCGGTAATACGCGGCAGAAGGCGACGGTCCACTTTTGGGCCGCCGCCTTGTTTTGCGAATCTAATGAAAGGAAGTCGTCTACAGTGTAGGAGGAGAGAACTTGGACGCAGAACATTACGAATATGGGAGCCACTGGCAATGGCAGGCTGAGCAGCCAATCCCACACGATCTGGGTTCAATCCTCAACTGTGATGCTTCCCTATAGTAGTCAATCGTGGGGCCATGCCCCGCCCCGCCTCGTTCCCAGATCATGAGGTGGGGCAGTTTTGAGGAAACGATCAATGAACCCGAATTACCCCAATGCCCCCCTACTCCATAAATTCGAGACGCCCTACGGCAACCCTCAATGCGACAACGCACGAGATGAACTTCAGGACCTCAAGCAGTGCCTTCCCAAGTTGCCGACCAAATTTATCATCACGAACAACAGGCAAAGGGAGTTCTGGCAGCTTCTACAGGAAGTAATCCAATCGGCAACTCAGCAGTTGCAGCGGCTGGGTCTGGACGTGTCCCTGGAAGATGACACAGATAATGCCGATGGACATTCCAACGCGTTCAGCTCGGCCTCGGACGAACTGCGCTGGTATCGCCCTGTCGCGGGCGGTGGTCGGCGTGCAGCCCAGTACGCCCCCGCTGTGCCCAGCGGCCAGCCCCAGGAGGCGGACGTTCTCGGTAACGGGCTATCGAATGTTTTCAATGAGATGGGTGCCTTTATGAACCAGACCGTACTGCAAAACCCGACAAATAATTATGACTTGGTCTGGCGGCGCACTGTTGGAATCGCGCAGGATATTGCCGCCAACGCCGTGGAGCTGCCGCCGACGCTTCGTCAGCAGCTTAATTCTCAGCTCCAGCAGGCTGCAGCACTGATTGCACCTTACACCGACGAGCAGGGTGCTCAGCCTCCCGCCCGAACGTCGGGTATGCGGTCAGCCTCCGTTCGCGACTTGTCGGGGCTGACGCGGATGCTTTCTGACCTACAGGCACTCGCAAGCCAGGCAATCGGCAATCTTAACCCGCCGTTGGTCCAGAAGTTCACTACCGCCTTGGGTGGCTGCCAAACTCTACTTCAGCAGTACCAGCAGGGTGGATCGTCAGGCTACCCTCAGGCAACATCGCTCAACATGCCGCCTTCGACGGTGCCAACAGCCTCGCCGCAGGCGAGCGGCACGACACCGCTCACGCCGCCAGCGGTGTCGCAGTGGGCACAGGCCAATGGCACTACACCCGCCGTCTTCCTGGAGCGTGTACGCGGATGGATGTCGGCGAACACGGCGGACAGAAATGCGGCGTCGGCTCATCTCCAAGAATGCGGCGTCCCCAGCGTCGTCACGGCCTGGGCGGTGGGCCAGCTATAACTCACGGGTTTAACTGACTGGCAGAAAACTCCTTGGCGCATTCGAACCTAATAGACGCGAGACTCCTCGAATGGAGTCTTGCGTCTATTATGTTTTCCTCGCCGTAACTACGCCCCCGCCAAATTCCCATCAGGCTTGCGCTTTACCTTTGCCAAGAAGCGCTGCACTACTTCTTCTATGGAGACGCCGACGGCAAGGCACCAGTGCCGAAGCTCGACCAAGTCCATGCGGCGTTCTCCTGATTCGAAGCGTGCCGCTGTCTGCTGGCTAACTCCCATACTCCGAGCGACGTGTGCCTGGGAAATCTTTTGCTCAGCACGCAACCCCCGAAGTACGGACTGAAACTCTTTGTGTTCCTCTGGAAAAAATTCTATGGGCATCAAAAAGAGTTTACTACACCCTTGACTCGAATGCAAATTTGGGGTAGGATTAACACAATAGGCGGTTATTAACCTATATAAGACTGTGCGACGGACAGCCGTCGCCGCTCGGAGCAAATATGGCAAACCCAGGGCGGATACGCCAACAGCTTGAGGAATTCTTTGAAGACTTAAAACGCCACGGCCCGAAACGAAGCATGGGCGTAAATTTCATGCCTTCAGCGGGATTGGAGGAACCCGACGAAGAGGGCGAAAGGCATCATGACATCCCTACCTCGCCACTCTATCCTATTGAGACACCCGAGGACATCCCCGATGTGGTGCCGTTTTTACGGCGTTCCCCCGACGAGCGCTGCCCAATCGCCGCCGTCGATGCAAGCGTCATGCGACTCGGTGAATCGGCAGACGGCCTGGTGATCGCCCTGCGAGGTGCCATCGTGGTGCGGGACGGAGCGCGTTCGATGACGGGGCTGGTGCGGTCAGGGCCGATCTTCCTGGCTTGGGAGCACGAAGCGGAGCTTCTACTGACGCTCGGGCAGTGGCTCGGCGATCCAGGTTACTACGTTGTCGCCGAGCGGAGCGCCAGCGGAGGCTATCAAGCAGGAAAGCTGAAAGACGGCGTCGGCGGGCGCAAGTATCTAGCCGACCGATTTCGGGCAGGACTTGAGCGCTACTGCCAGCGGCTCGCTGCTGCCTCCATCAAAAATGGAACTCTCCTTTTAGATGGCTCACTGACGCTCCGCTCCCGTGACACACCAGACGCGTTCTTGAACCAAATCGCTTATCTGGCGGGACGTGACGGCAGTAGCATAATCGGCATCAGCAAAAAGTCTGAACTTGTCGTCGGCGGACGAGCTGTATCATACTGGCTGGATGATAAGTTGCAAGTTGCTTGCCACCGCCCGTTGACGCCGATCTTGCAATGGGAAGACGCACAAGCTGATTCTGAGCACGGAGGCCGCGCAGACCGTGTCCTGGGATCGGTTCATGCCGCACGGCTTTCACCGTTCGGTCCGACCTTTCGGATGGATGTTAAATGTGCGCCAGGCATCACAGACGCCGAAGCGATCCGAAGGTTTTATCAAAGCGCTGATATTTATTGCGGCTACCCCAGTCTCCTTGCCCAGGCGCACGCAGCATGCTACATTTCGTCGGCAGATTATCTTGCGCTTCAGGTACAGGCGGCGCGTGAGTTTAGTCTCAGACCAAAACGCCAAGCCGTTTCCCTCAAGGGCGCATTTGCGCCATTCGGAGGCACCTTCAAGTAATCATCAACGTGATCGTTACATTCTCGGTAGAAGTCGCCGACGCAACTGCGCCAGCGTAAACGTAAACACTATGGAAATCACAACAATTAACGGCAGGGATGTTACCTTGATCTACTCGCCGCATGAAACTGACGCGGTGGCAGGAACGGCCTTCGCCGTGCGGGAATTGCCTGATAAAACTCGCGGCGTAGTGGTCCAGGTGATCGAGAACTCGACACTGGACCTAGACGGGTTTCTGGTGGGCCAGGTCCAAACGCTGCTCGAAAAAGCGGATGCCGAGACGAAGCATATCTACAACGCTGAAGACGGCAGCACGGCGGTTCAGCAGCTCAAAGTCGCGAAATGCAAGATACGGGCGAGGCTCAGCGGCGAGTGCTGGAGCGACTTCAATGGATGGGTGCCTGGGCGTGCCTCAGAGATTGTGCCCATTAGTTCCCAGGAACTGCTCTCTCACGTGGTTCGCAGTCCGCAGGTTCCGACACGGGAATTTACGGCTTACGGCGGAGAGTCCGTGAAGCTAGACGGTGCTCAATTCGGGCAGTGCTGCCTGCTGCTCGGCAACAAAGGGCGCGGCAAAAGCCATCTCCTGAAGCATCTCATCCTGGCGATGCAGGCGCACAAACTGCCTGTAGTCGTGTTCGACATGAACTATGAATATCGATTGCCTGGTACTCAAATCATGCGGCTCGGAAAGAACTATTGGATCAGTCTCAGTGAAGTTGGTCCCTCGATCATTGAGACGCTGGTCGGTATGATTGCTCCGCTTCTGCCTGGCTCTAACTCAGAAACGACACTCTCTACGCGCCTGCCCCAGTTCTTCAAGGAGCGGCGTCGGGAATGTGCGGAAAATCGTGAGGTTTACACTATTGACCTGCCATGGCTCCTGGAGCAGCACTTCAGCAAGAACGACATGGTTCAGACTGCCATTATAGATCGGCTCGAAAAATTGCGGGATATGGGAATCTTCGCGGAGGAGACGGGACAGGGTGAAATTCATGAAGGCACCTTAGCTGCTGCTTACAAAGTTGCACATCAGGAGGGGCAGCCCATCGTCTTCGAGATGCTGCCGCTTTCTCCTGCGATCAGGCAAGCACTATTTAGGGCTACGATGCAGACCCTGGAGCGCATCTGCGAGCGTGAGCGGGCCGACGGCACGGATCATTACTGCCAGATTTTGATGGATGAAGCTCACTTCTATGCCTCCGATGCGGTTCTGATCAACGCCGTGACGCGCTCTAGGCATGTGGGCTGGTCGCTGATGCTCGCAACCAACTCGCCTGAGCTCATTCCTTCGGTTGTTCTTCGGCTTTTGGACAATTTGTTCGTACTTCCCATCGCTCATGAGGATGATATTCGCGTGGTCTCTAAAGCTGCGGCGGCCTTTTGTGACAAGGCAACAATCGAAAGCCTGGTGCAGAGTCTGCCTGATCGTCATGTAATTTTGATGGGTTCTTTGACAAATCGGTGGCCTCTCGTAGTGGAAGTCAGTCCGTTGCCTGATCATATTCCGCCGACGGGCGTGACAAGGAGCCCGTGGATACGGCTTATGCCGAGGTATGAAGATTGATGAGCAGTAAACACGGGCTTTATTTGTCCCTTGGAGGTTCGAGGTCTCCTTGACAGAGAACAGAAAATGCGCTAAACTGAGAATGTCCGACAGTGTTTTCTAGTAGTGCATTTACCCAACGAGTCGTATTGGTCGGATTAACCAAAATCTATTCGGTCGGCGGACTGCTCGGCAGTCACACGTCGCTGGTAACGAAGCGCCCGTTCCGCTCGCCCCATCACTCTATCTCGAATGCCGCACTCGCCGGCGGCGGCTCCTCGCCCCGGCCCGGCGAAGTGTCGCTGGCGCATCACGGCATTCTGTTTTTAGACGAGTTCCCGGAGTTTAGGCGCGACGTGCTGGAAGTTTTGCGGCAGCCGCTGGAAGACGGCCATGTCACCATCGCCCGCGTCGCTGCCACTATGACCTACCCGGCAAAGCTGATGCTGGTAGCGGCGATGAACCCCTGCCCCTGCGGCTACTACGGGGACACGGTGAGAACCTGCACCTGCTCGCCGCCGACTATCGCCAAATACTTGCAGCGCATCAGCGGCCCGCTGCTGGACCGTATTGACATTCATATTGAAGTGCCTCGCCTGCGCCAGGACGAAATGATTCAAGGCGGCGGCAGCGGCGAACCGTCGGAATCCATTCGCGGGCGGGTGCTGGCCGCCCGCGCCCGGCAAGAGGAGCGGTTTGAGGGAACGACCCTGCACTGCAACGCCCACATGGGCGCACGTCAAATCAAGCAGTTCTGCCGGGCCACGGACGACGTGAAAGATTTGCTGCGGGCCGCGATTTCCCAGCTTGGCCTGTCGGCACGCGCCTATGACCGCATCCTGAAGCTCGCCCGCACCATTGCCGACCTAGACGCCGAAGCCGACATTCATCTCGCCCATGTCGCCGAAGCCATTCAGTACCGCGCATTGGACCGCAAGCTTTGGGGATGAAGCAGGAAAGATGAAGCAGGAAAGATGAAGCAGGAAAAAGGCTGCCGTCTGTGGAATAACGCGAAAAGCCTTGACGCCGATAGGCGAACGAATCCGTGTCTTGGCGGGTATTATAAAGGGTAGTAAAAAACGCGCCGGAAGGCGCAGGCCACCTGCGAAGTCCAGTACCGGGCGCTGGACCGCACACTTTAGAAATAGCCCGTTCTTGAACACTTAGTCGGAAAGCAAAGAAATGCGGTACAACTCACCGAATTCACCGATGGATGGCTTGCGGAACTTTGTCACGCGCGGCGGCATCCCTGTCACAATGACTCTGCTGTTTGTCAGCGTGATGACATTCTTTAACGCATTTTTCTCGCCTAACATCGCCGCTCCGTTTCTCCTCCATTACCTGCTCTTTAACGCGGGCAACATCATTGTCACGCCCTGGACGGTCCTGACCTACCCGCTGTTCGAGCCGTCTGTGCTGCCTTTGGTGATTAGCGGCGTGTTTTTCTGGCTGAGCGGCGGCAGTTTGGAGCGAAGCTGGGGCAGCGCACGGTATGCCGGTTTCCTCGCAGGCGTTACTGCCATTTCCGCACTTTCCATGCTGCTTGGCGGCGTGATTTTTCGTCAAGTGCCTCCGATTCTCTCAGGATTTAATTTGCCGCTGGGCGCAGTGATTGTGGCGTTCTGTATGCTGAACCCGGAGCAGACCTTTCGGCTCTACTTTTTCCCCCTCAAAGCAAAATACATCGCCGTCATTGTGACGGTGATGACACTGCTGTCGTATGGCCCAATTTTTGGGGTGTTTGCCTGCGGCGGGCTTTTGGCTGCCCTGCTGTACGTCCGCTATGGCCGCTCCTGGGCGGGCTTTGACTCGTATCGCACGCCGCGTCAAGCCAGCCGAGGGCCGGATCTGCGGATGGACAGCCGACCGGCGCGACCGGCGTTCCGCACGACGCTGGACGGGTCGCCGGCGCAGCGCCGCTTTTTCGATTTCACTGGACGCTGGAAAGACTGGCAGGAGCGGCGGCGCCTGGAGAAGCTTTGGAAGAACTCCGGCTTCTCAACCTCCGAAACCGAATGGCGCGATGATGAAAAGCGACGCAAATAATTCAATCATCTTTTCAAGGATCAATGCTTGTGACTAAAACTAGTTTTTCCCTGGCAGTGCTGCTGATGGGAACCAGCGCCGCGTTCCTGCCGGCTTCTCATGCTGATACTCCGGCTCCTCCCGCAACTGTGGCTGGCGCTCCAAAGGCACAGGTAGATTTCTACCGCGGCGATTTGGGCCATACCGGGGTCTCTCCCGAAACTCTGGCGGCGCCGCTGTCCCTTCTTTGGCGGCACACGACTCTTGCCGCTCCAAATAACCCGGCCTCTGCCGTTTATGCAAATGGCAGCGTGTATTTTGTTTCCGGCAGCAGTGTCTATGCCGTTCACGCGGCGGACGGTTCAACCCAGTGGCAGTACCCGGCAGACACAAGCAAATCCACAGCAGTCTTTTCCGCAACCCCCGCGCTGGACGGCGGCTTTTTGTATGTGACCGACGACAGCGGCGAGGCGTGCAAGCTGGATGCCGCGACGGGGAAAGAAGTTTGGAAAGTTAAGCTGGACGGGGCGCTGCGCTCCGCGCCGGTAGTCAGCGGCGGCACGGTTTACTTCGGCAGCGGTAACACCCACTGCTATGCCCTCAGCACGGCGTCCGGCCAGACCCTGTGGGACGTGACTACGGGCGGCGCGGTGCTGACTTCGCCGGTGGTTACCGGCGGCTTGGTCGTTTTCACTTCCTCGGATAATACGGTCTACAGCCTTAGCGCTACAACGGGACGCAAGGCATGGGGATCCCCTTTTGACGCCGACCCAAGCCTTGTGCCGGTCGTCTATGACGGCAGGCTGTTGTATGTGACGGCGGGAGACACGCTTTTCCTTCTTGATCCGAGCAGCGGGCGGCAGCGGTCCACAATCAAGCTGCCGACAAATGTTCTTATTCCACCGACATTCGGGCCGGACGCGACTTTTATTATCACCCAGTCCAACACTTTGTACGCTCTCGGCGCAGGGGGACGCCAGCGGTGGAAGGCCACAATAGCCGGCGCTCCCACAGCTCCACCTTTGCTTGCGGGGAATATGCTGGTGGTGACAACCCAGCCCGGCATCGTGTCCGGGTACGACACCGGCAGCGGCGGGCTGCTCTGGCGCTACGCCATGCAGGGCACGGCAACCGATAGCCAGCCGAAGCAGACCATAGTAAATGTGTTCGCTCCCCCAATTGTCGCAGATGGCACATTGTATGTCGTCAGCGATGACGGTTCTTTGAGCGCCTTCCGGCATGATGCGCCCGACGATGTTCCTCCCCAAGTTGTCCAGCTTGCCCCGGCGTCCGGCGCAACCGTCCCCACCGACGGCCTGACTTACGGGGCGCTGATTACAGACGAAGGCAGCGGCATCAACCCGGCAACCGTCACGATGGAGTTTGACGGTGCGCCTGACCCGGACGCCGCATATCATGCTGATGCCAGCGCGATTTACCGGACACTGACGACGCCTCTGACCGAAGGCGATCATCAGGTTACTGTGAAGGCGTCTGACTGGCGCGGCAACACAGTCAGCCAGAACTGGCACTTTACTGTGCGGAACAACGCCACCAATCGGGGCGGCGGGCGCTTTAACCCCTTCGGACGCGGCTACCCCGGCGCAGGTGGACGCAACTTCGGTGCGCCGCCGCCGCCGCCGCTGACCCCGTTCTAGGCCGAGAATAATTTCAAGGAGGTTGTCATGGCTATGGAAGGCCCGCTGCTTATAGAAGCTCCCCTTGCGCCGGAAGCGCCTGCCGCAGCCGAAGACTGGCTGCGGCTTCATGCGCTTGAGTTCGCACCGCACCGGCTGAACAGCCTGCTGGAAGCCTACGGCGGCAGCCCTGCCGCCGTGTTCTGCGATTTGCCGGCCGGCTGGAAAGAAAAGCAGCCGCAGCTCGGCGAGAAGCGTCTGGCCCG
This sequence comes from uncultured Armatimonadales bacterium, assembly GCA_964243345.1. Lineage (GTDB taxonomy): Bacteria > Armatimonadota > Armatimonadia > Armatimonadales > Capsulimonadaceae > JANXMY01. The sequence goes on from CAXTER010000032.1 coordinate 20,470, forward strand.
CCTGGCCGCTGTGCGCCGGCAGGATTTTTCCAAAACAACTGCTGGCTTAGAGAAAAGCGGGGCGAGGCTTGTCACCGTGCACGATGCTGTGTATCCGGCAAACCTGCGCCCGCTGCCGGACGCGCCGCCGGTACTGTTCCTTCGGGGCGAGCTTATTCCCGAAGATAAGTTCAGCATTGCGATTGTCGGCTCACGCCGCGCCACATCCTACGGGCTGGGGCTGGCCCGGCAGTTCGCCCGTGATCTGGCCCGGCGCGGCTTGACCATTGTGTCCGGCGGAGCGCTCGGCGTGGACACAGAGGCGCACCGGGGCGCTTTAGAAGGCGGAGGCCGGACAATCGCGTTCCTGGGCTGCGGCGTTGACATCGCCTACCCTTCCAGCAACCGCGCCTTATACCGCGAGATCGCCGAGGGCGGACGCGGCGCGGTGGTTTCCGAGTTCGGCATGGGAACCCGGCCTGAACCCTGGCATTTCCCGGCTCGTAACCGTCTGATTTCCGGGTCATCACTGGGCGTGCTTGTGATAGAAAGCCCGGCGGACAGCGGCTCTTTGATCACGGCGCGTGAGGCCGGAGATCAGGGCAGGGACGTCTTTGCAATCCCCGGTCCAATCGGCATGGGGCATAGTGCCGGCTGCCACAAGCTGATTCAGGACGGTGCAAAGCTGGTGGAATGCGTCGACGACATCCTATCTGAGCTTGGCTTTTTGTCTCTTGCCGCCCCAGATGCTCCGCCTGCCGCAAAACCCATCCCAAACTTGCCACCGGAGCAGAGACGCATTTTAGACATGCTGACGCTGCATCCACGTCAGACCGAGGGCATGATTCAGGAAAGCGGCCTCTCCGCCCCGCAGGTCACAGGCATACTCACCCTACTGGAGCTGCGCGGCCTTGCCAAGCGCGTCCCCGGCAACGCCTTCGTCCGGGTACTATAAACTTTTAAGCTGGAGAGGAAGAAATGAACTCTTTATTTGTCATCGCGCCCTACGATTATGAGGGGCTTTGGGTTTTCGATGATGAGCGCGTCGGGCTGGAGCAGGAGCCGTTTGTCGGCGGAGCAGACACGATGATTGACGCATTAGTCGCAGGCATCCCCGATGCCAAGAAAGGATTTCGCATTATCTTTTCGGCTTCTGCATTTCCCGGCTGCACGCAAAAGCTGGATTGGGTGCGGTCAGAACTAAGCGGCAATGTCTATCGCTCGGCGGAACTTGACATGGAAGGCTGGCTGTGTCCTGCTTTGTTCAAGTATTTCGAGGAGGCACCTCAAGAGATTTATCTGAGAGTGGAAGCAAAGTCACATGAGTAAAGCGCCCGGCCAGATGGCCGGGCGCTCTCGATATGCCTGCACGGCTGCGCCTAAGCGCCTGTGGGGCGGGCTTTGCGGCGCACGATCAGCAGCAGGCCGGTTGCGAGTGCCAGAAGGCCAAAGGTCGTGACCGTGGAGGCTTCCGGCACGGCCTGGGGGATTGCTCCAAGCGGAGCAGGACCGCTGGAGCTTGAGCCGCTGTGGCCACCGGCAATGGCAACCGCCGCCCCGGCCCCGGCAAGAAGCGGAAAGAGGCTGCCCAGCCCGGAAGAGCCGCCCAGGGCCTGGATAGATGGAGACACCAGGACAACTGGCGGAGCGATGTTGCTGTCATCGGGCGTCACCAAATCCGCCTGCGTTCCGTCAATCGCGGTCAGCACCGGCGGCGTGTTGAGATCAGCGGCAGCCATCATCACCGGAGTCGATGCCAGTTTAGCCGCAATCAGCGGCTTGTTCGGGAAGACGGTTGCCGGCAGCGTGGTCGCCATTGGATTGCCGCAGGCCAGTTTTAGAATAGGCTGGTTGGTGGCACGGGACGCGAAAATGGGGGTTCCCGCCGGCAGATGCTCTTCCATGTAGTATTCGCTGCCGTCGCGCCGGACGCAGGCAACGCGGTAGCTCCCCGCGTGCTGCAAGCGGCGCAGAACCAGATTGTTGTGAATATAGGTCGTCATCTGCGCCTGCGTGATGTGGTAGTGCTTCGCCAAACGCGCTCGCACCTGCGGGTCAAGTGTGACCTCTTGGGACAACTGACCGACATTTGCCGCATGATAGTTGAGAAACGACTCCGACGGTACCGGCAAATGGGGCATGGCCGCTGCGGGAATTGCGGAGAAAGAAGCCAATCCAATCAAAGCCAGTCCGGCCAGGAGAGCAGAGTTGTTTACAAAGGCGGCACGCTGCGGAGAAGTGCAAAGCATAATAATTCCTTTTATCTTTTTGGCAGAAGTCTTGGCGAAATACGAAACCAACCCAGCAAACTTAGCGTCGCAAGTATCATACCCGCTAACACGGAGATTTCAAGTAGATGAATAGTAGCCTTGACAACAATACGGTAAATTTTTTGGCGTAATCTGGTAGATTTACCGGGCTTTCGAAGAAAATGCGCGAAACCGATGCACAAAGCGTGTTGCGCGGCCTTATAACGTCCTTCTGCCCAGCAATCAAGACAGCAAATGCGAATAAAATGTTCCCTAGAAAAAGCGTTCTCATGAGGGTTTCGGGTGTTGGTAACGAAAACCGCAGTTTGAGTGTTATAATGGGAGAATACAAGGAACTGAAGACGCACAATGGCAAAGAAATTAATTATTGTCGAGTCGCCGGCAAAAACGAAAACATTGAAGGGCTTTCTCGGCAGCGAGTATCAAGTGGAAGCCAGTATGGGGCATGTTCGTGACTTGCCGGAAAAGAAGCTGTCCATTGACATCAAGAACGATTTCGCGCCGACGTATGTAGTTATTCCTGAGCGCGAAGACGTTGTCCGAAAGCTTCAGGCTGCCGCAAGGAACGCAAGCGTCGTGTACCTTGCTTCCGACCCGGACCGCGAAGGCGAGGCGATTTCGTGGCATCTTCAAGAGGCTCTTGGCCTCAAAGACCCATGCCGCATTCAGTTCAATGAGATCACGAAAACCGCTGTGCAGGCCGCTCTTCAGAACTCGCGCAAAATTGACATGGACCGGGTGAACGCCCAGCAGGCCCGGCGCGAGCTTGACCGGATTGTCGGCTACAAAATCAGCCCGATTTTGGCGAAGAAAGTCCGGCCCCGGCTGTCCGCAGGCCGCGTCCAGTCTGTCGCCGTGCGTCTTATCGCGGACCGTGAGCGCGAAATCTTGGCGTTCAAACCAGTGGAGTATTGGTCCATTACGGCATCGCTGACCCCGGACACGACTAAGCACAAGTTCGACGCAGCGCTGATTGAGCAGAGCGGCAAAAAAATTGAGATCGGCAGCCAGAAGACCGCCGACCAAGTGATGGCGGATTTAGACGGCGCGGAATATGCCGTCAAATCCGTCAAGCGCAGCGAAAAGCGGCGTAACCCCGCCCCGCCGTTTATCACCAGCACGATCCAGCAGGAAGCGTCCCGCAAGCTTGGCTTTAATGCCAAAAAGACAATGCAGGTGGCCCAGCAGCTTTACGAAGGCGTCGACGTTCCCGGCGAGGGCCATGTCGGCCTGATTACTTATATGCGGACCGACTCGACGCGCATTGCCGACGAAGCGCAGGCGGCAGCGCGGGCGCTGATTGTGGAAACTTACGGCGCGAAATACACGGCATCAGCCGGCAAGCAGTACAAAAAAGGCGGCGCAGCGCAGGATGCCCACGAAGCCATCCGTCCCACTGACGTGGCGCGTTTGCCTGAAAGGGTTGCCCAGTCGCTGTCCCGCGACCAGGAGCGGCTGTACAAACTGATCTGGCAGCGCTTTGTGGCCTCGCAGATGGCCCCGGCGGTCTTTGACGTCGTGACAGTAGACATCACGGCCAAAAACTTTACGTTCCGGGCCACCGGGTCAACCCAAAAGTTCGACGGCTTCCTGCGCGTCTACCAAGAAGGCAAAGACGACATTGCGAAAGTGGAAGATGAAGACAAGCAGCCTCTGCCGCCGCTGACTGAAGCACAGGCGCTGAAACTGCTGGCGCTGACGCCCAAGCAGCATTTCACCGAGCCGCCGCCGCGCTTCACCGAAGCAACCCTGGTGAAAGCCCTGGAAGAGAAAGGCATCGGGCGGCCCAGCACCTACGCCGCGATTATCGCAACCATTCAGGACCGGCAGTATGTCGAGCTGTCCGAGAAGCGCTTTCGGCCCACGGAGCTTGGAACCACAGTAAATGACCTGCTGGTCAAGCACTTCCCGGAAATTTTAGATGTCAAGTTTACAGCGGCAATGGAAGCCCAGCTTGATGCGGTTGCCGACGGCAAAGAAGACTGGGTCGGCATGATGCGCCGCTGGTATGGCCCGTTTGCCGAAAGCGTCACCAAAGCCGGCACGGAGATGGAAAGCTTGAAGCAGCCGCCGCGCGAAGCCGGTCAGGACTGCCCGACCTGCGGCAAGCCGATGGTCATTCGCGCTTCCCGCTACGGCGAGTTTATTTCCTGCTCGGATTATCCAGGCTGCAAGACAATTGTGCGCCCGGAAGCGGAAAAGATTGACGAAGCTTGCCCGAACTGCGGCGCAGAAATGGCGGTTCGGGTTGGACGGTTCGGCCAGTTTATTGCCTGCACGAACTACCCGGAGTGCAAGACAACCAAGCAGCCGGCATCGGCAAAGATTGATGTCCCCTGCCCCAAGTGCGGCGGCGAAGTCGTGCAGAAGCGCAGCAAAAAAGGCGCGACATTCTTTGGCTGCGGCAACTATCCGAAGTGTGATTTTGTCGCCTGGGGCAAGCCGATTGGCCGGCCATGTCCGAAGTGCAAATCGCCGCTGATGGAGAACACCATGCGCGGCGGGCGCGTCATCGGGATCAAGTGTATGGGTGAGGGCTGCGACTACAAAGAAGCGCTGCCGGTCAAAGCTGAGGCGCCGGAAGCCGAGCGTGAGCTGGCGGCGGTGTAGGCAAGACGCAGGCACATCAAGAGGCGTAATAAGAGGCGCGTAAGAGGGAGGGCGAACACGAGGTTCGCCCCTACGGGATAGAACGAAATGGTGTAGGGTGCGAACTTTGTGTTCGCCCACCTGCCCTTCTGACGGAAACAAGTACACAAGCCAGGGGATGATCCAATTTCATGTTAGCGCTGAATTTCTACACAGATTTATATGGGGACGCCCTCAAGAAAGGCCGCAAATCTGCGACCATTCGCCTGGGCGACAAAAGCGACAAGTACCAGACCGGCCAGATTGTCTGGGTTACGGTCGGACAGCGCTTCGCGCGGCGCAAAAAGATTTACTGCGCCATTTTAGATGCCGTCGAAGTCAAGCCCTGCGGCGAGTTGTCCCCGCGTGACGTGCAGCGCGAGAACCCGGAGTTTCGCACCAAAGAGGAAGTTATTCCACTGCTGGGCCGCATCTACGGCCGGGAAGTCACGGAAAACGACATCTGCACGGTGATTTATTTCTCGCCTGTGGACGAGTACGAGCTTTAACGGCGCGTTATGGACCAGTTCAGTCAAGCTGCCGCTCCTAATCTTCGTGACTGGATTTTCGTCAAAGAACGAGGGGCCATTGCTCACTTTGGAGATGTTTATCGTTCTTTGGATGGCAGCCTCTACCTCAGAACCGGCGAAGTGACCGCTGTTCGCAATGAAGCGGCGTTCGGCAAAATGCTATGGCAAAACGGCTTTCCAGTGCCGGAAGTGACAGAAATTGGGCAGCTCCCTAATGGCTTAGGCTACTTTGTCGAGAGATCGGTCGGTGCCGAGAACTTTGGTGACTTGCTTTGGCGCGAATATGCGGAGAGCGGCCGCATCAGCGACGAAGCCTTTGGCGTTTTTTGCATAATTAGTCTTCAGTTTCTTGCCGCCCAAATCAACCCATCCTGCCGCCAAACTGGACCGTCGGAGCTGCGGAGCGGCATCCAAGCAGCGAATGTTCTGCATCAGAATCCTGATCTATCAGAGCTGCTTGAGCAGGCAGTCGCAAAGGCCGAGGTGCGCTTACAGGAGTTACCTCTGGTTTTGACACATGGTGATTTGTCCCCGTTTAATATCCTGCCGGGCGGGGTCATTGACTTTGAAGTGCGCTTTATCGCCCCTGCCGGGCTGGATGCGGTGACGGCGATTGCCTTTCAGCGGCTTTGGGACCACCCGAAGCCGGATGGCACCGGGACAATGCGCCTTTGGGATTTTGATCACCAGCAAGTCACAGCATTTCTCGCCCAAGTCGACGCAATATACTTAGCGCAGGGTCTTCCGGCCTTATCAGCTTACTTCGACGTGTTTTTAATGCTCAAAGCGATTTGGGCGATGAGTTACGAAAAGCCTGATGACCTGCACAGCCCACAGGTGCAGCGCTGGCTTTGGCGGAAGCGCGTAGCCGTTTACTGTGCCGAGTGTGTTCTCGCCGACAAGCCGATTGCGAGCGAGTCGTTTCGGGCTATCGGATTGAAAGAAACAGAATGACTGACGAAATCACAATTATCGGCGGCGGGCTGGCGGGCAGCGAGGCCGCGTGGCAGGCGGCAAACGCGGGTGCGAAGGTGCGGCTGATTGAGATGCGCGGGGTCAAGCCGACCCCGGTGCATGTTGGGGACAAGCTGGCCGAGCTGGTTTGCTCTAATTCGTTGAAGTCGAACGCGCTCACGAACGCCGCCGGGCTGCTGAAAGAAGAAATGCGGCGGCTCGACTCGCTCATTGTCGCCGCCGGGGATGCATCCTGTGTGCCTGCCGGTGAGGCGCTTGCCGTAGACCGTGATTTATTCGCGGCCTGCATCACCGGCAAATTGGAAAGCCATCCAAACATCACGCTGGAACGTGCGGAAGTCACGGCCATTGACGAGAACAAGCCTTATATTGTCGCCACAGGGCCGCTGACTTCTGATGCGCTGGCAGAGGAAGTCGGGCGGCTGACCGGACAGTCTCAGTTGTTCTTTTATGACGCCGTCGCACCGACAATTGATGCGTCTACGATTAACCGAGACATCGTTTTCCTCGCGTCGCGCTACGACAAGGGCGATGCAGCTTATTTGAACTGCCCATTTTCTAAAGCCGAGTACCAGGCGTTCCATGAAGCGCTTTCCACCGCTGAGCTTGCGCCGCTGGCCGAGCATGAGGCCAAAGTCCCCTACTTTGAGGGATGTCTGCCGATTGAAGTCCTCGCAGCACGCGGCCCTAAAACGCTGTCGTTCGGGCCGATGAAGCCGATGGGCCTGACTGATCCGCGCACCGGGCATCGTCCGTGGGCCTGCCTTCAGCTCCGTCAGGAAAACCGTGCGGCGACGCTGTTCTCCATGGTCGGCTTTCAGACCCGCATGAAGTGGGGCGATCAGAAGCGAGTCTTCCGCATGATCCCCGGACTGGAAAATGCTGAGTTCGTCCGCTATGGGGTTATTCACCGCAACACTTATATTCAGTCGCCCCAAGTGTTAGAAGATACGCTCCAAATGAAAGCGTACCCGAATGTCTTTTTCGCCGGGCAGATCACCGGCGTGGAAGGCTATGTCGAGTCGGCGGCAACGGGCATTCTGGCGGGCCGTAATGCCGCGCGGCATCTGCTGGGCCAGCCGCTTCTGACGCTCCCCGACACGACTATGCTGGGCGCTTTGGCGAATTATGTCGCGCATTATGACGGCAAAGACTTCCAGCCGATGAACGCCAACTGGGGCATTGTTCCGCCGCTGCCGGAGCGTGTTCGGGACAAAAAAGAGAAGAACACCCTGCTGGCCGAGCGCGGCCTGTCGGCGCTGGATGCCTGGATGCCTGCTTTGTCGTTATGATCGAAGCCTGCCGCGACCTTTTTTTAGACGCGCAGGCGAATGTCAAAGGCGCGTCCCCGCACACGGTCAAAGCCTACGCGGAAGACCTGCGGCAGTTTATCGAGTTTGCGGCAGCGTCAGGCGTAACGGACATTCATGCTGTGGACGCCGCCCTTCTGCGCTCGTACCTCGCTGAGATGCAGGCGCAGCAGTTATCCCGCGCCTCCCGCGCCCGTAAAACGGCTGTTCTGCGCTCGTTCTTTTCCCACCTCGCTCGGCACTCATTGATCGCCCGCTCCCCCGCTGCCGGCCTCAGAAGCATCAAGCTAGAGCAGCGGCTGCCCAAGTTCCTGCGGCCTGACGAGATAGATGCGCTGCTCGCCGCGCCTGATTTGACCAAGCCGCTTGGCCTGCGTGACCGCGCCCTTTTAGAGACTCTCTATGCGTCCGGAATGCGGGCCGGGGAACTTGTGACGCTGTCTGTCACCGATGTTGACTACGATGAAGGCGTCATTCGGGTTATCGGCAAGGGGGATAAAGAGCGCGTCACGCTGTTAGGCCGTCAAGCAGTCTTCGCCTTGCAGCGGTACATGCGGAAAGGCCGCCCTGCCCTCTTGATGCTGGCTGCCGAAGACGACGGCGCTTTGTTTGTCAACCGCTACGGCAAGCGCATTTCCGACCGGGGCGTCCGCAAGCTCTTTGACCGCTACTGCGCCGAAGCCTCCACCCACCTCAAAATCACGCCCCACGTCCTGCGTCACACCTTTGCGACGCACCTGCTGTCCAACGGAGCCGACCTGCGCCTCATCCAAGAACTGCTCGGCCACGTCAGCGTCGCCACAACCCAGATGTACACCCATGTCACTGCCGAACGCTTGCAGGAAATTTATGAGAAGACACACCCCCGCGCTAAGAAGTCGTAACCGCCCAAACACCCGTCTTGGTGTTCAGAACATAGGCGTCGGCGTTGTTTGTATGGTCTTCTCTGCCGCCCGTTTCCGTTGCGATTTTGCCGCCGGCGACTCGGATTTCGGCATCACCAGACAATGTTGCCCGGTGCTTGTAAATCCAGCCGGGATTGTCGCCACTTGTGCTGAACCGCTCTATTTGGAAGGTGTCAGTATCTAGGCGATAAACCGGCGTCTCTCCAAATCGGCGTGTGCCTTGATAGCCAAGTGACCCAATAAGATAGACGTACTTGCCGCTCAAGGTAGCTGTGTGAGAATCCGTCGGCGGGAAAACATCTTCGGGGTAGCCGTAAATCGTAATACTGCCATCGGGGTCATGGACAAAGACATCGTTGTAGATGCAGAAGTCCGGGTCATAGCCGTCCTCATGCTCCCCAGCGACCTGCACGATGCGTCCATCTGCGAGAAAAGTGAGCGATTGGCCGAACCGCTCCGCGCACCAGATTGGGCCAAGTCTTACCTTATAGTTGCGCTCACCCTCAATCTGCACCTCGGCTTGGTAAGCGTTTAGCCCAGAGCGGATCATCCCTTCCCAAAACGGGTTTTTCATTTGCTCTGGGTTATTCACCCCAAACCGGGGTGTGCGAAACTTGCGGAAATCTTCGGCAGACACAGCAAGCAGTTCTGCGTCAGGCTCAGGAGGATAACCAAGTAGCACTCGACGCCCTTCATAAGAAAGCTCCTGCGGGTCCGCTCCGGCCTCTAATAGTCGCATCACTATTGCGCGATTGGACGTATGATAAAGCGCGGGTCCGGCGTTACCCTCGTGGTTTACCTCCGCGCCCGCAGCTAAAAGCAAATTGACTGCCTCTAAGTTGTCATAACTAACCGCCTCAATCAGCGCGGTGTTACCGAACTCATCAGCTTGGTGAACATCTATTCCAATGTCCAGCAGCCATTTCAGCATTGCAGAATGCTCGTTTACAACGGCGTAAAACAGTGGCGGCTGACCGCAGCGGCCCCACGCCTCACGGTTTGAGCCGCGCTCAAGCAAAAATTGCGCTTTCGCGATGTCACCTGTTTCAATGGCAAAGAGCCAGGCAGTCCGCTCCCAGTAGTCTTGCGCTTCTAAATCTGCGCCCTGCCTGACGACATCTTCAACATCTTCCAGCGTTCCAAACGCAACCGCTTTCATCAGCGGCGTCAGCTTGACATCATCGGGATTAGCCTCTGCGTCAAGCAAAAGCTTTACGGCATCAAAACGACCTTGCCAAGACAGGACACGAACTGCCGACTCGTTGTAGGTCGTCACGCCAGTCAAAGATGCACCGCTTTGGATAAGCAGCGTCAGCATTTCGATGAGGCGGCTATCATCTTCCCCGTAAACAGCATCAATGAGCGCGTCATAGCCCTTCTCGTTTCGATAATGAACGTCTGCCCCCGCATTAATGAGAGCCGCAACTTCTTGAAGGTTGCCGCGCAGGATTGCGTCTTTTAGGCTTTCAGTAAGGTTTTCGTTCATAATCATTCACAAAAAATAAGAACCCGGCACTTCCGGTGCCGGGTTCTCAATGCTACCCTAGAACTCGACCGTGGTGTCTTTTGGCAGCGCCGCTAACTTTGCTTTGACTTCCTCTGTCGCCTGCTCGAACTTGGGCTTGCCGAGAAGCGCGAACATATTCGTCTTGTAGGCTTCGACGCCGGGCTGGTTGAATGGGTTGATGCCCATGAGGTAGCCGGAGACGGCGATGGCACGCTCGAAAAAGTACAGCAGTGCGCCGAGTGAATACGCATCAAGCTGAGCGAGATGCACAGTGGCGTTAGGGACGCCGCCGTCGCGGTGGGCGAGCGACGTGGCTTCGTAGGCGGCTTTATTGACTTCGGTGAGCGGCCGGCCCTGCAAGTAGCCAAGCTCGTCTAGGTCGTTCTCGGCGGATGGGACAGCTAGGTCGGGTTCACCGCCGTCTAGGATGATAAATGTCTCGATAATGTTGCGACGGCCTTCCTGAATCCATTGGCCCATCGAGTGCAAGTCTGTCGTGAGGTCTACCGACGCTGGGAACAGGCCGATATGGCTCTTGCCTTCGCTCTCGCCCGTGAGCTGCTTCCACCATTCGGCGATATAATGCAGGCGCGGCTCGAAAGACGCGAAAATCTCGATGGAGTAGCCTTTGCGGTATAGAAGATTGCGGGCGGCGGCGTAGAAGTAGGCTGGGTTCTTGGTGACATCGGCCTCGGTCGTGGCGTCGGCGACGGCTTTCGCGCCGGCCAGCAGGGCGTCAATGTCAATGCCGGCGACGGCAATCGGCAGCAGGCCGACCGGGGAAAGTACAGAGTAGCGTCCGCCAATGCTGTCTGCGATCACGAGGCTTGGGTAGCCTTCTTCGTCGGCGAACTTCTTTAATGCCCCGCGCTTGGCATCGGTCGTCGCGACAATGCGCTTCTTAGCTTCGTCCTTGCCGACATTCTTTTCCAGCAAATCGCGAAATAGGCGGAATGCCACGGCAGGCTCCGTCGTCGTGCCGGATTTGGAGATGGCGTTAATGGAGAACCGCTTGCCGTCCAGCTTCTTTAAAGTCTTTGCGTGGTCATGCGCCGACAGCGAGTTCCCCGCAAACAGCACTTCCGGCCCGTCGCCCTCTCCCAATGCTTCAATGACTGCCCGCGCTCCCAAATAAGAGCCGCCGATACCGATGGAGACCAGCACATCCGAGTTCTCCCGAATCTGCGCCGCCAGCGTCTTGATGGTCTGAAGCTCGTCCGCGCTAACGATCTGCGCCGGGTCCAGCCAGCCGAGGAAGTCCGACCCCAGCCCCGTGCCTTGCGTTACTTTCTGATGCGCCAGGTCCACATCGGCTTGGAACGCCTGAACTTCCTCTTTATCCACATCGGGAGCGAGGTATCCGTAGTCAAACGAAAGTGGCAGCGCCATAAGTATAATCCTCCAGTAAAAGAAGCGGAAGCAGTGTGCCTCCATGCTCATTGTACCCGTGTACCGAAAAACAGACACTCTGCGATTTTTATATGTCGCAAATTACTTTGTGTTATAAAGTATAATAGATAAACGGGAGGCATCCGACATAGCAGAGTCTGATATGACAAAAGATAGTACGGCGGCGAAGACGCGGCTGTTTTCCCAGCCGCTCCGGCAAAATGCGAAAGCGATACGTCCCCTCTATGCAGTCATCCTTGCTTCTGCGTGCTGGGAAGCTGCCGCGCTTCTGGTGGGAACATCTTCCGGGCGTACCCAAGATTATTTCGGCGAGGCGTTCGTCTTGGCCGGCCTCGCTCTTCAGTTGCTCGCGGTCATTGGCAGCATTGTTTATCGGCACTTTCAAGTCGCTTTGCTTTCACTTACGGCTGCTGTTCTGATCACTTATTCCGGGTATAAACACTTCTTTTTGTGGATTTTCTTCCCCTGGTATCCAGTTTTGTGGATTGAACAAGCATTCGGACCAGTGTTCGCGGAAGAATACTTACAAAGCCATTTGGCTGTCTTGTGGCTGTGCCTGCAAGCGCCGTTCATTCTGCTGACCCTTTGGCGGTGCCGCTGGCCGCGCCGGATCAAAATTGGGACAGCGGCTCTGGCGGGGCTGGGGATTGTCTGCTTTTTGGCCGGCATCACCCGGCAGGCAAACCATGAGGCCGCAGCGGCGCTTCATGTCTCCGGCGACTACCTCTCCTCAGTTTACAGCAAGAACGACAGGGCTGCCATGCAGCATCTTGACCATAAACGCCTTGTGGTGACCGGCGTGGCTCTCGGCGCAGATGAAGGTCTTATCGGAGGCGGCTCCCCGGACAAAATTGGGCCGCAAATCGAGTGTGATGAGTTAGTGGGAAACGACACGCTCGCCGACGGTCAAACCGTCTCGGTTCTCGGCACTTGCGAAGGCAAAGACGCTTACGGCATGATCCACCTGGCTGACTGCCGCGTGATTAGATGAACGGAAGAGCCGCATGGAAATTTTGCTTTTGAGCTTGCTGGACTTAGCCGCCTTCAGCCTGTTCACGGCTGCACTTCGGCTGGTTTTCCTTCGTGCCGCTGCGCTTTGGAACAAAACGCAGCGACGAAACAGCGCCAGTTCTGCTCGTGAGTCAGACCGCAGAAACCGCCTGGGCTGGGTCAGCGTTATGGCTGCCCTGCTTGGCCTCTATTTACCCTGGGTCTTGCTGGGAGGGTGAATCAGCCACCAGTACGGCGTGCTGGACAATCCTGACATGGATGATTGGGAGCAGGGGCCGGGGCTGAGTTGCCTGCATCTGTGCAGGAACTGCATTTTGTCGGGTGAGGCGGCTGCCTTGTGCTGCGGGCTGTACGCACGGCGGACCGCACCAGGATTGACTGCCTGCGCCCTTGCTCTCGCCGTCATCTATGGGATTACCCATTGCTGGCTGGACGACTGGTATTTAGTCGCTACCCACTTCTGAGAAATGGCGTAAGCAGACTAAGGGCGATAGCCCACAGGACAGTTCCGACAAGGCAGTCCAGCACTTGCCAGGCACGGGGACGGCGGAACACCGGCGCGAGATGCGCCGCGCCCAGCGCTAAGCTGAAGAACCAGAGGCAGGACGCGCTGATGGCACCGAGAGTGAAAAAGACGCGGGAAAGAGCGGCGTACTGCGCCGCCAGACCCCCAACCAGGACGACCGTGTCTAGGTAGACATGTGGGTTCAGCAGGCTGACCGAAAGCGTCGACGCGATGACGCTGCTCCGGGGCAGAACGGATTCTGACACTCGGAGGATGCCGGGATGCCGTGCGCTGCAAAACGCTCGCAGGCCGTAAACCAGCAGGAACAACGCACCGCCAAGCGAAGTCAGCCGTGCCAGCAGCGGCAGATGGGCAATGATGCCGCCCACGCCCAGCGCCCCAAGCGAGATCAGGACAGAATCACAGGCCGTGCAGACCGCGGCCACGAAGACCGCCTGCTCCCGGCGCAGGCCCTGACGCAGCACAAACGCATTTTGTGCGCCAATCGCGATAATCAGGCTTGCACCGAGGCCAAAGCCGCGCAGGAACGGAAGCGAAAGCATAAAGCGACACAAAAAGAAGGGCAAGGGCGAATATAGACAAGAAGGGCGAATATAGACAAGAAGGCGAATATAGACAAGAAGGCGAATATAGACAAGAAGGGCGAACACAAGGTTCGCCCCTACGGGGTTAGAAACAGGATCAAGAATGGAATGTAGGGCACGAACCTTGTGTTCGCCCTTTCTATCCCCGTGTTCGCTTTATCTTTTCAGCTACTTCCCCCGGAAGAACTTCTTGAACTTGTACAAAGTCACGTCGCGGTTCATCTCGGCAATGGCCTTTGTGAGTGGGATTTCTTTTGGGCAGGCTTTGACACAGTTCTGGGCATTGCCGCAGCTGGTGACGCCGTCGGAGCCTGAAATGGCTTCCAGGCGCTCTTCTTTGTTCATACTTCCCGTTGGGTGGCTGTTGAACAGGCGCACCTGACCGATGGCTGCCGGGCCGATAAAGTTCGAGTGCGTGTTGACCTGCGGGCAAGCCTCCAAACAGGAGCCGCAGGACATACAGCGAGCGAACTCATAGGCTTCCTGCCGGTCCCGCTCGGCGATGCGCGGGCCGGGGCCGAGGTCGTAGGTTCCGTCAATCGGAATCCAGCCGCGTATCTTTTTCAGGTTCTCGAACATGCGGGAGCGGTCTACGGCGAGGTCTTTGACAACCGGGAACTTGGACATCGGCTCCAAAGTAATCGGCTGGGTCAAGTTGTCTACCAATGTCGCGCAGCTTTGGCCCACTTTGCCGTTCATCAGCATGGTGCAGGAGCCGCAGACGTTTTCCAAACAGTTCATCTCCCAGACTGGGGCTGAGGTCTGCTTGCCGTCTTTGGTGACGGGGTTCTTGCGGATCTCCATCAGGCAGGAAATGACGTTCATCGCGGGGCGGTACGGCAGCTCGAACTCTTCCCAGTACGGGGCCGAGGTCTGGTCTTTCTGCCGCTTGATTTTGAGCGTGATGGTTTTCTGGTCAGGCATCAAAGTCTCTTTCTAATTCTGGGTGCCATCGGTGATGGCACCATTCTTATCAATAACAATTGGATGGCGCGGAGCATTCCCGACACCGAGCATTTTCGTAATCACGTTAACATCGGCCTTGAGCGCGGCAGCGCGTGGGTCAGAAGCAAACGTCAAGTCCGGCGACCTCTGGCCTTTGTAGGTAATGAACGTCTGCGTTCCAAAGGACGCGCTCCGCATCCCGTGGCGCACCGGCAGGCTAGTCAGCGGCATTGCCGCTTTTAGATCAGCGAATAGCTTTTTAGTATCAGGGAAGGTGCTAGGCGCTGGCAAGGTGTGTGTCGAAACGACGGTGATGCTGCCGCCTGACGTGACCGAGATACTGTAACCCAGAGTGTTAGTTGAGCCAGTATTTTCAATCATGGCAGTTTCTATGGGTGCAGCTTTTGGCTTGGGCTTAGGCGGCGTCTTAGCAAGGGCAGGCAAGGCCGCTAGAAGCAACCCCATTGTCAGCGAAGCGAAGACGCGAGGGAATAAATTCCTCTCGCTGAATAGCGTCCTTCGGACGAAGAAATCCGCAGATGCAAACGGGTTCTTCATCCGAAGGATGCCATTCAGCGAGTGAGATTCATCTCCTCGCACCCCTCGATCCCCTTCCCTGCTACTGGGCCTTAACATCGCGCTCTCCTGCAACCGACACTGGATTGCTCGCTTTGACTGGGTCAGCGTCGTCAAGCTGCTGCTTGCCGGTGAGCCAGCTTTTGCTGGCTTCCGCGACTTCGGACTCGTCATCGCGATCATAGGCAGTGTCGCGCCGGGCCTCCGGGGGGCGGGTAGACAACTGGTCGCCGCCGCCGTTGACGCCCGCGCCGGCGGCAATCTGCATTTCCTGGCTATCCGCGCCGGTGAGACCCGCGCCGAAGGAAGCCAGGCCGTTCTTGTCGTCCACGCCTGCCCGGTCGCCGACGGCGATAGGGGCATGACCGTTGCCATTTCCGTTCGTGTGGGGGCCGTTGCCGTTATGCCCGTTGCCGTTATGCCCGTTGCCGTTGCGCTGAGTGTCAACCACCAGCGTTTTTTTTGCGGCTTCGGCGGTCGGCGTCGCCGTGCCGTTTGTATCTTCCTCTGCGGCGTAGTTGCGGAGGCGCGGCTTGATCAGCGACGTATCGACGGCCTCATACGACAGGCGCGGGCCGTCGGCAGACCACTCGGCAATCGTTGTCTTCAGGAACCGCTCGTCGTCGCGCTTCGGGAAGTCCGGCTTGTAGTGAGCGCCGCGCGATTCGTCGCGGGCCAGTGCGCCAAGCGTGATGGCGCGGGACAAGTGCAGCATGTTCTTAAGCTGCCGTGTGAACGGAATGAGCTGGTTAGTCCAGTTGGAGCTGTCGGCGATGGAGACATGCTCGACACGCTCCATCAATTCTTGAATTTTGGCGTCCGTGGCCTTGAGACGATCATTGTAGCGAACCACGGTGACGTTCTCCGTCATCGTATCGCCCAACTCTTCGTGGATTTTGTACGGGTTCTCGGTTCCCGTAGACGCTGCCAGCTTTTCGTACTTTTGGGTCTGCTCTTTGAGTGCGCTCTCAAACAGCGATGACGGCAGATCGTCCACGCTCTTTTTGAGGTGCTTGACATAATTGACAATGCCGGGGCCGGCAAGCTGCCCGCCGGTCAAACACGACAGCAATGAGTTCGCACCCAAACGGTTGGCTCCATGATACTGGTACTCAGCCTCACCGACCGCAAACAGGCCCGGAATAGAAGTCTGCTGGTTGCGCGGGTTGCCTTCGGTCAGGCCGCCGGTCGTCTCGTCTTTGGCGAAGTCTACCCACAGGCCGCCCATCGAGTAGTGGACGGCGGGGAAAATACGCATGGGGGTCGTGCGCGGGTCTTCGCCGATAAACTTCTCGTAGATCTCAAGAATGCCGCCAAGCTTGATGTCTATTTGCTTTTTGTCTAGGTGGGTCAAGTCCAAATATACTTGGTTTTGGCCGAAGACGCCCATCTTGTCGTCGACGCAGACCGAGAAAATCTCGCGGGTTGCAATGTCGCGGGGAACTAAGTTGCCGTAGGCCGGGTAGCGCTCTTCCAGGAAATAATAGCGCTCGGCTTCCGGGATATTCTCGCCGCGCCGCTCGTCACCTGCTTTGCGTGGAACCCAGACCCGCCCGCCTTCGCCGCGTGCGGACTCAGACATCAGCCGCAGCTTGTCCATGCCGGGAATGGCCGTCGGATGCACCTGAATAAACTCGCCGTTGGCATACTTTGCGCCCTGCTGATACACCGCCGACGCCGCCGTGCCGGTGTTCATCACCGAGTTTGTGGAGCGGTTGTAGACAATGCCGGGGCCGCCGGTTGCCAGCACGACCGCGTCGGCCTTGAACTCTTTGATCGCCATTGTCCGCAGGTCCTGGGCGATAATGCCCTTGCAGACACCGTCGTCGTCTTTCACGACGCCCAAGAACTCCCAGAACTCATGCTTCTTAACTTTGCCTTCAGTCTCCGCCCGGCGCGTCTGCTCATCCAGTGCATACAAAAGCTGCTGACCTGTCGTCGCGCCCGCGTAGGCTGTCCGGTGATACTGCGTCCCGCCAAAGCGCCGGAAGTCCAGCAGGCCTTCGGGCGTCCGGTTAAACATGACACCCATGCGGTCCAGCAGGTTGATAATGCCCGGCGCATTGTCCGCCATGTGCTTAATTGGCGGCTGGTTGGCGAGGAAGTCACCGCCGTAAACAGTATCGTCCAAGTGCTTGTAGACCGAGTCGCCCTCACCTTTGGTGTTGACCGCGCCGTTGATGCCGCCCTGAGCACAGACCGAGTGGCTGCGCTTGACAGGGACAAACGAAAACAAGTCTACGGGAATATCCGCTTCCGTGATCTTAATCGTCGTCATCAGACCGGCCAGCCCGCCGCCAACGACGATGACCTTCGGCTTCAAATTGCTTGCTACTGTCGCCATAGTTTTGCCTCTTTACCTATTAACAGTCTTCAAAGACTACCAGTTCCTGTAAGTTCGTTTTCGCAAATTTCGCTACTACGTTCTTTGTTCGTTCCGAAAACGACAATGCCTTCATGGTAGAATAGAAGCACCCAATTCAGGCTCTTATCCACTACAATGAGATCATCAAAAGGATATGCGAAATCCGACCAGTATTTGACAACCATTTTCCAGGTCGTAATTGCTGCCGACTCATTATCCCAAGATGTAAATACTTCTCGCTCAAATGGAAGTCCACGTTGGAATAGCCATTTCTTGATTAGCTGCTCATCTTCCAGAATATCCGGCATCTGTACTTGTTCAACATGACGGAAACTAGGGTTGCCCAAAGGCCACTTGTCAAAGTTTCCGCTGCCCACCGTTATGTCCACGAGCAGACGCGCCGCTTCTTTGTCTAAAGGCCGTATCTGCTCCAAGTGATGAGCCGGCAGGACATTGTACTTTTCTTCCGTAAAGCGCCATTTGTAGCGCAAACTGGTCAAACGGAATGGTATGCTGCTCTATATTTTCCAGTGTGATCATTGATTGTCTCAGGGAACACGGGGCTGAACCCCCGTGCTTCAAAAGTGCAATCTCCCGCCTGCGCGGGCGAAGAATGACCGGCATTCTACTCTTCAAGCCCGAAAAGCTTTTATATATCCTCAGGCAAGACTTTCAAGGCCAGGCATCTTTACAAGCTGATTGTCTGGTCTACGCTCATCACGGTCAGCGTGGCTTTTGACTTGACGGTTTTCAGCGCCTGCCCAAAGGCTTCCGGGGTTCCGGTGAGGGCCGGGAATGTCCCGTAATGCTCCGGGATGACGACTTTCGGGTTGATCATCTTGACGGCGTCGGCAGCGCGGGTTGGTCCCATTGTGTAATGGTCGCCGATGCAGCAAAGCATCACGTCCACTTTGTGCAGCTTCGGGATAAGTGCCATGTCGCTGAACTCGTCGGTATCGCCGGTGACATAGATCACCGGGCCGTTTGTGACCGAGATCAGGAAGCCGCCAGGGTTGCCGCCGAAGTGCTGGTCTGTGTTGGGCGTGCCGGGCGGCGGCGTTACCGTCGAGCTATGAACTGCCGGAACAAACGCAATTTTGACATCGCCGCCCAGCAGTGTCAGCTCGCCGCCGAAATTGCCCTGCGTGTCTTCCCCAGCCTGCGCCTTTGGAAAGCCGCCATACTGAACCAATGCCGTGCCGAGGTCGGCAGTAGACACAAGCTGTGCGCCGGTCGTGTTGGCAATGGCAGTTGAGTCACCGACATGGTCAAAGTGGCCGTGCGTAATCAAAATTAGGTCGGCTTTCGTGATGCCCGCCAAATCTGCCGCACCGTTCTTGTTGGCGGGGTTTGTAATCCACGGGTCAATCATCAGAATATGCCCGGCGGGCGTCACCAGCTTGAACGCCGCATGACCGTACCAAGTAAGCTGCGTTGGTGAGGCCGCAGGTGCAGCCGGGGCCGCAAACGCGGGCCGCATGGCAAGCGCGATAATAAAAAGCAGGGCGAGTGTCAAGAACTTACGCAAAGTGATCTCCTAAAACGAGACCTCACCCCGGAGCAAGCTCCGACCCTCCCCTTGCTTAAGGAGAGGGTGGACACTTGTGGCCGGGTGAGGTTCCTAATGCTGAGTGACAGCAACGACTGGCGACGTGGACGCGATATGCTTCAGGCCATCTGCCCGTAAATGGCCGATGGTCCACAGGCCCATGCCGGCGAATACAAAGAACAGACCCCAGCAGACATACTGGTTCATGCGCTGCGCGTGGGCTGAAATAGTGATGCCCCAGCGGATGCAGAAGTTCCACAAGCCATTGGTGAAGTGGAACACCGTCGCCACAATGCCGATAGCTTGAAGCCAGAACAGCCACGGGTTCGCCATTTGATGCGACATCGCTAGATAACTGATAGCAGTTTCCGGGTTTGGGTTGCCATGCCACAGCGCGATATACTTGTGAATGCTGGTGTCCCACACATGGACGCTGATGTAGACCACCGCAACCAGCCCACTGGCCCGCTGCAAAAAGTACATCCAGTTGCGCCCGTAAGCGTACTTGGTCAAGTTCGCCTGCCCGTAAGCGCTAATCCAAATGCCGTAAATGGAGTGGTACAGCAGCGGGATGTAAATCAAAACAACTTCCAGCACGGCGACAAACGGCAGGCCGCCGTAGACGCGGATGACGGCGTTGTATGCGCCCGGCCCGCGCAAAGCGTAGGAGTTCGCGATTAAGTGCTGGAGAAGAAAGAAGCCGATGGGAAAGATGCCCGATGCCGAGTGCAGCCGGTGCCAGATATAGGGGTCATGCAGACGCCCCTTCGCGCCGGAGTTCTCTTTTTTATCTTCAGTTTTTTCGGGAATTGCAACGGCCATAGAAGATCCTTTCACGAGTTTGTGACGCTCTAGTATACCCGCCGGCTTTGGCAAAGTAAAATGAATTGTTTTTGCGGGTATTATAAGATTGTTTAATCCTGGTTGAGGCGCCAGGCTACAAGTTGACGAGGACATGAACGTCCTTATCAACTTGTGCCCGCGTGCTTTTTGTCTTTTCACCATGCTCAACTTAGACAGCCTGCAAATCTTTTCGGACCTTGTTGAAACCGGCAGCTTCTCGCGGACTGCTGAAAAGAACTTCGTGTCCCAGTCGGCAGTCAGCCAGCGCCTTAAGGCCCTGGAACAGGAGTACAGCCAGACGCTGATTGACCGGGGACAAGGGCGGGGCCAGGTGACGCCGACAGCCGCCGGGGGCGCGCTGTACGCGGGGGCGAAAGCCCTGCTTTTCGGGGCAAGGGCGCTGGACGCCGAGATGCGGCAGTTGTCCGATGAAGTTGCCGGGACTGTCCGGGTGGCGACTGTTTACTCGGTTGGCCTTCATGCCCTGCCGCCGCGCCTCAAGCCGTTCCTAGCGGCCAATCCGCGCGTCAACGTGCATTTGGAGTACCAGCAAACAGACCAAGTCTATGACGACGTGGCGGGCGGCGCGGTGGATGTCGGCATTGTCGCCTGCCCGTCTGCGAAACGCAGCCTGGAAATCATTCCCTTTGCTGAGGAAGAAATGGCGCTGGTCTGCGCCCCGGAACACCCGCTGGCGGCGCTGCCGGAGGTAAGGCTGAAGCAGCTTGACGGCCTGGCATTCATCGGCTTCGCGGACGACATTCCCACCCGGCGGTTAGTGGATGGGCGCTTGCGGGCGGCAGGCGCCCGCGTGAAGGCCGTTTCCACCTTTGACAACATTGAGACCATTAAAAACTTAGTGGAGATCGGCAGCGGCGTCAGCATTCTGCCAATAGACACCGTGCGTCAGGAACAGCGGGACGGCATACTGGCTGCCGTTCCCTTCGCCGCCGCCGACGCTTTCACCCGGCCTACGGGAATGCTGCTGAGGAAAACAAGCGCCCGCCGCGCTGCCGTGCGAGCTTTTGTTGACGCGATGCAGAACAACGAATAAAAATCAATGGACAGGAGAGCTAATGGACACGAAACAATACTGGGCCAAGAAAAGCATGGAAGACTTGCAGGCGGAAGACACTGAGGGAGCGTCCCTTAAGCGCAGCCTCGGTCCGGGCCGCCTGCTCGCACTTGGCATCGGGGCAATTATCGGGGCGGGGATATTTGTGTTGACCGGGCAGGCCGCGGCGCAGTACGCGGGGCCGGCGATTATTTTATCGTTTATCTTGGCCGGCATCGCCTGCGCGTTCGCCGGCCTCTGCTACGCTGAGTTTGCTGCGCTTATCCCCATCGCCGGAAGCGCATACACGTATTCCTATGCGACATTGGGAGAGCTGGTGGCCTGGATTATCGGGTGGGATTTGATCTTGGAATACGCCGTCGGCTCCGCGACTGTCGCCGTCGGCTGGGCGGAGTATGTCACAAGCCTGCTGCGTGACTTCGGGGTGACCCTGCCCCGCATTCACGGGTTCAATCTGCTGGCGCTTTTGGGTGTGCTGGCGGTGACGGCGCTTTTAGCCTTTGGAACAAAAGAGTCGACCCGTTTCAATGCCATCATTGTTGGGGTCAAGCTGCTGGTCATTGCCGCATTTCTGGGCTTCGGCGTGTTCCATCTGCACCCGGCGAACTGGCGTCCGTTCCTGCCGGCAAACACGGGGCACTTCGGAAGCTACGGCCTGAGCGGCGTCCTGCGGGGCGCAGGCGTCATCTTCTTCGCTTACATCGGGTTCGACGCCGTATCCTGCGCCGCCCAAGAAGCGAAGAACCCGCAGAAAGACATGCCGATCGGCGTATTAGGGTCGCTGGCCGTCTGCACCGTGCTGTACATCCTCGTCGCTGCAACGCTCACCGGGCTGGTGTCTTACAAGCTGCTGAACGTCGGTGATCCAATTGCAGTCGGCATGGGCGCGATTGGAATTGGGTGGCTGACGGAACTTGTAAAAGTCGGGGTCATTGCCGGCCTCACTTCGGTCATGCTGGTGCTGCTGTACGGACAGACGCGCATCTTTTACACAATGGCGAATGACGGCCTGCTGCCCGGCATTTTCAGCCGCCTCAGCCCACGTTTTCACACACCGTCCGTCGCGACCTGGCTGCTCGGCATCATCGTGAGCCTCATCGCTGCGTTCGTGCCGCTGTATTTGCTTGGCAAGCTGGTCAGCATCGGCACCCTCTTCGCATTCATTTTGGTCTGCGCTGGGGTGCTGTACCTGCGCCGGACTCAGCCCGATTTAGAGCGTCCGTTCCGCTGCCCCGGTTTGCCTGCCGTGCCGATTTTGGGCATTCTCTCCTGCCTGTACTTGATGAGCGGCCTGCCGTTCTCCACCCAGGTGCGCCTCGTCGTCTGGCTGCTGATTGGGTTCGTGATTTATTTCGGCTATAGCCGCCAACACAGCAAGCTTCACAAGGCCAATAATTCGTGAATGCGCGTTCTGGCCCGGTGCGTTTCCTCCGCCGGGTCGGAGTTTCCGAAGACAACAAGGCATCTCAGCCCGACAAGCAGCCGTGACATCTCGTAAATGGGCCTGCGGCTGTCATAGCCTGCATCCAGCGTGATGTGCGCGTTGTAGCCGTCAAAGAATGCATCTCGTAATACGTCTTCACCGTCGCCAAAATGCGCCAGTTCCGTCCGCATCAGGTCGTACTCATTGTGGCCGATGACTGCCTCTTCCACATCAATGATGCCTGTAACTTGGTCGCCTGTAACCAAAATGTTGCTCCGGTGCAGGTCCATATGCAGCAGCCGAGGCGTGATTACGTAGTCCAGCAAGTATTCGTTTCTGTGAAACCATGCCCGTATAGGTTCAACTAAATCGGCAAGCTCAGTGCGCGACAGAAAGGCAAGCCGCCCCCACACGATCTCCCGGTGCATCTCGCGCCAAGCAGTAAACGGGCCAATGTTTCTGTTCCCCGCCGCTTCTGCAAGCTCATGTGCCGGGCCAACTTCAATCTCACCATCCCGCTCGGCCACATCGCCGAATTGGTCAAAGGTCAGTGAGTGCATCCGCCCCAGCAGATCGCCAAGCTGCTCGTAGATGCCGTGCTTCTCGGTCTCGTGAAGATCGGGATAGGCAGATGAGAGAGTGACACCTGGGAGGCACTCGGAAAGAGTATAAGCAAAGGGGACATGGCGGCGGGAGCAGTCAGCAAAAAGCACGTTTGGTGCAGGAACGTCCTGACCTCGAAGAAGGCTGTAGGTAATGCGCTCTTTTATCGGTTTCCAGTCATCTGCCGGGTCTTGGGACGCTTTTAGAACGAAGCTGCCTTGATCAGTTTTCACAACAAAAACAGAGCCAGACAAGCCGCAGTGGGGCTTGCTGACCTGCCGAAGCGTCAGCCCAATAGGAGCAAGAATAGTCTTGAGATGTTCCGGCTGAGGCGTCGAAATCACTGTGCATCACCCAAAGACGGAAAGCCAAAGCGAAACGCAGATAAAGACAAGGCTGAGAACGACAAGAATACTGCCTTGAACAAAAAGGCCGCGGGATTTAGCCTCACGCGCCAGCAAACAGGCTCGCCCTCCATAATAGGCGGCAGCGAGAAGGAGAGAAAGCCAGATGCAGTTGTGCAGGATGTTGACGGCTTTATCGCTGAGATGCAGCAGCAGCTCAAAAACAATGTTTATCGCAAGAGGCGAGATGCAGCCCGCCATAAAAGACAAAGCTGACCACTTGATGGAGTTCGTAATCGCTTCAACTAATTCAACACGAGGATCAATTTGGGGTATCGGGGAGGTCGGCGAAGGAGGCCAGACAGTTGCCTGCGGAGCGAACAGTGTGTCTGGCTTCTCCTCCTTGTTCATTTTATTGACCCAGCGCCTGTTTGACCAGCCCCGGAATATCGGCGGTGCTTTCGGCGATGTGGACGCCAGCGCTGCGGAGAGCGTCTACTTTGGCTTGGGGGCTGCCGGAGGTGCCGGAAATGATCGCCCCGGCGTGGCCCATGCGCTTGCCGGGAGGGGCAGTCAGGCCCGCGATAAAGCCGATGACCGGCTTGGTCATAGTCTTGATGTACTCAGCGGCAATCTCTTCATCGGAGCCGCCGACTTCGCCGCACATGACCACGGCTTTAGTTTCCGGGTCGGCCTCAAACAGCGGCAGAACATCGATAAAGCGCGTACCGGGCATGGGGTCGCCACCGACGCCGACGCATGTCGTCTGGCCCAATCCCGCACGGGTGAGGGCGTCCACAGACTCGTAGGTCAGTGTGCCGGAGCGGGACACGATACCGATAGGGCCGGGCATGAACATGGACGCGGGGATAATGCCGATCTTCGCGCCGCCGACAGTCAAAATACCGGGGCAGTTCGGGCCGAGCAGACGCGACTTGGAATACTTGACGACATTGACGGCTTTGATTTCGTCTTCAATTGGGATGCCCTCGGTGATGCAGACAATGAAGTCAATGCCTGCATCCACCGCTTCCATGATGCCGTCCGCCGCGCCGCGTGCCGGAACAAAGATGCAGGTGGCATCTGCGCCGGTGGCATCTTTGGCCTCCTGCACAGTGTCAAAGACGGGAACGCCTTGAACAGTCATGCCGCCCTTGCCGGGCGTCACGCCGCCGACAACCTGCGTCCCGTAGGCGATCATTTGCGTGGCATGAAACTCGCCTTCGCGCCCGGTAATGCCCTGGACCAGCACTTTGGTATTTTTATCAACGAGAATAGCCAAAATCTTAGTCCTTTATTTAGTCTTTGCGCCGCTTGAAGTAGAAGACCGTCACCGGAACATTCTCATCTTCCGCGCCGTCTTCGGCATCGTCGTTGGCCCGGACGTCCGCCACAGCGTTGACCAGCTCCCAGCCCTGCCCGCCGTGCTGGTTCAGGGTATCTTCGTCGGTCTCGTCGTCCGAATCGCTCACGATAATCTTGTACTCAAACATATCCGCCATTGTGTGTCTCCTTCAGTGCTTTACTCTGCCAGCAGATAGTACCCAATAAGCCGCGCCGTGTCTACTAAAGCGTCTAGGTGCGTTCGCTCATACGAATGGGACGCATCCACGCCAGGCCCAATCAGCGCAACCTCTACGTCCGCCCCCGCCCGCCAGAGCGCCTCGCCGTCGGAGCCGTAGTAGGGGTAAATATCGGTCTTCAAGTTTAAGTCGTTTTCCGATGCCAGCTTGCGTAACCGGCGATTGAAGCCGATATGATATGGCCCGCCGCTGTCTTTGACGCAGAGCGTGCAGTGGAACTCGTCAGAGTTTTGCCCATCCCCAATCGCCGCCATGTCTACCGTCAATAACTGCGTTACATCTAAAGGAAACCCACCCGCCGCACCGTGGCCGACTTCCTCGTAGTTGCTGATAAACAGCGTCGTGGTCTGAGCCGGCTTCTGCCCGCTGTCATTCAGCGCTTTGACCACCGCCAATACACACGCGACGCAGGCTTTGTCGTCTAGGTGCCGGGAGCGAATAAAGCCATTCACAATTTCCACGCGCGGGTCAAGATACACAAAATCGCCGACTGCAATTCCCAGCGCCTTTGTTTCCGCCGCGCTTGTTGTCCGGGCATCAATTCGCACTTCCAGCGTCCCCGCCTCGCGCTTCGTTTCGCCGATTGCCCCGCCATGCACATGGGTAGACGCCTTGGTAAGCTGGACGCTGCCCCGGTAAGTCCCCTGCCCTTCCGTCGCAATTGTGACCCCTTCACCTTCAATCGCGTTCCAGGCATAGCCGCCAATCTGCGACAGCGTCAGCCGCCCATTCCCTTTGATTTCCTTGACCATCGCCCCCAGCGTGTCCAAATGCGCCGTCACCGCCCTCGGCTCAGTCTCCGACTGTCCTGCCAGCGTCGCCAGCAAAGCCCCCTTGCGCGTTCGCCGCGTGTCCAGCCCCAGCGCCCGCATTGCGCGTTCGGTATACGCAACTGCCGCTTCCGTATCCCCGGTCGGACTTGGTGTAGTCAAAAGACCGGCCAAAAACTCCGTCATGTATTCTGTATCAATCGTCATTTTGTTTCCCCATCATCCCAAATGATCGCTTCATCCGTGCCAGGCCACGGAGGCGTTCCCATACACAAAAAGATTAAGTCTTCTTGTCCCGTGTTCTCCACATAAAACCGATAGCCTGTCGGAATGAGCAGCGCATCGCCGGGCGTAACGTCGGCGGTTTCTTCCCCGTTGCCATCGGGCATTAGGCGGTGGAACCGTCCCTGCCCCTTCAGAATATACCAAAACTCTTCAATCGTTTTATGCGAAACGCAGGCCGTTCGTTCCCCCGGCTTGACTAAGACTTCCGCAACACTCAGGCGCTCCGCGCCCTGCGGCTTATCCAGCAAAACCCGTATCTCCGCCCCATCCGGTGCCAGCGTATCCGGCGCATCGGCGCGACTGTTTTTTAGTTGCGGCGTAGTCATTCCGTTTTCTCTCCTTTCTCTCCGTTCAGGAGCGCGGCAATGCCGTGAAAGGCGTCTTCCGTCTGTTTCTTTTTCTCCAGCGAAGTATGAAATACCAGTGCGCTCATGTGGTAAGTGTGTATAATTGGAAGCGGCGTGAGCTGTTGAATTTGCGGCTTGGCAGACTCGGCTTTTCTGCCGACCAGAACAATCATCTCTAGGCGCGGCAGCAAGATAAGCAGTTCTTTGAGATGCGGCAGCGCCTGCTGAATGTCTTTGTTGTTGACGGGCAAAATATGCCCGTTCTCGCCGACATACCACGGGACGATGTTCCAAATCAGCGTATCAGCGCGGGCAATCCCGGCGTTGTGGATTAAGTTCCACAGGTTTTTGGCGGTCGGGTCCGGGTTGTTGCTGGACACAAACCCGGACGCTATTGCTTTTGGCCCAGGCGCTTCCAGAAGGAACAGAACACGCGCTTGGATGCCGCCGTCGCCAGGGTCAAAATCAGGGATGTGATATTGTTCACCAAGATTAGCCCGCAGGGCTGTCACATAATCCGTGAGCGGCTTGATGTGGGGGTTGCCGAGCATTTCGAGCCGAGCATCCCGCTCAGTCGGATTTTTCAAGAGTTCAGGCGCATCTTCCATCACTATTGCTGGCCCTTTCGCAGTGCGTCAATCTCTGCCCGCAGACGTGCGTTCTCCGCTTCGGCGTCTTCGGCACGGCGGGCTTCAGCTTCGGCGCGGCGGGCTTCGGCTTCCACATGCTCGGCTTGTTCCTGGGGCGTCGGCAGGAACTCGCCGCTTGCGGGATTGTAGAGGCGCAGAGTTTCGTCAATTTGCACGAAGTCTAACTCAAGCTGCCGGCTGTGAAGACGGCCGTTTTTGGCTTCCAGCCGAACATATCGGCCGTTTTCGAGCCGGTAGCCCTGCAGGCGGGGCTTCAAGTAACCGCCGGTGGGGTCAAACAAGAAGTATTCGGGCGTTTTGAGTGTCTGCTCATACAGCGGCAGCTTTGTTTCAATATCCTCGCTTTGTGTACTGCGTGAGGTGATCTCGACCACGATACTCGGCAGGAGGCCACCCTCTTTCCAGGACATGTAGAAGTCACGCAGGCGGTCTTCGGCTTCAAACACGACGTAAGCATCCGGGGAGATGCGCGACTTAGGATTGCCTTCTTCCCAGAACACAAAGTTGTTGCCGGACACATACACATCCGGCTGGCCCATGAAGTGAACTTTCAGAGCGGCAATCAAGTATGCCATCAGCTCGCGGTGCTTGTCAGTTTCACCCATTGGTCTGCCATCCCTGGTTGGGTAAATGACGGTCTTTGGGGTCGGCGTTGATGTGGAGATCGCCATGATAAAACACTCCAAAATCGTTCATCTCATGCGGTCATAGACACGCACAAGTATTTCTTTCAGCGTCTCATTATAAACCTCAACATCGTATTTCTCAGCAACACACTCGAAGGTATTATCGTGGAACCAGAACACAAAATGGTTTAGATTGCGCCAGCGATCGGGGTTGTACATGCTATGCACTTTGTTGATGCTTTCCAGTTCTACCAGCCATTTTGAGTTCCGCACGATCTGGGCCGTGTAGCTGTCAAGCCCTTTTCCGTAAAGCGGATGCCCCTCAAGGACCTCATCGTTTGGGTCTCCAAACTTTGTGGAAACACACCTTTGAAATTCGACCAAAGCCATTGGTTGTGCATTAGCATTGGAAGGGTCTTGAACGGTGACATAAGTTCCATCCCATTTAGGGTCGAAGCGGCGAACAAAAAACATGAGGAAGACGCTGTGATCGTTGGTGACTAGCACA
Source organism: uncultured Armatimonadales bacterium (assembly GCA_964243345.1). GTDB lineage: Bacteria > Armatimonadota > Armatimonadia > Armatimonadales > Capsulimonadaceae > JANXMY01. The sequence goes on from CAXTER010000032.1 coordinate 48,597, forward strand.
GGACACGGCGCACCAACATCCCATGACACAGGGAAGTCTGAAGGCACTGCATGTTCTTCGGCTTTAGCCCCGGCTAGGTCACGCTCGGCTTCCAGCAGTGCCGCGTCAGCTAATCGGTATTCTTCCCACTCGTCCCCTTGATGCTTGGAAGCCATAGCCTCGCAAGCCGCACGAAATCGCTCTTGGGCGTTCACTAATTCCTGTTCTAATAAGGCAAGATCCATAATCTTATCCTCGCGCATCCATTGGCTGCCACTTCAAATCACGCGGGCCGGTGTAGATGGAGTCGGGGCGGATGATGCGGTTGCCGTCCAATTGCTCGATCATGTGGGCCGTCCAACCGGCGGTGCGGCCTACGGCGAAGACAGGGGTAAAGAGTTCAGACGGGACGCCGACGGCATGTAAGATTAAAGCGGCGTACAGCTCGACGTTGGCGTAGAGGTCACGGCCTGGCTTGAGTTCAGCCAAAACGTCGATGGTGGTCTGCTCGACAGATTTAGTCAAGTTAAGAAGCTCGTAATCGTTTGTCAAAGCAGCCATCTTCTCGGCGGCGGCGGACAGCAGGGCGGCACGGGGGTCACGAACTTTGTAGATGCGGTGGCCGAAGCCCATGATGCGGCGTCCGGCGGCCATTTCGGCACGGATAAAGGCGTCAGTCTGCTCCGGGGTGCCGATGGCGTGGAGCATATCTAAAACGGGGCCGGGGACGCCGCCGTGCTTCGGGCCTTTCAAAGCGCCGACAGCGGCAGTGAGGGCGGAAACCATGTCGGAGTCGGTGGAAATGGCGACGCGGGCGCAGAACGTGGAGACGTTCAGGCCATGCTCGCTGACCGCAACCATGTAGGCGTTGAGGCCGTCCACCCGCGCTTGCTCCGGCTCGACGCCTTCCAGCATGTACAAAAAGCCGGCGGCGAGGCCGTGTTCGTGTTTGGGTTCCACAATCGGCAGCCCACTTTTGAGGCGGTAAGTATGAGCGACAATTGCCGACATCTGGGCCTGCAAACGGGCGGCGCGGCGCTTGGCGGCGGCGAGGTCGAGGCTGTCCACGTTGGAGTACCCAACAGACAGCATCGCCGCACCCATACGAAGCATGTGCATCCCGGAGGCATGAGGCGCGAGAGCGGCAAGTGCCTCCATGACGGGTCCCCGCAGAGCGCGGGCGGCGCTCATCGTCTCCTGGAGGTCGTCATATTCAGCGCGTGTCGGCAAGTTGCCGTTCCAAAGCAGGTACGCGACTTCTTCAAACGTCACTTTGCCGGACAGCTCCGACACGTCATAGCCGCGCAGGGTCAGGCGTCCATTCTGCCCGTCCACTTCGGCGATGTTTGTGGCGGCGGCGGTGATGCCTTCCAGGCCTTTGTAAACGATTTGTTCTGTCATAGTAAGTGTCTCCTTGATAAGAAAAGGCAGGAACCTACCCCGGCACAAGTGCCTTCCCTTCCCCGAACAGGAAGGGTAGGAGATAATAGCGGGTGGCTTATCGTAAAGCTTCTTTTAGAAACTCTGGCCCTTCCCGTTTCGGGAGGGGAAGGCACTTGTGCCGGGGTAGGTTCTGCCGGGGTAGGTTCTGCCGGGGTAGGTTCTGCCGGGGTAGGTTCTGCCGGGGTAGGTTCTTCAGTCAATCAGCTCCGCCGGGTAGCCGTGCCGGGCAAGCGCGGCAATGATGCGCTCCTGATGCCGCTTGTCGCGCACCTCAATCAGCAGCTCGACGCGGGTTGCACCGAGCGCGAGATTAGGGCTGAGGCGGTTGTGATTGACGGTGATCACGCTGCCGCGCTCAGAGGCGATCACGGACAAGAGGTTGACCAGGCCGCCGGGGCGGTCATCGCAGGAAGTCAACAGGTGCAGGTAACGGTCGGCGCGGAGCATCTCGCGCTGGGTCAGGTCCGCTAAAGCGAGGGCGTCAATGTTGCCGCCGCACAGAATGACGGCGGTCTTGCCGCGCGGCTCAGTCCGGTGGTCCAAGAGGGCCGCAAGTCCTGCCGCGCCGCTTGGCTCGACCACGAGCTTGGCGCGTTCCAAAAGCAACAGGATCGCGGAAGATACGGTGCTGTCGGAGACGGTCACAATGTCGTCGGCGTACTTTTGGAGGTACGCGAATGTGCGCGGTGACGGCGTTTTGACGGCGATACCGTCGCAGATGGTTTGGATCGGGACGGAGCTTGGAACCAGATGCCCGGCGCGAAATGACTGCATGGCGGCATCGCAGCCTTCGGATTGAACGCCAATGACACGGATTTTGGGATTGGTTTCTTTGAGGGCCAGCGCGACGCCCGCGAACAGGCCGCCGCCCCCAATGGGAATAATCACCGTGTCTACATCGGGAACGTCTTGCAGCAGCTCCAGGCCCAGTGTTCCCTGGCCTGTAATAATGCCGTCGTCGTCAAACGGCGAAATGAAGACGGCATTTGTTTCGGCGACATACACTTGGCAGGCTTCGGTGGCTTCGTGGAGATTGCTGCCGGACAAGACAATACGCGCTCCGTAGCCTTCCGTCGCTTTGATTTTGGCGATGCTGGCATTTTCCGCCATGAAAATGGTGGCCGCAACGCCGAGGAGCCGGGCGGCAAGCGCGACACCCTGCGCGTGGTTCCCAGCGCTTGCGGCGGCGACTCCTCTCGCCCGTTCGTCCGGCGTGAGCTGCGAGAGCCGGTGGTACGCGCCGCGTATCTTAAACGAGCCGGTGCGCTGCTGGTTCTCGCACTTCAGCACGATATCTGCGCCCGGCCCGATGCGCCGGGCGGCGCTGTCACTCGTGATGACCGGCGTGTGATGCGCGACGGATTGGACGCCGGGCAGAGCGGCTTTAATCGCGGCAAGCGTGACATTCATAGAAGTTATCATACAAGCGCAGCGAAAAAAAGTCAAGGAGAAGGCACGCAGGCGGCCAAGCCGGTTGACTTCGGCCCCGCAGCAGGTGTATAATAACTGTCTTCGGGGTGTAGCACAGTTGGTAGCGCGCGAAGTTTGGGACTTTGAGGTCGCAGGTTCGAGTCCTGTCACCCCGACCATCTGTGAAGGCAAGAGGAATTGTAAAGGCAAGACGACTGGGACGCATAATCTATGCGTCCTTTCTTTTTTGCCGGATAACAGCAAGGAGAAGAATGGCAGTGAAAGCGAAGTGCATGGTCTGCGGCGAGAATTATGACATCGAGCGCGACCGGGGACAGGTCATTGAAATAGACGCGGCAGGCCATTACATCTGCCACCGGGACTGGCCGGGCTTCACAGCGGGCGTAGACCTGCAAAAAAAAGTCCAGGAAGCACAGGAAGGCACTCACCTTCAGGAAAACGAAGGCAAGCGAGCCGAAGCGCGGGAAGCGCTGGTTGCGTTCAATCAGTCACCGCGCGAGATTGTCGCCCGGCTGGACGAGTATGTCATCGGGCAGGAACGCGCCAAGCGTGATGTCGCGGTCGGCCTGTATGACCACCACCGCATTCATCAAGACGATTTGGCCCAGTCCGAGGCAGGAACGAAGGCGGAAGTCGAACTAGAAAAGGCCAACATCATGCTGGTAGGGCCATCGGGCAGCGGCAAGACGCTTCTGGCAAAGACGCTGGCCCGCTCGCTTGGCGTTCCGTTCGCCTCCGCTGATGCCACGAGTTTATCGCCGACGGGCTACACAGGAAACGATGTGGAAAGCATTCTGACAGCCGCGTATATTGACGCCGGGGAAGATTTAGAATGGGCGGGCCGCTCGGTGATCTTTATTGACGAGATTGACAAAATCGCACGTAAATCTCAGGCCAACCCCAGTATCACCCGCGATGTCTCAGGCGAGTCGGTCCAGCACGCTTTGTTAAAACTTGTCGAAGGCACAATGGCCCAGCTGCCGCTTGGCGCGTCGGGCCGCAAGCACCCGGACGCCCCGCCGGAGTACATTGATACCAGCAAAATCTTATTTATCGGCGGCGGCGCGTTTGAAGGCTTCCCGGAGATTGTCGCTAAAAAGATGAAGCGCACGACAGAGCGGACAATGGGCCTCCGTGCAAACCCTTCCGCGATTTCCGGTGACCCGCAGCGCGATTACGAGATTTTGGCTGAAGCCCCCGCTGAAGTGCTTATCGAGAGCTTGATCGAGTACGGCTTCGTGCCGGAGTTTGCAGGCCGCTTCCCAATTATTGTTCCGCTGGCCCCGCTGACCAAAGAGCAGATGCGGCTCGCGCTGACCCAGCCGAAGAACTCGGTTATTAAGCAGCAGGTGGAGCTGTTCCGGCGCGACGGCATTGCCCTGAATTTTACCGACGCCGCTTTAGACGCCGTGGTAGACAAGGCCGTTAACATGAAAACCGGCGTCCGCGCCCTGCGGTCTCTGGTCAAAAGCATGACCAGCCAGGCCCGGTACGATCTGGCCGGGGACAACAAGACGACGGCTGTTGAAGTCGGCCCGGAAACTTTGGACGACCCGCGCCGCTATGAGGCAGTTTCGCGCTAGAACCCGGCATGAGCAACCCGGCATTTCAGCGCCGGGCTAGTGTAATTATATTGCAGGGAAGACGGCTTGCATGTCGGCCCTTGAAAGGGAGAGTCAAATGGAAATCTTGACAGAGCGGCTTAAAATACAAGGCGGCACCAAAAGCATCATTGTTTGGTTCTGCTGCTGGAGCCTAGCCGTTTCACTGGCTTTCAGCACATGGCAGCTATATCAGGCCTGGAGGGCTTACTCGGCTTTAACGGCGAACAACCCGTATTATCACAGCAATCAGCCAGCAATGCCGGTTGGTTTAATCTGGTCTCCATTAACCGTCATCGTCCTTTTGGCCATGCCGGTTGTGTGGTATCATCGCGATAGGCGTGAAGAGCGTTTCGCCAGCAAGT
>CAXTER010000033.1:0-53065 GCA_964243345.1 uncultured Armatimonadales bacterium
GGAGCCTGGACAACACGACGGGCATCTTCAGCCAGAACTCATTCGGCCCGTACCCCGGCTGGACGGCAACGAGCCTCAGCGTCAGCCCGTAACTTGAGCTGATTAAGAAAGACAGAAAAAAGGCCCACTTCCGCTCACTTGCAGGAGTGGGCCTTTGCTTTTCGTTCTCCGAACGCCTGTCCTGTTTGCGGGTATAATAGCTGCATCATGGCAGTTTCCCCGACACTTGACGAAAAATTGAAATCGCTTCCGACTTCGCCCGGCTGTTATCTATACAAAGATGCGGCGGGCGAGATTATTTATGTTGGTAAAGCAATCAACCTGCGGAACCGTGTCCGGTCGTATTTCCAGAAGAGCGCCCAGCACACGGCGAAGACGCGCAAATTAGTCTCGCGCATTGTTGACTTAGACATTGTGGTCGTGGACAGCGAGCTGGAAGCACTTGTCTTGGAGTGCAATCTGATCAAGCAGCACCGGCCCCATTACAATGTCCGGCTGCGCGACGACAAGCATTACCCCTATTTAGTACTGACGATGAACGAGCCGTTTCCCCGGCTGCTAGTCACGCGCAAAGTCAAGACCGACGGCTCCAAATACTTTGGGCCTTTTACGAACTCCCGCGCCGTCTGGGACAGCCTGCGCCTCATTTACCGCTTGTTTCCCCTGGTCACCTGCCGCAAGTCGTGGGATAATACGCCGGTGCAGCGGCCTTGTCTGTACCATCAAATGGGCCGCTGCCCCCATGCCCCGTGCGCGGGATTGGGCAACAAAGACGAGTACCGGCGTATGGTAGAGGATGTCGCACTGTTTTTGGACGGCAAGCAGGATAAATTAGTCAAGCAGATGAAGGCCGAGATGGAAGCCGCCGCCGAAGACCTGCAATTCGAAAAGGCCGCCCGCCTGCGCGACCAGATTCAAGGAGTCGAAACGCTGATTGAGCGGCAGAAAGTGGTCTCCACAAACCAGACCGACCAGGACGTTGTGGCTTTAGTCAACGACCAGGGCAAATCCGCCGTGCAGATGTTTTTTATCCGCGCCGGCAAGCTGATCGGCCAGGAGCATTTTCTACTTGACGGCATGGACAGCGAGGAAAGCATTGCCGATGCGACCGCTGAGTTCGTGAAGCAATACTACCAGGAAGCGGCCTATGTCCCCAGCGAAATTGTCCTGCCGGCGCATGTCGAAGAGACCGTGATTATTGAGCAGTGGCTCCGGCAGAAAAAAGGCACGAAAGTGACGCTCACCGTGCCGGAGCGCGGCGAGAAAAAGCAGCTTCTGGACATGGCCTCGACCAACGCCAAGCTCGCGTTAGACCAGATGCAGGCCACGGCATCCGCCGAGCATGACCGAACTTTGGGCGCACTGTTAGAACTGCAAGATGCGCTGGGCCTCGATTCGCCGCCGGAGCGTATTGAAGCGTTTGACATTTCCACGATTCAAGGCAGCTTCTCGGTCGGCGGCATGGTGGTCTTCCAAGACGGCAAGCCGCTGAAGTCCGATTACCGAAGATTTAAGATCCAAAAGCCGACGAACACCGGCGAGCCGAACGACTTCGCAATGATGCGCGAAGTCTTAACCCGACGCCTCAAAGAGGCCCAGTCAGGAAACGCCAAGTTTTCGACGCTGCCCGACTTAATGCTGATTGACGGCGGCAAAGGCCAATTGTCTGTTGCCGTCTCGGTCGCCGCCGAACTGGGAATAGAATTGAACATGATCGGCCTCGCCAAGCAGTTCGAGCTGGTCTACACGCCCGGCAAGTCCGACCCGCTTGTGCTGCCCCGCAATTCTCAGGCCCTCTTTTTACTGCAAAGAGTCCGTGATGAAGTCCACCGCTACTCAGTGACCTACCACCGGACCCTGCGGGGCAAGAACGCGACTATGTCTGTGCTGGACACCATCCCTGGTATTGGACAAGTGAGACGCCGCGAGCTGCTGCGCTTCTTCGGCAGCGTCGAAAAGCTCAAACACGCTTCCGTCGAGCAAATCGCCAATGCCCCCGCCATGAACCGCAAGCTGGCAACCACCATCCATAAAATTCTGCACGGCACCGAGGTACAATAATCGCTGTATGGAGAACTCACAATGGCACAGGCGATATTGGACCAAGTCGCCAGTCAGTATGAGTTCTTGTCAGCGAACACATTTATACTTATGTACCTTCTGCAACCTTTTCGCTCGTTTCGTGTCTTAATGCGTGGGAGATAATCAAGCCATGAAACATTATTGGGCAACCAAACTTTTGCTGGCAGTTCTGCTCAGTCTGTTAGTCGTGCAGCCGGGCTTTGCACGGGGCGGGAGCTTTGGGGGTGGGGGGCATTCGTTTGGCGGCGGCGGCGGCTCCTTCGGCGGCGGGCGCTCATCCGGCGGCGGAAGTTTTGGCGGCAGTGGAGGCAGCTTTGGGGGCGGCAGCCGGTCTTATGGCGGGTCGTTTGGGCGCTCCGGCTCTTTTGGCGGGTCACGCAGCGCGGGTGGTTTCGGAGGGTCGCGGGTGTCTAATTATACATCGCGGACGCCGGTGTCGTCGCGGCCTATGACCTACGGCGGGCAGTACGGCTCGGCGCACTATTACGGCGGGTTCTCGGACTATTCCTACGGCTGGGTGCATCCGGCGTGGTATATGTACACGCCGTTTTATCCCGGCTTTTACTTTTCGCCGCCGATCTACGAGAACGGCGGCTACTACCCCGGCGGGTTCAGTTTTCTGAAGTTTTTGCTGGGGCTGGTGCTGATTTTGATTATCGTTTACTTAGTCGTGGCAATTTTCAAAAAAGCGCAGGCGCGTGTCTAAGGCGGAAGTGTTTATAGGATAATACGGTAGATGGCTTCGGTCAGGCAGGCGGGGTCGTGGCGGACGATGTCGGTTTGGGAGATCAAGTTGACGGCGACAGGGGTGTAACCCAGGGCGCGGATATTGTCCACATCGGGCATGACAAAGCGCTGGCCGTATTTCTCGCAGCGCTCTAAAATCTCTGTGGTCGGCGGCTCTTTGCTGAGCAGAACGTAATCGAAGAGTCGCTTGCCGGGGGCATAACTGGGCATTTGGCTTTCTGGCAAGATAATCAAGCACGGCGCAGAAGCATAAAGATTCGGGGTAAAATAGTGGCATCTTTGCCGGCAGGCTCTGGTAAGAAAGATGAGGAAGAGACAGAGAAGGCACGCAATACGAAAGAAAAACAACTCATACAGAAACACTGAGGAGACAGATCATGGACCTAACCAGCAGCTACCTACCGTGGGACGTGACGCATTATTTAACACCAAATGAAATTTCTTCGTTCAGCGCTAACCTCATCCGCTGTGCAAACCGCCACGCACATCTCGTTGGCGATATCCCGTTTCAGACCCTTTATACTCTCCCCCTTCGAGAACTTATTTCTGAAGTCTCGCCTCGTCTTCGTCAGCTCTCCGAGCTAGGACTTTGTGACAATCAAGACGCCCTCATCGCCATTGCCGCTTCACTGCAAACAGAGCTTGGAGAGACGACCCTCAGTGATCTCGCGATCCAGCCGCGTTCCGGGTTCACTCCAGCCGCTTTGGAACTGCTGCTGCTGGCGAAAAAAGCGGGTATCGCCCTGCCGGAACCGCCGGACGGCGCAGCGCTTCAGGCTCGCCGGATCGCGGCTAAAAAAGGATTGCTTTCTGCCGTACCGTCTGCGACCCTGAAATCTGTGCTGGCGCACGAAGTTTATGACGCTGAAACCCAGGCTGTTATTCAGGAAGCGCAAAACAGCAGGGTGCTTCCCACCGTAATCGATCCAACCTACTGCTACATCAGTTTCTACAGCGGCAGAGATGGAAAGGACTTCGACTCTCTTCTTACTGTCACCCTTTTTAATCCCGCCCGCCAAGTGGTTGCCACAGTCAGCAGCGATTTCGGCGAATTCCCCGACAATGCAAGCGTAGGACCGTTCCCAATGATTATCAAAGGAGGTGCCAACAAAGACGTGGCAGAACTGAAATACGGCTCCCTGCAGTTCAATCTTCTGACGAATGGCAGCGATACCTGGCTTTTTCAATTTGATCTCGATATGGGCTTTCCTGATGGGAGTCGTTTTTGGGTGAGCGCCCCTCAAACGGGAATTGGTGATACTTATACGTTGTCGGACGGTATCGGCGAATTCACCCTTGACCTCTCGACGCTGAATTGTTTCACGTCCTAACCCATGCGCTCACAGAATAATTCGGTAGATGGCTTCGGTCAGGCGGGCGGGGTCGTGGCGGACGATGTCGGTTTGGGAGATGAGATTGACGGCGACGGGCGTGTAGCCGAGAGCGCGGATATTGTCCACGTCGGGCGTGACGAAGCGCTGGCCGTATTTCTCGTAGCGCTCCAAGACTTCTGTAGTCGGCGTCTCTTTGTTGAGCAGCACATAGTCAAAGAGGCGCTTGCCGGGGGCGTGGCGGGCCAAAGCTTGCAGGTGGTCGGAAGCGGTGAAATTGTCGGTCTCGCCGGGCTGGGTCATCACGTTGCAAACGTAAATCTTGACGGCTTTGCTTTTACCGACGGCATCTGCGATGCCGTCTACTAAAAAGTTCGGGACGATGCTGGTGAAGACGCTGCCCGGCCCCATAATGATCGCGTCGGCGAGGCGAATGGCCTCTAAAGCTTCCGGCAGCGGGCGGGCGTTCTCAGGCCGCAGATAGATTTGCTTGATGGGCAGCGGGTGATGCGCGATTTGGGTTTCACCTTCTACAATTGTGCCGTCTTCCATTTCGCCCAGCAGCATGACGTTTTGAGTGGTAGACGGGTAGACTTTGCCGCGAATGGCAAGAACTTTAGAAGTCGCGGCGATGGCCTGTTCGTAGTTGCCTTTGTAAATCTCGGTCATGGCAGCAATAAACAAGTTGCCGAACGAATGGCCTGCCAGGCCTTCATGGTCTTCGTCAAACCGGAACTGAAACAAAGACGCAAGCGTCGGCTCCGAGTCGGAAAGCGCCACCAAGCAGTTCCGCAAATCGCCCGGCGGCAGGACGCCCATCTGCTGAGACAGCCGCCCCGACGAGCCGCCGTTGTCGGTGACAGTGACAATCGCCACAATGTTGGATGTCCGCTCTTTCAGGCCGCGCAGCATGGTAGATAGGCCCGTGCCGCCGCCGATGACGACGATGCGATGCCCCTGCGCGAGCGAGCGGCGCTGGAAAATCCGGTCGGCTAAATCTTCCCGCGCTTCCGGGGCGACCGTGCTGAGTACCGAGCGGTTGAACTGGAAGTAGGACACGAAGACCAGCAGCAGGCCGAGCAGGATCAGGATCAGTCCCATAATCAGCGAGACTTTAGGGTCGCTTGCATCTAGGCTTGTTTTAGCAAAGACCCAAACCATCAGCTCGTCCAAAGACTCCAAGTAATCGCTCCAGCCGATGTTGACGGCAAGCGCGATCCCGGCAACGACAAGCAGCAGCCCAAGCAGGGTCAGCAGCATCCACCGCTTGACCCGCATTCCCGGATACAGCCATTTCAGCAATGAAAAAAAGCGTTTCATGGGTTTTTACTGCCGAAGAAGAGCAAAAGGCGGGAAAGCGAGGGAGTGAACTCCTCTCGCTGTAAATATGCGTCCTTCGGACGAGAAGAAGCCGGGCGCACCCTTATCTTTCGTCCGAAGGACGATTACATTCAGCGAGAGGAGTTCACTCCCTCGCTTTTCCCTCGCTCGCCGCTGTCCTGCTTTCACTTGTTCACGTCCCGGTGCTGAACCAAGACGCGGTAGCCGAGGCGGCTCAAATGCTCCCCCAGCTTTTCCGAGACAACCACCGAGCGGTGGCGGCCTCCTGTGCAGCCGACAGCGACTGTGAGATACGCTTTGCCTTCGGCAACATAGCGCGGGATGCTCCAATCCATCAGATCATACAGCTTCTCTAAGAAGAGGCCGCTGTCCGGGTCGCGCATCACGAACTCTTCAATGATCTGGTTGCGCCCGTCGTAAGGCCGCAGATCGTCCACATAATGCGGATTAACTAGAAAACGAACGTCAAACACGAGATCGGCATCAAGCGGCAGGCCGTACTTGAAGCCGAATGAGTTGATGGTCACAATCAGGCCCTGGTTTTTGTCGGGGGCGGGCGAAAACTCGGTCAGCAGCAGGTTCCGCAGCTCCGACGAACTCATGTCGCTGGTGTCAACTACTTTGTCGGCGTCTTCTTTAATGTTTTCTAAGAGTGAGCGCTCGGCGATGACGCTGCCGAGAATGCCGCCGTGGTCCTCAAAGAGCGGATGCCGCCGGCGCGTTTCTTTGAACCTCTGGACAAGAACGGCGTCGGACGCATCTAAGAATAACACAGTCGGCTTGACGCCGGCCTGACGGACCAAAGCAAGCGCGGGGTCTATTCCCATGAGAAACGCGCCGGAGCGGGCGTCAATGACCACGGCCAGACGCTGGCCCGGCGGCTGCTCTCCGGCGGACACGCATTTCTCAACTAATTCAGGAAGCAAAATCGGCGGCAGGTTATCCACGACTGTATAGGCCATGTCTTCAAAGACTTTGGCCGCTGAGGCCTTACCCGCGCCCGACATTCCCGTAATGATGACTAGCTGCATCAGCGCCTCCGTTCCCGCCGGGACAAGACAGTGTTCAAAATCCCGCCGACTACTCCCATGACAATTGACCCAAAAAACGCTCCCTGCCAGCCCGCCACATGAAACTTGCTCGGTACGGCCTGCCCCGCCAGCCAGAACAGCAGGGCGTTAATGACAAACGCAAACAACCCAAAGGTCAGGCAGGATACCGGCAGCGTCAGCGCTTTGAGAACAGGCCGCAGCACGGCATTGGCAATTCCTAAAACCAGCACCGTGACTAGAAGACCCTCAACGCCTGCCAGGCCCGGCGCAACAAAAAAACGCAGGTGCAGATCGGGATAATGCTGGTCTAAAAGATTTGCCGCAACAACAGTCAGGTACAGCGCAAGGGCGCTGAAAAGCCATCGCAGGAGAAGAATCATCGCCAGGCCTCCGTCACGCCAGCGGCTCCAGCCGGGCGCGTGTTCCCGACGCCATTGCATTCAGCCATGCGCCGCTGGGGTCCACCAGCGGCAGCCACCAGGCGGACGGGCGAAGCTGAGTATGCTCTAGGCCCTCCAGGGTCAGGAACGCATTGCGGACCATTTCCAGCCGGGCCATTTGCGCGTCGCGCACGAGTTCTGCAATGCGGCCCCGTGCGGCAACGGCTTCCGGGCTGCGCTCCAAGCGCCGCCGCTGGCGGCGGAACTCTGCCAGCAAAGTGCGCGTCGCTGTGATGCGTTCGCGCAGAGTTTCAATCGGCTCGTCAAACGCATGAGCGCGAACTGCGATTTCCCGGTCTGTCAGAGGCCGCGCCGCTCGCCGGAAGTCCTCGCCTTTGCGGCGCTCCAAGTCCTGCCGCTCCTGCTGCCATACCCGGATTTCTTCTTCATGCTCTTCGACGCGGCCACGCAGAATCTCGGTCTGTGCGGCCATCTGCTTGAGCGTGTCCAGCACCTTGTCGTATTCCGACCGCAGGTCGCACCAGCAGCGGTCGTCATGGTCTTCCAAGTACGTCATCAGGCGGCGCGGGCTGGAGAGGGCGCGGCTCTCCGAGAGTATGCGGCGGCACTTTTCGGAAACATCATGCCAGCGTGCGGCAAGCTCCGGCGCGGTGATGGTCTCGGTCCCGAATGTCGCGGCCAGATGCGGCGGCAGCCGGAACACGGTTATTTCCGGCACTGACGCTAAGGCGTCCCAAGTGGGGTAAGTCAGCCGCACGATTGGGTACAGCGTCTGTGGCAGGCCATGAGCGGCTAAATGGGAGTTCATCGCCTGGGTCGCGCTCGTGTATGCCGAGGCGGTTTCATGGAACACGACCAAATGCTCCGCCGCAATCATGTTCGCCAGCGTGATGGCTTTGCCGACCAGCACGACGCCGGGGCCGAACTGCGCTTCGGTGACTTCAGCAAGCTGCTGAAGCGTCTCAATGCGCCTGGGCGTCGGAATGAAAATCTCAACGGGGGCCGTTTCAATAATGAGAGCCGCCGGTGCAACGCGGATAGTCCCGCGCCCGACGCCGGGAATGACCAAATCAAAGGGAATCGCGCCGGGGCCGAACGCTTCCAGCGGGTACATGCCGAGGCCACCGACCGACTTATCGTAAGCCGTCCGGGCGACAAGCCGCGTCTCGCGCCTCAGAAACAATTCAATGAAGCCGAAGCGCGGCAGCGTACACGTATCGCGGTTGAATTGGAATAAAGAAGTCGAGGCAGTTGCAGTGAAATCGGCGGGGGAAGAACCGAGCAGCAGCGTGTAGAAACGCGGCAGAAGCTTTTGGTACAAGTCGGAAAGACGACACCACTCGTCGCAGGTTTCCAAAAACTCCAACACCCAGCCGCGCACCGTTTTGGCGGCGGTGCGGGCGTTGGCACGCGCTTCTGAATTTTCCAAACACGCTAGGCTTTCAGAAAAGCCCCAATCAAGCTGTTCCAGCAGGGCGTCTTTGATGTCTAAAATGGGAATGTCATGGGCAATGACACTGCCGGACGCCGTGTAGACAATGCCGCGCCACCCCCAGGCGGCAGTCTTGTCGGCATACAGCGCTGGCTTGCCGCCAGGGTAGCTCTTGCCGAGCCAGTCAAAGGGAACGCCGCGCTTCAGGAACATGGAGCGGGTGGGAACGCTTTCGCTGCCGAATAGGGCCGACATCTCGCCCGCCGCGCTCCACAGATCGCGTGTCTGGCCGTCGTCATGGGGCAGGGCGATGAACTTCTGGGAGTCGGAAACATGCGCCGACGTTTTGGCGAAGTAATCCGTGTCATGCACCCCGGCGATTAGGACCGCGCCGGGCAGGTAAATATCAAGAAGACGCCGCCAGACGGCTTTGACCGGCTCGTCCCAGAACACGGTTTGTCCCAGGGCCAAAAAAGGCACCTTTGGGTACTGGTTCCGAATGGTTTCCAGCACATGCACGACAGAAGAATCGGCGGCGATAGGTTCTGCAGCGGCGGTCAGCAAAGGCATGAATGAGTCTCCCAGCAAAAAGTGACACCCAAAGTATACCCAACTTCGGCAAACTCCGGGCGCGTTGTTGCCATTGAACGCATCCATCTGGTATAAAGAAGCCTCGCAAAAGCTGAGAAGGAATTTTTCATGGTTGACATTCTGCCGTTTCGCGGCGTTCGCTACGACCTCGCCGCTGCCGGCGGGGCGCTGGACCAATTAGTCGCGCCGCCTTACGACGTCATCTCGCCCGCCGAGCAGGAAGCACTGTACGCCCAGCACCCGGCAAATGTCGTCCGGCTGATCTTAGGGCGCGAAGACGATAAATATGCCGAAGCCGCGCGGCTGTTTCGGGAATGGCTGGCGGCGGGAACCCTCAAAGCCGAGGACACGCCTGCGCTGTATGTCTACCGCCAGAGCTTTGACGACCCTCAAACGGGTCGGCCAATGCCGGAGCGCTTGGGGCTGGTCTGCCTGCTGAAACTGGAAGAGTACAGCACCGGCCGAGTCCTGCCGCACGAGAAGACTTTGACCGGGCCAAAAGCCGACCGGCTGGAGCTGCTGCGGGCGACGGACGCCCAATTTGAGTCTATTTACGGTCTGTTCCCAGACCCGGACAGCGCCGTTCGCAGCTTTATCTTGGAGTACGATGATCGCGAAACCGTAATTGAGCGCGTTGACGGGCAGATCGGCTCGACACACAAAATTGAGCGGATTGCCGACGCCGACGCGCAGGCCATCCTCCAAGAACTGATGGCGGACAAGGCCGTGTTCATTGCCGACGGCCATCACCGCTACGAAACTGCACTGACTTATCAGCAGGAAGTTCGGGCGAACTCACCCGGCGTAAGTGAGCCGCATCCTGCCGATTATATCTTGGTGACACTGACGGCGTTTGAGGATGAAGGGCTATTAGTTCTGCCGACGCACCGGCTAGTCCGGAATGTGTCGGCTGAGGCAATTGCTGCCCTGCCGGCGGAGTTGGCAAAAAACTTTACACTGTCCCCAAGCGCTCCCGAAACTATTGACGCTGAAATTGCCGCGCAGGCCGCGCTGCAAAAAACTGCGTTCGGCATTGTCCTGCCGCCGGGCGGGGTGCATATTGCGGTGCTGAACTCCGAGCCTGTCGGTTCCGTAAGCGCGGCGGAACGCCTGCCGGTGTCGCTGCTCGGCTCGCTCGTTTTAGAAGATTGTCTGGGCATTGATGAGGTGATGATGGCGGACGGCAGCCATGTGTCCTACACGCGGAGCTTGCCGGACGCCGTGCAGGCCGTCGTAAATGGAGAGGCTCAGGCGGCGTTCCTGCTCGGCAGGCCGTCTGTTGCCGAAGTGGAAGCCGTCTCTTTGGCAGGGCAGGTCATGCCGCAGAAGTCCACCTTCTTTTTTCCAAAGCTGCTTTCGGGTTTGATCATGCGCGATCTGCGCGACCCGGTGGCGCTTGACCAGAGCCAGGAGGCAGCGTGAGCATCAAGCCATTTGTCCTCGCCGCTGCTTTAGGCGTCTCGGCTCTAAGCGTACTATTCGCGTCGGCTGCTCACGCCGCCACGCCAAAGAAAGCGGCTGTGCCACTGCTGCCGCCGTCATTCTACAACGCGCCGAGCTTTTCGCCCAGCAAGCGGCCTTACGAGATGCTGCTGGCAAAGAACCAGTACGCGCGGGACCAGCATGACACGTTCAACAAAATCCTGCGCGGCGACACCCGCAAGCCGCAGATCGCGCTGACGTTTGACGACGGCCCGCACCCGGTCTACACGCTCCAGCTTCTAGACATCCTGCGGCGGATGCACACGCCCGCGACATTTTTTGTGGTCGGGGAACAGGCCGAAAAAAATCCGGGCCTGGTGCGGCTGGAAGTCGCTGAAGGCAATGAAGTCGGCGATCACACCTACGACCATGTCAATTTGACGCTGATTCCGCCGGAGCTGGTGGCTTATGAAGTCAGCCGGTGCAACGCGGCCATCGTAAAAGCGACGGGAGCACCGGTGCGGTTTTTCCGCCCGCCCGGCGGCGAATATAACGGCGAAGTGCTGCGGGAAGCCGCGGCGCACGGCTTTATCACGACTTTGTGGACGGATGATCCCGGCGACTTTTCTAAGCCTTCTTCCGGTGTGATTGCAAAGCGAACGCTGGCGCACCTGGGAAACGGGGCGATTATCCTGCTGCATGACGGCATCCCGGAAACGCTGGAAGCTCTGCCTGCCATTATCACCGCCGCGCGTCAGCGCGGGTTCCAGTTCGTTACCGTCAGCCGGCTTGCCCGCGCCCATTAAATCCTGATGGACAGCATGCCGCTTCTGCGTCTCGGTACTGGAAGCGAACAATAACTGCATTTAGAACTTTTCATACAATTTTCATATCCTCATTTCATACTCATGGTGCTGTCCGCATAGGATACATCGCACGAGACGTGCAGAATGAGGAGATTTCATGGAAACCACCCAAACACCCGGCGGCTCCCGGCGACCTGCATCCGGCTTCACTTTGATTGAGCTGCTCGTCGTCATCGCCATTATCGCGATTCTCGCCGCGATCTTGTTTCCCGTCTTCCAGAAGGTGCGCGAGAACGCCCGCCGCGCTTCCTGCGAGTCAAACCTGCATCAGCTTGGCTTAGCCTTTGTTCAGTATTCGCAGGACGCCGACGAGCAGATGCCGAGCGGTCGGCAGATTCCTGGTCTTGACACGACGGCCCCAGCCGGCGCAGGCTGGGCAGGTCAGCTCTACCAGTATGTCAAGTCCACCGGCGTCTACAAATGTCCCGACGACAGCACCGGCACGGTCGCCAACAATGGCTACACGCAGCAGCCGGTTTCCTATGCATTTAATCGCTTTCTGCACGGCGGCACGGCGGGCGGCTCGCTTTCTGGCGAGCAGGCACCCGCAAGTACCATCCTGCTGACGGAAGTACAGAATGTCACGTCGCTGTTTTCTTCCAGCAACGACGAGGGCTACAGTGTAGTCGGCAACAATGCCACTGCGCTTTCTGCGGCGGTGGACGGCTTAGACCACTTCTCGCCCAGCACAGCGGCCACCGCAGCGGACTTCGTCGCCAAAAGCGATGGAACCTCAAACGGCATGAAGTATGCCACAGGCGACATGGGCGGGACCACGGCCACGAACCAGACGACTAATTTCACGGGCTTGACCGGCATTCACACGGACGGCTCGAACTTCCTGGCAGCCGACGGCCATGTCAAGTGGCTGCGCGGAGCGGCGGTCTCCCCCGGCACGCCGGCCAATGTCTCGACGGATGCCCAAGGCGCTACTAACGGCGGTTACAGCGCCGCTGGAACCGGCAATCTGACCAGCTTTGCGCTGACATTCAGTCCTACTTAGTGAGAAGAGACCTTATCCGGCGGCAAGCCGCCGGATGAGGGCTTCTTGACTCGCGGCTTTTGCCCGTGCTTCAATCGTGCCACTTTGGTGGGATGAATCGCTATGGATCAACTGCTGCGGCAATGCCTTGTCGTCGGTGCGGGCGGCTTTCTTGGGGCAATTACACGCTTTCTGATAAACACAAGCATCGTCAGCCGCTATGGGCATTCGTTTCCCTGGGGTACGTTTGTAATCAACGTCTCCGGCTCGTTTATTCTGGGCTTGATGGCGACGCTGATTACCCATCAAATTCTGACCAATCCCAACTGGCGCTTGTTCTTCACCATTGGCTTTGTTGGAGCATACACGACTTTTTCCACGTTTGAGTACGAATCGGCGCAGCTTGGTGCATCCTGGCCGGCGCTGGCAAACCTCGTCGGCAGCGTTGCCGCCGGCTACGGTGCCGTCTGGCTTGGCATCCGGCTGGGGCAGCTCTGGCCGCACGTTTGACTCTTCAAGTTTAATCCAAGCCCGCTTGTTGGGAAATCAAAGGCAAACGCTTCCGCTTAGAATGTATTTCAAAACTCCGAAAGAGTCCCCCTAGCCCCCAATCATGGGGGAACCGGACGAAAAAAACTGCTTCATGCTCCCCCATTATTGGGGGCCGGGGGGCGTCTTGAAATAGGTTCTTAGATACTCGTGCGGACGAAGGATACTCAACATGGCAAAACGATTAACTTTGGACGATATGGACAATCTTTCTGTCGGCAAGCGGGTTCGCCTGCACCGTCTGATGCACGAGCATGGCCCCGGTAACGGAACACTGCTGCTTTTGCCGATTGATCAAGGTTTGGAGCATGGCCCGCGTGACTTCTTCGTAAACCCCGATTCGGCAGACCCAAACTTTCAGTTTAAGCTGGCGCTGGAAGGCAACTATTCAGGCATCGCGCTTCAGTATGGCCTGGCGCAGAAATATGGCACGCCCTATGCCGGGCGTCTGCCGCTAATCGTGAAGCTGAACGGCAAAACCGAAATTCCCTCGGATGCCGAGTCGTTCTCGTCCTGCAATGCATCGGTGGAAGATGCCGTCGCCCTCGGCGCAGATGCTGTTGGGTACACGCTTTATGTCGGTTCCCCGGCGCAGGACCGGGATTTTGCCCAGTGGGAAATTGTTCGGCGCGACGCCGAGCGCTTCGGGATGCCGACCATTATCTGGGCCTACCCGCGCGGCGAAGCGGTAGAAGCCAAAGGCGGCAAGGAAAGTGTTTGGGCCATTGACTACGCTGCCCGCGTCGCCACCGAAATGGGCGCGGATGTGGTCAAAATTAATTTTCCGACCCACAGCCCAACTCCAGCGTCGCCCAAGCCCTACGATACACAGGCATTTACGCCGGAAGAAGGCATTGCCAAAGTCATCAAGAGCGCCGGGAAAACTTTGGTATTGATTTCAGGCGGCGAGAAAGAGCCTGACGACCAACTGCTCGAAAAAGCGCGTCAGTCTTTTGAAGCCGGCGCGACGGGGCTGATTTTTGGCCGTAACACCTGGCAGCGGCCCTACGATGACGCTTTGACGCTGATGCGTAACTTAAGTAAGATTGCCGAAGAAGCCTAGTAAAAGCCCCGGCGCTGGGAGCCTTCCGGTGCCGGGACAATTTTGTTTGACAACGATTCCTATGTGCGATATAATCAAGTGACCGGCATTTATGCTGTCTTGATTACAATACACTCACCGGAGATCACCCACTGACATGACCCAAACCCCGCCCCGGCGGCCTGCCAGCCGCCGCCCGGCCCCCCGCAAGTCTGCCGCACGTAAAGTCGGCCGCTTTTTCGGCGGCGTTGCTCTTGTTTCCCTTGCCGCCGCTTCCGTTTACGGCGGCTATTTGTACCGCACCAGTGGTACGCTCCGGCGTCTGCTGCCGCCGCTGCTCCAGCATCAGTCCGTGTCTGATGTGTTTCCCAATCAGCCAGCGCTGAATCTCATGATTATTGGCCGAGACCGGGATTATGATGATCGCACCGACCAAGTGCTAAAAAGCCGCGCCCGCTCGGACATGCTGATGGTGGCACACGTAGATTTTATCAAGAATTCGATTTCGCTGGTTTCCATTCCTCGTGACACCCGCGCTCATATCCCTGGTCACGGCACGACAAAGATCAATGCCGCGCACCAAATCGGCGGCCCGGCACTGTCTGAGAAAGTCGTGCAGGACACGTTCGGCATTCCCTCCGACAAGTATTTAGCTTTGGACTTTGAGGGATTCGAGCAGGCAATTGATACGCTCGGCGGCGTGGATTTAGTGGTGGACAAAAAGATGGACTATGACGACAATTGGGGTCATCTGCATATCCATCTGAAGCCCGGCTTCCAGCATTTGAATGGTCAGCAGGCGATAGGCTTTGTCCGGTTCCGTCATTCCGACAGTGATTTAGTGCGTACCCGCCGCCAGCAGACACTGATCGCTGCGCTGAAAACCAAGCTGCGCTCCCCGCAGGCGCTGGCTGAGATTGGGCCGATGCTGGACAAGATTGACCATCATATTGACACCGATCTTTCTCCGGCGCAGGAAGTCGCGCTGGCACGGTTCGCCCATGACGTGCCGCATCAGCAGGTCAGCATGGACACGCTGCCCAGCCGGCCTGTCGGCAATGATGTGGCAACCGACTGGCCGGAAGCGCGTCCGATGATCCAGAGCCTCTTCGGCGTCACGCCGCCGGATACCGCGCTTGTCGCGGACGATGCCGACGGCGGCAGCCACAGACGCCATCACCGCCGCCATCATCCGGTGCGGGTCGCCTCGCTGCCGTGACCATGCCTTCTTTCCAAAGGCCTGTACGTGTCCTGCATGTCGTCCGCCCGGCGGCGGGCGGCATCCGGGCGCATGTCCTCAGCCTGCTGAACGGGCTGGACCCGGCGCAGGTGGAAAACTCCGTTGCCGCCCCGCCGGAGTTTCTGGCCGGTCTGACCGGCTGCCGTAATCTTTATGCCTCTGTTCCTCTAGACATTGCGCCCCGAATAGCGCCGCTTGAAGATTTTCGCCTGGCCCGGCGGCTGGCGGACGTTCAGCCTCAGTTCTGCGATATGGTTCATGCCCATGGCGTTCGGGCCGCGTGGGTTGCCGCGCTTGCCCATCGCCGCCGTCCGTTCCCTCTGCTGTTCACCGCGCACAATATCGCTTCGCCGTCCGCCTCGGCACGGCTCGCACTGTCTTTTATCAGCCGCCGCTGCGCCCAAGTGTTAGCCGTTTCCGAGGCAGTCGCTGGCAGCCTCGTGGCCTGCGGTGTGCCGCACTCTCAAATTGCTGTTGTCCCCAATGGCGTTGACATCGCTCATTTTCGCGCCGGTCCGCCCCGCGCTGAAGCTCGCGCTGCACTTTCGCTCCCTGAAACTGCGTTTGTTGCTGCCTCTGCCGCGCGTTTCTCGCCTGAAAAAGGCTTAGATGTCCTGCTGAAAGCCGGCCGGCAGCGGCGTCACATGACGTTTGCTGTGGCCGGAGATGGGCCGCAATTTGCGCTGCTGTCCCAAAACCTGCCTGCCAATGTCACGCTGTTAGGACGAATAGACGATGTCCGGCCTCTGCTGGCGGCTGCCGATGTGTTCGTCGTGCCGTCGCGCCGGGAAGGGCAGGGGATCGCAGCTTTGGAAGCGATGGCAGCGGGCGTTCCGGTAATCGCCTCGCGTGTCGGGGGGCTGGCGGAAATGCTGACGGACGGAGAGACGGCTCTGCTGGTGTCGCCGGATGACCCGGAAGCGCTGGCGGTCGCCCTAAGCCGCCTGCAAAGTGACAGCCGCCTGCGCCAAAATCTAGCGGCCAGTGCGCTGGCTCTGGTGGAGTCGCGTTACAGCCAACAAACCATGCTGGATACGCTCACGGGCGTTTATCAGGAGGCTCGTGGTTGAAATCGCAGCAACGAAAGCACGAAGTCCACCTTCGTGGACTAGGAAGTTCAGATGATTTTGTTCTTATCACTCTGCTCTCAATCTGCGAAGGCAGGTTTCGTGCTTTTGCTGCTGTGGTTTCAACCACCGGTCACATATTGCCTAAAACAAAACGCATGTACCCTTGATTTTAGGCGGGAATTCCTTTATAATACACTATTGCCCATTTTCGTTCGCAAAGTGAACCGATACCCATGTATGAAGAGTTTTACGGCCTGCGCGAGACGCCGTTCTCCGTTCAGCCCGATCCCCGCTATGCGTTTCCCAGCGTTGAGCATAAAGTTTCTATCGCAAAAATGCGCTACGCTGTGGACCAAAAACGGGGATTGGCAGTGCTGACCGGGCCTGTCGGCGCGGGCAAGACCACTATCGCAAACTCGCTCCAAATGACCTGGGAAGACGACGACACCAAGACTGTCGCGTTTCTGCCGGGTGCGCCGGTGCGGACGCCGGGCCAGTTCCTGCGCCTAATTTTGGAAGCCTATGGCATTACGGCGCTGCGAACCGAGGCCCAGAACCGGCAGGCATTGGAACAGTTTTTGCTGGATGAATACATGGCGGGCCGTCATCCGGTGCTGCTGCTGGACGAAGGCCAAAACTTGGTGTCGCGCGTGATTGACGCCATTTCGGATTTGACGAATTTCCAGACCGCCCAAACCAAGCTGATTACGGTCGTCATGCTGGCCCAGGACAATTTGCCGAAAAAGCTGGAGCGCCATGATGCGTTCCGCTCGCGCATCGCAGTTGTCGGGCGTCTGGACCCGCTTTCAATCGAAGAGATGACCGACATGATCGCGTTTCGGATTAAGACTGCCGGCGGCGGCGAAGTAGACACTTACTTTGAAGAACAAGCATTAGCCGATGTCCATGCCATCACCAAAGGCGTTCCGCGTGATGTGTGCGTTTTGTGCGACGCTTTGTTCGTCAACGGCTATGTCCGCGACCAGCGCCTGATGACGACGGCGCTGGTGCAGCGAACGCTGTCGGAGATGAGCCGCGAAAAGAAATGGCCGGTACAACTTAAAAATGCCGGCAAATAACCACGCTGAATGCACGAGGAGACTGTCCCGATGACCACGCTTGCCGAGCTGCGGCTTGCCAACCTGCGCGAGCAGAAAAAGTCCGCTGACGCCGCTTCGTCTCCTGTCCCGATTACCGAAGACGCTCCCGCCGCAGATACCCTTAACGCTGACACTCCAAAGGCCGACCACGCCGCTCTTCCGGAAGCAGGCGCTCCTGCACCGCCGGCTCCACATGAACCGGCTCCGCGTGAAGAAGACTTGGTGCTGTCTCAGTTCCTTTCGGAAGAGGTGCCTGCCGCGCCTGCGGCTGACCCGGAGACTGAGCGCAGCGCGGCGCTGATGGCCCGCGTCCAAGCGATGCTGGCCCACAAAACGCTCCATCCCAACGGAGCCAAAGCGACCGTAGACATGTCGCCTGCGCTGTTCCATCGGGCTAAGCGCTACTGCTTGGACCACGGCAACGTCACCCTGCGTCAGCTTTTCCTCGATTTAATGACGGCGTTCTTGGATGAGGAAGGGTACTGACGGCAAAGGCCAAAGTGCCGGGGTTGTAGAAAATCCCGGTGCGCCTCGCTCATCGCAAGAAAGGACACCGGTTCCCAATGCATCCGCGCAGTCTTCTTATCTTTTCGCTCCCGCTTGTCCTGCTGACAATTGGGGCTGTTCGGGCCGACGCGCCGACGCTTGCGTCCGCCGACGCGGCATTTGCTTTAGGCAAGTTTGATCAGGCGCGGAAAACTTATGCGTCCCTAGTGAAAGCCGACACGCATTCGTCGCCGGCTTATACGGGTCTGGTCGAATCCCTGCTGCGGCTGGACCGCTGGCGCGATGCCCTCAAAGCCGCGCAGGCCGCCGCCGCTGCGGACCCCAAAGCCGCGGACCCACGCGGGCTGCTGGCGCTTTCGGAAATCCGGGCTGGGGAGCCGGAACAAGCCGGAGCCGACGCGCAGGCAGCCTTGATGCTGGACAAAGACAACTACTGGGGGCTGGTCGCCGCCGCTCGTATCGCCAACTGGGACGGCCATGATAAAGACGGCTACACGCTCTTTCAGCGGGCAACGACGCTGCACCCGGAGCGCCCCGATGCCTGGCTGGGGCTGATCCAAACCCAGAACGACAGCACGACCAGCGAGCAAGACCTGGCGGTGGACAACGATTACCTTGCTCTTAAGCCGAAGGGCCAGCCGTTTGACTTTAACACTCCCGATATCCAGAACCTGGTTACCAACGAAAGTGGCTACTGGCGCAGCTTCCACGACGACAAAGCCTTTCGGCTCGGCAATGACGGCGAAAAGCAGGACTCGTACACGTCCGTTTTTCCGATCCAGCACGAAGGTAACTATGTTTTAGTCTCGGTTTCCATCAACGGCAAGCCGCTGCACCTGCTGTTTGACTCTGGGGCCGACGAAGTTCTGCTTACCAAAAATGCCGATAAGCGTCTCGGCCTGCCTGACCTTGCCAAGTCCTATGTTTCCGGGGTGCAGGGCCGGGCACCGGCGGCCTTGCAGCGGGCCGACACGCTTTCTTTGGGAGCCATCACGCTCAGTTCTATTCCTCTGCGTGTCACCGACAGCTACGGCGGGCCGGGGGACGGGCTGTTTGGCGGGGCGATTTTGCACGACTACGCGGTGACGCTCGACTTTGACAACAGCGTGATGATCATCGCGCGGGGACCAAACGCGAAGCATTTGGCCTTGCCGCATACATCGGTTGCGTCCATGCCGCTGCATTATTTTGATCACCACTTGTTTGCGTCTACCCATTGCGGCAAGCGCCGGGTTTGGGCGCTGGTGGACACGGGCGCGGAGACGGATTTCTTTTCGCTGGATTTGACGCATGACTTGTCCGCCGACACGCCGAAGTCCGACTGGCGCGAAGCCAGTGTGGACACTCGTTCGGGCATCGGCGACTCCGCGATGACGGTGGATTACTGCGAGACGCCGCAGAAAGTCACACTCAGCTTTGACGGCTCTGCGCCGCCCGCGACGCTGACGCAGAATGGCCTGCTTGGTCAATCCAGCCTTGATCATCAAATCAGTCCCAGCTTTGACTTTGAGATCGGCTTCCTGCTCGGCATCCCGGTCTTGTCCCAGCACAGCCGCGTCACCATCGATTATCCCCATCGCCTGCTGTCGTTTGAGGACCCTCTGCCTTGACGCCTAGCCTATTTTTTCTGTATAATCATTAAAAGAAGCGAACCGTTTTGGAACGCACACCGTTAAATACAACGCAGCAGAGGATGAAAAGCGATGTCAGGACACAGCAAATGGCACTCCATTAAGCACCAGAAGGGCAAGACTGATGCCCAGCGCGGAAAATTGTTCACCAAGCTAGCCCGCGAAATTATTGTCGCGGCTAAGACCGGCGGCGGCAGCCCCGACTCTAATATCACGCTCCGGGCGGCGATCACGCGGGCGAAGGCAATTTCCATGCCGCAGGATAACATCAAGCGGGCTATTGCACGCGGGGTCGGCGGCGGCGATGGCGCAAACTACGAAGATTTGACCTACGAAGGCTACGGCCCCGGCGGCGTCGCCGTACTAGTCAACTGCCTGACCGACAACAAGCAGCGCACTGTTTCCGATGTCCGCTCGGTCTTCACAAAGACCGGCGGGCGGCTGGCGGAGTCGGGCAGCGTGTCGTATTTGTTCGATCAAAAAGGGATCATTATTATTGATCCCGGCGTTTCCAGCGAAGAAGCCGTGACGGAAGCGGCCATTGACGGCGGTGCGGAAGACATTCAGCCCACCGACGACGGCGGCTTTGAGGTCACGACAGCCCTGGAAGATTTTCAAAGCGTTCAGAAAGCTCTGGAAGCCGCAAAAATCGCAGTCGCGTCCGCCGAGCTGACCATGCTGCCGCAGACAACCGTAGATCTTGTCGGCAAGGAAGCGGGTCAGGTGCTGCGCCTGATTGACCTTTTGGAAGACAACGACGATGTCCAAAAGGTTTACGCGAACTTCGACATTGCCGACGATGAGCTGGAAGCCGCTGAAGGCGGGCGGTAATGCCGACACTCTGCTACGCATTTTCGTCTTCTCACTATTACTGAGGTTCAACCCATGATCCGGTCCGCCGCACGTTTCCTTTTGCTTTTCATAAGCGCCGTGCTGCTGGCCGGATTTTTTGGGCCGGCGGCTCAGGCCCAAAGCCCCACGCTGACGGCGAAGTTCGGCATTGCCGGACGCTACCGGCCTGGCGGGTGGTGCCTGGTCACGGTCGGAGTCCAAAACCCCGGCGCGGACACTGTCTCAGGACAGATACAAGTGCTGACGACCGGCGACGCTGGGCGCTCTCCCTATGGCCGGAGCGGACGGCAGGATACGTCTTCAGTGGTGTTTGCGTGCCCGGTCTCAGTTCCCGGCGGCAGCGCGGCCCCGCATCTCTTTCCCCTGTACCTGCGCGGCATTGACCCTGCCCAGGCTGACCTGACCGTGCAGCTTGTGGAAGGCCGGGCGCGGGGCGATGGGCGTGTGCTGGCGTCCATCAACAACCAGAACCAGAACACGGCGATGAATTTCACTGGCGGGCCGGTGGGAACAAACGACACGCTGCTGGTGGGCTTTGGCGGCGACCCCAGCGCGTTCACATTTCTCAGCAGTCGCCGCCTCGCAAGTTCTTCCGCGCTTGCGCTGCCTTCCTTTCCCCTGTCTGGGTCTCCCCCTCCGCGCTTCTTTCAGAGTGGCCGGTATGGGGCAAACGCAGGAACGCCCGCAACACTCCAAGTCGCGGAAGCGGCGGCGGCGTCCGATCTGCCGGATAAATCCGCAGGCTACGGTGGGGTAGGCACATTTCTGCTGCGGAGCGATGCGCCGGTTGAGGCCATGACCGAAGCGCAAAATGCAGCCCTGCGCGGCTGGGTTGCGTCGGGCGGCCACCTGATTGTCTGCGGCGGGCCGGACCCCACGCGCTTCGGCGCGGCGCTCTTTGAGGGACTGCTGCCGGCGACAGTCGGCTCGTCCCTTTCCGGCGGATCATTAGCGCTGACGCCAAAGCCGCTGCCGGGGGTGCGCGTCTTGCAGCCGGGACCGGGTGGATCGACGCAGATTGTTTCCGGTCCTTACGGCGCGGGGATCGTCACTTTGACCGCCTTTGACCCCACCGGTACGGCGTTCCAGAGCGCCGGTCTGGGGCTGCCGTTGGTCTGGCAGAACCTGTTGTTCAGCCAGCCCAGCTCGAATGTCTCCGTGCTGAACACAGTCGCTGCACGCGAGGAAAATTACGGTGCGATTTACTACGGCAGCGCTCCGCCGCTGCTGTCGGAGGCGGTCATGCGCGGGCCGTCACTGGATGCGCCGGCCGCATCGGTCATCGCCGTGTTTCTGCTGATCTACCTTGTTGTGCTGGTTCCTGTCAACTACTTTGTGCTGAAGCGAATGGACCGCAAGGAGCTGGCCTGGCTGACCATTCCGGCCTTAGTCTTCTTGTTTGCCGCCGGGACATTTGCCGTGGGGTACGCCGCGAAAGGCGGCAGCGTCTTTGTCAACCGGGCGGCGCTGATCGAGACCCGCGCCGGACAGTCCCAAGCGGGCGTCTACTCCGAGCTTGGCCTGTTCTCGCCGCACCGGACGACCTACGACATTGGCTTGCCCGGCGATAACCTTCTGGCTGCTGTCCCGAACCCCGGCATCAACTACGGCAGAGGCAGCGGCGATAACGCCCAATTTTCCGGCGCGGCCCAGTTTGTAGAAGCGCCGAGCGGCGTCTCGCTGCCCAGTACGCCGGTCAACATGTGGGCGATGCGTGCCTTTGATGCCCAGTCTACAACCGACTTAGGCGGCGCGGTGGACAGCCGCCTGTCGGCGGCAGGCGGCAGTGCCGCAGGAACGGTGACCAACCATACCGCCTATACGCTGACCGGCTGCACCGTCGAGTACGCGGGCCGCTCATTAAAAATCGGCACACTGGCACCGGGAGCGGCAGCGAGTTTCACTTCCAGCGACTTTGACACAGTCCGTCCGGACGTTTCTCTTGAAGCCTCTTCTGGGGAAACACAGGCCAACATCCGTGACCGAATGCACGCGGCGCTCAAAGGCTATTTCCAGTCTCTAAGCCAAAGCAATGCGAATTACAACAACATGTATTCGTCCCCGCCGCCTCTGAGCCTTGCGCCCAATGAAGCGCTTCTGACCGGATGGAGCAGCGACCCAAAACTGGCCGGCCCCGCCCCGCGCATTGACGGTCACCCGGTTTCAGAAAACGATGTGACTTTAGTTGTAGTCCATTTGCCCGTGTCCGGCGCTCCGCAGCCTGTCTCTGCTGTACTGCCGCCGGCACCGGGCATAACGGGCACTTTTATCGCCCCCGGCAGCTTTGGCATCGTCGGCAGAGCGACACTTTCTTACCAGCAGGCGCGGGATATTCGCACCTTCAGCGCCGCGCAGGCTGCCGCGCTCGTTGGTCATGTCGTGCGTCTGCGCGGCAAGATTTCCAGTTCTTCGCAGAATTCCATGTTCCGCAGCACGACGCTAAGCTTTGCGCCCAATACTGCGGCGTCTGGAGTGACTGTCTCGCTGCCGTTCTTGGGAGGGCGCAATCCTGCCGCCGCCGGCTTTCTGGTAGGGCGGGAAGTTGTCTTGACCGGAACGCTCACCGGCTCAAATCACGCCGTACAGCTTGTCGTCAGTCATCCAAGCTGGGTTCAGGTGGTTCCGTAGTCCTTGTCTCGTGACTTTTTATGGGCATTTTTACCAACAATCCAATTTTGGAGCGCGAGGTGCGTGGACGGCTGCGGCTTAGGCGCACGGGCAGCGTCGCGGCGAACCTTTGGATTGCCCGTTTTCTTGGCGTAATTGTCCTCTACTTTTATGTCCGTGGCCTGCTGGGAATTTGGCGAGGGACACTTCAGGATGCCCGCGACTTCTGGCCGCTGCTTTTTTACGGCGCTCTGATCCTTGCGGTGCTGCTCCCGCCCGCGCTGTCGGCGACGGCGATCACGCAGGAGCGGGAGCAGCAGACCTGGGAAATACTCGCAACCACCCAGCTTTCCGCTGCCGAAGTGCTGCTCGGCAAGTGGATCGGGCGGCAGATGGTTCCCTGGCTGCTGCTGGTGCTGCTGCTGCCGTACATGCTGGTAGATGCGGCCCGCGCTCATTTAGGCGGGCTGATGCTGCCGGCGGTCGTTGGGTTTCTGCTGGTGACAATCGCGTTCTACAGTGCGCTGGGCCTTCTGTGCTCGTTTCAAGCCAAGCGCACCATGACGGCCACAGCGACGGCGCTGACCATTGCGGCGTTCCTGTGCATCGGCACACTTGTGGTGAATTATGTGCTTTCCCAGTTTTTCTCGCTGGGCGGCAATGGGCAAACTCCGGTGCTGTGGCTCAACCCTTTCATTGCCATCAGCTCCTTGATGAGTCAAATCTCGCCGGAAGTGGAAGGCATTGACACTAGAACGGAGATTGGTGCGCCGTTCGCCTATTTTCTCATCATGGCGCTTGCGACCGTGGCTGCGCTGCTGTTTATGGTGCGCCGCTACCACCGCTCGGTTCGGGAACGCAGTTGAAATTACTATGATCCAAATTGAACATTTATCCAAAGAATATAAAGGGCTGACGGCGGTGAAGGACCTGAGCCTGAGCCTCGAAGCCGGGGATATTTTCGGCTTTATCGGGCCGAACGGCGCAGGCAAGACAACCACGATTAAAATGCTGGCGACGCTGCTCAAGCCGACTTCAGGGTGGGCGAAAATAGACGGCATTGATGTGGTGGAGCATCCCGAAGCCGTGCGCGGGCGGATTGGCTATATGCCGGCGTTTTTCGGCATCTACGACGACATGCGCGTGTGGGAGTATCTGGACTTTTTCGCCGGGGCATACCGTCTGCCGAAGAACCAAAGGCCGCGCATTATTGATGATGTATTAAATCTTACAGATTTAGAAGGAAAAAAGGACAGCTATGTCGAAGAGCTTTCCACCGGCATGAAGCAGCGGCTGTGTCTGGCGAAAACTCTCATCCATGATCCGAAGGTGCTGCTTTTAGATGAGCCGGCGTCCGGGCTTGACCCGCGGGCGCGGATTGAGATTAAGGAGCTGTTCAAAGAGCTGAAAGCGATGGGCAAGACGATAATTATTTCGTCCCATATCCTGCCGGAGCTGGCGGACTTCTGCAACAAAGTCGGTATCATTGAGCGCGGCGAGATGCTGGTCTCCGGCGACGTGCAGGACATCATGGACCAGGTCACGGGCGGGCGGACGCTTGAGATACGGCTGCTGGATAAGCAGGACGAAGCCGGAGCGCTTTTATCCGGGGCTGCCGGCGTTCGGGCCGTCCGGGCCGTCAATTCTCATCTCGCCGTAGACTTTAATGGCAGCCCGGAAGAGCAGGCGGATCTAAATACGCTTTTAACTTCGCACGGCCTGCGCGTCCTGGGGTTTACAGAGCAGGCAATGGATTTGGAGGACATTTTCATGAAAGTGACAAAAGGCCTGGTACAGTGAGTAAAGGATTTAGGACAGTAGAGTGATTCGAGTCGGCATTCTTGGGTTCTCACGCCGCGTTGGCACGTTTTCAGAAGTCGGCCTTCGCTCGTGGGAAGAAGCCGGCTGCGCCGCTGTGGAAGCGGCGCTGATGCAGGGCAATGAAGACGTGTATGTTGTGCATCGCCCTCTGGTAATTCGCATCAGCCGCGCAAACATTCAGCGCATTCTGCGGGACTGGTGCGACGGTCCCACTGTGACAATGCGCTGCCACCTGGTCCTGACAGTCGGCGGAACCGGCTACACGGAGCAGGACGTGGTGCCGGAAGTGACACAGAAGCTGCTCCGCCGCGAAGTGCCGACCGTCGCCGAGCTGCTGCGCCGCACCGCCGGTGAGTGCGGCCATCCGCAGGAAAGCATCTCGCGGGGCGTCGCCGGCGTCCGTGGCGGCACGCTGCTGATTAATCTGCCGGGCGCATTGAGTGGGTTCGCCGAGCCGGA
The DNA here is from genome assembly GCA_964243345.1 of uncultured Armatimonadales bacterium. Taxonomy (GTDB): domain Bacteria; phylum Armatimonadota; class Armatimonadia; order Armatimonadales; family Capsulimonadaceae; genus JANXMY01. Next base: position 25,126 of record CAXTER010000033.1, read on the forward strand.
GCCGCTCACAGCGGTCACGAAAGCGCTGCTGCCGGTGCTGCCGGAGCTGATTGCCGCTATCCAGGGTTTTCCCGCAGGGAAAGCCTTCTTTCCGCGCAAATCTCATTAAGTTTCCACTTCAAGCCGATCAAGTTCAAGCCAATCAAGTTGACCCTAGCCGGCGGAACGTGATATACTATCTCTATGACGGAGCTGTCGCACACCCTGCCGCCGTGTTCTTCCTTCACTCTGTTCGGCGTAGAGCCGGAGGCTGCCGCGCAGCCGCAGACGGCGATGGAAGCGCAGGAGATCGTGCGGGAGTATGCCGGGAAAGCGATTGTGCCGTGGGGCGGCGGATGCCGGCAAGGTCTCGGCTACCCGCCGGAGCGTTACCATCTTGCGCTTTCTACTGCCGGGCTGAACACAATTACTGAATATGAACCTGCCGATTTGACTGTGACTGCTGAGGCAGGCGCGACAATCGCTGATCTTCAGAGGACGCTTGCGGCGCAGGGCCAGTGCCTGCCGCTGGAAGTCGCTTGTCCTGAAAGGCAGACGCTGGGCGGGGTCATTGCTGCTCGTGCGGACAGCCTGAAACGACTTTCAGGCGGCAGCGTCCGGGACTTGCTGCTTGGCGTTCGCGTCATTAATGCGCGGGGAGAACAAGTCAAAGGCGGCGGCAAAGTCGTGAAAAATGTCGCAGGCTACGACCTGCCGAAGCTGTACTGCGGCTCTTTGGGAACGCTTGGCCTGATTACCGAGGCGACGCTGCGCGTTTCGCCGCTCCCGGAAGCCACGGCGACGGTGGTTCTGCCGCTGGACTCGAATCATAACAGTGAGGACGTGCTGGACCACCTGCTCGGCTCCGAGTTGGCCCCATCGTTCGTGTTCCTCGTCAGCCCCGGCGCGGCCACCGAAATCGTGCCGGACGGCGAAGACGCGCAGTATGTGATCTTAGGCTTTGACGGTGACTTTGAGACCGTAGATTGGCAAGTGGCGACGCTCGGCGCGGGCGCTTTAACTGCTGCCCTGTCCGGCCTCGTCCGCACCGCGCTCCGCGATTTTGCGCTGAACGACGCGCCGATGACTGCCGAGTTCCACATTCAGTCGTCTCAGGTGGGCGCGTTCTCCCGCATGGTGGAATGGACAGCGCGGCGCAGCGGCTTTGCCGCGCAGGTCGCCACCGACGCCGCGCTGGGGCTGATGACCGCCCATTTTGCGCCCCGCTCCGAGGCCGCCGACTGGCTTGTCTTCTATGCTGACTTGAAAGACAAAGCCGACCGCTGCGGCGGCAGCTTCATCCTAACCCGGATGCCGCCGGCTTTGCGTCAGGCAGACATTCCCGTTTGGTCTCCATTGCTGCCGGATTTCGGCCTCATGGCCCGTCTCAAAGAAACTTTAGACCCAACGCGAATGTGGAACCCCGGTAGGTTTGTGGGAAGGCTGTAAAATCGTGTAGGAATAGGATTGGGCGGTTGAAACCGCAGCAACGAGCGCACGAAACCTGCCTTCGCAGGTTGAGAACTGATTAAGAACAGAACGACCCGAACTTCCTAGTCCACGAAGGTGGACTTTGCGAACTTGTTGCTGCGGCTTCAGTCGCCCAACAGACTTTCTATAGAGTCTCTATGAAGAAAACGCACCAAGAGCAGCATAAGCAAAATCAGAATGAGCAGGATTTGATGGCGTGCGTTCACTGCGGCTTGTGCCTGCCGTCCTGCCCGACTTACTTGGAAACTGGAAGCGAGGCGGACAGCCCGCGCGGGCGGCTGGTGATGATGCGGAAGATGCACGAAGGGACACTGTCGGCGTCGGACCCTGATGTCACCCGGCACTTAGATCTGTGCCTGGGCTGCCGCGCCTGCGAGACCGCCTGCCCATCTGGCGTGCCTTACGGGCGCATTCTGGAAACGGCCCGCGAACAAATCAATGCCGCGCAGGTCCGGCCTGCGCTCACCGACTGGTCCCGCTCGGCTCTGCTGGGAACCCTGGCCCAGCCAAAGCGCATGACAATAGCCTTGCGAATGGCGCAGATCGTGACAGGCGGCGCGGTTCCCGCGCCCGCCGTGCGCCTGCTGTCCGGCACAAGCAATGCCGAGGCGCAGAGGCCGTCGCTTACCGCGCCCCTTTCGCCGCCGCTGCCGCCTGCCGTCACTGCTGCCGTAGGACCGAAACGCGCCCGTGTCGGCGTCTTATCCGGCTGCGCCATGCGCGTTTTGTACGGTGATGTCAACGCCGATACGGTGCGGGTGCTGGCCGCGAACGGGTGCGAGGTGCTGGTGAACCGCCGTCAAGGCTGCTGCGGGGCGCTGCACGGACACAGCGGTTATGGCGACGAAAGCCGTGCTTTAGCACGGTCATTGATTGACGCTTTCACGCCGCTTGACGGCTTGGACGCCATTGTCGTCAACTCGGCAGGCTGCGGCAGCCAGATGAAAGAGTATGGGCAGCTACTGGCTGATGACCCGGCCTATGCCGAACGCGCCGCCGCGTTCGCCGCCAAAGTGCGCGATGTCAGCGAATGGCTGGAAGAGATTGGCTGGGTCGCCCCGCTTCATTCTGTCTCGGATACCCCTGTGACGATGGCCTACCACGACGCCTGCCATCTGGCACACGGGCAGGGCGTTCGAGACGCCCCTCGCGCACTGCTTTCGCGTCTGCCGAACACAAAATGGGTCTCGCTGCCCGAAAGCGAAGTCTGCTGCGGCTCGGCGGGCATCTACAACTTCACCGAGCCGGACATGGCCCGGCGTCTGCAAACCCGCAAGTTAGAAAATATACAAGCGACGGGCGCATCGGTTATTGCCGCCGGCAATCCCGGCTGCCTGGCCTGGATTGCATCGGGTTTGCGGGAGCGCGGCCTGCCGGGTATCCGCATCGCCCATCCCGTAACGCTGCTTGCCGAGGCTCTAGGAGATTAGCTTGATCCCGGCAGAAGCAAAGCGCTCTCAGAGACTTAGAAACCTAGCCTCATTAAGACATTACTGGAACGGCTCTGAAAAGGATTGGGTTTTGATCCACATGAACTCAGACAACTTGGACGAGAAGCCACGGTTCTGCCTGCAAAACGAAAGAACAATGAATGTTGTCCTAATGGGCGATCCAGCACTAGCCGAAGAAGTTATCGCAAGGATGCTTGCATCTGGAGTTCGAGTAATTCCTTTCGCGCAAGCGCGTGACGGCATTTGACGTGACGCGCCACCAGATTTGACTTGTGGCTTTTATGCTATGCTCACACAACACATTGAAGAATTGCAGCGGGATTTGGTGGGGCTGCTGGACCATAAAGACACGCTGAACGCGCTGGCGGAGGCGGTGCTGACGGCGTTTGATACAGGCCACAAGCTGCTGACGTGCGGCAACGGCGGGTCGGCGGCGGAAGCGGCGCATCTCGCGGAAGAGTTTACCGGGCGCTTCTACCGGGAGCGCAAGTCGCTGCCCGGCATGTGCCTGTCGGTAGATGGCACGGTGCTGACATGCATCGCCAATGACTACGGGTTTGACGAAATCTTTGCGCGGCAGGTGCATTCGCTTGGGCAGCCGGGAGACGTTCTGATTGCATTCACCAGCAGCGGCAACTCGGAAAACATTTACCGGGCGCTTCTCGCGGCAAAAGAGCAGGGCTTGGTGACGGGCTTGTTTTCGGGAAAGACCGGCGGCAAATGCAAAGGTCACGCGGACTTTGAGATGCGCGTCCAGAGCGTCAACCCCAGCGCGATGCGGATTCAGGAATGCCATCAGGTGCTGCTGCATACACTCTGCGAATATGTGGAAGTGAAGCTGCTTGGAATTGGATAAATGACGATGGATTTTTGCGACAAATTAGCGGCGGGCGTGCCGACGCTTTCGTATGAGTTTTCGCCGCCGAAGAACCCGGCGGAGTGGGCACGGCTGTACTCCACCCTTGGCGAGATTACACGGCAGGCTCCCGATTTCGTGTCGGTGACCTACGGCGCGGGCGGCTCCAATCGCCAGAAGACCGTGGATTTGGTCAGCCGGATTGAGCGGGAACTGGATATTGAAAGTGTCCCGCACCTCACCTGTGTCGGCCACTCGCAGGCAGAAATCTCGGAGATTTTGACCACGCTGCAAGCGTCCGGTATCCGGCACCTCATGGCTCTGCGCGGGGATGCGCCGAAGGATGACCCGGCGTATCAGCCGCACCCGGACGGCTTCGCTCATGCCAGCGATTTGATCGAGTTTGCCAAAGCCCGCTTTGAGTTCCATGTCGGCTGCGCGTTTTACCCGGAAAAGCACCCGGACGCCGCGCATCTAGACGAAGACGTCCACTGGCTGAAGTTCAAGCAGGACTGCGGCGCGGAGTTTGCGACGTCTCAGTTGTTCTTTGACAACGCGGTGTACTTCGCATTTCGGGACCATGCCGAGAAAGCCGGCGTCACCATGCCATTAATCGCCGGCATCCTGCCGGTGACTTCTCTCAGTCAGCTCAATCGTATTGGGGAACTGAGCGGCCAGGACATCCCTAAAAAGCTGCTGGATGCGCTGGGAGAAGGCACGGACAAAGAAATCCAAGAGCGCGGCATTGACTACGCGACGGCGCAGTGCCGCGAGCTGCTTCAGAATGGCGCACCCGGCGTCCATATATACACCTTCAACCGCGCCGCGTCCGCCGTCAAGATCACAAAAACGCTCCGCGCCGAAGGCTGGTTTCCTGTCTCGCCAAAGGGGAAGTAGCCATGAGAACGAGAAGAGTAGCCGCTCCGCTCGTGTCTATGCTGGCAACAATAACCTGTTTGGCGGCAGTGATGTTCTCTGGGTCTCTTAACAGTAAGCTCGCCGCGTTACTGTCTTCCCCGCCAGGCTGGGTGCACTACTGTGTTATGCACCCACGGCTTCTCAGGGTCATTACCAGAAGTGTGCTGGCGTGTACCATAATTAGCTCAATTGTCACTCTTGTTTTGCTTTGCTTGAGTGTGTCAGCCTTGGAGCGGCGGAGACAGATGAAAACTATCAGCCTTACAATGATCATTGGCACAGTGATAGGGACAGCGTTAATGGTCCTCTGCGTCGCGCCAATTTTCTTGAGCACTTTCTTTGGCCCTCATAGCCTGAGAGCTTGGGGCAGTCTGCAAAACCTCGCGGTACATCTAGTCGGCGAAATCAGCATAATCGCACTTGCTGTTTCTATAATTATGTTAGTTGGAACCGCGATTTTTTATACAGGCAGCGAACTTATTAGCCGTTGATTTAGTATCTTAAAAGCGCCAGCCTCTTATTGAGGCTGGCGCTTATTTGTTGGTCTGCAATGTTGGTGTCTACTTTTGCTGGGCGACGGTGGCGTGCAGGTAGGCCTTCTGGCTCTGAATGGCGGCGTAGTTGTCGCCGCTGATCTGGTACTGCTGGCTGATGGCTTCTTGGGTCGGCATCTTTTCGACGACACCGATCAAGGACACTGGCTGGCCGGCAGCAACGGTGACTTTATTTGCCCCGCTGGCCCCGGCGTCCATGCCTTTATCCAAAAGCACCAGCATCTGCTGCTGGGGAGTCGGGCCGACAAAGAAGGCCCGGTCGCTGATGACTTTCTGCACGGCAACATTGGTCAGCTTGGCCTTGCGTCCGACAAACGACAATGGATCAGCCGCCGCCGCAAAGGTGACGACGTCACTGAGAGGTACGCCGGGAACGCTGGCCTCAGCGGGCTTAGCCGTGGCGATGTCGGTGCCTTTATGAACTTTGATGTCCTGGCCGGATGTGGGCGTCGCGCCGGTTGTAGACGCATCTGCCGCCGCCGGAGCAGGCACAGCAGCCGGAGCGGACACTGGCGCGGTCGCCGGGGCCGGAGCAGCCTGGTCGGCGGCCTGCGGGTGACGGCGCAGCAGAGCCAGCAGCAAGCCAAGCAAAACCAGCGCGAGAAGCAGCCAGGCCCACCAGGGAATGCCGCTTTTCTTTTCGCGGTACACCTGCGCTCCACCTTCCGCGCCGGTGCGCGGGGAAGTGTCTTTGTATTCTTCTGCCATTGACTATATCCTCTTGTTTGGGTCGGTAGAAACGTCTTCCACTTCCACGTCGGTGCGGCGCACGGTGTCGCGGACTGTTTCGGTGCGCTCGGTCTCAGTCTTGCCGACGACGACTTCTTCAACAACACGCGCTTCTTTAGAAACGACGGGGACTTCTTCAGTAGTTGTCACGACAACATCAGCCGTCTGTCCAAACGCGGCCTCAGTGCCGGTAATAGCGCGGTCTACGGGACGGCGCTCAACGGTGACACTTTCTTCGCGCAGGGTGACGGATTTCGACACGGGCCGCTCTTCGACGCGCTGGAAGACGCGGACGCCGCCGCGCTGAATCTGGCGCTTGCCGACAGCAAGCTCTTCTTCCACAATCGGCAGGACAACCTCGCTGTCAGCGGCGCGGGTTGTGGCCGTAGTTTGTGGCATTGGCGGGATCGGCTCGGAAACGGCATTCGACGGGACAATGACGCCTGAGCCGCCGCGCTGGGCGAATGCGTCATGAATGTCCAATGCTCCGTGGCGGTTCATAATGTCCCGTGCTTCGTCTGCCCGGTCATCGCTGACATGCGCGACTTCCAGCGTGTCGCCGGCCCGGACGCCTTCCTCGTACAGCTTGGCATCGCCTTCCGGGACACCTTCACCTTCCAGCTCGCGGCGCACGGAAGCCAGCGAATGCTCGGAATTTTCCGTATATGGCTCCTTCAAGTCAATGTGAGAGCGGTCAAAATTGCTGTTGACTAGATCGTTCAATGCGGCTTCGGCATCGGGGCGATGCTCGAACAATCCGACGACAATGCTTGCCATAATAAGTGTTCCTTGCTTAGATTGTAGATGTGTGCTTGCGGCAGTTTTCCGCTGGCAAGCCCCCTTTACCCGGTGTTTCATTGGCGCAAACAGCAAAAACAGGGGTCTTTCTGCTCGCAAGAGAAGGAGCAGAAATTTTCTTAGGCTACGCTTGCTGAAAAGCACCAGAGTAGGTATCCCATGCGCCCGGCACAATGACGGGAAATTATGCTATAATGGTTCGCAGGACTGGACGCGGCAGCGGTCACCCGGTTCGGACTCCAGGAGCAGCACCTTAATTCATGTTCAATTTTATCCGCCGATTGTCGGGCCGGTTTTCGCGCGACATGGGCATTGACCTCGGCACGGCCAATACGCTGGTCCATGTGCAGGGCCGGGGCATTCTGCTGCGCGAGCCAAGCGTCGTTGCGGTCAACCGGCAGACAAACCAAGTCATTGAAGTCGGCGAAGAAGCCAAGCGAATGCTGGGCCGGACGCCGAACAGCATTATCGCCATCCGCCCTCTAAAAGACGGAGTCATTGCCGACTTTGACCAAACTGAGCGGATGCTTCGCTACTTTATCGAGAAAGTCCATCGCCGCAAAGGGTTTGTGCATCCCGTCGTTGTCGTCGGCATTCCGTCGGGCATCACCGAAGTCGAGCGCCGGGCGGTCATTGAAGCGACAAAAAAAGCGGGCGCGAAAGAAGCCTATTTAATTGAAGAGCCGATGGCGGCGGCGATCGGCGCGGGCCTGCCGGTCTCGGAGCCAATCGGCTCCATGATTGTGGACATCGGCGGCGGAACCTCCGAAGTTGCGGTGATCTCTTTGGGGGCAATGGCGGCGGCCCGCTCTATTCGCATTGCCGGGGACGAGATCGACGAGGCCATCGTCACGTATGTACGGCAGCAGTTCAACTTGTTTATCGGAGACCGTACCGCCGAGGAATGCAAGATTACCATTGGCTCGGCGTCGGCTTTAGAGCAGGAATTGTCCATGCAGGTGCGTGGGCGGGATTTGCTGACCGGGCTGCCCCGGTCCACGACAATCACTTCGGAGCAGGTTCGAGAAGCAATCTGTGAGCCGATCAACGCAATTGTGGAGACGGTCAAAGAAACGCTGGAAGACACGCCGCCGGAGCTTTCCGCCGACATTATGGACTCCGGCATCGTGCTGGCGGGCGGCGGGGCGCTCCTGCGGGGCTTAGACCGCCTGATTTCCCGCGAAACGGGAATGCCGGTGCATATCGCGCCCGATCCGCTTTCCTGCGTCGTGCTGGGAACCGGTAAATGCCTGGACGAAGCCTCTCGCTCCAGCGCCCTTCGCAGCGTTCTTTTGACGGAAACGCGCTTAGGGCATTATGCAACCGCCAGCCGGCTCTGATAAATAGTCTTGATGAGTGACGATAATCTATGCGACTTGAGCGTGACAAACGGCGCGTTGGAGCGTTGCTGCTGGCCCTGCTTGCCTGCGGCCTGCTGACTGCCCTCCATGCCCGGTCAGCCCAGCGCGGACAAGCCGATCCGGTCTCTTATCTTGTGCGGGACCGGGGTTTAGTTCCGGCGCAGGCGCTGGTGGCTCGGCTGGGGCGATTTTGGCATTTGAGCGCCGGCTCTTTGCTGTCCGGGCCAAAGCTGGCGCGGGAAAATGCGGCTCTCAATGCGCGTGTTTTGGAACTGTCCGCCCAAAACAACGGCCTTTTGGCCGCGCAGTCTGAAAACGTCCGCCTGCGCCGCCTGCTCGGCTTTGAACAGACTTCGGTGCGCCCACTGCTGGCCGCGCAGGTCTCGGCCTTGAAGCCTAACGCCCATTTCGACACGCTGACGCTTAATCAGGGCAGCGCCCACGGTGTCCACGCCCGGTCTGTTGTCCTTTCGCCCAATGGGGCGCTGGTTGGGCAGGTGCTGGATGTCTCGCCTCAGTCGTGCGACGTTCTGCTGCTGACCGACGCGGACAGCAGCGTCGGGGCGCTGATTCACAACCACACGCCGCACTGGCCGATTGGGGTCTGTCAGGGACAAGGCTCCGGCCTGATGCGGGTGACGTACCTGCGAAGCAGCGCGGCGCTGCATGTCGGCGATGTCGTGACAACTTCCGGCCTCGGCGGCGTCTTTCCCGGCAACATCCCGCTTGGTCAAGTTTCCTCGGTTTCTGTAGATAAAGCACGCTCGATCCAGACTGTCGTTCTGCATTCCGCCGCCGACTTCGATCATCTGGAAGAAGCGTTCATCATTCAGTCCCTGCCGCCTAAGCCGCCTGCGCCTTCCTCTGGGCCGGAAACGACACCGCCATGATCCCGACACGCCAGGTCGTGCTGGCTGCGTTTTTGATTTGGATCGCGGCTGTGCTTCAAGGCCGCGTAGCCCATGCAATCAGCTTTCGAGGTGCGGAGCCGGACTTTCCGCTGGTGGTCTTGTCGGGCAGCGCCATTTTGGTCGGCAGCAGGCGCGGCAGCCTGCTGGGGTTTTGGGCGGGTTTGCTCGCCGCCGCCTCAACTCCGGCAGCCTATGGCAGCCTATTTGCCGGGCGTATTGTCGCCGGAGTCTTTGCCGGCAGCTTCGGCAGCAGCCTCATTCGGACAAACCTGCTGGTTCCGCCGCTGGTGGCGCTTGCGGCAAGCCTCACTTCCGAGATCGTCGGCATGCTGATTGCGCCCGGCCCGGCGCTGCACCATTCGCGCCGGTGGCTGATCCAGACCGGCGGCGAAGTGGTTTACAACATGGTCCTGGCACTCCCGATTTATCTGCTGCTTCGCTTGTGCCGCATCGGCCAGCTTCGGGATGACCCCTTCGGCCAGCGCCGGTAATGCCGAAAAGAGGCCGGCTTGACAGGACAGCAGCTTTCCTATATAATGGAGTGCAGCAAAAGAATTCTTGAATTCTTATTCAAAGATTGAGGCCGGAACGAACCGAAGCCTCAGTCACCCCATTTCCGCGTTTTCCAATCAAGGAGCTTGTTCTCGATGCAACCCTTCGCTAAGATTTCTTCCGCCACGACGCGGGCTTACACGTCTTCCCGCGCCCTGCGGGGCCTTTCCCTCGCCGCACTAGGCTTGCTGGGTTTGGGCTACAGCGCCGTGCAGGCCGCGCCGGAGCCGCGCGTCACTTTGAGCGGTGCCCAGTCGCCCGCGCCCCGGCTGCGCGGAGCGAGAGCGCTGGGACGGCTGGACGCACAGACTACTCTGCGGGCCGCGCTGGTTCTGCCGCTTCGGAGCCAAAGCCAGCTTTCCGAGCTGCTGCGGCGGCAGTATGCGCCCGGCGATCCGCTATTTCATCACTTTTTGACGCCGCCGGACTTCACGGCACGCTTTGGGCCGACCGCCGAAGACTACGCCGCGGTCGCGGCCTACGCCCGCGCTCAGGGCTTGACCGTCACCGGGACATCGCCCGGACGAACTCTGCTGAACGTCTCCGGCCCGTCAGGCCGGATAGAAGCCGCGTTTGGCGTCCAGATGGGCCGCTACCGCCTGCCGGATGACCGAACTGTGTACGCCAACAGCGCTGCGCCGGTCCTGCCGCGCTCGATTGCCGTGCGCCTTGCGGGGATTGCCGGCCTGAACAACATTGCACAAATGCACCCGCAGCTGCGGCACATGAACCCGATGCGGGCGCACGCGCCGGTGCCGATTACCGGCAGCGGCGGCGGGATCGGCACCGGTGCGCTGGGCGGCCTCGCCCCGAATGACATCAAGTACGCTTACGACCTGAGCGGCATTACGCCGCTGTATGGGTCCACCGCTGCATCGCCGGCGGGTGCGCTGACCGGTGCGGGCCAGAACATCGGCCTGTTTGAGCTGGACGGCTTTTCTTCCGAGGACATTGCCACTTATGCATCTACATTTACCCTGCCTACGGTGCTAACTGGGACTGCGGCGTCCGTGACAGTCATACCGCTCGGTGGTTTTCTGCAAGCTCCGCTGAACGTAGACGGCCAATCGGAAGTGACGCTGGACATTGACATGATTTTGGCGCTGGCTCCCGCCGCAACCGGCGTTTATGTTTACGAAGACAATGGAGACACGCCGACCGATCTTACCTTTGACCCTGTTGCGCCGATCACGATTTTCACACGTATGGCGAACGACCTTAACCCAAACGGCAGCAAGATGCCGCTGGTGCAGGTGATTAGCTGCAGCTGGGGCATTGCCGAGTCTTTGGAAGACCCCACTATTATTCAAGAGGAAGACGTGCTGTTTCAGCAGATGGCAGCGCAGGGGCAGTCGCTGTTCTGCGCGTCCGGCGACAACGGCGCGTATGACCTTTATGACCCCTCGACAACCGATATCATAACCGGCACCGAAGTCACTGCGCCGGAAGTGGATAACCCTTCGTCTCAGCCCTACGCCACCGGCGTCGGCGGCACGACTCTCAGCTTTGTCGCGGGCAGCACCAAAGCTGCCACCGGCGCTGTCACTCCCGGCGCGTATGTCGGTGAAACCACCTGGAGCGCCGGAAGCGCCACCATAAACCCGGAAGGCTCCGGCGGCGGCATCAGCAGTCTTTGGTCGAAACCGACCTACCAATTCGGGTTCGGCGCATCGCCTACCCGGCGTGATGTCCCCGACGTCGCCTTGAACGCCGATCCGAACACCGGCTACACGATTTATGTCGGCGGCACCGCTGCGACCGCCACGGCAGCTGCCGTTCCGGGAACTGCCGAAGTGGTTGGCGGGACCAGCGCCGCCGCGCCGCTGTGGGCGGCTTATACGGCGCTGATCAACGAGCAGCGCACGGCAAACGGCCTCACTTCCAGCGTCGGCTTCCTGAATCCGCTGCTGTATCCCCTCGCTGCAAGCACCGGCAGCTACGGCGCGGATTTCCATGACATTACGACAGGGACCAACCTGTTTTATCCAGCGGGGACCGGTTATGATGACGCCACCGGCCTCGGCTCGTTTATCGGAGCGCCGCTGGTGGCCGCGCTTTCGTTCAACGCCAATGCCGGCACCGGCATGGCAACACTGACCGGCACCGTCACCGACACCAGCAGCCCGGCCAACCCGATTGTCGGCGCAACCGTCACCGCAGCCACGACTACCAACGGCACAGTGGTCGCCACGGCCACCACCAATGCTTCCGGTATTTACACGCTCTCCGTGCCGAGCGGCCTGGCCCTTACTATTACGGTCACAACGACGGCAATTACGGCACCGACTGCTGAGACCTTTACCGGCACAATTATGCCTGTTGCCGCGCTGACCGCTGGAACATCAACGACTTTGCCGTTTGCGCTTGCTCCTGCCACGATGTATGCCGCCGGCCTGCAAATGATCTCGGCACCCTACGATTACAGCAGCATCGGCAGCTTTGCCTCGGTCTTCGGCCTGACCGCCGCCCAGGCCACAACCAGCCCGCGCCTGATTCAGTTCTCACCGCTCACGGACAGTTATGTGTTTTATCCGACTGCGCCCGCAGACACACTGCGCCTCGGCCGGGGCTACTGGATACAGTTCCCCACCGCAAACTACCTGCATATTCCGGGCACTCCTGCGCCGACAACCTCGGCGTTCTCCATCTCCTTGCAGCAGGGCTGGAACCAAATCGGCGATCCGTTCCTGTTTGCCGCCCCGCTCAACAGCATCACGGCAACCGCGACAAGCGGCGCGACCGGGCTGGTGGGATCGGCTCCGACAATCGTCCAGAATACGCTGTATTCGTATGACACCGCAACGAATGCTTACAATGCGCTGAACCCGTCTACCGGTGCGCTGAACCCGTATGTTGGCTACTGGATATTTGCGTTCCAGCCCTGCACGCTTACTGTTCCCTATCCCGGAACGCCGCCTCCGGCACCGATTTAGAACTGGGATTGACCGCGAGTACCTGGCAGGAAAGAACCTCACCCGTCGCAGGAAGACCTCACCCCGCCAGCAATGGCGACCCTCTCCATAACATGGAGAGGGTGGATTGTTTCCGGGTGAGGTTCCTTCCTGTCAGGCTCTTTGCCTTGCGCTATTGCTATTACTTATGCCATAATCTGCCAGAAACATCATCCGCTGGAAAAACAGGCGCAGCTTACTTACCATGCACTCATTCTTACAAGGGCTTTGGCACAATTGGGCGCAGTGGCTGACCGGAGGCGATGCGTGGAGCCTGGTCCGGGCTGGGGCGGACATTCTTATTGTCGCCTACTTAGTTTATCGCCTGATGATGCTGGCGAAGGGAACCCGCGCCTGGCAGATTATTACCGGGCTGGTTGTTTTCGTCGGAATGCTGCTGTTCTCCACCTGGGCAAGGCTTTCTGCATTAAGCTGGATATTGCAGCAAATTCTGCCTCTCGGCCCGGTCGCTATTGTCATTTTGTTTTTTCCAGAACTGCGCCACGCACTGGAAGAAGTCGGACGGCTTGGCTTCTGGGGCAAGGGCTTTACCGGCCTGGACCGCGAAAACTTATCGTCTATGGTCGGTGAGATTGTGAAAGCGGCGGAGCGCCTATCCGACCAAAAAATTGGCGCTTTGCTGGTTCTGGAGCGGGAAACCGGCCTGAGCGACATTATTGAAACGGGAACACCTATCAACAGCGAAGTGTCCGCCGACCTGCTTTGCACGCTTTTTTATCCGGGGTCACCCCTCCATGACGGCGCGGTCGTTCTCCGGCGGGACCGAATCGTGGCGGCAGGGTGCACCCTGCCGCTGTCGGAAAGCCGCGTGGTTCAGGGAATGCAGGTGCATACGCGCCACAAGGCCGCACTTGGCATTTCCGAGCAAAGCGACGCCCTAGTCGTGGTCGTCTCCGAGGAAACCGGGATTATCTCGCTGGCATTTGACGGCAAGATGGCACGCGGGCTGCGCGATGACGACCGTCTGCGCGACCTGCTGATCCGAGAATACACAGGTCGCGAAAAACCAAAATCCCGGCGCCGCCGCGGCTTTATCCGGCCTCGAACGGCAAAACCCGACGTCGCTGGGCCGGTACGTTTGCCGGAAGCCGTGCCGGAAATCCTGCCGGTGACGGAAGCGGCGGCTGCGGGAGAGCCGCATTCCTGAATCAGCTTCTCCGATGCGCTTTTTTCCTGAACACATGCTATGTTTGCTTTTCTGCGCCATAATTTCGGCTACAAGCTGCTTGCACTCTTCTTTGCGGTTGTTCTGCATTTCTACGTCGCCGGCCTCAACAACGCCCGCCCGTCGCATCTTTTAAGTTTGCCCGTCACCGTGCGTAATCTGCCGCCGAGCTTGATCTTAGACACGACGAACTTGCCTTCGGTGACGCTGACGCTCGACGGCTCCCCGGAAGAAATCGCGCGGCTTCCCGATACCACTGTTTCCGCGTGGATTGACCTGTCTCACGCCCGCCCCGGCATGCCCGTAACGCTGCCGATCCATATTGCCGGCCTGCCGCAAAGCGTCTCTGTGGAAACGGAGCCGCCGCCGGCAACGGTTCAGGTTGAGCCGCGCCGCCGCCGTCAGCTTGCCGTAGAGGCAAGCAGTATTGGAATCGCCCCTGCCGGCTACTCTTTTGCGCTGCCGGTGGTGACGCCGCGCGAGGCAGTCGTGACCGGAACCCGCGCCGCCGTCAGCTCTGTGGTGCGTGTCGTCGCTCAGGCCGACCCGGACCAGTCGCCGGGCGGGGTGGATGAAGACTTCACGCTGGCCGCGCTGGATGCGGCGGGCAGTCCGGTGGGGGATGTTTCCGTGACGCCGCCAACGGCGCATGTCCGGCTGGACCTCGTTCAGGCGCTGTCCCGCAAGACGCTGATTGTCAGCGCTGATGTGGTCGGAACTCTTGCCGCGCCGTACCGCTTCGGCAATATCCAGGTCTCCCCAGCCACAATTACGGCGGAAGGCCGTCCGGCCCAGCTTGCCGCGATCGGCACGCTGACCACCCAGCCGGTGAATGTTTCCGGCGCGACGGGGGACGTTGTTCGGCGCGTCACTCCCCTCGTTCCGCCGGGTCTCACGCTGTTGCCGCCCGGCCCGATCACAGTGACAGTTCATGTCATCGCGCCGCCTGTGCCAATTTCTGCGCCGGTCCTCGCGCCAATCGCTCCGGCTGCGCCCGCGAAGCCGTAACAAACTTGCCTGAGAAAAATGTGAGAAAAGGATAGAAAAGAAGATGAGGAAGAAAGAACGCTATGCCCGATAAGCTGTTTGGAACGGATGGCGTTCGCGGCATCGCAAATACTGAGCTGACACCTGCCCTAGCAATGGCGCTGGGAGCCGCCGCCGCCCGAACACTGGGCCGGGGCCACACGCCGCGCTTCATTGTCGGGCGGGACACGCGCATTTCGGGAACGCTGCTGGAGTCGGCTCTTGCCGCCGGTCTTTGCTCATTGGGCGCACAGGTTGTCGCGGCAGGCGTGGTGCCGACGCCCGCCGTCGCTGGGATTGCGCGTATCCAGAACTTCGATGCCGGGGTCGTCATTTCGGCGTCGCATAACCCGTTCAGTGACAACGGCATCAAATTCTTTGGCGGCGACGGCTACAAGCTGGATGACGCGCTGGAAGCCGAAATCGAATCCCAGATTCCATTAGTGGATACATGGCCGAAGCCATCGGGCGCTGGGGTGGGGCAGCTCACGCATGACGTCCATCTGCGCGACCTCTATGCCGGACACCTGGAAGATACAATGGACGGCGTGACACTGCAAGGGGTCAAAATCATTTTGGACGGGGCCAATGGTGCGAATTCAGTGCTGGGGCCGCGCGTCGTTACGGATTTAGGTGCGGAGGTGGTAACGCTGCACTGTGAGCCGGACGGGACCAACATCAACGCCGGCTGCGGCTCGCTGCATCCTGACGAGATGCGCCGCCGCACCGTGGCCGAAGGCGCGGACATCGGCATGGCGTTTGACGGGGACGCCGACCGAGTAATTCTCTCAGACGAAAAGGGCCGCACTGTGGACGGCGACCGGGTGATGCTGCTGGTAGGCCGTCACCTCGCCGCGTCTGGAAAGCTGGCCGGCGGCACGGTTGTCGGGACCATCATGAGCAATATGGGCCTGGAAATCGCGCTGCGCCAGTCAGACCTGACCCTGCTGCGAACCGCCGTTGGCGACCGCTATGTTTCGGAGGCGATGCGTCAGGGCGGCTATGTGCTGGGCGGCGAAAAGTCCGGGCATCTCATCTTCGGCCATCTCACGACCACCGGCGACGGCCTCTTGACCGCGCTTCAAGTCTTGAAAGTCATGCGCGAAACCGGCAAGCCGCTATCGGAACTCGCTGACCAAATGACAGAATACCCGCAGGTTTTGCTCGGTGTCAAAGTCCGTGACCGCCAGACCTGGGCGAACGACCCGGACATCCAGAAAGCCATTGTCCATGCCGAAAGCTGCCTCGCCGGACGAGGCCGGGTCAATGTCCGGGCATCGGGGACTGAGAAGCTGGTGCGCGTCATGGCCGAAGGCCCGGACCAAGCCGAGATTGACGCTTTGGCACAGGAACTAATCTCGCTGATCGCCAAGAAGGTTGGGGCGTAGGGGCGAACCTTGTGTTCGCCCTTTTCGGAAAAGACCGGCGAATGTGGCAGCCGGGCGAACACAAGGTTCGCCCCTACAAGACAAGGTTCCTAATCTCCCACCCAGACCACTTCGATGCCGTCAAGCATTCCGGGCAGGGTGCGGACGAGCGAACGCATCCCTGGCGTTTCCGTCGCACAGTGGCCGGCATCCAGCAGCACTAAGCCCCGCGCCTCAGCTTCCCAAAACTCATGATGGCGCACGTCGCTTGTGACATACGCTTCCGCGCCTGCCGCGAGAACTGCTTCGGCAAGCTCCGCGCCTGCGCCGCCGCAGACTGCGACCCGCGAAATCATTCGACGCGCGTTTCCGCAGCTAAAGCGGAGGGCGCTCGTTTCCGCGCAGCCAAGCGCCGTTTCCACAAACCGGGCAAAGTCCGCCAGCGGGCGCGGGGACGCCAGCGTGCCGAGGCGCGGCAGTCGGGCCAGACCGTCCGTGCCGAGCGGATGCACTTTCGTCAGCTCCAGGCACTCGGCCAGCATGTCGTTGATGCCGTTGGGGGCTGAGTCCCAATTGGTGTGCATCGCGTAAAGCGCAATGTCGTTTCGGACCAGTTCTTTGACGGCCTGCGAAACGGGATCGCTGCCGAGCCGCTTTAATGGGCGGTAAATCAGCGGATGATGCGCGATAATTAGGTGAACTCCTGCCGTCGCTGCGCGTTTGACGGCGTCCGGGGTCGCGTCCAGGCACACGCCGATTTTCGTAATTTCCGCCGCGTCCCGGTCTACGAGCAGGCCGACGGGGTCGCCGTCTAATGCGCTTTCTTCCGGCGCGAGGCCGCGCAGAGTTTCAAGAATGCCGTTAAGTTTCATGGGGGCCGCTCCTCTTGGGGCGCTGTCGCCCCGCAGTTCCGGGTATGATAGGCTGTACGCCGTTTCAAGTGCTATTCGGAGATACCGATGCTGCGTCTTTGTTTTGTTCCCTGTTTTGTTCCACTGCGCCCCGTTTTCCTGCTTTCTGCGTTTTTCTGCCTGCTGGCCGTGGGCAGCGCTCACGCGCAGGAAACTTCTTCCGCCGTTTTAAGCACGCAGTATGATCAGGCGTACTTGGCGCTGACGACGGCCAATGTGTATGTGGAACCTGGCATCAAAGGCATTGATACGCAAGTCTTGGAGCAGGCAGCGTCGCAGGGCCAGGACGACCCGCATACGCCGGTGAAGATTGCAATTCTTTCAGCACTTCCGGCGGTTTATCTCGGTAACATTCACCATGCTGAAGCGCAGGACGCGCAGCTTCAGGCGCAGGTCGGCAGAAATGTCCGGGCGTATTATGCGTTTGAGCTGCACAAAGCATTGGGCCTGGATAAAGAACCGCTGGTGCTGGTGGTTCTGCAAGGCCAGAACCCCGGCGTCTCGGTCTGGACCACGGCACTTAGCGCGTCCGACTGCCGTCAATTGGCAAACCAGTACGCGCAGGCGATCAAGACAAACCCGCAGGCAGGGACGGCCCAGCTTGCACAAACAGTCGCGTCCCGGATCAACGCAAAGGAATACGGAGGCCCGTCAATGATCCTATGGATTGTGTTTTTCGTTGTCGTCATCGGCATTACGGTGCTGATTGTCAGCGCCGGACGCCAGAAGAAGCAGACTTTGTCCATCTCGCGCGGGCCGATTGACGCGCTCCGCGAGAATGTCCTGCGCGGCATTGAATACTTAGACGGCTACATTGACGTTCTGCCGAAGAATAATCCCGACTCAGACCAAACCCGTGCGCTGCGTCAGGCGGCATCGGCGAAATACGAGCAGGCGGCAAAGATTTTGGACCGGGCTACCGAAATGACCGATTTGCAGCGCGGCCAGACGCTTTTAGACCAGGCCCAGGCCGATGTGCAGTCGGCCCGGCGCTCTTTAGACCGGGCGACCGGCGGCACGGCAAGCATTCCAGGCGATGATGCCCTGCGCCCGCCGCCGCTGCCGGACAATCAGCGGGAAGTGGATGCTATTCCGCAGGGCCGGCGCGGCGTTTCATTCTTTTCGGGCCGTCCCGCGCCGCTGGGTTCACTGGTCCCAGTCACAATGACGCTGGGCGGCCAAAGCCGGCAGGTGCTGGCAACGCCGGAGGAGGCTGATGCTTTGCGCCGGGGGCAGATGCCGCAGGTGCTGGCGTTCCAGTCAGGAGGCCGCTCGCTGCCCTGGTATGCGTATGGCAGCTACGACCCGTACCGCGATTACTGGCGCTACCAGAACGCCGGCTGGGGCGGCTACGGCGATGGCGTTGTCGCAGGCTTTGTCGGCGCAGAACTTTTAGATGGGATGCTGATGCCGCGCTACGGCATGGGCGGCTATGTGTCCCCTTATGCTTACGCAACCGATATGCCCGGCTATGTTGATCCTGGCTACGCCGATCCCGGCTATGGCAGCACGGGTTACGCAGACCCAGGCTACGCACCGAGCGGCGCTGACGGCGGCGGCTTCACGGACAACAGCAATGGAGTCTTTGACACGCAGGGCTTCGATTCCAACGATCAAGGTGCCGGTGACTTTTCTTCGGACAACAGCGGCGGCTTTGACAGCGGCGGGGACTTCGGCGGGGGCGGAGACTTCGGCGGCGGGGATGGAGGAGGCGGCGATGGCGGCGGAGGCGGCGACTGACGCTCAGGCAGGTTCAGCGGCGGCAATTCTCACGCGGTTTGGCCTGCTGACGTCTGGCCCCATCGGCGCGGCGGAAACGCTGCTGTTTCTGCACGGCTGGGCAGGCAGCAAGGAGCTGTGGCGGCACATGCTGGCGCTGATGCCGCCCGGCTGCCGCGCTATCGCGCTGGACCTGCCGGGGACAGGCAAAACGCCGCTGCCGCCAAATATGCAGACCATTCCGCAGATGGCCCACTGGGTCGCCGCCGTCTGCGCCCGGCTTGACCTTTCCAATGTGACGCTGATCGGCCACTCGCTAGGCGGCAATTTGGCGGCGGAGATTTGCCTGCTGTATCCAAAGCTGGTTCGGCGGCTAGTTTTAGCCGATGCGGCGCTTGACCCCGCTTCGCTGCCAATCCGCGCCCGCTGGCCGCTGCGCCGCCCGTTTGGGCTGGCCGCGCTTGCGGCGCTGCGGATTTCGATGGCCCCGCTGGCGCTGTGGGGATATTTTGTTTCCACGGAGCGTCAAGTCGGCCTTTGGCACGGCCAGGCCCGGCGCTGCTACTGGTATGTCAAAGCGAACCCTGATGACCGAGTTCTGCGCGTCCAACTTCAAGCGCTCAGTGACAACCCAATGCTGGCGGAGCGTCTTCAGGGTCTGTCTTTGCCTATTTTGATTCTGCACGGCGAGCGTGATCCTTTGGTTCCTGTGGCGCAGGCGCACGCGCTGACAAAAACGCTCTGCCATGCGCGTTTGGTGACGTTTCCGCACGGCCATCATAGCCCAATGGATGACGATCCCGAAGGGTTTGCTCAGGCCATCATCAATTTCTGCGCGTTTAGCGATTGACGCCTGCGAGGCGAAGTGCTACAATACGGCAGTTCTATTTTTGGATGCTCTCAAAGGAGATTGTATGAAGACACTTGCCCGCCTCACGCTTGCATTTGGGATCGTCAGCGCTGCTGCGTTGTCAGCGCCGGGAATGACCGCGCCGGCTTTCGCCGCGCCGCCTGCCGCGCCGTCCGCGCCGGTGGTTCGCATGGTGACGACGCGGGGCGTCATCTTAATCAAGCTGTACCCGAAGGACGCCCCGATTTCCTGCGCGAATTTCGAGAAGCTCGTCAAGAAAGGCTTTTACAATGGCTTGACCTTCCACCGGATTACCGACCTCGGCGCACCAGGTCAGTCAAAAATTGTTCAGGGCGGCGATCCGCTCGGCAACGGTCAGGGCGGTCCCGGTTACACCATCAAAGGCGAGTTCAAGCAGAACGGCGTGAATAACCCGCTCACCCACATTGCCGGCGCGTTCGCAATGGCACGAACGGGAGCGCCGCCGGACGCGCCGCTTGCGGAGCAAACACATGCCTTTAACTCGGCAGGATCACAGTTTTATATTTGCGTCAATGCGGTTCACTTTTTAGATGGTGGCTATGCTGTCTTCGGCCAGGTCATCAAGGGGCTGGACGTGGCCGGGAAACTGCAAGTCGGCGACAAGATGACCAAAGTTACTCTCAGCAAGTAGAGCCGTTCAAGGGGAAAATGCCATGACAAAGCGTGTGGAGGCCCAGATTTCGGGCCGGGTGCAGGGAGTAGGATACCGCTACTTCGCCGCCCATGTCGCGGGGGAGCTGGGCGTAGTCGGCACCGTCCGCAACCTGGAAGGAGGCGGGGTAGAAGCCGTCGCGGAAGCCGAGGAAGCATCTCTGCATGAGTTTCTGCGGGCGCTGCGGCACGGGCCGCACGCGGCGGAAGTGACCGAAGTGGCAATCGCCTGGGATGAGCCGACCGGCGAGTTTTCCGGGTTCGCGACTGTGTCCTAGAAGAAACCTCACCCAGCGTCAAGAAACCTCACCCAGCGTCAAGAAACCTCACCCAGCGTCAAGAAACCTCACCCGGAAACAAGTTTCCACCCTCTCCTTGCTAAGGAGAGGGTATGCAAGCATTACTGCGTATCGGCGCTCGCGCCGGGGTGAGGTCTTGTAACGCCGGGGCAAGATCGCTCTTTACGGCTTGCTCGTTTGAGCCACGCCGTCTTTTGCTGCGGCGCTGTTGGGGTTGATTGCCAGTGCTTTGTTGTAAGCCGCAAGAGCGAGGTCTTTTTTGCCCTGCTTCTGGTAGATCGCCCCAAGCTGAACTTGAATGGCTGCGTTGTGTGTGTCCACTTGGGCGGCCTGCGTCAGCAGCGTTGCCGCTTCATCTAAGCTGCCGTCGGTTCGGAGCAGCCCGGCAAGGTTCTCCTGCGCGTCGGCGTAGGACTGCGGATCACTGGCTTTCAGCGTCAGCGCCTGCCGGTACCTGGCTTCCGCATCCGCTTTTTCGCCCGCATTCTGCTCCAAGACTCCCAAGTTGTACACGGTCCCAAAATCATCCGGCTTGGCCTGGACCGCTTGTTTGTAGTAACCGATTGCATCCGTGGGTTGTTTCGCCGTTGTTGCTGCTTCCGCAAGAGCTGAATAGACATTAAACTTGTTTGGCGTTCCCAACGCCAGCGCCGACTTCAACTCAGGAACCGCTTTGGCATCATTTCCGGCCTGGTGGTACAAGAGGCCGGCATTGAGCGGCAATTGGCTGTCTTTCGGGTTAAGGGCGGCAGCCTTTTCGAAAGCCGCAGCTGCTTCTGGCTGCTGGTTGTCTTCGTGTGCCAGCGCGGTGGCATAATCAGTGGCATAATCAGCATTTTTGGGATACTGAGTGAGCAAGGTTTGGAATATGCTTGCGGCTTTGGGAGTATTCCCGGTTTGCAGATACGCAGCCCCAAGTTGAGCCCGCCAGACTGTATCTTTGGGTGAGAGCCGTACTGCTGCTTCGAGTTCCGGGACGGCCTGTGGGAGTTGGTTTTGAATCTCGTAGATGCTTGCCAGCATTTGGTGAGCCTGCAAGATGTTCGGCGACTTCTTGAGAATGGCTTGCAGCTCTGGGACTGCGACGGAGAACTTCTTCTGGGAGTAGTCTTTGTACGCCTGCTGCATCGGGTCTGCTTCGTCCTGCGGGATCGTTTGCGTATCGCCCGGCTCGCCTTCAGGAATGCCTTGCGCCTGGTTTGTAACCTGATTGCCGGTGCCTTCTCTTGCGGCATTGCCGGCACCGTCCGCCTGCGGCCCGCCCTGCGCCAAAACGGGGCTGGTTCCGGCGAGGCACAAAAGCCCGACGCCTGCAAGCGCTGCGCTGACTGCGTATTTATGCTGTTTCATTGTTTGTTTCCAATCTTTGTCAAGTTTTTCAAGCATTCCTTTTATTTTACCTCCACAACTTCTTTTTCCCTCCATACCCGTTTCTGAAATAAAGATTTGGCGAAAAAAACCGAAGGTATGGAATAAGACTGAAGGCGCTTGGTCTCGACTTGTTCCCGAACTCGTCTATTTTCTGGCGCATTCCACAAAAGTTTGTTATAATTGCATGACAAGAGCCTCGTGGCGCTTTGCAGAAATCCCCACCCAGAAGTATCACCTTTTACGTCAAACATCCTTCACCGGAGAAAGAACTTTCCATGCACTTCCGCCCTGCTGTCCTGCGTCTTCTGTCTGTCGCCCTGCTTCTCACCTTTTCCGCTGCCTTCTTCGGACCGGCCGCACGAGCGAACTGGCTTTTTTCCTATCCGCCCAATCAGGTAACGCTTGATTCAGGCAAACGCAACAATGTGTTCATGGCCGGCGACCCGGTGCAGTTCAGCCTGACGATCTTTAACTACGGCACTTATGTCTCGCCGGGAACCGTGCGCTATGAAGTGCGCGACTACTGGGGCAATGTCGCCGCATCCGGCACGGTGGCCGCGCCGACCCCAAATGGCCCTACCATGCTTTCCCTGCCGGCCATCTCGCAGCCGGGCTGGTACAAGCTGTACCTGCATCAGTCTACCCCCGTCGCGCCGTGGGGCGACAGCATGGGCGGGACTATGTTTGTGATTTTCCGGCCCAATGCAAACTTTCCATCCGAGCCGAACGAGAACCTGCCCGGCAACTCCAGCGGCTCCGACGGCGGCGATGAAGTGGCGCGGGGCGTTCTTGGCATGGGGCCGGAACGCCACTCGGTGACGGATTCGTCCCAGCCTGCCGCTGCCATTGCGACACTTGCCCCGGCGATTGCTCAGGACAAGCAGTATTACACGCCCTACGACCCGCAGCGTCCACGGCCACTTTTGATTGCCTTCCCCAACGGCGTCGGCTCAAGCAATGCGACTACGCAGGCGGCGAACTTGGCGGGCCTGACTCAAATTGTTCAGCAGTTCCACAGCGACGTGAAATACTGGGAGCCATTGAACGAGCCGCAGGCGACTTACAGCCCCACCGACTATATCAACAAAGAGCTGATCCCGTTTTACCAGACCGTCAAAGCCGTGGACCCGTCCTGCAAAGTGTTAGGCCCGGCCATTGTCACCCTCGGCCCCGGCGGCAGCGGCCTGAGCTGGATTCAAGGCTTCCTGCAGGCCGGCGGTGCCAAATACATTGACGGGTTCTCGTTCCATGCCTATAACAATGTCAACGGCGACTTGACACTGGCCCGCGAGTCGCTCGATGGCCTTCAAGCCCTGCTGACCCAGTATGGGATCGGCAATATCGAGAAATGGCAGACCGAGCAGGGCTATTTCGCGGCGTGTTACGGCGCATATCAGCCTCGTTTGCAGGGCCGCTGGACCATGCTTCAGATGATGGTCTACGAGCAGTACGGCATCCCCAAAGAACACAACCACCTGTGGTACGACAAAAGCCACGGCTTTTGGGACTTTCCGGCGTTTTGGGAGAACGAGGACGGCCTGAACTCTTACGGCTCCTTTGACCCGGCTGCGCCTCTCATGCGCGTTTGGAGCGAGGAGCTGTCCGGCACGAACTTCCAGTCGGCGTACAACTTGGGCGCTTTGGGCAACAAATTATACATCGGCAGCCTGTTCGGTGGGCCGGGCAAGCAGGTCGCGGCCTTCCAAAGCAGCGGGCGCACCGACGGCGCACTGACTCTGAGCGTCAGCAACGGCTCGTCCATCCATGTCGTGTCGGCATTCGGCATTGCATCGGACCTGCCGGTAATTGCCGGCCAGGCGACTTTGCCTGTGCCGGAGCTGCCGGTGTATGTGGAGCTTGCGCCGGGCCAGACCATTCAGCCGATGCCGGTGGACTACGGGACAGACCTCGCGCTGACTCCCGGAACCGTTGCTACGTCGTCCGGCAACGGCCTGTCGCCCCTGAGTTCGTCGTACCCGGATGACCCCAGTAAGATCATTAACGGCACGCTGGAGAACTGGTACTACACCCAAGGCAACGGCGACCATCCGTGGATGGGCAACGATGCGTCGCTGCCCGCTTGGGTGCAGGTGACGCTGCCGCAGCCGGTGACTCTGAGCCATGCGGTCGTCTACGCCGGCGTGCCGTGGCAGAATGACGGATCGCTTTTAGATTACGAGTTTCAAGTGGACCAGAACGGCTCGTGGGTGACGCTCGCTCATCCCACGGAGCCGACCAATGTGGTGGACTTCTTCACGCCGACGGTCTTCTGCACCGCCGACAGCTTTTACAGTGACCGAGACGTGTTTGTCCATGACTTTGCGCCGGTCACGACCCAAAAAGTGCGCCTCTTGGTGCATAACGTCACTTTTGGCGGCGCTCCCACTTCCGACATCGTCACGGCAGGCGGGCAGCCCGGCCCGCAGCAGATCACACTGCGCGAGATTGAGCTGTATGGTCCTGCCGGCCAGATCATTTCTCCGCTGCCTGCCGGTCCCAAGCCTTATGGCGGCTCGCCGGTGACTGTGACGGCCAGCGGCGCGACAAAAGTTGAAGCGGAGAATTATGATCTGGGCGGCGAAGGCGTCGCCTACCATGACATCACAAATGGCGGCGATACGGCCTACCGCGCAGACAATATCGGAGTCGAGTCCGGGAATACGTCCAACGGCCACTATGTGACCTGGACGGCAAACGGCGAATGGGACGGCTACACGCTCAGCGCCGCTTCCGCCGGCACCTATACGCTGACCGCGCAGGTCAGCAGCCCATACGCCGGCGGCACGTTCCACCTGGAGTTTGGACCCATCGGCCAAGTCGGCGGGGCAGGTGTCACGAAAACAGGGGAGTTCACGGTCCCGAACACCGGCAGCTACACTTCTTTCCAGCCGGTGACGATGGCGGGCATAAGCCTTTCTGCCGGCCCCGTGTGGATGCGGCTGGTGGTAGACAGCCAGTACCCCTGCATGTTTGACTACTTCACGCTGTCGCCGGCTGCCGCACCCGCTCCGGTGCTGACAAGCATTGTGGTGTCGCCGAACACTGCCGCACTCAGCACGGGCGGGACGCAGCAGTTCACGGCTGTTGCTAATGATCAAAACGGCCATGCGATGACGCCGCAGCCGGCCTTAACCTGGTCCGTTGTTAGCGGGGGCGTCGGCACGGTCAGCCCAGTCGGCCTCTACTCTGCCGGCACGGCAGCGGGCAGCGCGACGGTGCAGGCGGCAAGCGGCAGCGTCAGCGGGAAGGCCACGGTCACTGTGACTGCGCCCGTGCCTCCTCCTGTCGGAACGGGCGCGGGAAGCGTCAGCTTCTTCCCTCGCGCCGGCAGCGCAAACCGGATGCAGGGCGGGCAGTTCCAGGGCAGCACGGACGGCGTGAACTACACCACGCTGTCTACAATCAGCAGCGTTCCTGCCGACGGTCAGTGGACGAGCGCTTTGCTGACGGCAGACCCGAAAACTTACCGGTATCTGCGGTACCTCAGCCCGAACGGCGGGTACGGCAATGTCGCCGAAGTCGCGTTTTATTCAGGAACGGGAACAAGCGCCGTGAAGCTGACCGGAACATCATTCGGCTCGCCCGGCTCCTACAACAATGACGGCAATACGTTTGCCAAAGTCTTTGACGGGGACACCACCTCGTTCTTTGACGGCCCCGGCCCGAACGGAAACTTCGCGGGCATTGACCAGGGCGGCGCGTCAGCACCCGCGCCGACATTGACACCGGTGTATCAAATCAATGCCGGCGGGCCGTCAGCCGGTACATTTGCCGCCGATGAATATGTCCAGGGCGGCTCAGCGGACTCCGCCGGCGCGTCTGCGACAATCAGCGTCACCGCCGCGAATGCCGCCCCGCAGGCGGTGTACCGATCAGAGCGCTGGGGAGCCTTCACTTATACACTGCCGAACCTGACACCGGGCGCGTCCTACACGCTGCGCCTGCACTTCGCGGAGATTTACTTCGGGGCGGGGATGCCCGGCGGCGGCGGGGTCGGCACGCGCGTCTTCAATGTTGGGGTCAACGGAGCGCCGGTGCTGACGAACTTTGACATCCTGGCGGCAGCCGGCGGCCCAAACAAGGCGCTTGTTGAGACCTTCCCTGCCACTGCCGACACAAACGGTAACGTCACCGTCTCGTTCACGAACGGCAGCGCGAACAATCCGAAGCTTAGTGGCCTGGAGCTGCTGCACTAAGGCGCGATACAAAGCCGCACTTTACTCAAAAGAGACCTTACCCCGCTTCGCTCCTATGCCTACGGCATTACTGCGTATCAGCGACCCTCTCCTTCACAAGGAGAGGGTGGAAGCTTGCTTGCGGGGTGAGGTCTTCTTGCGGGGTGAAGTCTCTTAAAGATGCCTTACTGCGCCAGCTCTCCCGCCAGTTTTTTCTCTGCCTGGACCAGCGCCCGGCTGAGAAACGGCTTTTCAAACGCCAAGTGAAACGCATAAGAGACCAGCAGGCATAGCGGGACGCCCCCAGCAAGCATCACGCCGAGGCCAAGCGTCGGCGAAAGAGGCAGAGGCCGCAGCGCCCACTGGCACACCGCAAGGACCGGCGCGTGAACGAGATAAAGGCTGTAGGAGAATGTTCCAAGCAAGACAGCCGGGCGTGACTCCATCAGCCGCAGGGCAAGCGTCGCATGGCCGCGCGTTTCCGGGCGCTGATCGGTCGCTGTCTCGTGCCGGCGGGTCAGCGTCCGGGTGCAGGCAACCAGGAGGCAGGCCGCCGACAGGCCGACCAAAATGTCTTTCATCGCGACCGCCTCCGGCCAGGACGAATGCTTCAGGCTGACCACGACCAGCGCCGCCAAAATTCCCGCCGACAGGCCGCCCCACGGCAGGCGCTCCCGCCAGCGGATGAGGGCGGGCTTGGACGAAAAACCTAAATCGGCTGCGGTCATTCCCAGCGCGAACAAACCCAAAAACTGCGGGCTGACGCCGCTGAAACGGTCGAAAAAGAGAAATAAAGGAACCAGCCCAATCACAAATCCCGCCGCTACTGCCGCCGCTGACCCTAAGCGTTTCCAGACCGGCAGCAGGACAATTGGAAACAGAAAATAAATCTGCCACTCGGTAGCGACGCTCCACATGGGGTAATCAATTTTGGAATGCCAATCGGGATCAAAGTTTTGGACAAGCAGCAAATGGGATATGATGACGCCGGGAGTGAAAGCCGGCAGGGACACGTTCCAAAGGGCGTCCGGGTGCGATAAGTCGTGCAGAGGCGGCACAAGCGCGATTGCCAGCAGGCTCAGGCCGAGTGCCGCAAAGTAGGGCGGCAGGATCCGCCGCGCACGACGCCGAATAAACTCGCCCGTTCCGCCATTCAGCCGGCCTGACCGGACAACCGGCAGCATCAAACAATAGCCCGACAAGACAATAAAAATGTCTACGGCACTGTGGCCGAGATACAGCCAGTAGGTCAGTTTTGCGACAAGTGGTGGTAAAGATGCTTGTGCAGTTAAACCATAATAGGCATGATGCATCACCACATAAAGCGCGGCCAGACCCCGCAGGCCGTCCAGATAATCTAAGCGGAGACGAGCGGGCGGCGGGGATTTTGCAGATGCAGGTGCGGAAACAGACACGAAGTACCTCATAAAGCAGCGCAGCAGGCGCAAAAAGCAACTCAGCCGCCGCTGACTGACTTGCAAAATTCATGCCAACAGCAGTGTGTATGTCCAATCTATACCCCATTTCAGCCGAAACCGCAGAAACTCTAAATACTGAAATAGCGCCCCATGCCGGCCACTTCGCCGAATATTCGCCGCTTCATGTACGCTTTCTCTCGCAGAACCAGCCCGGACCGCGCATGGGTATGGGCCATTATGAGCGGCTGCTGATCGAATCCTTAGCCGCAAGCGGCGCGGTCCAAAACGGCTGGCGTTTTGACATCCGCTTTGCCGGTCGCGTGCCACGCGCGGCTTTAGAAGTCCCCCCACAGTCTGGCTTAATGGCCGCAACC
>CAXTER010000034.1:0-51879 GCA_964243345.1 uncultured Armatimonadales bacterium
TGACCTGTCCCCCAAAAACTGTACCATTTGCGAAGTGAGTATTGACCCGAAAGGTAAAATACTCGAATGCAGAAAAGCTAATTCACCGACGAGCAGATCGCCGCCATCTTGCAGCAGGCTGAAAAGGGCGACAAGCCCGTCGCTGAAGTCTGCCGCCAGCACAACATCGCCGAAAATACCTTCTACCGCTGGCGCACTCGCTTCGGCAGCATGAACGCCAGCGAGACTGCCCGTGTCCGTGAACTCGAAAAAGAGAACGCACGGCTCAAGCGGCTGCTTGCTGAGCGTGACCTGGAGGTCGACATCATCAAAGAAATCCTCCAAAAAAAGTAGCAGAAGCCGTCGATCCTGTCCAGGAGCAGCGCCAAAACGCACACTATGCCAAAGAACGTGGTCTGTCTGAACGCAAAGCGAGCCGTCTGCTGAACCTGCCCCGCTCCTCCCTGCGCTACGCGGCGCGGCAAAACAAAGATGCGGCACTTGCGGCAGAACTGGCAAAAATTAAGGACAAGCATCCACGGTTTGGCATCCGCCGCGCCCATGCCTTGCTTCGGGCAGACGGCCAGAGCATCAACCATAAGCGGGTTGCGCGTGTCTGGCAGAAAAGCGGCTTTCAGGTGCCGCAGCGCCCGAAGAAGCGCAGGATCAGGACAGGCCACACGGTTCCCTGCCAGGCGGTGCGGCCAAACCATGTGTGGAGCTACGACTTTCAGGAAGATGCGCTGGCCTCGGGGCGCAAACTGCGGCTGCTGAGCATCTTAGACGAGTTCACCCGCGAATGGCTGTCCGTGTCCGTAGGCGTATCCCTGACGAGCCAGGCGGTACTTGCGGCTCTGAAGCCATTGTTTGCCATGCGGGGCGCACCATGCTTCGTCCGCAGCGATAACGGTTCTGAGTTCATTGCAGGTGAAGTCCAGGCGTGGCTGAAAGACAGCGGCTCCGCGCCGCAGTACATTGATCCTGGCTGCCCGTGGCAGAACGGGTTCCAGGAGAGTTTCCACGGCAAGGTCCGTGACGAACTGCTCAACCGCGAAGTCTTTGTTTCGGTGGCCGAAGCACAGGCGCGTCTGGAAGCGCATCGGCGCTGGTACAATGAGGAGCGTCCGCACAGTAGCTTACAGTACCTGCCGCCCAGCAAGTTTGCAAAACGCTGGCAGCAACGCCAGCTTCTGCAAAATCAGGAGGCCATCGAGCCGCCTGAATGACGAAAAATACTCACTTCGCAACTGGTACATAAAACGGGGGACACCACAAAGCCGCTTTCGAGTTCAGGCAAGACTTGTCACCTGCCTTCATTTTCTCTTAAAACAGTCAGATTTTCTTAAAACGGTCAGAGGGCTGGATCAGAACGACTCCGACATGGCATCATTATTTCGGCATTTGTGCTCGCTATGGATTTCTTTGAACTTTTAAGCAGTTTTTTATCCAGCGCAAGTAACGCTCTACCCCAATGATCGGAAGGACGTTTTGTAATCATCGGAAGGACGTTAGATCCGCTCTAAGTCTACGACGGTGCGTGCGTTCACTTCCGTTCCCGTGTTGAGCGTCGTTTTCGGCTCGAACACCAGCAGATGCGTCTCGTGTTCAGCGTATGGCTGGTGTTCGACGCCGGCGGGGACGATTAGAAACTCGCCTTCGCCCAGTTCGACGGCTCCGTCTCGGAGGCGCATGGTCAAACGGCCTTTCACGACCAGAAACAACTCGTCCTCGGTCTCATGGTGATGCCAGATGAACTCGCCTTGCATCTTTACAAGCTTCACATAGTGTCCGTTCAATTCTCCCGCAATGCGCGGATGGCAGTAATCGGTAAACAGGCTAAGTTTCTGCGTAACACTAACTTTTTCGAGCACTTGATTTTCTCCGAAAGTTGTTTTTCTTCGAAAGCTATTAGATCGCCGAGTCGCCGTTATGCCTAAGCCCCTAGCTCCCTGTTTGTTGGTCAAGACGTAGTAGGCAATGTAATTCGGCGTGGTGCAACCTCGTGGCAGCGCCTTCTGGTTGAGTAAACCAAGCGGGCGCATGGCCGTCGCCAAGGCATTATAGCACGGAAAAGCGGGGCGGTTGTAAGAACGAAAACGCACGTTTTAATCTTTACAGCCTGTTCTTAGACACCCTGTTCTTATGCCGCACAATAGGACACTTGTGGCGAAGTCCCTAGCCGATAAAAAATTCCTGGCCGGTTGCTGTGTCGCAAGTTTAATTCTGGCAGCATATCGTTGCGGCCCAATGAGGCAGCGTCAATACTTTCAAGGAAGGCGAGAATAGCCCTCGCCAACTCGTCGGGTGCCTCCATTGCGACGTAGTGGCCTACGCAGGCGAGTGATGCAGAACGGACCTCAGGCCCTGCCGCAGCGGTCATCGTGTTTGATGTAAAGGCACCGCCGCCAGCGCCGACCGCAAGCACTGGCACGGTCAGCCCAGGCCTGTGGGCCAGAGCCTTAATTTCGGAGCCTTCCTGTAGCATTGATTTGTAGAGACCGATTGCTCCGCGCCAGCCCGCGGGGCGCGAGTAGGTGCGGACGAACTCCTCGATGTCCGCGTCGATAATCGCTCCTGGGGTCGCACTCATGGCTGGGAATGCGTATTGTGCCAGGAACTCGCGCTCGCGGCCAACGAGTAGCATCTCGGGGATGCCGGGCGCGGCAAGAACGCCGATGTGCCAAGCGCCGCCGTGGGTAATGTCAGCCAGCATTTCGAGGCCAAAGCCGGGCAGACCCATTTCGATTGCCGTGAGACTGATTACGTCTTCTGGGTGTGTGGTCGCGAGGCGGAAGGCGGTCGCTCCGCTGATGTCCTGTGAGATGGACTGGGCCAACGTCAAGATGCCCAATGAGAAGGTGCAGATCTTCAGCAGAGGTCTTGCTGGCATATTCACCCGGCTCGTTGTCGGAATCGCCGAAGCCACGCAGATCAACAGCGAAGACGCGGTGGCTCGCCGCGAGCAGCGGGATGAGCTTCCGGAAAGTCCACCAAGTCTCGGGAAATCCATGGACCAGTAGGACCGGAGATCCGCTGGTTCCCGCCGCGATGTAGTGCAGGTTGGTTCTATTGACTTCTACGCGTTGGTGCGCGACTCCTGGCAGCATGGGACCAAGTGGTATGGCATTCATCTTGTTTCTCCTTGTATTGTAGAAAATAATATGTATTGTAGAAAATAATGCCCTTTTCCGCTGCAACTGATTTACTCCGTTGCAGCTTTTTGCTTACTCTTTTTCTCCGGTACAGTATAAAGTCTGAAACGCTCGTTTCATCAGAAAACGGGGTAACTACGCAAACCACCGTTTTACAAAGAACAGCCTGGCCCTCAGATTGAGAGATCGGGCCTTTCCATGATGAAGCTTTTTTCTATGTTAGAAGTGAAGCTTTTCCCATATTAAAGTCGCCATTCTCATAAAGTCGACATTCTTATGCAGGATTGGCTTATTAAATGAACTTCGCAATCTCCGAACCTAGAAGGGTTTGCATCGACATTGCAGGACGCCCAAGCAGGCGCGCAAGAGTAGGGTCCACAGCGGCGAACTCGCCCTGGCGGCTGGCAAGAAAGAACCCGGCAAGCCCGTCCACCAACGGTTCCGGCAGGCCCTTGGCGAGCTGTGATTGACGGAAGGCCTCATCGGTCATGACTTCACGCTGGATCTGCCGTCCCAAGACTTCTGAGGCAATCTTCGCGATAGCCGCAAAGTCCAGCGCTTCCAGGTTCGTCAGGGGCGGCGTTATCCCGCTCAGGCTTCCAGGGTTCGTGAGTGCTACCACGGCTGCTGCCGCTAAGTCGGAGCGCGATGTCCAGGACACCGGGCCATCTTCGGGCAGAGCAATATTATTGGTGTGCTTGAGATTGCTGAACCATAGAGCCGATTCCGCGTAAAATCCGTTTCGCAGCGCGGTGAACGGCAACCCTGAAGACTGAAGCAGTGCCTCTGTTGCGGCGTGATCCCTGGCCGGGCCGAAAGCGGAATTAAGATTGGCAGCGATGTGGCTTGTATAGAGAACATGCCCGGCACCCGCAGCCTTCGCGGCCGTGATGGCATTGCCGTGCTGCTCCACGGCGGGCGGCCCGAGGCTGTTGACCGAGACGACCAGTACCTGGGAAGCTCCCTCGAACGCATGGTGCAGGCTAGCCGAGTCGCTAAAGTCGCCCTGACGCACTCGTACCCCGCGTTCCGCCCATTCCTGCGCTTTGCCCGGATCGCGGACGCTCACGCCGATCTCTTCGGCAGGGACACGAGAAATTAGACCCTCTACGACTAAGCGACCGAATTGACCGGTTGCTCCGGTTATAATGATCATGATGTTCTCCTTGGACTATACTTGGCTTCGCGACAGCTCACCAGTCGCTTGTTATCAACGATAAATAATTTGTGGTATCATTGATAGCAAGGTCAAGAAGAAACTGACCAATAGCATCGGAGTATTATTAAGATTCGGAGTATTATTAAGATGATGCGTGAGGCTCATACCGACACGGGCGCTGAATCAGGCGCTGCTCGCGACGACACGCGGGCGCGAATCGTCGCGTCCACGATTGACCTCCTGAACAAGGGCGGGCGCGATGCCGTGACGACGCGGGCCGTTGCAGACGCCGCAGGCGTTCAGGCCCCGGCCATCTATCGCCTTTTCGGCGACAAACATTCTCTCCTCGATGCAGTTGCAGAACACGGTTTCAAGACCTATCTGGCGGGGAAGACGATCCGCAAGCCCAGCCCGGACCCCGTTGAAGATCTGCGGACGGGATGGGATCTGCACGTCGCGTTCGGGCTGTCTCACCCTGCCATCTATCTGCTGATGTACGCCGAACCCCGACCGGGCATGAAATCCCCCGCAGCCGAAACCTCCTCTCGGGTCCTGACGGAGCATCTACAGCGGGTTGCCGCTGTTGGCCGGCTGCGCTTCTCGGAGGAACGGGCAGCACAGCTCTTTCATGCTTCTGGGTGCGGGACCGTGCTCACTCTTCTTGCTGTAGCTGAAAAAGATCGAGATACGAGCCTATCGGGAATCGCACGCGAGGCCGCGATTGCGGCGATCACCACGGATGCCCCCTCCTACAAGAGTTCTGGACCGGCTACGGCGGCGGCGGCCCTTCGTGCCGTCCTGCCTGAAGTTCAATCCCTTTCTGATGGAGAACGATCCTTGCTGACCGAATGGCTTGACCGTCTCGCCGCAATTCTGAGCTGATGCCACATTGAAATCGGCCATGTGTAGCAGCTTCGTATTCCTGGCTGCTTTCTGGGAGAGTATCTTTATATCCGCTGACGTTCTTTAGCTGCTGCAACAGTATTCTGCTGCAGCTTTTTGTTCTTCGAATTGCTTAATGAAGTGTCACCACTGAAAGGGGCGTCTCAGCATGATTGTCCCCTGTCTCAGAAACGAACCTTTAAAAGACAGCAAGAAGACAACAGCCCCAGGCGATGATCGCCTGGGGCTGTTCTTCTGAATAACCGTCTCCCTTTTGTCTCTTTCGCCGTTCAACAATCAATGTTCCATACGGCAGGGTATGATCAGGAAATGAGACCGAAATCAGCAAAAGAAACAGAAAGAAGCCAAATATGAAATCATGTTGGCGAAGGGAATGCGGCTGAAACCGAAGATAAACAACTACTGGTGATCATCTCGCTCAGCAAGACGAACGCTGAGGATCAGGCTGATCCTCAGCACCTGCCTTAAGCAACTAAAACGGTATTGCTGGTAGCTCCTAGAAGGCGCTGTATAGTGGCATCAAGTTCCGTGTTGATCCGGTCCGTGACATCTCCAGGGATGAGGTTGAACCCGTGAAACGCGCCGTCGTAAACGTGCAACTCGACGGACACGCCGGCACGCGAGAGGCGGAGCGCATAATCTGTATCTTCCTCAACGAAGAGGTCCAGGCTGCCCACAGCGATATAGGTGGGCGGCAATCCTGACAAGTCCATAGCGAGTGCCGGCGCGAGATAAGTCAGAAAATGGGGATCGAGGTCGCCCTGGCCTCGGTACACGCGCCATAAATCGCGTATATATTTGCGGGAAACTACGAACTCACCTGTGTAGGGATTATCGATGGGTGCCAGCTCGGTTCCAGTTCGGTCATCAAGAGCTGGGTAAATCAATAATTGGCCTCTGAGCAAGAGCATTTTTTCATCTCGGTTGCGGAGAACTACGCCCGCAGCGATGTTGCCGCCAGCGCTATCGCCTAAAACGGCGATGCACGCTGGATCTATACCAAGATGGCCTGCATTTGCGAACAGCCATGCAAGTGCGGCATAACAGTCATTGTGTGCTCCGGGAAACGGAGTTTCTGGTGCCAGGCGGTAGTCGACCGACAGCACGGCGACACTATGCCGCTTGGAGAGTTCCGCGCAGAAGCCAGCCATCATATCGGCCGTTCCACCGATGAATCCGCCCCCGTGGATATGCAGAATAGCTGGAGTAGGTTGCTTGCTCTTTTCAGGGCGATAAAGAAGCGCTCGCACCTCGGGATTTCCCTCTGCCCCTGAAATCCAGATTTCTTCCTTTTGCACGTCCTCCGAAGAACCATACCGATACTCGTAAGCTTGGATCAAGGCAGCGCGGATCTCACTGACGGGTTGCGTCTGGTAGTCAAAGAGCGGAATGGCGCTGACGGCACCGCGATGCGAAGGCGCAACAAGGTGAAGCGTGTTCATGATTGGACTCCCATGAGTT
Organism: uncultured Armatimonadales bacterium; assembly: GCA_964243345.1. GTDB lineage: Bacteria > Armatimonadota > Armatimonadia > Armatimonadales > Capsulimonadaceae > JANXMY01. The sequence continues at coordinate 6,655 of CAXTER010000034.1, forward strand.
CTCGAATGTTTTTGAGTAACGTATTTGAGTAACGATCACTCAATAAATAGTATACTGCAAAATATGTCATAATTCAAGAGTGAACACTGTGAAAAATCAAAATAGTTCGAGAGCACGTGGCCGCCCCCGAAACTTCGATCTCAATGAAGCCGTGCGAAAGGCAGCGCTTGTCTTTTGGGAGCGCGGGTATGAAGGAGCTTCGGTGGATGATCTCACGCAGGCGATGGACATCACAACGCAGAGCCTCTACGCGGCATTCGGCTCAAAAAGTGAACTTTACAAGCGTGCGTTAAGCTGGTATCAGCAGGAAATTGCTTTCTTCGGCCCTCGTGCTCTCGCTGAAGAGGCCGACGTGGCCGTCGCTGTTGAAAGGACTCTCCTGGAGATGGCAGACCAGTTCACGCTTTCAGGCCGTCCTCGTGGCTGTATGAGGTCAACCGCAATGCTCCGCTGCTCCGCTGACCACGAAGAGCTGGCAGACTTTGCGGTTGCTCTGAGGCGGGAGACATTCGAGTTGGTCAAGGCACGGCTAGACAAAGGCGTGGCAGATGGTCAGCTCGGGAAAGATACCAACACTCTGGCACAGGCTCGGTTCATCAACGCACTCGTGGTCGGAATGTCCGTAGCGGCACAGGATGGAGCCACTGCAGAACAACTACAGCCGTTTGCCGGCATGGCCGTTAGGTCTATCGAGGAGCATCGGATCAGGGCGAGTTGAATAGCTCTTCGCACGATCTCAGCACCCTGATCGGAAAACCAACTGTTACTGTAGCGGATGCAGCGTAGGTCGCTCTCGAACGCTAAGCAGGCGGTATGTGAGCTATTTCCTGGTACACCGTCAAGGTACTCGCTACGAGAACTTGCCGCTGAAGGCCCGCCGAGGCGAGCGGCACGACGTAGAGTTCGCGAGCAATGTCTATCTCTAAATGGGAGCGCAAGGCCTGCCGGTCAACGCCGTCAGCCGCAAAGCCTTACCGGGCCGGCAACGTCCTTCCCCTGTGGATCGCGGCGGCCCGGGGTGGCTACAGTCCCGGCACGGACGAGATCGTGGTGCCGAAGATTGAGCGGTTCCCAGAAGTGGGCAGCTACTATTCGATCCTGGCACATGAACTTACGCATTGAACGGGGCATGAGACCCGGCTGGATCGCGGCCTTGCCGTCTGTGCAGGCCGGGAAGATTATGCGCGGGAGGAAGAAGATTATGCGCGGGAGGAACTGGTGACGGAGCTTGGAGCGGCGTTTCCGTGGGCCGGGCTGGGGATGGCGAACGCGCCAAGAAAGGACAACGCTGGCTACGTTGCTCCCTGGCTGAAAGCTCTCAAAAGCGATCAGAAGGCCACCTTTGCGGCGTCCAAGGCACAACACGCGGCAGATTATCTGCATGGCTTGCAGCCGATCCCGCTGCAGGCGTCAAGCCGGCCGGGCTTATCCCGCCGTCTCCCTACCCCGCAGCGGCCCTTCGTGCGCGGCCCCGGCCTCTCGCCTGTCATCATTCCTCATGTCCGGTGAAAGCCCAATGACTAACCTCTTCGATCTTCAAGCAAAGCTCAACAAGCTGAGCCTCGTAATCACTCTGAAAGAGCCGGCCGATGCCATGCTCATCCGGGTTTGATGCAGCGCTCAGACCGTCGCCACCGAGCCGCCGTCCACGCGGAGGTTGGTGCCGGTGATGAACGAAGCCGCATCAGAGGCCAGGAACACGACGGCAGCCGCGACCTCTTCCGAACTGCCTGCGCGGCCGACCACGATGTTCGGCCGAAACTGGCCGAGAAACTGCTGGGCCAGTTGGTCAGGGGCGAGATTGTTCCCGCCCGGCATCTGTGAGAGGACGCTCCGTACAATGGGCGTGTCGATGTAAGCCGGCGAAACGACGTTCACCAGCACGCCCCGGCCGCCGTAGGCTTTGGACAGGGCTTTCGTCATGGCGTTCAACGCTCCCTTAGCGGCGGCGTACTCGACCGCCACCGGGTCGGGCTGGACGCCGCTCTCGGATGAGATGTTGATGATCCGGCCCCAGCCGCGGTCGGCCATCTTCGGAGCCAGAGCCCGGCTGACCCGGACTGCCGACATGACGTTCAGCTCGAAGGTCCCGAGCCAGTCTGCATCGGATACGGCCTCGAACGGACGGAACAGCTCGCCGTCGGACGTGATGATGCCGCCAGCATTGTTGACGGCGATGTCGATAGGGCCAAACCGCTCCTCGGCGGCTTTTATCGCCGTAGACAGGCTGGCCGCGTCAAGGACATCAGCGGCGACGGCGAATGCACGGTCGCCCAGTTCCTGCGCGATCCGGTCGAGCTTGGACTGCGTGCGGGCCACGAGCGCGACTTTCGCGCCTTCCTGGTGCAGGGCACGGGCGATCTCCTCGCCGATGCCTTGGCTGGCCCCGGTGATTAAAGCGACTTTGCCGGTTAGATTGGTGTTCATCAATGTTTCCTTTCAGTGCTCATCACTATTTCCTTTTAGGATTAGTGATAAATGGAGCCGAGTTGGCGGCTCCGGGAGTGGCAGCCCGAAACCAAGATCAAAACAAGATCAAAATATGCTATATCAAGATCAAAGTATCCCATTGCCGTTCTTGCGCTCGTCCGGCGGCGGGACCTCTTTGGGGAAGCCCCAATGTTCCACGATCTTGCCGCTCTCGGCCCGGTACAGGTCGATGTAGACACAGAGCTTGCCCCGGTGCGTCCCCTGGGCAGCGAGAAAGACAAAGTCTCCCTGCCCGAGCAGGAGCTTGATTTCATCGATGGTTCTGTTATGCGTTAGGGTCTTCAGGTCGCGCATGAACTCGCCCATGCCGTCGGCGACGCCTGGCTCGTGGCGGATACAATAATCGTCCGAGAAGTATCGCGGGATCAGGTTATGCCGGCCACCGATATGAACCGTCTGGTAATAGTCCCGCACCAGCGACTTGTTTCTCTCCGTGTCCTCGGTGCGACTGGCCTCGGTCGGTCCGTCAACCTGCGTGTGGCCGCTCCTGTTAGGCGAACCCGCCTTGGCCGAGAAGACCCAATGCTCGACGATCAGGCCATCCTCGAACCGGAAGACGTCAAAGAAGGTCCCGTCACCCTGGATCTGTCCATTCGCCTGGGTGAACACATAAGGCCCGTCTTGATATGCCCTGATGACCTTCAGATCAGAGATGACTTTCAGATCAGAGATGACTTTCAGATCAGAATGGCTCGCCGCGACTCGGTCGATATACTGCTTCACACCTTCGACGCCGCCCGATACATGCGGGTTGTGCTCGATGTAGCGCTCCAGGTCCATGTACTTGGTGGCCAGCGCGGGGTCCTGGCGGGAGATGCCTTGGAAATAGGTCAATGCCTTGTTGATACTGGCCTTGTCAATACTGCTCATTGGTCTTACCTCCGTTTATGCGAAATGGCCGGCTTCCTCGAAGGAGAGGCGCGGGTTGCGCGGAAACAACGAAGCCGGGTCACCGCAACCGATGCTGCAGAGGAAGTTCGACTGGATGCGCGTGCCACCGAAGAACGCCGCGTCAACGCCGGCGTTGTCGAAGCCGGACCTCGGCCCGCAATCCAGACCCAGCGTGCGCGCCGCGATGATGAGATACGCGCCCTGAAGGCTGCCGTTACGCATCGCGGTCGACTCGGCCATTCCCAACTGTGCGAAGACCTTCTGCATCGTTTCTGCATTGTGAGGCAGAAGTTTCGGCAGCGCGTCGGCGAAGCCGGGATCGTTGCCAATGATGACTGTGACGGGCGCTTCCAGGATCTTAGGCCGGTTCCTTTCCGACGCGAGCGCAGCAAGCTTCGCTTTCCCCTCCGCACTGCGAACCCAGACAAATCGCGCCGGGCTGCTGTTCGCGGAGGTTGGTCCCCACTTTAGGAGGTCATAGAGCTGGCCTACCACGCTCTCCTCAACGGGCGCATCGGTCCATCCGTAGTAAGTGCGAGCGGAGCGAAATAATTGGTCGAGTGATGCATCCGGTACTGCATTTTTCATTTTAATGTCCTTTTATAGATCTTGGCTGGCAGTTCCAGGCACCTCGGAGCGCACGGCACCGCTACTTTTCTGCGACTTCATTTCGCGGTGACTTCTCTTCGAACTTGATCAGATCCTGGAAGATGAGCGGCCCCCAGGTGTGGCCCCGCGCATGAACGAGCAGGCCGCCCTCACCCAGCTTCCCCAGCTCGACGGGCGCGAAGCCGAGCCGCTCGACGAGGTCTGCCACAGTGGTACTGGCTGCGTTGTCGTCGCTGGAGACGAACACGACCCGCCGGCCTCCATGAGTCGTCGATTCATCGGCAAGCGTTTCCGCAGCTAGGTGGTTGAATGCCTTCACCAGCGTCGCCCCCGGTAGCGCCGCCGCCACCGCTGCGGTGGAAGGCAGCCCGCCCAGTTCCTCCGGGGGGACGCCGAACGCGTTCATCGCGTCAATGACGAGCTTCCCTTGCCAGATCTTGGCGGCTTGGGCAACTTCCTGGTAGGACCCGAAAGGGACAGCAAGGATAATGACGTCAGCTTCCAGCGCGTCCGCCATCGGCCGGGGGATGACCGTCGGGCCGATCTGCGCGGCGAGGGGAGCGAGCGCTTCCGGAGACCGCCTCCCCGCCACGGTCACTTCGATCCCCTGACGGGCAAACGCCTGGGCAATGGCCGAGCCGATCTTGCCAAGACCAATAATCGCGAATTTCATATCATTCTCCAATAGTTCAGTATTATGGTACTAATGAACTAGAATGTCAAGTGGTTCCCGGATCAATGCCTTTAAGCACGCTAAACGATGGGTAAGGCAGCACCTTTAGAATGTTCGCATGTCTTGAACTAATGGACAAAAGGCTCAGCATCGGGTAAGATTGCCGTATGAAACCGATTTACCATCCCCACCCCAATGAGATCACCGTGCAGGGCATCCTATACGCCCTTTCGGACCCGGTGCGGGTCCAAATTTACAGCCAGCTTTTGGGTGCCGGATGCTCGCAGAACTGCACTACGTTCGTGAACGTCGGTGCTACACCCCTGCCCAAGTCAACGCTCTCCCAGCACTTCAAGATCCTGCGCGAGGCTGGCCTGATCCGCAGCGAGCGGAAGGGCATCGAACTCCAGAACCGCACACGATGCGAGGACCTGCAGAAGTTCAAGCCAATGCTGCTGGAGATTGTGGCGGCATACGAGACCGAGTGCCGCACCGACCGACGGGCCGTCGCCCAGGCACCGACCGTTCGCAGCAGTAACGGCCTAGGCTATGGATTTGAGGCTAAGGCCGTTCTATAATGGCGATCATGAGGGTGTAATGGCGATCATGAGGGTGTATCGGAGCATGCTCCAGGGTATTGCACCTGGAGAGAGAAAATGAAGCCGTTAAGCACCAAGATCGGCTGTCAGCCGCCCGACCAAAAATTTACTGACAAGAAACTTACTGATGGCCTCTAACGCCTCCGCCGCCGACGCCAGATTGCCGATCCCGTTCACGATGCCGTGTGCCATCCCCTCCCAAACGTCGAGTTCGACATCAACGCCCGCAGCGGCGGCTCTCTCAAAATAGCGGCGCGAGTCGTCCAGCAAGACCTCATCCTCACCGACATGGATGCGGATCGGCGGCAAGCCGGTCAGGTCTCCGTAGAGGGGAGAGGCCAGCGGGTTCATCGGATCGGCATCGCCCAGGTAGGACTGGACCAGTCCAGCCACTTGCGGCAGCGCGAAGTAAGGATCGGCGTCCGCTCGTGCCTCGAAGCTCTGACCCGTGAGCGCTAAATCGGTCACAGGAGACAAAGCCACCGCTCCTACCGGGGTGTTGTCACCGGAAGCCGCAGCAAGCGACAGAAGAACCAGCGCAAGGTTGCCGCCCGCCGAATCCCCGGAAATGGCGATCCGCTGCTTACCACGCTCAACTAAACCGCGGTAACACGCCTGCACATCGTTTACTGCGGCGGGGAAGGGATTTTCGGGAGCCAATCGGTAGTCAGGGACGAACGCCTCAACTCCTGTCTTTGCGGCGATCTGCCCAACCAGATGCCGAAACGCCTGCGCTGATCCCCAGTTGAACCAGCCGCCGTGCAAGTGCAGGATCGCTTCACTCAGCCGAGAATTGCTTGGTCGGCACCACAGGCCGGATACCCCGCCTACTGTGTCGGGATGATAGGTCACGCCGCCGGGCGCTGAAACCCGTTCCATGATCGCATTGAACGGCTCGCGAGCCGCTGTTCCCTGCATCTTCCCCTTGAAAGGCTCGACCTGGGCGTGGATTGCGGCCATGACAGCCGCGTCTTGAGCGTTCATAGGATGTGTCCGCAGCGCGGGCGTGGTCTGAGGCATAGTCTGATCTGTGTTCTTCATGCTGTGTTTCCCTTGAGAGTTCGTAACTATTTTACTTTACTGATCGTAAAGTAAAATTAACTCGCACTTGTTCTAACGCTCTCGTTTTGCATTCCGTTCCGGTAAAATGAGACAATGGAAAAAAACTTTTCGGCTCCTCCGAAGATTGGACGCCCTCCCAGCGCGGCGGCGGCCTCACATGCTGCGATCATGGACGCAGTTTATGAGCTGCTACAGCAGACTTCCGCACGCGATCTCACCATGGAGTCCGTCGCCAAGCGGGCCGGAGTCGGCAAGCCTACTCTCTATAAATGGTGGGGATCTAAGGCCGCACTGATTTTTGCCATGTTCCGCGAGCGCCTTGCCGGCCAACCGGAGACGCTGGTAGCCGAGACAACAGAACAAGTTATCCGGGACAAGGTTCAGCGTCTCATCCGAGAGTTCAACGGACTGTTCGGCAAAGTGATGGCCGATCTCATCGCGGAGGGCCAGAGCGAGCCTGAGATACTGAGCGATCTTTACGATCAGCACATGAGCCTTAGCCGCGCCTCGACCATAGCAGACGTGGAGCGAGGCAAGATTGCAGGCGAGTTCGCTCACGACACCAACGCAGATTTATTATTAGATTCGATTTTTGGCCCGATCTACTTCCGCCTCTTATTGCGCGATGCGCCACTGACGGAAAAATATGGCGATGAACTGGTAAACCAGGTACTTCGTGGGGTTCAGCTATAAGAGTAATAATGGTTTAAGAACTCGCATCGCGTCCTTACCAGCGTCAGGCGGTGGCTGCCCTTGCAAGCGTTCTCTTCGTCAGTTTTCATCTTCACATTGCTGTGCCGGATCCCCTAAAACACAACTGAGCTGGAATCTTCCCGCTCTATGGATAGGAGCGCCTTTTCCACTGCTTGCGAATCGTCTTTCGTGGGCTACTATAACCCCGCTCTGATGCTACCGCCCAAGCAAGCGGCGCTGGCACTCACTTTCGCTAGGATCGCTTGATTTTGGAGCCGTGCGGGGAATGCGTGACACCTCAAAATCAGAGAACTGGATGGAAGGGTAGTTCGCAACAACGAGCTAGCTGGGAAGTAGCAGCGCTCTTGTTGCGGCTTAGGTCAAATCATTTCCCTAATGCCCCGTAGCCATCTAGAATATTTGCGCCTGCGGCCTGATTGTTCTTGTCTTACTGCTCCTGGTTGGCGTCGCCTTGTTCAAGAAACTTAGGCCATGACAGTCTTGCTCGCGGCTCTACTTTCTCAGCAGCCGCACATGTTCTCACCTATGGCCTCAGCCCTCTTTGCAATGATAGAACACTTGCCGGTTCTGTTTATGCTTTGGAGTTCCGCATTTGTTCAAGATCGGCAATCAGACCAGGACCGGTGGGATGCCAATCTATTTCCTTTTGCGTTACAATGCTTGAGGCCAGTATATCCTGGCCGATAAACATACTCAGCGGTCCGAAATGGACCGGAGCTTCTTCTTGGGTTAAAGACATCACCGGCGTACCCAACTCGCGACCGATGACCTCGGCGATAGAACGCATCAGAACGCCTTCTTCTGCTACAGCGTGGTACTTTACTCCTGCCTTACCTGCTTCCAGTACGAGCCTGAAAAGGTGAGCGACGTCGAAAACATGAGCCGCAGACCAACGGTTCAGCCCTTCGCCGACATAAGCGGACACACCCTTCTCTCGTGCCACGGCGGTCATGCGGGTAGCGAGTCCTTGTTTCACGGTGTTATGAACTTGGGGAAGACGGATGACCGAGGCACGGACGCCTTCCGAGACAAGACCGAGAGCTGTCTGCTCGGAAGAGCGCGGGAACTTGTAGTCTTTTGGTATTTCATCGTTTTCCGTCGCTACCTGACCGGGAGGTTTCAATCCGGCTATTCCGTTCGGAACGATCAGAGGTTTATCAGAACCAGCAAGAACTGAGCCGAGGGCTTCGATAGCACACTTGTCAATTTCGGAACTTTCCTTGAACTTGGAGAAATCCGGGTCAAAGGCACAATGGATCACACCGTCTGACATGATCGCTCCGCTTCGCAGACTTTCAAGGTCTGCAAGTTCCCCACGATGCACCTCCGCGCCGGCTGCGGTGAGCGACTGCGCTCCGGCATCCGAGCGTGTCAGTCCGAGTACCTGATGGCCCGCGTTGATAAGCTCCGAGACAATGGCCGAACCGATAAAGCCGGTCGCGCCGGTGACGAGAACTTTCATGGTTGATGCTCCTCTTATGCAGGCTTGTGTGTTAGCTGGACAGAATGTTAGTGTTGAAGCGAGATCGGTTGAGAGCTTCTGTTTGGGTGTGAAGATCACAGGACGTTGCCGCAATTTTAGTATAGCGGCTGCCTGTGGTCCTGTCACCCGCCTAAAGTTCGGCTTTACGCAAGACGAAAGGACAGCTCACAGACTGTCCTTTTGTTTAGGTCTTTGGTTTGATTTGAGCAATCTACTGCAAACTGGAGGCTACGCTTCAAGGCCGTGATCACCGCCTGCGTGCGATCTTCGGCGTTCAGCTTGCCCAGGATTACCTAAAGTGGTGCAGAAGCTGGACGATCTTCAAACTGACAGTCTTTGTTACTTTTGTTGCAAGAAATGTTCGTAAAAAGCATTATCAGTACCGAATTACACTGTTGTCGCCACAGTGATTGTCTTGCGGCAACGCCCCACAGGAATGGAGTATCAAGGCGGCTCCCGCGTCGGCATCGGCGAGGAGACCTGCGCGGGAGACGCCCATCCGGGCACGGAGCGTAAGGCCGCGCGAAAGGTCCATGGCCTGGCGAGCACGCACCCCGACAGGAAAGTCCACGGGCAGCTCTCCCGCCTCGATCCCTGCCCGCAGGCGCTGTTCGATCCCCGCCATCACCTGGCTTTCCATGTGGACGAGATAAGCACGGACCTTCTCATCGTCTACGAGCGGCGCGATACAGACCATCAGGCAGCCCCGCTTAGAGGTCCAGGTTGGGGACATCCTGTTCCTCTGCCGACGGACGGCAGGTACTGCCACATGGATGAAGATAAGCGGCGGGTAATTGCCAGGGAGATGCACGGGTGTGCATGAAGACTGTTGCACGAAAACTGTAGAATGTTTTGGCGTGTTCACTAGGGCTGCATAGCTTTTTCTGCTGCTTGCTTTTTCAGCTCAGGGCCACTTTTGGACTTTCTGTCTGTTCTAGATTGTGCATTGGCATGCGCCGCCAACCATTGCAGGACAGGCTCAAGAGCCTGATCAGAGTTCTTTCGTAAATGAGGCCATGCCCACCGCCATAAATGCCGTAGTCAGGCAGGTGCAGGAGATCGGCAGCCGCGCCTGCCGTTTGGAGAAACTCAACAATCGCCGGCGCATAAGCGGACTGAGCCGAGGTCCCGCCGCTGACTACCGCCACCGGAACTCCGGCTAAAGCTGGGATTCGAAGCGAGGGCGGGCAACCCGTCAAAGCCGCCTCGATTAAGTCCGTCCGGCCCAGCCGCTTCCGTGTCCGCAGGAACTCGGTTTCGCCCCCAACTTGAATGCGCTGGAGAAGTTGGGGGACCACTTCATCCGCATTGTTCTGAAAGGTCTGGTTCCCCAGAGCTGCAAAGATAGTGCTTCAATCTACAACAGGCCCAGCCAGCGTGTTCTGTTTGCTCGCATAGACAATCCCATTCTTTAACGCCACATCGATCAGCCTTCTGACAATGTGCCTGGAGCCTGTTTTCAGCAAGCATCGGCCTGACATGTCTCGGACCGCTGCTGAACGCGCCGCGGGCGTTAGTGGTTTTCCCGCAGGCAAAGTTACGCGTACGGCTCTTTTCGTTGCTAAACCCGTTCAACCTAGCAGCGGGAGCCGGTTCCCACCTGGACAAATGTTTGGATCCGATAAAGGGTCGTATGGGGGCTTGTGATATGGGGGCTTGTGGTAAGGTTTACATTCTCCACTTCCGGACATTGCCGAGTGTGAGTAGCCAATCGTCCATTGGAGTAGCCACTTCAACGACCGATGGATCATGGGTACTAGGGCAGCTTGAGCTTGATGTCCGTTGCCGTGAGATTAGCACGGCGCATCGGGGCAAGTATCTCCCACTTCGGCCTGTCAGCGATGTCCACAAGCCCGAAGGCGTAATGTTCACCGTAGATGGCGGCAGGGCCATGCCCTGGTCCACGCCCGGTCAGCGGCTCATCCCGGTACTGGAACCACGACACGCCGATGCAATCGGGGTTCCGGGCGGCTTCCTCGACGTAACGCGCGTACAGGCGGCCCGCGTCCTGATCGTCCTCCGACCAGGCCGAGTCGAACAACCCAAAGCCGCGCGTGCCATCGTACTGGGGTGGGAACGAGAACTCGCCGCAAAGAACAGGTTTGCCGGTCTCGCGGATTAGGCGCGTCAGGCGTTCATCAGCAAATTCAAAGGCATAGTTGTCGTAGCCGATCACGTCGCAGTGCCGGGCGATCAGCCGCCAGTCCTCCTCGTTCTCCCACCAGCCGGGGACGATCCAGAACCCAGCATACAGGTGATCCGGGTCCAGCGCCTTGACGGTCTGCTCAATCAGCCCGTAGTAGTGATCAGCATAGAATTGGCGGAGTGCTTCGATGTCCGCCGGCGGGACGTGACCGGGAGTCGCGCCGTACAGCCCCTCGTGAGCCGTCTCCAAGGGCAGACCCCAGGCCGCCGCCAGTTTGGCGACATCGCTCTGGTACAAGGTCGTCAGCGCCTCATCCACGAGCGCCCGCTTGGCCGGAACGTCACTGCCCTCGCTGAGAACCTGCCGAATTTCGTCCACCGTGATGATCTCGTCGTGCTCGTTACCCAGCGACCAGGCGACAACCGCCGGATCATGGCGGTGCTGTGTGATTTGGGCCGCGAGGATGTCATGCAGCTTTACCTGTGTCGCCGGGTCGAAGGGGTCCGGGTGTCCCGCGAGCGCCGGCACTCCGGCCCGGCTCAGGACGGGCAGACATGGGACGCCGGGCAGAAAGTCGCTCCACTTGCCGAAGCCCGAAAATCCCCAAGCCTTGATTCGGTGCACGGTCTGCCGTCGGAAATTGTTCTGCCAGTCCGGCCCGTACTTGCGGATCAGGTTTGTCGCCCCGAAGGCGAGCGACTGGATGCCGGGGTCCTGGCCCCATGAGTCGCCGCCCCAGGCGGGTGCGGTCGGCCCGTCGTGGGGCGGCAGTTCCGCAAACAGATGCTCCCGGCCCGTGACTGGCGTCCGCTCCCATTGGAGCGCGGGGGTGGTGCAGACACTGGTATAGAAGCACGGGTTGCCCTCCGGGGTGAGCAGCCACCAGACGCCGTTGTGCCGGGCCGTATGGAAAACGCCGGTGGGAGCGCCCCGCCAGCCGGCTTGCCGCCGCCCGCCATAAGAATCGTCGTTGGGGGCAGACGTATCCCACACCTTGAGGCGGCGGTCTTCGTCGGCGATGTCCTGAGACAAGCTGGCATCATTTTTCGTTTTGCCGGGCCAGAAGGCGGCTTCGGCTTGACCATAACGGTCAGCCAGAGGAGACAAAGAATGCAGGTCGCCCGGAACACGGATCAGGCGGAACGTCGCGTCCACCGTTAGCGACTGGCCGGACGCCATTGCCCACGTTTCGACACGTTTCGGTGCCTGCGGCTCGAATTCCATCAGCGACTTCGGGAGGGCCGGGAAGGCGAAGTCCAGCGGCTTGCCGGGGCCGTTCGCCAACCGAATGCGGGAAGGGACAACCCAATAGTCGGCGGGTCCGTGCGCCCATCCGTGGATGATGTCCGCCAGCAGCGGTCCCTGACTGGGGAGCAGACCGCCGTCCGCCTGGGCCACGGGCTTCCCGTCCAGCGTCAGCCGCGCGCCTTGGGGGCCGACCGTCGCCTGAACGACATAGTCGTGGTCATATTGCCAGCCGCCCGGTGGCGTGGACAGGAATCGCCAGGTCTTCCCATCGGCGACACCCCAGATCAGTTTCAACGTATCAAGGGAACAGGGAGAGTCGCCCGTCGATGAGTTCTCAAAGGCCAAATAAAAGCCACGTTTTGCCCCGAAGTCCGACTGGTCCACCAGCCAAAATCGATTCTCTGCCGCTCCCGTGGGCTGGACGGCGAGGGCGAATAGAAGGCACAAAAAAATACGAGTAAGCCTTGTCAGTGTCATTAGTGGGATTCCTTTGGGTCTTTCGCGACCTGAGGCTTTCGAGAAGTGCTGCCTGCTTAGCTCAGAGGCGATCCACCGAAGCGTGCCGCGCCTAGACGGCTGTTTGTTTCCAATAATCACCACGTTATGTTAAGTCCGGGGCATTAGATTCTGCACAGCGCCGCAGCTTGGCTTTCACTGCGTTGCAACCAGGCGCGGCCAGTCGCATAATTGCCATTATGGAAAAATCAATGTAGTGCCTTACGAGACAGCTTATAATTCTGGTGCTGGCGGCCATGTGTCCTTGATTAGTGATTTGGATTCCGGCGTGGGCAAGAGCGACCGAGACGGAGCCGACCGAACGTACATCAGACAAATGATAGCAAGAACTGCCACCACATTTACGCCTGTGAACCCGATTCCCTGCACGGTAGACGACAGTGGGTTGATAGAGATGATGAAACGGACAGGAAAATAAAAACTGAAACCGACTTCCGGCCCATTCTCCACCGGGCGCAAGCCAAGTACCAGTTGAAAACCGCATAGGAACGAATAAACGAGGCTCTCAATGGCAATCTGAACTACTTGCAGCGTTTGGATTACAAGAGAGACAATTATGCCGCCCCGCTTGTCTAGCGCAAGCAGAACGCCACCCCAAACCGATGCCGCAAATAGTAGGAAGGTTAGCAAGAAGAAGATGCAGCTAGAGTTAAGCAGGGTCCCAAACATCACATCGTAGAGTCCGAAGAGACCGCCAATGACTTGTAGAGTGGCGACGCCCCAACGCCAGAAGCGCAACCAGAACGCAGCTAATTCAGGGTCTACCTCTTCAACCGGCGGTGAATCCATCTTTCATATCCTAGATCTATCGCAAGAGCATAAGGAATTGTACCATAACGTCTATTATGGAAAATGTTTTATGGAGAATGTTTTCAAGTAACCGCCAAGCATTCATTCAGCAAGCATGAATTAAGCAGAATATGAATTAAGCAGAACCCGCCAAAAGATTTGTTAGTCTTCCAGCAGATCGCCGAGCAGCATCGTGATCTCGCCTTGAATATCCTGCCTGTTATCGTCGTAAGTGATGACGGTCTCGATCTTCTTGTGCCGGGAAAACTTCTGCACCTTTCGCACGTCGCTCCCCGCCTGGTCCAGCGCGGCCGTGATGGCGAAGTGACGGAACTTGTGCGGCGAGATCTTCAGCTCGATCCCTTTGCCGTAAGTCCGCACCACGTCGTCCAAGCCGTCGGGACAAAGCGCCGCGCCCTTCGCGCTTTGGCGAAACGCGCAGTTGCGAAACAGCGCCCCATCCAAATGGCCCGCCGCCAGTAGGTACTCGGAAATCGATTCGATGGTTTTCGGGTGCAGCGTGACGAAGATTTTGTCCGAGTAGCCTTTCCCCACGACGGCGGCGCGGCGCTCCGCCGGCTGGAAGTCTGCGACCTGAAGGGCGCACACTTCGGCGCGGCGCAGGGCGTTGTCACACAGAAGCCGCAGCAGCGCATAGTCGCGCTTACCCCGCACGGTCGTCCGGTTCGGCAGGGCGAGCAGCCGCCTGACGTTGTCGAGGCCGGGTCCTCTGGTGTCCCGGTAGCCGCGGGCGGTCGGGCTTTGGACAAGTCCCTTGCTGTCGTGGCCGCAGACGCGGTGATCGTGGCCGAGATCGATGAGCGCGTTGATGGCCGCGAGGCGCAGCTTGACAGACGCCGAAGACAGGCCCGTGCCCGCCAGCCCGCCTTCCGTGCTGATCCGGTTGCGGTACAAGGCAAGCTGCATGCTCATGGCGGCGCGGTCCTGGGCGAGAAACCGCAGCACGGTGTCCGGGTCCGGCTCAGAACTGTACTCATCTAAAAAGAAGCGCTTGAGGTTCTGGGCATAGGCCCGCTGGGTCTGCGCGGACATCTTGCCCAGGATGAGGAGGCTGAAGAAATTGAGGGTCGGCGGCGCACCGTTTTTCCCACTTGGAGACGCAACAGATAACGGGTTGGCCGGGCGCGTGGAAACGGGCGAATTATCGTTCATTTGAGGGCATGTACCAGATAATCCTGTGGGTGTCAAGAACTCCTGCTAACAATCTATTGCAAAAGTCACGGCTTCTGCAAGTCTTTCTGCCAAAGCGTGTGCCAGCGGCGGAACCAAAGCAATGCAGACGCCAGTTTCACCATCGCCAGGTAGCGATCCGCCAGTTTATCGTAGCGAACCAGAACCGCGCGGCAGCGGGACAACCAGGCCAGTGTGCGCTCGACCACCCAGCGGCGGGCAGGGTGCTTCTTTTCGCCCTTGTCATCGAGTTTTTCTTCGCCAATGCGCCGAATGTGCGGCGTGTAGCCGAACTGGACGCAGGCCGCTTCGCCCGTCGGGTTGTCGTAGCCTTTGTCCAAGCACAGATGCTGCGGCTCTTGCTCGGTGGGCTTAGGTCGTTCAACAACAATCGCATCCAGCGTCAGGGCAAGCAGCTTGGCGTCGGGCGTGTTGGCTCCGCTGATGCAAGCCGCGAGGGGCCAGCCGTGGCCCTCAACCAGCAGGCTTTTCTTGACGCCAGACTTACTGCGGTCGGTGGGGCTGGGGCCGACGCACTGGTCTTGTGCCCTTTTTTACCGACACCGCTTTTGGGAACGCCTCGCGCTTTTCCCAGGCAGCCATCGGCAGACTGCCAGTGCCACTCAACGCCTTGCAGATCGTCGCACTTGGTCAAGAGGACGGCCCACAGAATGTCGAAGATGGCTTTCTTCTCCCAGCGGGCGAAGGCGCGGTAGACGCTGCTGTCATCGCCGAACTCAGGAGGCAGGTGGTTCCACTGGCAGCCCGTCCGCATTCGGTAGATAATGCCGTCGAAGGCTTGGCGCTCATTGCTTCGTTTGCGGCCTGTTTTGGCAGGCGGGTCGTAGACGGTTAGGACCTTTTCGATCAACTCCCAAAGCGGGTCAGGCACGTTCCAGAGCGTCGGCAGCGGCTTTTTCGGTTCAACATTCGGTGGTAACATGCCGCTATTATCGGCTTATCGCAGGCTCCTTCTAAGAATGTATTTCAAAACTCCGAAAGAGTCCCCTAGCCCCCAATAATGGGGGAACCGGACGAAAAAAACTGCTTCATGCTCCCCCATTATTGGAGGCCGGGGGGCGTTTTGACATAGGTTCTAATCACTTTTATATTTAATTACTTCCCATAACCTACGTTCGCTTTGTTAAAACTGTATGACAAGCCTTTAGATCAGTTCAGTCAGCAGGCAGAACCTCATGAAAAACATCGTTACGACCAATATCATTACCATTCAGAGGGGAAGGCAACTCGCTCCTGCTCTATGACAATAGTGGTTCCAGACACACCAGTCAGCAAAAATACGCGATCTGCGGTCTGCAAAATCATTTTCATTCCGTGTCCGAGCGTTCCCGCTGAACTGTAGCCCTTCATCAGAGTCGCATGGGGTAGGTTTTCCAGCGCAATGCCTGAGCCGCTGTCAACGACGCGCACCTGAACTGTGCCCTTCTCCGCGTCCACGGTCACGAGTCCTTCTCCGCTGCCGACATGGACAGCGGCATTCATGCCTGCCTCGTTTGCCGCTGTGATCAAATCAAAGCAGTGCTCATCCGAAAAGCCCAGCGCCTGGCACGCATTCTGAACCGCAAGCCGCAGCTCCCGAAGCCCACCTTCCATGAATAAAAGGATCGGTGGGCCAAAGGAAGTCCGAAGAGCAGGCAAGTCAGCAGCCGAGGCGCACAAGGCCAAGCGGCCCGCTGTCACCGACGCCAGAACATCTCGCAGAAACCGATGCTGACGCTCGCCTGCCTGCTTCTTCTCGTCAATGTCCTGGATCGTGCCATCGAAGCGAAGAAGCTTGTTGTCCTTGCCGTAGTAACCCCGACCCTTCGCCGCGAGCCAGTGGACCGATCCGTCAGGCCACACCGCGCGGTACTCGTTGTCGTAGACCGTTCCCTCGGCCATTGCCTTTTCGAGAGCCTGACGAGTGCGTTCGCGGTCCTCAGGATGCAGCCTCGCATACAAGAGCTGCCGCGTCATCCGCGTTTGAGGCGGCAGGCCAAACAAAGCCTTGCAATTCTCCGACCAGCCTAATTCGTCGCCGCTCAGGTTCCAGGACCAGGTGCCGATCCCCGCACCCTCGACGGCGAACAAGAGGCGCTGCTCACTGAGCGACAGGGCAGCGCGGGCCTCCGCCTCCGAGACGGCGCTCAGGGCGGCTACAGCCAGGCTGACCATCATCTCCAAAAGCGGCAGGGTGGCGTCAGGAAAGGCGTTGGCAGAGGCCGAGTAAACCTTGAGGACGCCGACTGTCTGCCCCAGGAACGTCAGCGGGACGACCACCATGGAGCGCACCCCGATGCGGCGGCACGCCTCGCGGTTCACGCGGGGGTCCATCTCCGTGTCCTCGCAGGAGAGCAAACGGCCCTCAGCGACGCACTGCCCTGACAAGCTGGTAGTGCGTCGCAAGCGCAGGCCGATGTGGTCAGCAGCGGTGCCGCTGGCGACACGGTAGACCATATCCTCGCCCTCGGCCATCTCAACCACCGCCCCGTCCGCCCCTGTCATTGCCTGGGCGCGCCGCACGATGATCGTCAGGACGCTGTTCAGGTCGCGGTCGGCGCGGGCGACCTCCTGCTGGGCGGCGACCAGAGCGGCGTGCCGCTCCGCTGCTGCCTTCCGCTCCTCCTCCGTCCGCTTCTGCTCGGAGTGATCGGTGACGAGGATGGCGAAGCCCTCGACTGCGCCGCTTGGTCCGCGCTGGGGCGCATAGGTCCCGCGCACCGCCCGCATCGAGCCGTCAGGCCAAGTGAGTTCGCGCTCATAGGTGACTGTGCCCCCCGACAGTGCCGCCGCGACGTTCTGGGCCACGATGCCGTAAATCTGGTCCCCGAGGACCTCCTGCATGGTCCTGCCCGTCACCTGCTCACGCGGGAGGCCGACCCACTCCTCATAGGCGCGGTTGTTAAACTGGTAGCGTTCCTCCGCGTCCACATAGGCGATGAGGGCAGGGAAAGAGTCTGCGACACCTCGCAGCCGCGCCTCGCTCTGGCTCGCCGCTGCCTCCGCCCGTCTCGCCGTCTCCTCCGCCTTTTCCGCTGTAATGACCGCACGGCGCAGCCGCAACTGAGCCTCCACCTGACGGCCCAAGGCGAGCAGGCTTTGAGCCTGATCTGCATGCAGCTCCCGCGGGTACTGGTCCACAACGCAGAGGCTGCCCAGAACGTGTCCTTCAAGGCCGCGGATTGGCACGCCAGCGTAGAAGCGCACGGGTATCCGAGCGCGAGCAGCAGGGTTGTCTTGGAATCGCGGGTCAGCAAGTGTGTCGGGGATGATTAGCAATTGCCCCAGGCTGACGGTGAAGGGGCAAAAGCCTGCTTCCAGGGTCGCTTCACGCACCCCGCCTGCGCCAACGCTGGCCTTGAAGAACTGGCGTCGGTCGTCGAGGAAGGTGAGGAAGGAAGACGGGGCGGCACAGACTTGGGCAGCGAGGCGTGTCAGGTCATTGAAGGCGACCTCGGGGGGGGTGTCCAGGATGTCATAGGCCAGGAGAGCGCGGGTGCGGTTCCCGTTTGCGTCGGGTGCAGTATCCAGATCGGTCATGTTCTAACACTCGTTCTAGGCTGAGATTCGGAACCGAGATTTTACCATACTTAATCCCAAATGTGTACCTGATGCCCCCGCATCAGCGTCCTCAGGGTAAACCAGCGTCCCCAGGATGACGAGTTCTAAGGCATCCAAATTGCGGATCGGGACACTACCTCAATTTCTATCGATTGGATCGCGGTTCTCCTGAAACTGATCGATCCCTAAAAGGATTCACAGCCTTTTGCTCAGTAGTGAGTACGAGAGGTTATCAGTTACCGCTTGCCGCCGCTAGAGTATTAAGCCACGACCGTTACACTTCAGCGTCAAGATACTTCAGCGTCATGATACTTCAGCGTCAAGATACTTCAGCGTCATGATACTTCAGCGTCATGATCATATCAAAACGCCCCAGCTTCAGAACGCGTTCGGGCTGCTTGCCTGATGTCAGTAGAACCTGAAGGGTGCGCTGGGCGGGAGCGAGCCGCTTCCTTGCTGCCACCAGCAGGGCTAGGCCCGCGCTGTCAATGAAGTCCACGCGCCGTAGGTCCACGGACAAAGAACTGGCCTTCGCCGCACCGATGGTGGCCTGGATACTTTCGGTGAGCGGTGCTTCAAAGGTTCTCACCGTTGTTAGGTCTAAATCCCCGACCGCCTCAATCACAATTCCTTCTGCCATGTCTCGAATGGCAACCTCAAGTTTTGCTGTCGAAACCATATCGCCTGACGCATCTCTTTCTAAATAAAGAAAATAGGATAAGAACAAGAACTCTGTTGCAAGAACAAGAATTCTCATGCACTGCATTTTATACCATATCAGGAAAGTTCCTTACACGAAGAATTTGACGCGCTTCAGTGAAATGTATGCACGGTGAGCTCCGCGCTCGCCTCATCGTTGAGATGTTGACAGCACTCTGAGCCGCCTGGCATAACCACCCAAATCGAACAACGATTTGTTTTATCCGATGAGGAGGCGCTATGCAAGGAGTCACCATGAAACTTGTGAGGAGTTGTCATGAAGCTCGCCAGCACGCACAGGCGAGTGTGGTATAATACAGTGTTAGACTACTACAACGCCACATTTACAACGCCACATTGATGAATACGTCACAAACCCAGCACGGTCGTTTCACGAGAGGTCCCTTTCCATGATCCTGAAACTCTCTCTCGATCTGCCTGATGACGGAGCCTATGTTCCTCTCACCCGCCAGCTAGGGCGCGGCCTGCTCGAATACCTCAAGGTCGTCAAAGAAGACATCGGAGATGTAGAAACCATCGTCACCGAACTTGTCAGCAACGTCGTCCGTCACGCGAAGTCTACGGACGGGCGCTTTCAAGTACTGCTGGAATACCACGTGGACCGCGTTGTCATCACCGTTGTGGATGCGGGAGACGGCTTTACCTTCCGCGATGTGCCTGAAGTCGGCAGCTCTCGCACGGACGGCGAAGGCGGCGAGCGACTGGGAGGCTTCGGACTGCCGCTGCTGAAGATGATGGCGGATCAACTGGACTTCTGCCGCGCCGATCCGCAGGGGACGACGGTGCGAGCGGAGAAGTTCTTGCGCTATGAGACGCAGGAAGCGCTGGATCATGCGGATGACATGGATAATTCAGACGGCGGTGGGGAAGCTGCTGTCAGCGGAGGCTGATAAAATTGACGAGATATAGAATTGCTGGAACTTGTTTAGAAAGAAGACTCCTCCTTGTCCGATGAGATTGCACAAAGTTCAAGTCGTGTTGCTCGGCACTCTCAGTTCTCGACGGCTCGCGGCTACCTCCTGACCGTCTTCATCGTAATCCTGACAACCCTGCTGCGCCTCTCCCTCAACCCGCTGCTGGGCAGGCGAGCCGCCTTCATTGTCTACTTCCCTGCTCTTGTCTTTAGTGCCTGGCTCGGCGGCTGGGGCAGCGGCCTTGTCGCCCTTGTTCTCTCCACCCTAGCCGCCGTCTACTTCTTCATTGCGCCCGCCCGCAGCCTGCTCATCACCAACAGTGTCGACCAGATCACGCTAGTGATGTTCCTTCTGGTGGGGCTGAGCGTCTCCGCGCTCAGCGCCTCCCAGCGCAAGGCACACGCGCAAGCGAAGGAAGCCCGACAGGAAGCTGAGGAAGCCCGCCTCCAGGCACTGCAAGCCGCCGATGACGCCGAGATGCGGCGGCACGCCCTAGAACAGAGCGAGGCCCGCTACCGCCTGCTGCTGGCTTCGGCCAGTGAAGGCATCTACGGCATTGACCCGAAGGGCCGCTTCACCTTTGTAAACCGAGCGGCAGCAGAGCTTCTCGGCTTCACCCAGGAGCAGCTTCTTGGGCAGGACGGACACGCGCTGATCCATCAGAAGCGCTCCGACGGCAGCTTCTATTCTGTGGAGGATTGCCCGATCTACCGCATCCTTCGCAGTGGAGAAAGTGTTCAGGTCGAGGACGACGTGTTCTGGCGTGCGGATGACACCTGCTTTGCCGTTTCTTACCGCGCATCGCCGCTCCTCGAAGGTGGTGAGGTGCGCGGGGCGGTCGTGACTTTCTTCGACATCAGTGAGCGTCTCGCTCTTGATGTGGAACGGGAGCAACTGGTGGAGAGAGAGCGCAACATCTCGAATCAACTCCAGGCCGCCTTGACGCCCGCAATCCCTGAGCGTGTTCCTGGAATGGCACTGGCGAAATACTACGAGGCCGCGCTTGGCGAGGCGGGCGTTGGCGGCGACTTCTACGACATTTTCGCGGTGGACAAAGGCTGTACGGCGCTTGTCGTCGGCGATCTTTCTGGCAAAGGACTTGCGGCAGCTAGTCAGGTGGCGACCGTGAGGAATATGCTGCGGTACGCCTTGTACCGTGCTCAGACGCTGTCAGGAGCGCTGACAAGCCTGAATGCGCTGCTGGCCGAACAAAGCTTGTTGACGGGCTTTGCGACGTTGTTCGTGGGAGCCTATGACAGCGGCGCGGGAACGCTGACCTACGTCAACTGCGGTCAGGAACCTGCGCTTGTGCGCCGCACGTCGGGGGCGGTTGAGTTTCTTCACCCAACAGGGCCGATCCTGGGAACTCTGCTGGAAGCGACTTTCGAGGAGGAAACCGTAGAACTTGGGGCAAGAGACGTGGTGGCGATCTTCACGGACGGCTTGACGGAAGTCGGAGCTACCCGCCTTGCTATGTTGGGGGTCGAGGGCGTTGTGGCCCTTCTGGCAGACGCGATAGTTCCTGCGGGGGCCGACACTGCGGAGGCCGTGGCGGAGCATTTTGCGCTGAGTGTGATTGCAGGAGTGGATGCGGCGGCGCAGGGCGGCGTGATGCGTGACGATATGTGCCTGCTGGTTGGGGTAGTTGAGTGAGATGAAGTTTTATTAAGATGCAGTATTAGTGAAGCGCTGTATCGAAACGTGTATGCTGTGCTGCTTCGTTGAAATGTCCCAGCGTTCAACGGAGCGAGCATTGTTATCGCGCCTGAAGAGGAAAGGAACCGCCATGTCCAAATTGGTGAAGATGAAGATGGGCAACAGCACCGTCCTCGTGGAAGCACCAGACGATGTACAGCCCGCAGGCGGCAGCACGCGGCTCTCTTTTTCAGGAGAGGACGTCATAGACGCGCTGGACAAAACCTACGATGAACTCGTCCAAAACGAGATCGTCGAGAACTGCCGCGTCCTTACCCTCGCGTTCGGGAAACTCCGGGAGCAGTCTATCGCCCCCGATAAGGCCACCGCCACCTTTGGGCTTCAGTTCACGGGCGAGGGCAACATTTACCTCGTGAAGGCGTCGGCGCAGGCCAGCATCACGATCACCCTGGAGTGGCAGCTTCCACCCGCGAGTGGTTCAACTGCATAGTCCAGGAAGTTTGTATCTTGGCCGCAATCAAAATCATCTCGACGCCGCCTGGAGAAGCCCCGCTGCACATCCGCGAGGCGTGGGTGGAACTGGTGCTTCCGCTGGCTGTTCCCCCGGTCAGAAGCGTCTGGATCGTGGGCGGGGTTCTGACTGGCCCAAAGACGGCTTTGGGTCAATGGCTGCATCTTTTGCTGGGGTGCGGCTGGTGGACTACATCGCAGGCGGATGTTCTTATCCGTGCCGCACATTAACTGGGCATGGCCCGACCAGCCTTCAGCCTGGCATCAATCCATCGTTCGATCTTTTCTCGAACCTGGTTAATTTTCGTGTCCAAGTCAGCACTCGCTGAACACCCGGAGTCAAACAAGCCGTCATGACGACCGTTCACGCCGACGCTGATTTTTTTGCTGTGCTGAACAACTCCTCCCAAGCCACTTATTGTCTCAGTAGTCACAGTGATGTCATACGGGACATTCTGGTGCGTGAAGTTTTGTGTCATCCCTCATCTTACCCAAATGAAGGGACAAGCAACTTCCGCACCATACCCACGTTCAGAAACACGCAGGCCCACCTAGCCGTCGAAGCCAACCGTCATGATCGCATCCAGGCGGCGCGTCCTCAGTAGCCTCTCAGGTTGCTGGCCTTGCGCCACAAAAAGTCGCAGGGAACGCTGGGCGCGGCAAAGCTGCTTCTGGGCCGATACCAAGAGGATAAGCCCCTCGCTGTCGATGTAGGCCACGTACCGAAGATCAACTGACAATGAAGCGGACCGGGTCGCATCCAAGGTGGCCTGAACACCCACCCAAAGCGGCTCAGCAAGCAGTTTCGCCGTCTTGAAGTTGAGTTCCCCGCTCACCTCAATGACAATACCCGTCCTGACTTCGCGGCTGGTGACACCTAAGGTTGCATCCATATGGGTCTGTCCTCTTAATCTTTTCACCCCAGTTCTTGGGCTACGCCAGTATACCCTTGATTCGTTAATCTTGCTTGGCTGGTTGAATACTATCCTTTAATGGTATAATGTTTGTATCCCAAGATTGTTTGGTTCAGGATGCACCGCCGCATTCACGCTGAGACTTCTCGTGCCGCTGCCCCGAGGCTAGGAAGTACCGCGTGAACCAACATGGCCGTCAATCAATCCCCACAGCGTTCGGGCCTTCACCCCTTTCCCAGCGAACACAGCGATCCTACTCATCCTACTGATTATCCTAGCGATCCCACATCGCGGCGCGTTGTCGCACTGGGCGCTTCGGTAGGTGGACTGCAAGCGATCAGCACCATCTTGGCGAAACTGCCAGCGAGCTTTCCCGCTCCCATCGTCATCGTCCAGCATCTTTCCCCGCACACACCTAGCCAGATGGCTCACATCCTCAGCCGCCGCACGGCGCTTCAAGTCAAAGAAGCCGAAGCAGGAGATCGCCTGAGGGCGGGAGCGGTTTATGTGGCTCCTCCCGCTTGGCACCTCCTGGTTTCCTCCGACGAAATCCTGTTCTTGTCAGATGCGGACAAAGTACATCACTCTCGCCCTGCCGTTGACGTTCTGTTCCTATCCTTGGCGGAAAGCTGCGGCGACCGGGCTGTGGGCGTTGTTTTGACAGGTGGCAACTGCGACGGGACAGCGGGCCTCCAGGCGATCAAGGCCGCAGGCGGCA
Organism: uncultured Armatimonadales bacterium; assembly: GCA_964243345.1. Taxonomy (GTDB): domain Bacteria; phylum Armatimonadota; class Armatimonadia; order Armatimonadales; family Capsulimonadaceae; genus JANXMY01. The sequence goes on from CAXTER010000034.1 coordinate 30,059, forward strand.
CGACTTTTGCTCAAGACGAGCAAAGCAGCGAGGATGTTTCCATGCCGCGTCATGCCGCCGCGACAGGGGCTGTCGACTTTGTGTTGCCGCTACCTGACATCGCCGCTGCACTTGTGGCTTTGGTGAGTCCAAGCACAGTGGTCCGTTCAGGCGAAGCGGGCCTATCGAGCAATCCAAGCGACTCGGAACTGGCAGTAAGTGTGGAACTGGCAACGGTTGAAAAACTCGGTTCGTGCTCGGAGGCACTGTGCGTCGCGGAAGAGTCACTGCGTGTCGCCGAAGAAGCACTGCGCGTACAAGGCGATGTCATCGCAGGTTACAAGAGGCTGTTTGCGACACTCGCGCCTGAAAGCTAATCCGCCAGTGAGGTACAGAAGGATACCGCAGAAAAGAGAAACTGCAAAGAAGAAATAGTGGAGAGGGAAAATCATGATGTCGAACCCGAATGAACCACAGAAAGAAGCACTGCCAACTGTGAAGAAGGGCAGCGTTTCAGCAGCCATCAGCAGGGCGGTTGCTGAAGTTTTCGCAAGCCACTTTATGAAGGTGATCACAAGCGTGGCTCTCGGGGGGATCACCTCAACTTCTGAAATGCAATCGGCGGCTGAAGTGGAAACGGCGGTTGCTATGGAAGCATCAGACCCTGCTCAATCCTCCAATGTCCACGGTTTTCACGCCGATGCCTCGATGACCGCACATCCGCAGACTTGTGGGCGGCAGGTGCAGGCAGGGATGCACGCCTATGAGCGCGATTAACGACAACACAAATGAGAGATCGATGATTCTGTGCTTGATTTATCATGCGTTCCTCCCCCATGCAAAAATCGAGGGAGAGTAAAAGCACCTCTCTTGAACACAAGAGCTAATGACACAAGAGCTAATGAAAGAAGTTCAAGTTGATGCCACTTCCTGACGCCGAGGCAGTTCCAAAGGTAATGATCGAAGCGATTAGCTGCACACTTCAGCAAGGTCTCGCGGACTGGAACCCCAACCCGCTTGTTCCCAAGGCGTTTCAATATCCTGTTGAGAGTGCTGCACTCACACAAGCCATCACGGACATTGCGGTACTGGCTCGCTCGCCGCTCGAAGAGATGATCCACGTTCAGCAAGAGCAAATCCAGCAGTTGCAGAAGCAAATCGAGCGACTGGAACAAGTGGCATTATCCTCAGGTGGTCCTGCTGTAGAACAAGAATATCATCTTTACAAGAATACGGTTGATGACAAGCAATGATAATGAAGACAAACAATAGTCCCATAGTACCCCCGCGTGTTGTCGCCCTCGGCGTGTCGGCGGAGGGACTACAAGACCTCAGCGCGATCCTGGCAAAGCTGCCTGCCAGCTTTCCCGCGCCCATTGTGATTGGTCATTATTTGTCGCCGCATTCACCCAGCCAGATAGCCGATAGTCTGAGCCGTCGCACGGCGCTGCGGGTGAAAGAAGCCAAAGAAGGAGACCCTTTACAAGCAGGAACCATTTATGTGGCACCTCCTGCAAAGCACCTGATGGTACGGCCTGATGGAACGCTTGCGCTGTCAGGTATACATAAGGCTCGGCCTGCCGTTGACGTTTTGTTTTCCTCGCTGGCGAGCAGCGTGAGGGCAAGAGCCATTGGCGTTGTGCTGGCGGGCAGGGAGAACATCGGAGCGGCAGGAATGCGGGCAATTAAGGCGGTGGGTGGCGTCACACTGGCTCAGGACGAGAGGACCCGTCGGAACTTCAATCAGCCTCGTCATGCTGCTGCGAGGGGGGATGCGGACTTTGTGCTAACGCTTTCTGAAATCGCGACCACTCTTATCGTCTTGGTTTCCGAGCCGTCAATTCCTCAATCTTCCTTAGGAGCTCAATCTTCTCCAGGCGCTCAACCTGAGGCTATCAACTCCACGTTGATTCCGCACGCGCCAGCGCCTTTTGCAGCAAATGCCCTGGACCGTGTTAAAGCGGCTTGGCGAAGTGCTGAAGATTTTCCAGGCGATGGGGCTGGAACCCAGCATGTCAGCCGCCTGACTATAAAAGCCCTGGAGGAGCTGGATGATTGCGTGGACACTCTGCGTTTTGCGGAGAAAGTGCTCGTTGCCCAAAACGATGCCATGGAACGCCTTCAGCAGACTATACGGGAAGAACGCCTACGCTACCAAGCACTCCTGGGCGTTGTTTCCGATGCGGTGATCACGACCGACTTGCCAGGCATCATCCGCGCCGTGAATCCTGCTGCGGCACAGCTTCTGGGTCGAAACGCAAAGTACATGGTCGGCAGACCCTTGAACAAGTACGCGCGGCACGGTCAGCAGTTGACGGGGGAAAGTGCATTGACACAGGTATCGAGAGCAGAGTACAAGCGGCAGACGCTGTGCTTGCGGACCCGCAGCGGAACGACCGCCGTCAGTGCCACCGCGTCCGCCATTGAGCATCAGGACGGCATGGTCATTGGCTTGCACTGGCTGGTTCGCTGCGAAGCCGTAACTGATGTGACAGCTTGACATCAAGAACAAACAGCCTGACATCAAGAACAAACAGCCTGACATCAAGAATAGACGGCTTCTGCTGTAGATGAAAATGAACGGAGGAAACTGTGGCGCGGGCAAAACTACTCTTGCAAGAAATCGAGACCTACGCCCAGAACATCGGCGACACCATCCGCGACCCGCTTCTTATCCTGGATCGGCAACTGCGCGTCAAGTCCGCCAACCGCGCCTTCTACACCACGTTCAAGGTCTTCCCTGAAGAAACCGAAGGGCAACTGATCGGGGAAATCGGGGACAGCCAGTGGAATATCCCCAAACTGCTGGAACTGTTGCAAAACATCGTTCCGAGCCATAGTAGCTTTGACGAGTTTGAGGTCACGCACAACTTTCCAGGCATCGGCCAAAGAACGATGTTGCTGAACGCCCGCAAATTGTACCGCCCTGGCAACCGCACCGTGCTGCTCGTGCTGGCGCTGGAAGATGTCACCGAACGCAGAAAGGCGGAGAAGCAGCTTGCCGAGGCGCAGCAGCGTGACAGGCGCATAGCCTCAACTCTTCAGCAGGCCTTGCTGTTTATGCCCGAGGCGAACGCATTTCCTGGAATGGAAATCAAGATGCTGCATGAGCCTGCCTCCGAGGAAGCGTTGGTCGGCGGGGATTTCTGGGATGTTTTCGCCTATGACAACGGCCACGTCGCCTTTGTCATCGGCGACGTGATGGGCCACGGCCTTACCGCCGCCGTGTTCACCGCCGAGATCAGGTTCATCCTGCGGGCCTTCTTGCGGGAGCATGAGCAGCCTGGGCTTGTGCTGGATCAACTCAACAACTACCTGTGCCAGAGCCACCGCTTGTTTCGGGAAGGTCTCAATGATGAAGGGGATGAAGCTCCTGTGTGCCTGGTGCTGGCCGTTTTAGATGCGGCGACGGGTGAAGGCAGTCTGGCCGCGGCAGGCATGGAGCCGCCCCTGTTTGTACGAGCGGAGGGACAAATTGAAGAAGCTATCGCTTCTGGTCTGCTGCTGGGCGTGGAGGGTGATCAGGATTATCAGGCGACGCCTTTTCATCTGGAGCCTGGTGCTACCCTTTTGATGACGACGGACGGGATCACGGAGGCGAGAGTTGGCAGGGAGCAACTAGGAAGCCAGGGTCTACGACGGCTGGTGAAAAGGACAAAAGGGTTAGAGTCGTTAGAACAAAAAGCGCAGTCCATTCTTGCAGGGGCACGTGAGTTCGGCGGTGGGAAGTTCCGTGATGATGTGTGCCTTGTTATGGCGCGGCGTCAATGAGCGAAGCTGAGGCGAGGATATGGCACAAATGGAGAGTGGAGTGAAACCAAAGGCAAAGTCTACGGAGGTATGCGAAGTCTGTTGAGTCAGACGAAGTAGACGCAGCAAGGCTGCGCGAATAGATCAATCTTCAGTCAAGTTACTTTTTTCAGTCAAGTTACTTTTTTCAGTCAAGTTACTTTTGCGGACAGGACAACAACAATGGAAAACAATGCGGCAAAAGGCGACGTGCCTAGAAACAGCACGTCTGGAAACAGCACGAGCTGCCCTTGCCCAGAGCGAAACGCAACCACGCCGCCAGAAGTTTACGCTCTGGAAGAAGCCGCTGCTTTCCTAAAGGTCCGCGCTGATAAGTCAGCTATTTGGCGCGGAGGCCAATAGCAAGTTGCCCAAAGAGAGCCTGCTGACCCATGCCGAGGTAAAGTATTTGAGGTGTTTTGTTCATCCCCTCAAGCATTTGCTGCCAAAAAGCCCCCCACAGCGGCACACATTTGTAAAGGCGCGGATTCATGAGCAAGGTAGCAATTAAAGCACCCGAGTATGCCTCTTGCTGGTTCACTCTACTGTGCCGATGGAGTCCACCGCAAAGCGCAGCGCCTCCGCTTCCAGGCGCGACTGCTCCGAACGCTCCCGCCAATACTCCGCCTCTTCCCGACATTGATCCGCTTCCCAGTGCAGACGCTCCACCTGACCGAACCAGTGCCGCGTGTCACGGTGATGCTCCACCGAAGCCCGATGCTCCGCCCCTGCCTCTCGGTCCAGTGTGCTCGCTTGGCTTCGTCCCTGATCGGCGCGGGCATACAGAAGCACTGCGTTCAGGTGAAGATTGTTGACTTCAAGCATCACGAGCGCCGCTTCGGTATGTACGCGGTTGATCTGCGCGTAGAGACGTAGCACTTCGCGATGGGCACGCCATGCTTCTGAGGATAATCCTTCTCCTAGCAACACCCCTTCCCCCAGAAACACTTGGTCTGCCAACGGTGACCCGTCCCGCGAGGGCTGCTCCTGGTGATCCCGTGCTTGGGCGTGCAGTTCTGCGGCTTCCAGGTGCAAGCTGACCACACCCTGATACTGGCGGCTGGCTTGAAGGTGCAGAGCGTGCGCCTGCGAGTACAACCCGTCGGCCTGCTGCCGTACCCCCTCGGCTTCTCCGTGGAGACGGTTCACTTAGGCTTGCAGGCGGTCCACATCGGCCATGGAGAGATCAGCCATGACGAACATATCGCTTGCCTGCTGATCCAAGCGGCGGGCCTGTACGTTCAGCCCGCTGGCTTGACGGTGCAGACGGAGCGACAAATCGTACAAGGCCGTACCTTGTACCTTCAGAAGCAAAGTTTCTTCGGCGAGATACTTTGCGCCCGTTTTTCGGCTTGAAGGGTCTTCCGTCCTCTGGGTATCCTCTTCACTGAGGCCGTCATCACCGATTTTTTTTCTTGAGCTTTTTCTTTTTGAGCTTTTTCTTCTTCAGGCAATGCAAAATCCTGTCATTGATGTCTCTCACGTTCTACTTGCAGCTTGTACTCGGTGTTGTTGGTATCAGTTCTTGTGAGGATCGGTTACGCTCACTTCGGTGCTGGAAGGGAATGACTTCGGCGGGACCTGAGCTATTTGGATCGTGCCTACGCCTGCTCTCCTCGGTAAGTCGGGTGAGACGCTGTTCCGCAATGCAGATCAGCAATGCGTTGGTCTCGATCAGGTCAATCACGAGGCGAAGGCACGGCTCCGCATCTGCCCGATGCTGCCATGATAGGTGGTTCAGGTCAATGAAAAACAGACGCCGCTTTCAATGGCTTCTCCTTGAAGCCGTCAGTTTAGGCCGACGAACCGCCTGCGGACAATAGTACCCAAAGATGATGGCATAATACGCCTCATGCTGACATCGCGAGCGGAAAAGGGGGTATTGCAGGCGGTGGATTTATCCTCATGGCTAGAGGCGGTTCTTGCGCCGATGACGCCTGCACAAGGTTTTAGAAGACGCCAAATTGAAAGACGTTGAGTCGGGAGGGATCAAGTGAGAGAAATCGAAAACGCATCTCAGGGCGTATCGGCCACTGAGAACAACGTCTCCGCCTGACGTATAGCAGACAGGAAAGCCGTGACGCAAGACGGGTCCCACTGGCTTCCTGATCCCTCCGCCAGCAGGGACAGCGCCTGCTCCCGCTCCATGCCTTTGCGGTACGGCCTGTCCGCTGTCATCGCGCTGAACGCATCCGCCACCGCCATCAGCCGCGCCATCAGCGGCGTTTCCTCACCCTTCAGGCCCGCAGGATAGCCCCCACCGTCCCAGCGTTCGTGATGATGGCGCACTGCATCCAGCGTCCCTTCCAGTCCAGGAACTGCCGCCACGATCACTGCGCCTGTCTGCGGATGACGCTTCACCGCCTCAAACTCCGCCGCCGTCAGCTTCCCTGGCTTCCGCAAGATCGCATCTGCCACCCCGATCTTGCCCAAGTCATGCAGAAGCGCCGCCACCGCGACCGTCTGAAGCACGTCCTCGGCCAGACCCATCTCGCGGGCGATCATCAGGCTGCACGCCATAACATCTTCCGAATGCTGGCGCGTGTAGCGGTCCTTGTTGTCCACCGCCGTCACCAGTGCATCCAGCATCGAGAAGTCCGCCACCTGTGCCAGTGCGGACAGGCGCACTTGATCCGCTTCCGTATCACTGCCTCCGCCTGTCTTGGCCCGTCGCAGCCGCTCATCCGCAGTCCTGACCGCTTCCAGGCAGTCCTGTCTGTCTCCTGAGAACACCGTCGCACCCAGAGAAAGCGTGATTGGAATGACAGTCTCGGCTTCGTCTGGCTGGAAGGTTAGTCCGCTGAGCGCCGAGCGCAGCCGCGTCTCGATCTCGGCGGTGGAAGCATGACCGACGCTGCTGAGGATCAAGCTGAACTCGTCTCCGCCGAAGCGGGCGCAGGTGTCATACGGGCGGCACACGGTGAGAAGCAGTTCCGCCACCTGATGCAGCACAGCATCGCCGACGACATGGCCGTAGACGTTGTTGAAGAAGCCAAAGTGGTTGAGGTCCAGCATCACTACGGCCATTCGTGTGCCGCCGCGCTCCGTGCGGGCGCACTCTTCCTCCAAACGTCTGTAGAAAGCGCGGTGGTTCCACAGACCCGTCAAAGGATCATGGTCTGCCCGCTCCACCGCCTCTGCCAGCAACGTACGCTGCGCCGCTTCCCAAGTCTGCCGCTCGGTGATGTCGCGGAAGGTCACGACTGCGCCTGTGATCTGCTCTGCTTCGCGGACGGGGGTGCTGACGTACTCGACAGGGAAGCTCGTGCCATCCTTACGCCAAAAGACTTCACCCGTAATCCGATGGATCACCCCGTCCGTGAAAGCGGCGTAGATGGGGCATTCCTCGCGGGGATAAGGGCTGCCATCGGCGCGGGCGTAGTGGAGGGTGGCGTGCATCGGCTGCCCCAGCAGCTCCTCAGCAAAGTAGCCAAGCATCTCCGCAGCGGCAGGGTTGACGAAGGTATTGTTGCCCGCGATGTCAATCCCAAAGAACCCTTCGCCTGCGGCTTCCAGAAGAAGCTGCGTGTGCTGGCTCTGTCTCAGGAGAGCCTCAGCACGCTGCGCCACTTGCCGCGCGAGTGCCTCCTCCCGCTGCCGCGCTTCTGCCTGTTCAAGTTCCTGCCTCTTCCTCTGGGTGATCTCCTGAGTAACCCCAACGAGGCGCAATGGCTGGCCGCTTTCGCCGTAGAGCGGTGTGCCGTGAACACTGCTCCAGTGGACTGTGCCGTCAGGACGCACGATGCGGTACTCGGCTTTGTAATCCTGATGGTCCTCAATGGCTTGCTGGGATGCCTGGTGGGTACGCTCACGGTCGTCAGGATGGATGATGTGGAGCCACTCGTCGGCGGAAACTTCTTCTTTGTCCTGCGGGATTCCGTACTGCGTCCTCCATATCGGGGACAGGTCCAGGTACTTGCCTGTAGTTAGGTCAAGATCGAAGGTGCCGAGGCAGCCGCTTTCCAGCGCCAGCCGTAGGCGCTCCTCGCTCTGCCGCAGGCGCTGCTCGCTGCCTTGAAGCGCGGCTTCCCCCTGTTTGCGGGCTGAGATGTCCTTTGCGATCCCGTAGATGCCGAGGGTCAGTTCCTCCTGGATCAGTGGCAGCACGGTGAGGCTCACGAAAATAGGCTGTCCGTCTTTATGGGTGAGGGTGACCTCGAACATCTCAGGCAGGCCCTGTGCGGCGATGTGCAGATGTTCGGCGGCATAGTCTTTGTCTTCAGGCACGACCAGCGGCAGAAAGCTCATCGCCATAAGCTCGTTGGGCGTATAACCGAGCAGGGTCTGGCAGGCGTTGTTGACGCGTAGGAAGTGGCCTGCAAGGTTGCAGGCGAACACCGCGTCAGAGTTGTGGAGAAACAAGAACTCATAGCCGTTTGCGGTCTCATTTTTAGCGAGGAATTCTTGTCTCACGGCGGGTTCTTCGTTCAGAGTTTGTGGAACAGGTGCGGCCACGGAGTCTTTGCTTTCTACTGAGTTGCGTACTGCTTATTGCGCCTTGCTCATGACATCGGCAGCAAAGCGGATTGCATCGGCCTCCTGGCGCGATTGCTCCGAACGCTCCCGCCAAAACTCGGCTTCTTCCCGACGACGGTCCGCTTCCCAGTGCAGACGCTCGACTTGGCTGAACCAATGCCCTGTGTTGCGGTGGCTCTCTATCGATGCTGTGTGCTGAATGCTTGCCTGACGGTCTGCCTCGGTTGCCACGCCGCGTGCCTGAGTTGCTCTGGCATACAGCAAGGTCGCGTCGAGGTGCAGGTGGTTGACTTCCAGCGTCACCACCGCTGCTTCGGTGTACAAACGGTTGATCTGCGCGTACAGCTTTAGGACAGTCGCATGAGCCAGCCATGCCTCAGACTGTAGCCCACTGCTGCCGCGTTGCGCCTCTTGATCTCGGCTTTGTGATTGTAGCCCCAGAGCCTCCGCTTGCAACTCCGACGCCTGCACCTGCATTCCAATGACATTTTGGTAAAGCTGACTGGCTTCCAGGTGCAGAGCGTGGGCCTGAGCATATAGCCCGTCCACATCCCGCCGTACCCCATCCGCTTCTGTGTGCAGGCGGTCTACTTCGGTCCGCAGTTTGTCCACCTCAGCCACAGACAAATCAGCCATGACAAACATATCGCCTGCCTGCTGATCCAGACTTCGGGCCTGCGTGTTCAGATTACCCGCCTGACGAGAAAGTTTGAGAGACTCTTCATAACAGGCCGTCGCCTGAGCATTCAGGCGCTCAACTTCCTCGGCTAAATGCTGCACGCCTGATATGGGACTCAATTCTTCTTTGGGAAGTGGCTCTTTGGCAGGCGGGTGATCGTCTTCGCTCGTCCTGTTCCCTCTGTCGCTCTTGCTTCGCTCGTTTGCGGGAGACTGATCCTCTGGCATCATAAAGCTCCTTGTTAGCCCGATTCGCTTTCTTGTTCAGCGAGTAAAACTTTTGCCTCACCGCCTGCGGGCAAGCAGGAGACAGGCGTCGTCAGCCAGCGAACCGCGGGCATGGGCCAGCGCTGCGCCCAGCACGGCTTGTCCTGCACCTCGAAGCGGTTCCTCCGTCAGAAGGCTGTTTACCTGCAGGGCTTCCTGAACCTGCTTTACGATGCCCTCTTCCCCAAAGAAGGACAAACTGCCTGGCACCCGCGCTTCTGTCAGACCATCGGTGAACATCAGCAGCGTTTCACCCCTCCGCAGGTGCCGCGTCTCTTTTGCATAAACCGCTTCTTCCCGTGCTCCCAGCATTATACCAGCGGCTTCCACTGCCTCCCAAGTTCCATCTGCCTTGAGGATCAGGGGCGGTTCCGCTCCCGCCCGTGTAAATGTTGCTTCCCAGGTATAGGGGCTGATCACAACCAATGACACCACCGTGCAAAGCCGCTCCGCCTGTGCGTCCAAGCGGTGGCTGGTGTTGACCATGTCGTTGAGGCGGCTCAGGGTAAAGGCGGCGTCCATGCTCTCCCGCAGGAACGCCCGCAAGCTGTACTTGATCTCGCCAATCCGCATCGCCGCCTCTAGGCCATGCCCTTCCACATCGCCGACTACCAGCGCCACGCTGCCGCTAGGCAGAAGGAACGCATCGAAGAAGTCCCCGCCGAGAGAGCCGTCCACTGCACCCCTGTGCGCCGCTGTTACTGCGAGATCAGGAAAAGCATTTTCAGGGATCGGCTGGAGCAAGGCGCGTTGCAATCCCTGGGCGATGCGGATGGCACGCACAGCATCCTCAACGTGCTGCACACGCTCTGCCCTGCCGCCCGCTCGCATCGCCCGCCCCGCGCGTCTTTGCGTCCTCAGCCGCGTTTCTTCGGCTTTGCGCTCGGTGATGTCCTCGAACAAGAGCAGAGTAAGCGAACTCGCGTCGAGAGGACTTGTATCGGATAGGACTGCATCCAGTGGATTTGCTTCTATTGGCGACAAAGCGAGGACAACCACGGCGGGCACCTGTGCAGCATCGGAGACTGGCAGAGGGATACTGCTCAGAGGGATACTGCTCAGAGGGATACTGCTCGCGCTCAGGAGGATGGTTCTCGGACCGAAGCCAGGAGCGTCGTATTTGACTTCCAGGTTCTCAAAAGACGTGTGTGCTAATAGAACTCGGCCCAAATGGAAGTTGAGGTCAGCGTGCTGCCACTGGCCGTTCCCCAAGCTGAAGAGGCTGTGCTCAAGCGTTTCTGCGGGAGAGGTCTGGAAGGCTTGGTAATAAAGCTGATTGGAGGCGCGAACCTCTAAAGCATCATTGAGTAGGAGTAGAGGCTGGTGGAGGGTATCTAGGAGGCGCTGAGACAGGTTCGGCAGAGCGTTCTGCACCTGGCTGATGCCTAGCGGCAGATTGTCATCAGACAGATCAGCATTCGGAAGCGTAGCCTTCTCAGCCAAGGCAAGCAGTTGCTCATCGGCGGAAAAGTTTTCGTTTCGACGCAGCTCTGGTTGAAACTGCTCCATTTGAGTTTTCCTGCGGTTTCGTTTCAAGTGCCGCGTATGAAGACGGTGAAAGCAGTTCCCAAAAGGGGAAGCCAACAATGCAGGTGTTTAGCTCAAACTGGCCTTCGTCTTTGACTAGGTTTGATAACTATCTTGGCATAAAGGCGTTATACCCACTTTCGTTGCCTTCAATTCGTAAAAAAGCGACTTCCCGTCGGGGTTTCCAAATTATCCAAAATGCCGCTAAGATGTCTGTGGCTAGACTACGCTTTAGGTGGTCTGGTGAAGCGCAAAAGCCTCTTCGCAACTCCCACTCAGAGCATCGTCACTATCGCGGGCTATGTGTTTAGAAGCAAATGGCGGGTGCCTGAACATCACTATCCGTAAGGACCATCAATGACAGTAGGAAAGATGGGAGAACTACACGGCATGAACAGGAAGATGACATGATCACGCATTAGCCCATGATGGGCTACTGCGACCGTCAGTGGTGGCATGAAGCTCTTCAATACGCGGCTCTGTAATAGTCATGTCCGTGATCCAGCCGAGAACGGCGAGGGCAATCGGACTTGCGTTGATCGCTTGGCTGAAAACTGCGGTCTTCAGCTTCTCCAGCGGGTCTTCGGCCAGCGGCACAAAACCTCGCCCATTATTTGGTCAGTGTTCATGCCGAAAGTTTACCTGAGTTCTTCCCTCACCTGCATCAAAATCTTCCCAAGTTCGTTTCGCCCACGCCACAGTCCATCTCTCGTCATAATGCACCCCCACGTCGTGTCGCGCCACGTGTTGCCCTCGATCAACTCGCGTTTGCCCGTTGCGAGCAGCTTCGCCGCCAGTTCCGGGTCCGTGAACTTGGCCTGGACCAGGCGCTCCATCACCGCGAACCTTTCCTGATCCCAGCCATCACGAAGGATGACGCGCTTGCCCAGGCTCTTCGCCGCAGCAGGCGTCTTCGCGTCGCGCACTTTCTCGCGTTCAGCAGGGTCGTCCGTCTTCAGTGCCTGGAAAGCGTGCTCATTGGTTAGGTAGATGTCACCGTCAATGTCTACCGGATGCGGATAGAAGTTCGAGAGGAAGGCATACTCGCCTGAAAATGAAGTGATTGGGTTGTCGGTCATGATCTCGTATTCGGTTGGGGCAATCGCGCCACTTTGACTTCAGCCTTCTTCTGTCTCCTCGGCATCACCTTCAGGCTTGTACTTTAGCTGATCCAGAACGCAGTCCTCGGCAGCGAGATCATCCCGTTCTCCTAAATACGCAGGCTGATAAAGCGAGCCACCTTTATAAGCGTACAGGTAACGGATTTCCACCAGCGCCCCCGCCTGCGGGATAGCCTTGTTGCTCGGAATGGTGACATTGCCGATGCTCACTGCGCTGCCCGAAGCGTCCCGGAGATGCAGGCGCACACTCCGCTGATCGTTCTGCGCGGTCACAAGGCAAGTACAAGTAGCGTAGAACTTGCATTTCACCTGCGATCCCCCGGATGCGGGGCGGCCTGCAATGCTTTTTCCGTCCGCGCGCTTGAACACAACGCCTTCACCGCCTGCCGCCGCGATCCTGTCGTACATCGCCCTCTTTGCCGCTCCAGTCCAGGCTGTTTCCGTCAAGCGTACTTCCGCGCACGGGGTGATGGTCTTGGCAAGCAGATCATACCGCTCCTGATAAGGACGATCCCGCAGATCGGCTTCCCCCAGCCGAAGCAAATCAAAGGCGACGTAGCACCCGCCTAGCAGTTCGCCGTCGAGTTCGCAATCAGGGAGGCAGGCAAGGCCATCGCTGATCTCCTGCGGCATAGACACGTACAGGCCCTTACGGTTGGAGCCTTCGGCTTTGCCGCCGCTGACTGCCACCATGATCCGCTTGCCGTCGAACTTCTCCTGCATACACCAGGCGTCATCTTCTACATGACGAAGCGCGGCCTCCTCGCCGATGGAATTCAGAAGCTGCGGATGCAGGCCAGACAGCCGCCCTTCATAATCCGTCATTGCGAACGCCGCACCCGACCCGTTGGGCGTGTAGCCCTTGGCGGTCTTCTCGGCGATCAGCTTGTCGTAAATCTGCTGGGCTTTTGCGAGCGGCACAGGCGTACTCGTCTTCGTGCCTGCCGTCAGCGCATTGCCGCGTCGTCCGAAGGCAAAAGTGACGGTGTAGCCGCCTTCCGCTTGATCTGTTTCCGTTTGGTTGATCGTAGCGTGGTATTCTTTGTCCGAAGAGCCATCGCGGTAGAAGAGGCGAGTGCTGGCAACGCATTTTGGCAATTCGGGTTTTGGCAGATCAGGAAAAAGTGTGTCTGACATGGTGGTGATCCCTCTCAGGCATATACGGCCCGTGGTTCTTCAGTGTATCACAGGCAGGCGCAGAAATGGGGAGTGGAGGGCGGAGGAGATTGTGCCATTTTCAAGGAGTCTCACCAGATGAGACAAATCAGCGGGATGACGGGATGAGATGAATAGAGGCAGCGTGGGCAGAGGAGGTGTCGCCCGCGCAGGCCGATCATTGTTCTAGGCCAGGCAACAAAAAAAGCGGGAGGCTGCTTGCCTCTCGCTGTCGTTCATTTTTGCGAACGTAAATATAGTATATCACAGTTTTGCGCCGTTGTCAAATCCTTTCCATTCACTTTCGATGGCTCGATCACGCGGCCCAGCATTATGAATTTCGTTTCGTACAGCCTTTTCGCGGCATGACCAGAGTCCGTCTGTTGCAAAATTATCAACGCTGCGTTTCATAATCATTCCAGTTTTTACCAAGCCTCATACGGATGCAAAGGAGTATGCTCTCTCGTTGCAGAACATACGGCCACGCACCGCCGAGAACATTCTTCGACAGGAGACAAAGTCATCATGCCCCGCTCCAAGCATTCTTCCGCAATCCGCAATCTTCTTGCCCTGATCAGCCTAATTTTCATAGTATCTTCCACGGCCACCGCCCAGCAAGCCTCACCGATCCTGCCGAACAGGACGCTCACGCCAGGAGCAACACTTCCGGTCACGGTGGAAGACATCCGAGTTCCAGGCTACACGAAAAAGGTCCGCAACGTGCCGCAGGACGTGAAGGACAAAGTATATGCAGAATACGGCATCACCCACCGCGCCCCGCATGAATACGAGGTGGATCACCTTATCAGCCTAGAACTCGGCGGCTCGAATTCCGTTCGCAACCTCTGGCCCCAGTCGTACCTCACGCAGCCGTGGAACGCGTACGTTAAGGATCGGCTGGAAAACAAGCTGCACGCGATGGTGGTGTCCGGGCAGATCAGCCTGCCCGACGCCCAGCGGATGATCGCGACGAACTGGATTGCCGCGTATAAGAAAGTCTTCGGCAGCGACCAGCCTGTGTCAAAATTCCGTGGGAGCCAGAGCGGAACGTTCGCAGCGGCGAAACGGCATCATGCGCCTCGCCAAGCGCGGATGCCTGCCGTAAGCAGTACGCAGGTCTGGGTGAACACAAAAACGGGGGTGTACCATTTCCCAGGAGAACGCTGGTATGGCAACACCAAAGAAGGACAGTACATGAGTGAAGATGCGGCGAAGAAGGCAGGGTACCGGGCGACGGAGAATGGGCAATGAAGAGAAACAAGATTTCCAAATGATGGCTACGTAGCAAACAGCCAGAAAAAACGTATATACACTCAGCGAGGACCGCGTGCTCAAAGCCTTGTGGCACGTGGTCCTCGACTAATCATCTATTGAGGCTATCGATGAGAAGAAAAACTCAGATCATTACAATCGACACGGAGCGATTGAACACTTTTTCCAGTGAAGTCCAACGTGCATTCATCGCTGTCAGTCTTCATGTCGACTGGCTTCTCCAGCAAACCCATTTGCCGTACGAGCATAGGACCCGCCCTGGAAGTGATTCCTGGCTGCCGCAACAGGTGGCTCCAGACCTTAAAGTTGTCGTTAAAACCCTGGCATGGGATAAACGCATGAACAGTATCACGAACTCGTACACTCATGCGGAGGCTGGCGTTATCGTCCTGTTACGCGACAGCTTTCTGACGAAGGAAGATATGCGTGTAGTTTTCGAGGAATACGGCGACTTCTACCACCCGTGTCCTCCCGCGCCTTTATATGCTGTTGCCCCCCAGCGGGATAAAGCCTTTCAGATGATACTGATCCCGCTTGGGCCTGGCTGCAATCTCTTCGACCTTCCAGAAGTTGATGAGGATGCAATTCAAAGGCAGTTAGAGGAAAGACTGACGGCTGATTACCCAGGCGATGGAATGCTTGTAGGGCCATCCGACTCCGACGTTGGAGTGCTTATAGGGTCATCCGATGCCAACGATGAAGTGCTTACAGGGCCATCCGATGCAATGGAACGCCAACCAAGGAGCCTCGTCGAACCAGATGACGACTACGCCCGTGTTGTGGAGGCACTGTCAGAAATAATGCAACGGGCTGCCATATGAAGTCTTCCGTTGAGATTGTACTCCGATCTGGTCTCACCAGATCGGAGTATGACTACCGCAGGAACTTTTTCTCCCGGTGCCACCGCAGTGCTTCAAGAGCAGGTCCGTATTCAGCCTTCGCTGGCAAAGTCAATCTAACTCCAGCAGTAACCAGCGGAACCGTCTCAGCTACTCGCTTAGAGATCAGGATGCTGTAATCGTCGGCGACGGCAAAAGCGCCTGCATCGAATCCCCAATGATGGTTCTTGCAAAGCGCAATCCCATTCCGCGGATCATCATTATGATGTTCGGCAAAGGGCAAAATGTGCGCGGCATCCAAAAGCATCTTGCCCGTATCCGTACTCGTGTCTGCGCGGCACACGGCGCAGGCTTGACCGTAAAGGTTTTTCACCACTGACGGGAAGAGCGCATGGCGCACGAATGCCCCTGCGTCCTCCTCTTCACGCGGCGGACGAATGCGGAACTTGGCTTTAGCTTCCGTAAGCAGTCGCGCCGCTTCCCGCGCCAGAATGTCGGCAGGCTCAGCAGCAGGCGATAGTTCAGCATCGGCAAAATAGGTTTGGAGTAGCTGAGAGCGCAAGGCCGCCCGCGCTGCAGGGTTTTGGAGCAGCATCCACAAATCGGCGGAGAACTTGCCGCCGTCCACCCGCAGCGCCAGTTGAAGTAATGAACTCGGCTCACCCACCATCGCCGCCGTTTGTGGCTGTCCATCTTTGACCAGTTCCCAGAAGCCGTCATGGAGCAAATGGCGAAACGGCAGGTTCATTTTTTCGTGCCATGTTCCAGGCGGCACGAGCGCCTGCCAGTGCTGACGGAACAGCGCCGCGAGTTCGGGCGAGATCGGGACGAAGTTTTCGCTGATGATGCCCTGATCCACGGCATCCAATAAAGTTAAAAGCAGAACCGGTTTATGCGGGGCGCGGCCAAGCCGAGCATTTGGCGCACGGTTGAGGCGGGCGAAGCGATGTAGGTATTCTTCAAGAGTTTTACCGGGAGCCATTTCGCCTCACTTGCCCTGCGGCAGGCGGCGTTTCTCCGCCCGCCGCCCCGGTATACGGCTCGGTGTAGTCACAAGACTCGGATTGCCGCCCGAACATGGAGCACGCCCAAAAGGAGTTTCCATTGCTCCGGTTCCGCTTCACACCCAAAATGCCTTTCTGACACCTCGGGCAGACGCGCCCTGCGAAGTCGCAGGCATCGCACTTTGCCTCAGCACCCTCCGCTTCCCGCATTCTCCCTTGCTTGCAGCGCGAACACGTTGTTTTAATGTAGGTGCAAATCGGGAAATTCGTGCATCCATAAATAATGCCGTATTTCCCCTCGCGCTTCACGATCTCACCGCGCTGGCAGGCAGGACAGATGTCCGAATGCGAGGATGTTCCTCCCGCCACCTCCTTTTCGTACCCGTCGTCTGCTAGAATCTCGCGAATGAACGCCGAAGGCTTTGAGGCATCGGAAACTAAATATACGCGCTTCCGCGCCCGCGTCAGAGCCACGTAGAACAGGCGACGTTCTTCCGCCGCCTCGAACTGCTCACTATCAGCCAGCACCATGCCGAGCACAGGATCGTCGGCAATCTGGGACGGGAAGCCGTACTTGCCGCTCGCCATCCCCAAAACGACGACATAATCCGCTTCCAAACCTTTGGAGCCATGCGCGGTCATGTTCTTAAGGGTCAGTGACCGGAAGCGGTTCTGGAGCGCCTTTAAGTTTTCGGGCAGCATAAACTTGTAGCGAGCCAGCAGAAACACCGATGCTTTGCCAACAGCTTCAATCTCGGCAAGGATGCTTTCAAGTGGGTCGCAACTACCATCCTGCGTCCAGACAACAACGCCAGGTTGGTGCGAGGCTTCCTGTGTGAAAAGTTCTTTGCGGATTTGTCCGGGGTTCTTCTGCACAAAGCGCGAACTGAAGGCTGCGATTTTGTCATGAAAGCGGAACGTATAGTCCAGCGGCGTTTCGCGAGTGAAGCCGAAGTGATCCTCGAACTTCGTTGTCAGCGAAATGTCGCTGCCCGTGAAGCGATAAATCGACTGCCAGTCATCTCCCACGCAAAACAGCTTCGCCTTCTGCACCTGGTTTCTCAGCGCCATCACCAGCTTCGCACGCCCCGCGGCAATGTCCTGGAATTCATCGACCAGAATGTAGCGAAAACCGGAATGATAGCTGCCGCCCTGAACACACTCATGCGCCTGCGTGATCATGTCGTCGAAGTCAATCTCGCCCCGCTCCTGCAGCAGAGCCTCGTATTCGGTGGACAGGCTGCCGAAGAGCCGCAAAAACCGAGCGGCACGCTGCCTATCCCCGCCCCGGTCCAGCCGCGCTTCCAGTTCCTTAACGGTTATGCCTGCTGACTTGAAGAGGCTGAGGAACGTGCCGACGAGTTTCACGAACGGGCTGAACTGCCCCTGCTCGTTCAGCAGGTGCAAGGCATCTTCCCCAGAGATGGGACTTGGTCGGATGCCATGTTCCCGCAGCTTCGCCTCCAAGCGGCTGAGGAGAATGCCTTGCTGCTTTTCCCAGGAATAGGTTTCTACAAGCGTCGTCCCGTTCTCGGCGTGGAGATTTCGCGCCCAAGTCATCTTGTCGCGGTATTTCGCCTGGTCTATGAACGGGGCGGGCTTCTCGTTCTGGTCTACGCCCCAGTGCTCAACATAAATGGAATGCTCAGGCAGGTAAAAGTCGGGCTTGTACTGGCGGTACTCAGTTGATGCTGTGTCAATTTCGTAGGGCCGCTCATACTCGAAGGGAATGCCGTGAGCCACCAGCCAGTTCGCGATCTCGCACTCCTCGTAAGACTTTAAGAGGCGGCCAGTAAGGGCACGCGGCTCCACGTCGAGCAGATACTGGGTGTACTCTGACAGAGTATTGAACTCCCAGGCAGGTTTATAGGCACGGCGCAGGGATGGCTGGAAGGCAAGGAGGTCCTGGCGGAACTCATCATTCGCG
The DNA here is from genome assembly GCA_964243345.1 of uncultured Armatimonadales bacterium. Classification (GTDB taxonomy): domain Bacteria; phylum Armatimonadota; class Armatimonadia; order Armatimonadales; family Capsulimonadaceae; genus JANXMY01. Next base: position 48,093 of record CAXTER010000034.1, read on the forward strand.
AGCAACTTTTTGGAGAGGGCTTCGAGCGTCTGCGTCTTTGCCTTTTGGTCCTCGGCCTCACGGCATAGACTCGGCTTCTTCCCACGAGCCTGCGCGATGATCTCTAGGCCGAGGCCATGGAATGTTCGCACCTTGACGTCAACGTCCAGCTTCTTTCCGATCCTCTCGCGCATTTCCTCGGCGGCCTTAACCGTGAACGCCAGCAAAAGGATTTCGTCCGGGGCGGCCCAGCCTTTTTTTAGGATGAAACCGACTTTGCCAACGACGGTAGATGTCTTGCCCGTACCCGCTCCTGCAATCACAAGCGCATTGTCCTCATCGTGAACGATGGCCTGGCGCTGCTGGTCGGTGAGTGGGTTCGTCTCCACCTCGTCGAAGAAGGGCTTGAAAGTGGTGAGTTGCTGACGGGCGTACTCGGCATTGCGTACTTCGGCAGCTTTCTGTGGTTCTTTGCTGAGGGCGATTATGCGCCGCAGGTGGCGCTGCTGATCCATGGCGAGATGAGCGAAAAGATCGGTGTCGTCTTCGTTGGGCAAGGTCAACTCCGGGATGCTCACTCGCCAGTTCTGCACGTTACTGAAGGTCAGGTAGGCGTCGCGAGCGGCGAGTTTGTCCCACACCAGTAATGCTGCGACCGTTTGGTCGGCCTGTTCGGACAAGGATGCCAGCAGGGACTTCCGCCGATGGGCGTTCTTTAGAGCGGTGTCAAGAGACGCCACGGCGTCAGCCGACAGCCCCGCGAGGTTGAAGGAGCCTTGCGGAGTTGTGAGCGTGATTTGCCGCAAGACCAGCCAGTTTGGGCTGGAAGAAAGAGTAGCCGTGCCGAGGTTGACGCGAACTAAATCGTTTCCCCGCCTGAGCGTGGCGAAGTCGCGTTCGAGGTCAATTCTCTCAAACTTCTGTCTGACGAGGATTTTGTGCAGAGCAGCGGGATGAAAAGATACTTGCTTCAATAATGGTCTTGCCTGACGCGCTGGGATGTGATGCCGTTGTTTCCGGGTACTCCGGCTTCATGATCTATGATACCCCACAGTAGAGATGCAGGAAGTCCACGCACTGCAAATCACCAAACTCGTCTTACCTTCGTCATTCGCAGTAGCAAGGAGCCTCCATGACTACTAGGAGTCTGCTCACACCCCCCTGGGCGAGGCGGGGTAGTCATCGAGCCGCAAACAATTTCTCAAACTAATTTCGGGCCGATGGATCGCATCGGAACTATCATCGAAGGATTTGTGAGAACACAGAGCATTAGCGCTGATACAAAAGATTTCGTTCAAATTGAGCCCTCCTTCGGTTACGGCTTCCTGCTTGGTTATAGCTTCTTACGATTAGCCTCTATCAATTTATTAGAAGTTATCTCATAAATACTGACACGGCTTTTTTGCCATAAAACGTGCCCCTGTCATCAAGCCTGTTTAAGAGTAAACAGGCTACGCAAAACCAGCAGAATATCACGTCCCGAAGGAGCTTTGCTATTTATGAGATGGGTTCTAGCCTCTATCAACATAATTGGCGACTTGGCGCATTGAATTGGCAACGATTCGAAAGTTCTTCGGAGATGTTTTGGTTGCGAAACTTCGCTCGTTTCCGATGCGGTCTCTTCCGCGAAATGCGAGCGAGCTTGAACCGCTGCGCGGACGCTGAAACTGGGGCGTGTCAGGTCGCAAAAATTTCGATGCAGGAATGTCGGCGACCTCAAAGCAGCACATAAGACTCAGGATATAAGTTCCAGGGAGCGTCGGCAGGCAAAAACAGCCCGCGACAATGAGTCGCGGGCTGTCTTTGCTGAAAAATGCTGGTATCCACAGACAAGGCCAGTTGTGGAAGGGCCTCTACTCTGCATCTACCTCCCTGCTGCTAGTTCTGCGTCTTGGCGCTTCACCGCTTGCTGGTTGCCAATCCGGCTGTCATACTGCTGAAGCACAAGCGCGGTGAATGCCGGGCTTTGCTGGCTCTGGGCTAAGTGCGCGGCGAGGTCCGCCCGAACCGTGGCACTGGGCAGGTGCTTCTGAGAGATGCCGTAGAAGGCCCATCCAAGATAACGCTCTACAAGCTGCGGGTTTTCTCCGGCGCTTCCGTTGGCCGGCATTGTTGCAGGGGATGAGGTTGCGGAGGGTGAAGGTGATCCCGAAGGCGTCGTTGCGGTGGCTGCCGGGATTGTTCCTGGCGGGGTTGTTCCTGGTTGCGCTGTAGGTGATGCGGTGGACGAAGTGCCCGCCGGCGCAGCTGCACCTGGATACTGCTTGTTCGGGTCGAGGCCCATCGCCCTGATCCGCTGATCAACGGCGGTGTCTACTTGGCCGCTAAACCAGTTATGAACCCCGGAGACGGCATCCGATCCCGCTGCCGCGCCCCAGTTGGCTGGGTTCAAGGTCTGGCTGATGCCCCAGATCCCCTTGGCCTCATCCGCGATGCCCGTGCCGACACTTTCCGCCCCCTGCAAGCCCTGGTCGGCAAGGTTCTGCAGCTGCGTCTGGGCTAAGCGGAAGATAAAGGCATCCACATGGTCCGCCTGACTGAACCGGCCATGCACATCGTGCCCTCTTGCAATCTGTGCCAGCGACAGTGCTGGGGACGCGGAGTTGATCGTCCCAGGCGACGAAGGAGAAAAGCCATTGAGCATTCCAACGCTTTGTTCACCGCCTGGTGCGGGGCTGCTGGCTTCGGATGACTGCCCCAAATGACGCTGGCATTGCTGCTGAAGGTCTTGCAACAGCGTCTGAAAATCCGAGCCGAAGTCATTGACATCGCTGGATGTGAGGGCGTTGAGACTGCTCAACGCGGCCTCAAGGTGAGACTTGATATTGCGCTCTCGCTCGTTCTGGCGGGTGGACTCCCCAGGTTCAAGTACAGTTTCAGGGTGTTCCGGGCCGCCAAGTCCGACGAGGGCCGAGGAGCGCGTGAGGCAAGAGGATGACATGGATGGTATTTGCAGGCGTGGTCGCCTGACAACTTTCTACAAGGTGTTATGTTGAATATCTTCTGCGTTTGTCCCCCACTGTCCTGGTTGCACTTCATCCTTCGCAGCACCATCACTCGCCGCGTGATGTCGGGGCTTACGCTGAGACGATCGACGAAAGCGCGAGATGAGACGTTGCCGGTTCGCGGCGAAGTCGAAAATCTCGACTTCGCGTTTCCTTTTACGCGCCCAGCCACTGGCTCTGCCGATGGATATGAGAACCGTTGCGAGAAGACGGGGATGTCAACGGTGAAGGCGCAAGTTAAGCATGATGGGCAAGGCAAGGAGGATCTGTACTTCAGTCGTACTTCCAGGGTTGCTGTTTGGGTGTTTGGTAGGTGTTTATTCGGAGATCGAATCGTCTCGTTCCCACGTATGTGGGGCAGAGGGCATAGCACTCTTTGATGCGCGGATCGGCGGCGGTTCATCCCTACGCACATGGGGCAGAAGCGCTAAGGCAGCTTGGGCGTGTTATGCTGGTGCGTTGTGGAACGAGACAAACCTGTTCGCCTGCCAAGCAAATCAAGCAAACGGATTTTGATCCAACCCCAGCGACACCGGCGCAAGTTGTTGGCACTCTGACCGCAAATGACACCACTGGCATTTTGGCCCAGGCTCTGCTGTCGGCGGCGTGTTCAAAACGCGCAGAAGCGAATGCACCAGCAACTTCAGTTGGCCCTGGACCATGTCGGTGGTCACCACCGTCCGCTCCACCGTCCCTTCCGCGTCGATCCACTCGTATTCGAGCCGGTACCGGAAACCAGGCCAGCGCGTCTTGGCACACCAGAGCAGGATCAACGCTTCCCGCAGTTCTACGCGCTGCTGACC
>CAXTER010000035.1:0-51715 GCA_964243345.1 uncultured Armatimonadales bacterium
GTCGCCGGACCCGTTATTCCCAAGCAGTGTCGGCTCCATGGACGGGGAGGGGATAAAAAACGCTTGCAGCACGAAAGGCCGGATTAGGAGGAACACCAGCGCCACAGCAATCATGCCCGACTCCAATATCTCGGAAATGGATCGGGCCGTGTCGGATTTGGAATACACGAACGCCAGGCGAATGAGAGACAAGGCGGCGATGATGGCAAGTATCCAGAGGATGTTTAGATTCGCCAGCGTCTCCGTGATGCTGGACGCGGCGGGGACATCAGTTGTCGGCTGCATATAAGTTACTCACAACAAGAATCGAAAATAGGCAAAAAATAAAGCCGCCGGAATGTTCCGGCGACTGAAGTTACGCAGGCGATAGGGCTAGAAGTTCCGCTTTTCTTTGACGCGGGCCGCTTTGCCGACCTTGTCGCGCAGATAATACAGCTTGGCACGCCGCACCAGGCCGCGCCGGGTGACTTCAATTTTATCAATCCGGGGCGAATGGATCAAAAACGTCCGCTCAACGCCGTAGCCGTTGGAAATCTTGCGGACCATGAACGCCGAACGGGACAGGCCCTGTTTGCGGAAGATGACTGTTCCCTCAAAAATCTGGATGCGCTCTTTGCCGCCTTCGACAACTTTGACATGAACACGCACGGTATCGCCCGGTCCGAAGTCTGGGACGCTTTCCTTGCGCTGGGCTTTTTCAATTTCCTGGATCAATGGATGCATTTTCGGTTTCCTTTTCTCCAAGCTGCTCTTCTTGTAATTTGTCGAGCAGCTTTTGGTCAGACTTAGACGGGATAAATTCCGCCCAGAGGTCGGGCCGACGCGCTTGCGTGCGGCGGAACTGCTCCTTGCGTCGCCACTTGGCGATCTCGGCATGATGGCCGGAGAGCAGAACATCGGGAACGCGCCAGCCCCGAAACTCAGGCGGGCGCGTATAATGCGGGTATTCTAAAAGGCCGCCGGAAAACGTGTCGTCTTCCGCCGACTCCGCGCTGCCTAAAGCACCGGATTGCAGCCGCGTGACGGCGTCAATGACAATTAAGGCCGGCAGCTCGCCGCCGGTCAGCACGTAATCGCCGACAGAAATCTCATCAGTCGCCAAGTGCTGCCGAACACGCTCGTCAAAGCCTTCGTAATGGCCGCACAGCAAAACCAAATGCGGGCAGCGGGACAGTTCCTGTGCTTTGGCCTGCGTAAACGTCTGGCCCTGCGGGGTCAGCAGCACCCTGCGGGTGTCCTCTAAAGACGGCAGGCTTTCTACGGCGTCAAAGAGCGGGCCGGGACGCATGACCATTCCTGCGCCGCCCCCATAAGGCGTCTCGTCCGTGCTGCGATGCACGCCGGGCGCATGATCGCGCAGGTTATGGACATTTATTTCAACTAGCCCGGCTTCGCGGGCGCGTTTCAGGATGCTGAAGCCCAGCACGGACTCAATCATCTCCGGGAAGATTGTGATAACGTCAATTCGCATGACACTAGGCCGAATCGGGCTTTACGCTCGGATCATCTATGAGGCCAGGCACGTCGCGCACGACAATCTTTTGGGCTTCCAAATTAATGTCAATGATGTAATCTCCGGCAACGGGGATCATCGCGCCGCCGTCGGTCACATACACATCATGCGCGGGGGATGTCAGCACATCGGACAGTTTGCCGAACGATTTGCCGGTATCGGTCACAACGTCCAGCCCAAGAAGCTGGTCCACATAATATTCGCCTTCCGGCAGGGCCGCCCGCTCACCTTCTTTGATGAGAACCGAGCAGCCCAGCAGCGCTTCCGCGCCGTTCCGGTCCGTGACGTCTTTGAAGCGGGCGATCCAGAAGCCCTTTGGCTGACGGCGCATTCCAATCAAAGTTAAATCCGTTTGGAAGCCGTCGGAGGCTCGCACCAAGCGCACGACGCGCCCAATTTTAAGCGAGCGCACGGCGGCATCTGAAGTCGCTTCAGCATCGGACGCACCAACAAGGCGCAGGCGCAGGCTGCCGCTGACGCCGTGCGCCCCGGCAACCTCCGCTGCAAGCACTGAATATTCGTCTGTTTCTGCAAGTTCCGTCATAGCGAACGATGCCTAAGCGACAATCTCGACGTACACTTTCTTTTTGGCTTTCATGGCGACGGCCTTAGTCACTGTCCGCAGCGCATTAGCAATACGCCCCTGCTTGCCGATCACTTTTCCTAAGTCTCCCGGCGCGACATGGACTTCATAGGTCGTTGACTCTTCGCCGGGAATTTCTGTCACTGTGACATGTTCGGGTTCATCCACCAGTTCCTTGACGAGGTACTCAATCATAGGTTTCAAGATACTGCTCCTACTACTTTACCCGGTGCGGCGGAGGCTTCGGCGCAGGCCGCGCCGGGGTCGTGCTTATGTTGTTGGGTGTTGCTTCGATTTGGGTCTTGTGCGGTTAGTTTTAGGACACGGGTGCGTCAGCGGCGGTCTCAGCAGGAACGGCGGAGGGCTTGCCGGCAGCAATTCTCTCGTAAACGCCCTGCTTTTTCAGCAGCGCCTCCGCCGTGTCGGAAGGCTGTGCGCCGCAGCCGAGCCAGTAGACGGCCCGGTCGCCGTCAATCTTCAGCTCCGCCGGCTCGACGCAGGGATTGTAGTAGCCCAGGGTTTCAATAAAGCGCCCATCACGAGCGCGGCGGCTGTCGGCAACTACCATGCGGTAGAACGGGCGCTTTTTGGCTCCCATACGTCGGAGGCGAATCTTTACGGACATTTTTGAGGATTTTCCTTTGGGTTGGTCTTGTCGTTGTAAATATGCGAGGGAACGCGCTTTGTCCTGCCGAAGACAGAACGAAACACGTTCCCTCATGGTCTTGTCAACATAGTCTTGTCAGCAAATATAGATTGGCAGTGCTAACTACGGCCAAACGGCAGTTTAAAGTTCGGCGGCGGCTTGCGCTTGTTCTTTTTGGAACTATTTTTATTGCTGCCGCTGTGCCGTCCGCTCATGCCTGCCAGCGACGGCATCCCGCCGCCTTCCATATTGGTCAGGCCGCGCATCATCTTTTTCATCTGCTCAAACTGAGTCAGCAGCCGGTTGACTTCCTGAACTGTGCGCCCGCTGCCAAGCGCAATACGGCGGCGGCGGCTGCCGTTGATGATGCCCGGCTCACGCCTCTCGCCCGGCGTCATCGATAAAATCATGCCTTCAATTTGGGCGAGATGGCTTTCATCAATCTGCATCCCCTTCAGCGCCTCCGAATTGCCGAGGCCGGGGATGAGCTTCAGGATTTGATCCAGCGGCCCCAGCTTTCGCATCTGCCGCATCTGGTCTAAGTAGTCCTCAAAGTCAAACTTGTTGGCGCGGAACTTCTTTTCCAGCTCCGCCGCTTTTTTCTGGTCAATTGCCTCTTCCGCCCGCTCAATCAGAGTCAGCACATCGCCCATGCCGAGGATGCGGGACGCCATGCGGTCCGGGTAAAAGATTTCTAAGGCGTCCATCTTCTCGCCGACGCCCACAAACTTGATCGGCAGGCCGGTGACGCCTTTAATGGACAGCGCCGCGCCGCCGCGCGTGTCGCCGTCGAGCTTGGTCAAAATGAAGCCGGTGACGCTTAACCGCTCGTTGAAGCCCTGCGCGACATTGACGGCTTCCTGGCCGGTCATGGCGTCCACGACCAGCAAAATCTCAGTCGGAGCAGTCTCCGCCTTGACCCGGTCCAGCTCTTCCATCAAAGCTTCATCGATTTGAAGCCGGCCTGCGGTGTCTAGGATAACGACATCATAGCCCTTACGGGCCGCTTCGGCGACACCTTCGCGGGCGATGAGTTCGGGCTTTGCGTCGTTCAGCGTAAAGACCGGCGTTCCAACCTGCTCGCCGACCACTTGAAGCTGCTTGATCGCGGCGGGGCGGTAGATATCGGCGGCCACCAGCATCGGGTTTCGGCCCTGCTTCTTTAACAGCCGGGCCAACTTCCCGGCATGGGTCGTTTTGCCTGCGCCCTGCAAGCCGCACAGCATGATGACGGTCGGCGGCTTCGGCGAAAACAAGAGCGGCGCTTGCTCGCCGCCGAGAAGGCCGGTCAGCTCCTCATCAACAATCTTGATGACCTGCTGCGCCGGGTGCAGGCCCTCCATGACATCCGTGCCGACAGCCCGCTCGCGCACGCGGGCTGTGAAGTCCTTGACAACCTTGAAGTTGACATCGGCTTCCAACAGGCCCAGGCGCACTTCGCGCATCGCTTCCGCAACGTCCGCTTCAGTCAGCGGACCTTTCGCACGGAGCCGGTTAAAGACATCCTGTAATTTGTCGGCGAGACTCTCAAACATAAACTAGCCTGGCTGGGGTTGTCTGTTAAAGTGAACAAAATTGGTCGAGTGAACAGACGCAACAAGCAGTATACATCTTGGCTTCTAGAAAAGTCAAGGGAAACACGCGCAAAACCCGCAAAACGACTAGAGAAATGGACGGCATCTGTCAATAATAAGGTCAACAGTAAGCGCAGGCCGGTTCGGAAAATCCCGCGCCGAAGGGCTGTGATTTTCCTGAAAACGGGTATGAACACAGCACCAGTGTATTCGGAGATGAATGCCTGCGGAAAGAAAAGGATTTACCTCATGCCGGTGGAACGAATGCCAATCAAAGTCAGCCAAACAGACGTCAAACTCTGCGAGCTTTGCGGGACATTAAACCTTGAACATAACAAAGAATGCTGGACCTGCCGCTGGCACGGCGGCTTCAGCCGCGAGACACAAACCGTCTCGCTTGCCTGGCAGCGCTTAGAAACGCAGTTCGAAGAAGTCCGGATCGAACATGTGACGGTGCGGCGTGCGTCCATTGTCGGCGACTTTGGCGCAGCGTGTCCGGCTTCTTTTCCACAAAGGCTCTGCGCGGCGTTCGCGGCCCGCTGGCAGCGCTTTCAGGACCAACGGGTCCTGCGAGCCGCCCAGCATCAGGCCCGCCGCTCGCAAACGCCGTCGCCTCCAGACCAGCTCAGTATTTAGCCTATCCGGCGATCCGCAGCCAGTCGTGAAACAAATAATACATCCGGTCAATCAGCAGCGCCATGCGCGTCATGATAGTTGAGCCGAAGATCGCGCCAAACGAAAACATCAAGATCCAGCGTCCAAACCGGGCCGTTCCGCGAACGACCCGGTTTTGCTGTTCAAACGCAAAGAAGAAGTAGAACAGCACGGACACAAGAATAATGAGAAACAAGGCGTTGTTGATCACAAACGAAATCTGATGCAGCAGGACATGACTTGTGCCGGGAACGGTCGGCGGCGGCACCAGCGGCTTGAAGCTTTTCGTCACTTGGGGCATGAACCGCTGCGAAAAGTCCCGAAAAATGGTTCCTGCCGTCAGGCCGAAGAAGACGCCGAAGATTACCCGGCTCATCCAGGCGAAGCGCTGGGTGTAGATACCGTAAAACATAAGGCCAAGCGGCACGGTCATAATCAGCGCCCACTGACCGTCATGCACCATCGGGTCCCAGAACTGTGGCTTGAGGATCTGACTGATTGTGATGTAAACGTCGTAGCCGAGCGCAAGGCCCAAAAAGATATGCTCAAACAAGCGGTAAAACTTATTTTCTTTGAACACCAAAGATAAGATCGCGACGGTTCCGAGTGCGCCGAACAGCAGAGTGGGATTAAAGATGTGGCGCAGGTCGTCTAGTATCATCGAGCTGCCCTCCGTTCTGCGGCCCGACCAACGAAGTAACCGATGTTGCCGAGTGCAATCAGCCCAATAATCAGCGCGTAGACCAGCGACAAAGCGCTGGTGGCGCGGGTTCCATTCGCCGACGTGCCAAGCAGGAATTCATAGTCTCCGGCTCCCTTCACTCCGGTCAGCATTCCGGAAATCTGTCCGGAGTCGAGATAAGGATAATAAGTTGGAGCACCAACGGCGGTTGTCGCCAGCAGAAACGGCACCGGCTTCGGCCCCTGACGCAGACCGCCCAGCCCAAGCCAGGTTTCGGCGGTAGCCGACGGCGTCACTTCCACAACAGCGCCCATATCCTGAATGCTGTTAATGCCCTTCATCGCTGGCATTCCCACCAATGGATTTCCGTGCCGGTCTTTTTTGAGGGTGCCGGGGACATTCGTCGCCATCGCCTGGACCGTCTGCGAGAACACACTGGCTGGCTTGTAGCCGAAATTCACATAATCGCGCCCTTCCACATAACCATATTTTGGGCCGAGGCTATCCACGATATTTTGAACGAGAGTGTTGTTCTGCGGATCAAACGACAGAATAGCGAACCGCAGGTGACGCTTCATCAAGTGCAGCAGAACCGCCTCCGTCTGCCACTGGTTTTCGCCGCGCGTGCCGGGCGACCACCAGCCGTCAAGCAGCACCATGCCGCCGGGAGGAACTTGGGCGATGGTATCATAAAAGTCTTGGGACTGCTTGCTTGGAATGATCGGCAAATTGAACTTGCGGTCAAACAAGGGAATGAGGATGACCAGGATCAAGATGGCGTAAATCCATCGCCGATCAATTGTCTGTAGCTGCTGCCAGAATTTCGGGTCCATAGTCGCTTAAAGTTCCTGGTCAAAATAGGTGTTGCGCTCCAAACTCAGCCAGAGTCGCAGGGAAGCGGCGAGCAGCCCGACCGTCAGGCCAAACAAAATGCCGCGCTGAGCCGCGCCGTTGACCTCTATTAAAAGCCACTGCGCGATATTTTCAATGCGGAAGTTGGACGCCGGATTGTTGGGCGCACTTGGAATCCAGTTCGTCAGCACCGTCCCGAAGAAAACAGCCCCCAGCATGACAATCAGCGCGGCGGCCATGAGCAGTGTCGCTTCCAGCGAGCGTATCCGAAAGGCGCGGTAAGCCGCAGACGCGATATAAAACGCGATCATGGAAAATGTTGCCGCGCCGAGATTAACCAAGCCGCCCTGGAACAAAAAGTTGAACACGTCCACTGAAGTCACGCCGGACCCAAAAACGTGCAGGTGCGGCGCATAGTCATTGAGCAGGCCGAACACCAGCATCAGCAGGAACATCACAATCAGCACCACGCTGTTGCCCCAGCCGGGCCGCTGCCGGGCAACCGCCCGCGTGTGAAGCTGAAGCAGGGAAATGACTCCGACACCAATCGCGAATGCCCCGACAACCGTAGCGATGTTGGCGACGCTGTCCTGATACGGTGTCAGTGGGTTTGCGCCGTGGTGAGCAGGCCAAAAGAACTCGGCAACATAGTATAGGCCCGCTAAAAACGTGAAGAAGGCAATGATGCCGCGCCGGGAGCGCCGGGGCGCAAGCTGAAGGGCCGCCAGCACCGCGAGCATAAACACAAAGCCGCCGGCCAGCTTGCCGAAGTATGCCGGGCCATGACCGGGCAGCGGCGCAAAGAAATTATGCAGGGCAGAAAGCAAATCAGCTCCTCAAAAATAGAATGGAAACTAGGATTTCAGCAGATGCGTAACCATGTCCAGCCAGTGCGGAACCGTGTGGTGATGCAAAAGGTAGCCTGCGCCCCAAGTGGCCGCAGCCGCGCCGAGCAGCACGAGCGCCAGCAGGATCAGCTTGCAGTAGTCTTGGGCGACAATGCTTCCAAGCAGCGTCCGGTTCTTCGACAAGTAAGCCGAAGCGGCATAAAACTCATCCCCGATGATCACATAATCGCACGCGGTAATCAAAAACGGAATCTGGTTCGTTTCCGTGGTTCCCGCCACCTGCACTGCGCCGATCTGCTGGCCGGTCTCCGCAAAGATCAGCGACTCGGCGAAGAACAACCCAAACAAAAACGAGGCTGCCGGCTTTTCGCGGTTCAGAATGCCGGCGACGCCGGAAGCGTAGGCAAACTGCTGGCCGGTCAGGTAGCGGACATCGCCGTCATCAAACAGCTCCGGGCGTCCCATGTCGGCGTAAGCGTCGCGAATGGTTTCCTGCGCGACGCCGTTGAAAACCGGGTCGGCCGTCGGCAGAATAGTCCGGTTGCCGAACCGGGCGACTGCGCGTGCAATGTAGCCGAAGATCGACAGCGCCTGCAAGTTCTCCACGGCGAGGCCCTGTGGACCGGGGATCATCAGCACCGGACGGCCCATTTCCGTGGCGCGGCCCACCGCTTCATCAATGGCATTAAGGCCGGGAATGCGGCGAATGGTGGGTACCTTGCCGGCCTGCGCCGTGAGGACCTTGTAGATGATGATGACCGCCAGCAGCACCACTAAGCTGCTGACCCACCAGTTATCGCTTGCATGCTGCATTTACGGCTCTTTCTCGGAAGACTGGGCTTTCTCAGCCGATGCCGCTTCACAAATGCGGTCAATCAGCAGCCGGACGTTCTGCGGCTGTTCCAAAATCTTTTGCAGGCGCTGGACTCCGTGGATACCGCCCGGCAGCCAGGGGGCCACGAACGGCGAAAACGCGACCAATCCCTGCCCGGCAATATGACTGAGCGGGGCACTTGACTCCAAAAACAAAGTCGCCGGCACTTCCAAACGCCATTTATGAACCGTGCCGGCAATTGTGTCGAAGAGCCGGTCGCGGTCTTCGTCCGAAACCGGAGCGTCCCAATCAAAATTCAGCAGACCAAGTGAATTAGGCATTTTGCGGTAGTTCTTGCTGCATTGTTTCCTGCCGGAAGCGGCGAACGGCGGCAATGACCGCGTCTTTGTTGCCGTCATCAAACCGCAAGAAGACGCCGCGCAACGGCTCAAACCGTGAGTTTTTCGCCGTCAGCGGACTGAGCTTGATGCCGTCTTCGGTGAGGTAGGCATGGCGCACATCCGGCCAGCGGATTTCAAGCGAAGTCAGGCCATGCCGCGCCGAAGCCGACTGCGGCGTCAGCGTGTACTGAACTGGAAAAACAAACTCGGACAGTGAAAAAAGGAGCGCCAGCGCTGGGGCGAGACTTAGCCAAAGCGAATGGAAGACGCACAGACCCAGTGCGAAGACCGCCAGCAGAACCAGCCCGATTTGGGCCGGACGCTTTGGCTGCCGGGTGATCAAATGTACCTGCCAGGAGAGAACGCTCTCTTCCGCACTCACTTCCATAGGAAACTGCTTTGCTTCAAGGACTGCTTTCAAGAGGATTTCCCATTATAACGGCCTAACGCCGTATTTGTCAAGGCGTCGGAGGCTAAAACCGGGCCTTGTCCCATTGCAGATTTTCGGGTATGATACGTCCATGCCCCTGCTGGACATCCAGGATTGCACCAAACAGTTCGGCGGCCTTACCGCCGTTAACGGCTTCACGCTGTCATTAGAGAGTGGCGAGCTGGTCGGCCTCATCGGCCCGAACGGGGCTGGGAAGACAACGGCGTTTAACCTGCTGACCGGGGTTTATGCGCCGACTTCCGGCACAATCGCCTTTGACGGCCTGACACTTGCAGGGCTGAAGCCGTATCAGATTGCCGCCGCCGGGCTTTCCCGGACGTTCCAAAACATTCGCCTGTTTCCGACGCTGACGGTTTTGGATAATGTCCGCACCGCCGCGCACATGCACTACCGGCCATCGCTGTGGGATGCGGTCTGGCGCGGCAAACAATTTGCTGCCGCCGAGACGACAACTTTAGACGAGGCCCGCGATTTGCTGAGTCGTTTCGGCCTTTTGAAGTACGAGAACGAGTTCGCCCGAAATTTAGCTTACGGCGAGCAGCGTCGTCTGGAGATCGCACGGGCGCTGGCAACCAAGCCCAAGCTGCTGCTTTTAGACGAGCCTGCCGCCGGGATGAACCCGCAGGAAAAGAACGATTTGATGCGTCAAATCGAAAGCCTGCGCGACGACTTTGGGCTGACCATTCTCTTGATCGAACATGACATGAAAGTCGTCATGGGTATCTGCCGCCGCATTCTGGTCTTAGACTACGGCCAGATCATCGCACGGGGAACGCCTGCGGAAATCCGCGCAAATCCAAAAGTCATTGAAGCCTACCTCGGCGAAGCGGACGCCGCTCAGGGCGTGTCCTAATGCTGATTTTGGAAAATGTCCAAGTGTCTTACGGAGCAATCCGCGCCCTGCAAAACGTGTCCCTCGACATCAACGCAGGCGAGATCGTGACGCTGATTGGTGCAAACGGCGCGGGAAAAAGCACGACGCTTCGGGCGATCTCCGGCTTGGTCCCGGCAAATGCAGGCCGCATCTTGATGGAAGGCAAAGATATCACGCAGACGCCCGCCGACAAGATTGTCAAGCTTGGCATCGGCCATTCACCCGAAGGCAGGCGCGTTTTCGCCAACATGACTGTCCGCGAAAACTTAGAGCTTGGCGCATACACGCGCTCCGACCGCGCCGGTATCAAGCAGGACTTTGACCGGGCTTTGTCGCTGTTTCCGCGCCTTCAGGAGCGCATCAGCCAGAACGCCGGAACGCTGTCCGGCGGCGAGCAGCAAATGCTGGCGATGGGCCGGGCGCTGATGGCCCGCCCGAAGCTTTTGCTTTTGGATGAGCCGTCGCTGGGTTTGGCGCCGTTTTTAGTGCGCGACATTTTTCAGATTATCCGCGACATCAACGCGCAGGGGACCACGGTGCTTTTAGTTGAGCAAAATGCCCATATGGCACTTGGCGTCGCTCACCGCGGCTACGTTTTGGAAACCGGCAGCATTGTCATGGCCGATGAGGCAAAGGCACTGCTGGCGAATGACGCCGTCAAGAAGGCCTATCTCGGCGAATAGACCTATGAAACAAACATCGCTTTACGAAACTCACAAAGCCGCCGGCGCGACCCTGGTTCCGTTCGCCGGCTGGGAAATGCCTGTCTCCTACACGGGAACAGTTGCCGAAGTCGCCGCCACACGCACGTCAGCCGGCCTTTTTGACGTGTCCCACATGGGCGAAGTCACCGTACACGGTAGCGGCGCATTTGACTTTGTGCAGTCCGTGACAACCAATGACGTGTCTAAGATCGTTCCCGGCAAAGCGCAGTATTCGCTGCTCTTGAACGAGGGCGGGGGCATTGTGGACGACATTATTGTCTACTGCCAGGGCGAAAACGATTTTCTGATTGTTCTTAACGCCGGCTGCAAAGACAAAGATTGGGGCTGGCTTCAGGCACAGGCAGAAGGCAAAGAAAATCTGACTTTGACGGACATCAGCGACCAAACTGCATTGATCGCCGTGCAGGGGCCAAAAGCGGTCGAAATTGCCGCATCATTGGCGGCAGACAAATCAGTCAGTGAACTTAAGCGCTTTCATTTTGCCGGCTCTGGTATCAATGATATAAAAGTCAAAATGGGTGTATTGTTTTCCCGTACCGGCTACACGGGCGAAGATGGTTTTGAGCTGCTTTGCTTCTGGGATGATGCCCCGGCTCTTTGGGATGCACTTGTTGCGGCGGGTGCGACTCCTGCCGGGCTTGGCGCACGCGATGTTCTGCGTCTCGAAGCTGCCTACTCGCTCTACGGCCATGAGCTTGACGCCGAGACTAGCCCACTAGAATCCGGCGTCGGCTGGGCCGTCAAAAAGAGCAAAGGCGAGTTTGTCGGGCGGGACGCGCTGATGAGCGGGTCCCAATCAAAGCAGCTTGTCGGGCTGCAAATGGACGGGCGGGCCATTCCGCGCGAGCATTATAGAGTCATGGATGCCGCAGGTAGAGAAATTGGTGAAACGACAAGCGGCACTTGGTCGCCGACCATTAAAGCCGGAATCGCGATGGCGCGGGTAGACGTGAGCGCCGCCGCTCCCGGTACCCCGGTGCTTGTAGACATTCGGGGGCGTCAGGCTCCTGCGACAGTCTCAAAACTGCCTTTCTATCGAAATGGCGTCTAAGAAAGGGAACATCATGCCTGAGCCGACAGATTTAAGGTACGCGAAAACGCACGAGTGGGTCCGCATTGACGGCAACACCGCAACAGTCGGCATTAGCCAGCACGCGCAGGAAGAACTCGGTGATGTGGCGCTGGTTCTGCTGCCGGAAGCCGGGCGCATGGTCCAGCGCGGCGAGAAGTTCGGCGAGATTGAAAGCATTAAAGCCGTTTCAGACTTGTACGCCCCCATTAGCGGCGAAGTCATGGAAGTCAACGAAGCACTGACGGATGCGCCGGAAAAAGTCAACGATGCGCCTTATGGGGACGGCTGGATGCTGAAAATCAAAATGAGTCAGCCCACTGACGCCGATCTGCTGCTGGACAGCGCCGATTACGAAGCTTTGCTTTAGATACAGTTAGTTTAGGAAAAGTTTGCATGTCCTATATTCCGAATACCGATGCCGACCGAGCCGAAATGCTGTCCGCGATTGGCATTGCCTCTCTTGATGACCTGTTCGCGCCGATCCCAAAGCACCTCCAGTACAATCAAGAGCTTCAAATTCCGTCTCGTATGGACCAGATCACGCTGGCAAAGCACTTGAACAAGCTGGCTGCGAAAAATGTTCATGCCGAAGCCTATCCGTGCTTTCTGGGCGCGGGCATTTACGATCATTATGTGCCGCCAACTGTCGCGGCGATTACCGGACGGTCGGAATTTTATACATCGTACACACCCTATCAGCCGGAAGTCAGCCAGGGAATGCTGCAAAGCATCTTTGAGTTCCAAACCCTCCTCTGTCAATTGCTGGCAATGGACGTTGCCAACGCCTCCATGTACGATGGCGCAACGGCACTGGCGGAAGCCGCCATTATGGCTGCCGAGCTAACTGGCCGCAAGCGCGTCACTGTGCTGGACTCCGTGCATCCGTCCTACCGACAGGTGCTGGAAACTTACCTGCGGCATGTCGGCATTAGCATTGACTTGGTCGCAGACGTGAATGGGCTAGAGGACTTCAGCGTCTCCGAGGAAACGGCAGCCGTGATCGTCCAGCATCCTAACTTCTTCGGCACGCTGGAGGACATGGAGCGGCTGGGCGAAGCCACCCATGTTAAAGGCGCACTTTTAGTCGCCTGCGTTGATCCCATTTCACTTGGGCTTTTGACGCCGCCCGGCGAGTATGACGCCGATATAGTCGTCGGCGAAGGCCAGTCTTTAGGCTGCCCGATGGGTTACGGCGGCCCGCTGCTCGGCTTCTTTGCCTGCAAAACTAAATTCATGCGCCGCCTGCCGGGCCGCATTGTCGGGCAAACAACCGACGGCGACGGCAAACGGGCGTTTGTGATGACTCTGCGAACCCGCGAGCAGGACATCCGGCGCGAGCGTGCGACTTCCAATATCTGCACGAATGTCGCGCTCTTTGCGCTGGCGGCGACGGTTTACATGGCAACAATGGGCCGCAAGGGCTTGACTCAGACCGCCGAGCTTTGCCTGCAAAAGTCGCACTACGCCGCCTCGGAAATTGCCAAGCTGCCCGGCTACTCGCTGGCATTCCCCAACCAGCCGTTCTTCAAAGAGTTTGTCGTCAAGACGCCCGCTGACCCGGCAGAAATCAATGCGAAACTGCTGGAACGGGGCATTATCGGTGGCCTTGCGCTGAACGATCTGTACCCCGAGATGGAAAATGCAATGCTGGTCTGCGTGACCGAGCAGCGCACGAAAGAAGAAATTGACGCGCTGGTGTCAGCGTTAGGAAGCATCGCAAACGAATTATGATCAACACCCCTGAGCCTTTACTGTTTGAGCTGAGTCGCCCCGGACGCCTGGGTATTGAGCTGCCTGCCTGCGATGTCCCCGTTCAGCCGATGGATGCGCTGCTTCCCGGCATCGCCCGGCGCGAAGTCCTGCCCCTGCCGGAGCTGTCGGAGCCGGAAGTCATCCGGCACTTCACGCACTTGTCCCAGCGCAACTACTCCACCGACTCCGGCTTCTATCCGCTCGGCTCCTGCACAATGAAGTACAACCCCAAGCTGAACGAAGAAATTGCTCGGCTGCCGGGCTTTGCCCGCGTCCATCCTGAGCTTCCCGATACGGCAGTCCAGGGAACGCTGGAAGTCCTGTTTTCGATGCAGAACATTTTGGCCGAAATCGGCGGCATGGATACGGTCAGCCTCCAGCCGGCCGCCGGCGCACACGGCGAGCTTTTGGGCCTGATGCTGATTAAAGCCTGCCATGACGACCACGGGCAGGGCCATCGGGACACAATCCTAGTGCCGGAAGCCGCTCACGGCACGAATCCGGCGTCGGCAGCCCGGTGCGGCTACAAAACAGTGACAGTGAAATCCGATGATCGGGGCCGCGTTGACCTAGCGCATCTTAAAACACTTCTTAATGACCGAGTTGCGGGCCTGATGCTGACAAACCCTAACACGCTCGGCCTGTTCGAAGATGACATCGCCGAAATCTGCGATCTCATCCACAAGACTGGCGGCCTGGTCTACTGTGACGGCGCAAACATGAACGCGCTTGTCGGACGCGCCCGGCCTGGCGACATGGGTTTTGACGTGATGCACTTCAACTTGCATAAGACGTTTTCGTCGCCGCACGGGGGTGGGGGACCCGGCTCCGGGCCGGTCGGCATCAAAAAGATTTTGGAGCCGTACCTGCCGGTCCCGCAGGTCATTAAAACCGAAGACAGCTACCGTTTGGAGCATGACCAGCCCAAGTCTATAGGCAAAATACACGGTTATTACGGCTCGTTTTTGTGTATCCTCCGGGCCTACGCCTATATCATGTACTATGGCCGCGAACGGCTGGCTCAAGTCGCCGAAAACGCCGTGCTGAACGCGAACTATATCCGGGTTCAGCTTCAGGATTCGTTTGATGTCGCCGTCAGCGAAATGTGCATGCACGAGTGCGTCTTTACAGCCAAGCGGCAAAAGAAGACGCACGGCGTCAATGCCCTGGAGATCGCCAAGCGCCTGATGGACTTCGGCTACCACCCGCCGACAATCTATTTCCCGCTGATTGTCCCGGAAGCGCTGATGATCGAGCCGACCGAAACGGAAAGCAAAGAAACGCTCGATTTATTCATTGAAGCCATGCGCCAAATCGCGCGTGACATTGAAGAAGATCCAGAGATTGTAAAGTCAGCGCCGCATACGACCCCGGTTCGCAAGCTGGACGAAGCGACCGCCGCCCGCCAGCCGTGTTTGTGCTGGACTGGCCCGGCTGAGTAGATTGGAATTGGACAGATGCGCTGGAACTGGCAAGAAGAAGCCGCGCCGGGCGACCCGGAGCAGAACATGGCCGCCGACGCTGCCCTGCTGTCCGCGCTTGCTAACGGCAGCCAATCAACTCCTACAGTTCGCGTCTACACTTGGAACGCGCCGGCTGTCAGCATTGGACGCCTGCAAAGCGAAGAGACCATTTGGATGCTTTATCCCGGTCTTCCAATTGTCCGCCGGCCAACCGGCGGACGCGCCGTTTTGCATGGCGAAGACCTGACAATCTCTGTCGCTGTCCGCCTTGACTGGTTTCCGGTAGAGCACCGCTCGGTGACAGACTCGCATCTGCTGCTTGTGGACCCGGTCCGAGTCGCGCTTGCGTCAACCGGCCTGGATGTCTGCTACGGCGGCTGCCCGATACGCGACCAGAAGAATATTGTAAACTGCTTCGACCTTGCGGCTTCCTGCGACCTGATTGAAAGCCACACAGGGAAGAAGCTAGTAGGAAGCGCACAGCGCCGTGAAGAAAGGGCAGTCTTGCAGCAGATGTCCGTGAGCCTTGCGCTTCTTGGAAACCTCGGTGCCTTTCTGTGGCGGCTGCGGAAAGAGTACGCCGAAACTTTTTCGCGCTATTGACGCACAATTCGCGGTATAATGGAGTGGGATAGGAAAAAGAGCGAGGGAAACGGCATGGCACGCAAAATACTGACCTGTGACGACGAAAAACATATTGTGCGCTTGATCCAAGTGAATTTGGAACGGCAGGGATATGAAGTCATCACGGCCTTCAACGGGGCGGAGTGCTTGGAAAAAGTCAATGAAGACCGCCCAGATCTCATCGTGCTGGATGTGATGATGCCGGAAATGACTGGCTTTGAGGTCTTGGACATTCTGAAGAAGAACCCGGAGACCGAAAACATCCCCGTGATTATGCTGACTGCCCGTGCCCAGGACTCCGATGTCCTGCGCGGCTGGCAATCCGGCGTGGAATGTTATCTCACCAAGCCGTTCAACCCAATGGAACTGATCGCTTTTGTAAAACGCATTTTCTCTATGGAAGATGGAACTGCTGATGAGAAACGGTACACACTTTAACAAAACTCTTTTCGTCGACGACGGTGCTTTGACTGGCAGGGCAGGTGATACCGACGACCAGGTGGCTTATTACCCTCACCGGCCTGACAATGCAGCTCTTGCTGACGAAAGCAGTCGCGCTCAGAGAACATTTTTCGTTTTTCTGACTATAAGCATCGCTTGTGCAGCAGCGACAATTGGCTCCGGTAGTTACGCGGCCTGGCTTTCGCGTCAACAGGCCGCGCGGCAGGCGCTTACTGATGTTGATGACATTTTGAGATCCTGTCAAAGCCGAATGAGCCAATTAGAAGCCGACTTACAGCGTCTGCCAAACCGTTAGCTGTTGTTTGATTCACATCTGATAACAAAAAGAGCCGTCAACAGCTTGTATTATTGGCGGCTCTTCTTAATGCCATAATTTGGTTCCGATAATAGGAATTAAGCAACTTAGACGCTCATAAATTACAGATTGGCTTGGGTCAAGATCTGTAAAAACTTCTTCTTTTCCTCATCAGTTAGAGGCTCGATCCGCTGTGTATAACATTTCCGACATATCCTTGCGCGAACTGTTCCGCCTACAAATCTAGAGCAGATAAGAAAAATACCATTTGCTCCTGTCACATTCCGTCCACAAAGAGTAAAGACCTCTTCCCCAAATAGCCAATCTGCTGATCCAGTAGATTATCTCTTCGAACTGGCTCAAAGGCTATAGTCCTCCGAGAGATTTGCCACGTTCCTTGCTACTTCCATCTATTTATCGATACTACCATATCTTCAATCGGAATGTACGTGATATAAACTAACAAAAATCTTTACGCTCAAAAGCTAAAATGCAAATAAAAAGTCCCACGCTTTACGGCGCGGGACTGCGTTCGCTTACTCAATGCCGGAAGTGACGCTGTCCTGTCAAAACCATCGCAGCTCCATACTGATCCGCAATAGCGATAGACGCATCATCTTTTTTGGAGCCGCCTGGCTGAACAATTGCCGTCACGCCGGCTTGCAGCGCGGCTTCGGGGCCATCTGGAAACGGAAAAAAAGCGTCGGAGGCCAGCACTGCGCCTTTGGCTTTTTCACCTGCTTGAGCGACGGCAAGGCGAACGCTTTGTACCCGGTTCATTTGCCCCGCACCAACCCCGACAAGCTGCTTATCTTTGACCAGCACGATTGCATTAGACTTGACGTGCTTGACCAGCTTCCAAGCCAGCATCAAATCGGACATCTCTGCTGCTGTCGCCTGACGCTCAGAGACCGTCTCGGTGTCTGAAGGCTTAGTCATTGCTGTATCCTGCGTCTGCACCAAGAGGCCGCCGCTGATACGCTTGTAATCATACTCCTGCGTCGATGGTGAGACCATTTCGGGCGCTTGCAGCAAAATCAAGTTCTGGCCCCACTGCTTTTTGGTCGTCAAGATGATAAATGCTTCATTGTCATAGTCAGGCGCGATGATCGCCTCAAAGAACATATTCTTGCCGGTGATGAAATTTGCTGTCGCCGCGTCTATTGTTTGGTTGACGGCAAGGATGCCGCCGAAGGCGGAGATTGGGTCGCCTTCACGCGCTTTTGTGAACGCCTCGGCAAGAGTTCCTGCAATGGCGGCTCCGCACGGGTTCGTGTGCTTGATAATCGCCGCTGCCGGTGTGTTCTGGTCTGAGAACTCTGCCACCAAGTTGTAGGCCGCGTTCAAATCATAAATGTTGTTGAAGGACAACTCTTTGCCGTGTAACTTTTTTGCCGAAGCGAGGCCACCACTTGAGACCGGTTCGCGGTAGAATGCCGCCTTCTGATGTGGATTCTCGCCGTAGCGCAAATCCTGGACTTTCGTGAACGACAATGTAAGCAGCTCCGGGAACCCCTGCCCTGCCTCGGCATCCTCGGCTTCGGCAGAAAGCTGTTCTGCCAGATACTTGGTAATAGTGGCGTCATACGCGGCGGTATGAGCATAGGCTTGCACGGCGAGACGAGAACGGGTTGCCTGTGAAAGCGTGCCGTCATTGCGCTGAAGTTCACTTAGGACGGCCGCGTAATCATTGGGAGAAACAACGACAGCAACAGACGCATGGTTTTTCGCCGCCGAGCGGATCATGGATGGGCCACCGATGTCAATGTTTTCGACCGCTTCTTCCCGCGTCACATTCGGCTTTGCGATGGTCTCAGCAAAAGGATAGAGGTTGACAACGACCAGGTCAATTGGAACAATGCCGTGCGCCGCGATTGTCTCTAAATGCTCCGGCTTAGAACGATCTGCCAGCAATGCACCATGTACGGCGGGGTGCAGGGTTTTGACGCGGCCATCCAGCATTTCCGGAAAATGCGTCACGTCAGAAATGCTGATGATCGGCAGCCCGGCTTCTGCCAGGCTTTTCGCGGTCCCACCGGTGGAAACCAGCTCAATTCCTAAGTCGCTAAGACCACGGGCGAATTCGACAAGGCCTGTCTTGTCTGAAACACTCAGCAGCGCTCGTTTAATGTGTGTCATACTTTCGTATCCTTTCATTTGCAAAAACTCTTAACAAAACAAAAACGCCTGGACACCCAGCACTTGTCATGTGTCGGGGTGCCCAGGCGAACGGCTTTTCCAGTTTAGCGCTTCCTCGGAGTGGTTCTCCGCAAACGCCAGTCACGCTAACCTTTTTCGTAGGATGTTACGAATTTTTTTGTTTTCCAAAGAGATTATAGCATACAAGAAGGAATTTCAGTGTTTGTGCCGAATAAACATACATTGAGAGTGTACAAGCAGCCGCCCCCCTCTCATATAACACCTATGTCTCGTTACTTAATCTCTCGTTTAAGGAGATGCTCCCTGTGAACGGCAGCCTCAAGATACACACATCGCTCAGCCATCCCGCCGTCCCGTCCAGCAACTATCTGGAAGACCCGCTTTACGCACTGCTGGAAATTCAGCCGGAAGTAAGGCTAAACTCCGCTTCCCGATCTCCGTTGAACCTGGTCGTAGTGGTAGATGCCTCTGCCAGTATGCACCATTTCCAGCTTACGGAAGAAGAACGGGAATATTGGATGGGCGTCGCCATCTCCCGCGATGAGCTGGAGCGCGGCGAAGCCGACGACTCAGATGCCATGTACTGGACCGGCCAGACGCTCTCCGAGATGCACACGCTGGCGAACACGCCAATGGCGCAGGTGACGGAAGCGATCAAAAGCCTGCTGATGACCCTGCGCCCTACCGACCAAGTGGCCGTCATTGCTTTTGCCGACCGCACACACACGGTCTTCAACCAGCAGGATTGGGCAAACTTCCCGGATGGCTGCTTGATGCAGATGGACATGCTCCAGGAGCGCCGGCTGCCGGTGGATATCGGCACGGGGACGCACATGGCCGAAGCGCTGCGTCAGGGTCTGCAATTCCTCAGCCAAAACTCGCTGACCCACGGCATCAATCGGCTCATTGTCATTTCCGACGGTATTGTTCAAGACCAGGCCGCGACACTTAAATCTATTGAGCAAATCGAAGCGCAAGGATACGCCATTACGACAATCGGCGTGAGCGATGAGTTTGACGAAGAGTTTCTAACGCGGGTTGCCGATAACTCACGCGGCGAATACTATTATGCGGCAGACATTACGGAGATCACGCAGCGGCTCTCGCAGGAGATGAACACTCTTGAGGCCACTAGCGTTACAGACTTGTACCTCGCCGTGCGCGGGCTGGACGGTGCAGTGGTCCAGGATATTTTCCTGGTTCGCCCCGCAATGACTATGTTTGATGAGGTCCATACTGAAGACGGCTGGCTGCGGGCAAGGGTTGGGGATGTGTCGAGTGTTACCCCGGTTGGGGTGATGGTTCAAATCGCGCCGCCACTGCTGCCGGCGGGGGAACGAGCCATCGCAGAAACACTCCTGACGTGGAACCAGCTTGATGAACTCAGCGATGCCGTCCCCGGCAATGATCGTTCTTTAGTCACGGCAAGCTTTACTGACGATGCCCTTGCGCTCTCTCAAACCAACCCTGAAGTGCAGGACTTGGTAAACCGGTACGCCGTCTATAAGTACGAGCGTGAGGCCCAGCGTGCTCAGGACAAAGGCGATTTTGAGACCGCACGAGAGAAACTGGGCGCGGCCACCCGGCAACTACACAAAATCGGTGAAACGGAGCTGGCGCAAGAAATGGAAGGCCAACTTGCAGAACTTGGCGACGAAACATCTAATCCTTCGCGAGTTAAGCGCATCAAAGCGACCACCCGGCGTTTAGGCAGTGTGCCGCTTGCCGAGATTCGCGCAGAGTAAGCGACACGCGCAGAATAAGCATCTAAACTATGACTGACTGGCATCTTGGGTTACAAGCCTTCCGTGAAGGCCGGGTGCGGGAAGCGGCGGACCGGCTTCAAGACGCGCTGGCGGAAAATGAGCTTGCCACTTCTCAAACCGTCCGTTACGAGACTTATGCCTACCTCGGTGCGGCCTTATACGCGCTTGGAAGACCGGCGGAAGCGGTGCCGGCTTTTGAGATGGCGTTTCGGTTCTCGCCTGCGCCCGTGCCACCCGATGACCTGACCTTGAACTTGGCCCATGCGTATCTTGCGGCGGGCCGACGCGCGGCAGCACGGGAAGCACTGCTTTTCCTGCTGGCGCACTCGCCCGGCCATGTCGCTGCGGGGATGCTGCTGGCCCGTTTAGAGGATGCTCCCAGCAATGAGTCTCTTTCTGGGTCGGTCCTCGGCGCGTCTCCGCAGACAGCGGAAGCCTACATTCGCACCCTGACTTTCTCGCAGCCAGCCTCCGGCGGATATGCCCCGGCAGAAGTTCACGAAGCGCTGAGGCAGCTTCAAAGGCTGATTACCAGCCTCAGTCAGGAGCTGAGGCAGGTGGAAGCGCAGAACACCGAATACGAACTGGAAATTCTGCGCTACCGCCAGATGGAAGATGCTGTCGTTGAGACCATGATGCAGACCCAGGCAGGACCGCAGGATCAAGCAAGCTCTAACCAGCAAAGAGTCTCCACCCCAACAGATACCTCTGATGCCAAGCTGTCGCCTATCGAAATCCTCTTTCGCCAAAAATCTTGAACGCATTGAAACCCTGACCCCACACTAAAAAGCCAGAAATGAGCAATTTTCATGTCTTCCGTGGACGATCCTTTTGTTGCGGCCCTGCATGTCGCTGAAGAACAGCACCAGATTATTGTCGCTCATCTCCGATCTGCGATAGATGCGGAACGGAAAGAAGCCGAAAAGCAGCGTCAGCGGGCCGCGCGTCTTCAAGATACGATACAGGACATTCATCGCGCCCTGTTTAGCGGTGATACCTATACGCTGATTTTGGAGACATGCCTCAAGCTCACCGGGGCAACACGTGGATTGTACCTGACGGACGAAGGTCATCAGGGGGTGCGTGTTCGTGCCTCCATTCAGGCCGGCGATCATGCTGACACCGGACTTTCTCCGTTTTTGCAGCAGCTTTATGCCAAAACTGCCGGTCAGGATGAAACAATTGTTTCCCATCAGCCCGGCGACGTTGCCGACCTTCCTTCCCCTGCCGAATACGGCGAAGGGTTTGGCAACTTCATTGCGGCCCCGGTCGTTCTGCTGCGCTGCCTCAGAGGCGTCATCATTGCGGCAGACAAAGCCGGCGGAGACTTTGAAGAGGAAGATGTCCAAACCCTCATCCATATCGGCAGTCAAGCCGCCGTGGCAGTTGAAAACGCCGAGCTGCGCCGTCAGCTGCAAAGCGCTTATCTCGCGACAGTCAGTGTTCTCGCTGATGCCATGGAAGCCAAAGACCCTTACACGCGCGGCCACTGCGAGATGGTTTCAAGGTTTGCCCGGCTCATCGCCAGCCGTCGCGGCCTTCCAGCCCAGGAGCGAAGCATTGTCGGATACGCCGCTCTGCTGCACGACATTGGGAAAATCGGCGTCAGTGACGGCATTCTTAACAAGCCTACCGCTTTGCTCCCGGAAGAGCGCGAACTTGTCCGCTCCCATGTGCGTGTGGGGCATGACCTCATCCGCCATGTCCCGGCGCTGTCTTCAGTCGCCGATGCAGTGCTGCATCACCACGAATGGTATGATGGCAGCGGCTACCCGGACGGACTTCGGGGCGATCAAATTCCCATTGCCTCGCGCATCGTCTGCGTAGTTGACTCGTATGGCGCTATGATTACGCGCCGCTCGTACAAAGAAGCCTACGGGGAAGATTACGCCCGAACTGAGCTGCTCCGGTGCGCTGGCAGCCAGTTTGATCCCAGAATCGTGGAAGTGTTTACACACGTTTTAGACAACCCACCGCCGGAGCAAGCGGAAGGCGACAGCAGGGAAGCGGCAGCGCCCCTGCCGGACCTTTTGCCAGCAGGAACAGTGTAAAGCGGACAGCAGCTCCTACGCACCAAAGAGGCGGCGCGACAAGTTAGTCTGCAAAATGTTCTCCGGGTCCAGCTGCTTTTTCAGCGCGAAAAAGCGCTCTGCCCGCTCCGGCCCGACCGCCTCAGACGCCGACATCAGGTGCAGGGCGCTGTCTTTGGCAAAGTAAAAGCGTCCCCCGGCCTCGATCACCCTGCGATCCATCTCGGCGGCAAGACTGAGCAGGCCGCCGCGTTTCTCAGGTCGCACGGCAAAATCCAGGGCCAGAGAATAGCCATCGACGGCATGAGTCATCAGAAAGCTGTCGGGCCGGTGCCGCTTGAAAACGCCGAGATAGGGAACCAGCCCATAAGACTGCGCGAGCGTGATCTGGCCGGAGAAGACTTCCTGGGCGTGTTCTTTGGGAACAAAGCTCTGGTATTGGATCAGTCCGCCCGGCTCATAAGCCTTCTTCCAATTGGGAACGTAATCCAGCAGGAACGCAAATCCGGCGTGCGACTGCCGATGTACATGGCCGTCGCCAAGCTTCATTGATGCAAGAAACTTGGCCGTGTTAATCAGGCGCATCCCCGGATCATTGACAAATGGCTTCATAAACCGCCACATTAAAGATTTCGGGAAGACGCCCAAAATGCTGTCCGGCAGCTCCTGGTTTTCCACACGAAGCGTCTGCTCCGGGTTCGGGTCCTCGCCCGGCTTCAGGTAGTTAGCCTGATGCACCTGTCCCCGGCCCAGCGCATCGCCCGTGCCGAAGCAGTCGATCCAGCCGACTAAATAATCCGACTGTGGCAGGCGCTGCTCAAAGACCTGAAACAAGTGGTCAAAGTTGCGGATGCCGACCGGCGTCACGTCCAAAAGCCCCGAATAAACCTTCTTAAGCTGCAATGTCAGCCGGGTAATGACGCCGAGCATTCCAAAGCCGCCGATAGCCGCGTAGAATATCTCCGCATTTTGGTCCCGCGAGCAGAAAAGAAGCTCTCCCGATGGCGTCACTAAATCAAAATCTAGAATGCTGTCACCGATTGGACCGACCTTGAAGTTGTTTTTGCCGTGAATGTTCATGGCCGCCGCGCCGCCCAAAGTCGGGAACATGGTTCCTGAGACAACACTCGGCCACCAGCCGTCTTCAATCGTGTACTGCCAAAGCTGCTGGATGGTAACGCCCGGCTCGGCCACGAGAATGCCGGTCTGCGGGTTCCAGCTCAGAATGCGCCGCATCCGGGTCAAGTCCAGCAGCATGTTCTCGGCGTTCAGCGACGCATCTCCGTAAGAGCGTCCCGCGCCGCGCATCCCAACCGAACGCCCGGCACGCCGCGCTTCCTCAAAGACCGCACGAATGCTGTCTACATTAATGGGGCGCGACACATAACTGAGGGACGACGATGCCATCCCCCACCCTTCCACCCGCTCCATTGTCTTGTCGGCACGCTCATGGCGCGTCTCGGCAAGCAGTTCTTTTTCGGCGATCATCTTGCCAGCCAGCTTCTAAGAGATTTGTTCTAAATGTTAAGATACTTGAAAATCGGGGCCGGGATAGCGCGGATGATGCCCATGATCGGCTTCCACTTCGCAGGAACATAGGCGACGCGGACTTTGTCTTTCGCTGCCGCAAGGATTTCTGCCGCCGCTTGATCCGCTTCAATCATGCCGGGCATTTTCAGCCCCTCAGTCATCGGTGTCCGTACCGGGCCGGGCTTGACCGTGACGACAAACGCGCCTTTGCGCTCAATCCGGTTTCGCAGCGATTCTAAATACGCATTAAAGGCCGCTTTTGTTGCGCCGTACACGGGGTTGCCCCGCCGACCACGATCTCCCGCGACACTGGAAATGCCGACAATCGTGCCTGTTTTGGCCGTTTCGAACCGGGGTGCGGCCTGATTTAGCCAGGCAACGGCGCCAGTGAAGTTCGCGGCAATCGTTCCGGCGTCTTTTGCCGTGTCGTATTCTTCCGGCCCGACCGGCGGCATGATGCCGGCGGCGTAAATGATCATGTCCAGCCCGCCTAGCTCCTGCGTGATCCGGGCAAACAGTGCGGGAACGTCTTGGTAGTTGCGGACATCATGTGCGTAAACTTTGGACAGCGGCGCTCCGGCGAGTGTGTCAAGCTCCGAAGCCAGCGCCCGCAGCTTTTCCTCGCGCCGAGCCACTAAAGCGACCCGGCTGCCGTCGGACGATAAAGCGCGGGCCAGAGCTTCGCCAATGCCTGACGAAGCCCCCACAATGATCGCGCGTTTCCAAGTTGTCATGGCTAGATACGCCTCGCCGCCCAAAGGACGCCGTTATGAAGTATCTGCCGGACGTTCGGGTCCATGTAGGTTGCGAACACTTCGTGGCCGGGACGGAAGTAAAAGACGCGCCCTGCCCCTTCGCCCCGGTTTGCACCCTTGCCGCCGCCGGTCGTGAAGCTTGGGTCTATGCCCTCGCCTACCGTTATGACGAAACTAGGAAAATACTCGCCTCCCAGCGGGAAATAGGACTGAAAAATGATCGCTTGGGGGGGCGGCACGCCGAACGGCGCTCCGTACATCTCTTCCGCCGGCAGGGTGAACGCACTGACTCCCTGCGCGATTGGGTGCTGAGGCGCACACACCGTAATTTCTTCGGTGTCCGCCGGCTCCGCCTCGCGCCAGCCGCCGTAAAGGTGGCCGGTGCAGTCCAAAACCTTGCGGAATGGCTTGGAGTAATGGGCCGAGTGCAGGGGAATAAAACCCAGGCCGCCGTGGACAGCCGCTTTAATCATGTCCGCTTTTTCATCGGCAAGCTCATCATGCCGCGCATGGCCCCACCAGATCAAAACATCTGCGCCTTTCAGCGCTTCTTCCGTGATACCCTGTTCCGGGTCTTCCAGATTGGCTGTCGTCGCCGAAATTGCGCCGCCGCCTAACGTGTTCAGCCCCTCGGCGATCGCACCGTTGATAGAGTTGGGGTAAACGGATTTCGGGGCGTGGGCCGGGGCTTCATCCCACACTAAAACGCGCACGGGGTTCTCTGGCATGATGGTTTTCCTTTAGAGCCTTAAGAGGCTGTCGTCAATGGCTTAAACATCTTATATCCGGGACAGTCGCCGGGGAAACGCAAGAATGCTTCACCTTTTTGGATGTAGCCGCCGGAAAGATAAAACTGCCGGGCCGTCACCGTGCTGGTCAGCGTGCAGCGTGTGTTGCCGCGCTCCTAGCGCGGCTCTCCAATGCGGCCATGATGGCCCGGCTGACGCCCCGAAACCGCGCATCCGGCGACACATAGTTTATCCCGATTTCGCCTGTGTCTGTTACTAGCCCCACGCCGAGTACCGCAGCATCCTCGACCGCAGCCAGCACTGAGTTTCCAAGCAGCGCGATTTCTTCTTTGACCTGCTCCGGCGTCTTGTTGCGGAGCCATCGCGCCAGGATTGCCGGATCGTTTCGATGATCGGCAACGCATAGCTCCAAGATGGAACGCTTCAGCACTTCGCAAACAGCCGCCGCGTCTTCCGCTGTAGCTTCCCGAATTATCTGCATTATCTTACGCCGACTATTCACCGCCGGCACCGACGCCGGGTTCGGTCATCTGCCGTGCGTCCAGCAGAGTTTCTAATTGGTCTAGCGGCAGAATATGTTCGGAGACGCATATGTCGCGCACAGTCCGGCCTTCGTCTACGGCGCGTTTGGCGAGCTTCGCAGCAGCGTCATAGCCGATGACCGGCGCAAGGCTTGTCACCATGCTCATGGACCACTCTACTAAGCTTTCCGCCCGCTCTTTGTTGGCTGTCAATCCAAGCACGGCTTTTTCGGTGAAAACAGTCACGGAAGTTGCAAGAAATGTAATACTTTCCAGCACGTTTCGAGCCATCACCGGCAGCATGACATTCAAATCCAAGTTGCCGTGCGTGTTGGCAGTTGTTACCGTCACGGCGTTGCCGATGACTTGGCAGCAGACCATCATCAACTGCTCGCACATAACCGGATTGACCTTGCCGGGCATGATGGATGATCCCGGCTGGACAGCCGGCAGCGACAGCTCGCCGAGGCCGCAGCGTGGACCCGACGACAGCCAGCGGATGTCGTTTGCAATCTTCAAAAGCGAGGTCGCTACGGTAGACAGCTGGTTTGCCATCTCCACGGCTGCGTCCTGGCTGCCCTGCGCCTCAAAATGGTTTTCGGCTTCGGTGAACGGCAATTCAAACCGCGACGCAAGCTTTGCCGCCACCGCGCTCCCAAAGCCGGCCGGTGAGTTGATGCCGGTGCCGACCGCTGTGCCGCCAATCGCTAGCTCAAACAAGCGCGGCTTGACCGACTCTAACCGGGCAATGCTGAGAGCTGTTTGCCTCGCCCAGCCGGACGCTTCCTGGCCCAGCCGGATCGGCGTCGCGTCCATTAAATGCGTCCGCCCGATTTTGATTATCGAATCCCATTCGTCAGCTTTCGCCGTCAGTACTTGATGCAGGCTTCGCAGCGCAGGCAGCAGCGCGTTTTCCAGTTCTGTTGCCGCCGCCACATGGATTGCCGTCGGTATGACATCGTTCGACGACTGGCTTTTGTTGACATGGTCGTTTGGATGCACCGGCGTTTTAGAGCCGATCACACCGCCGGACAGTGCAATGGCACGGTTCGAGATGACCTCGTTCGTGTTCATGTTTGTAGACGTGCCGGAGCCGGTCTGGTAGATGTCTACGACAAACTGACTGTCTAGTCGTCCCTCAATAACTTCATCGGCGGCGGCATGAATCAGAGCCGCCGTTTCCGGGTCCAGCAGGCCCATCTCCAGATTGACTTCCGCTGCCGCCCGCTTGATCGCGCCGAGCGCTCGAATAAAAGGGCGCGGGAACCGGACGCCGGACACGGGAAAGTTTGCAACTGCCCGCGCCGTTTGTGCGCCGTAGTAAGCGTCTGACGGGACTTCAAACTCGCCCATCGAGTCTTTTTCAGTACGTGTGTTTGCCATAGATTATTAGATTATTGATTGTTATTTGCGGGTCTCGCTGGAAAGATGGTACGACAGCACAGCCAGCTCCTGCAAAAAAGACACGTTGCGAACCACGATTCGTTCCGGTAATTTCAGCAAAATCGGCGCGAAGTTTAGTATGACACGGACGCCTGCGGCAATTGCTGTTTCTGCGACTGCCTGCGCCACAGATGCCGGGACACAGATAATGGCAATACGGGCGCTAATGCGGGCATTCACTTGGCGCAGCATCGTCCCGTCCTGGATAACGAGATTGCCCTGCGGACGTCCGATCTTCTCAGGGTCGTTGTCAAACGCCGCTGCGATGTGAAACTTATGCTCCCGCAGGCCAGGATACCCAATCAGAGCACTTCCTAAATTGCCTGCGCCAATGACGATAATCGGCTGCATCTGGTCAATTTTGAGAATGTGTGCAATCCGGGTTTGCAGGTCTACGACATTGTAACCGACGCCCGGCTTTCCAAACTCGCCAAAATAAGACAAGTCTTTGCGGAACTGCGCGGCATTGATTCCGGTCTGTTTCTCGACGTCGGTGGACGAAATCGTCTCGATGCCCGTAGCTTCCAGATCAATCAAGTAACGTAGGTAAGTCGCCAGGCGCTCCAGGGTCGGGATGGGGACTTTAGGAACGCTGCTGTGGAGAATGCTGCTCACGGGATAAATCGTTTCCCAATACATCTTGTCCGAGGAGAGTGCCTGTGAATTTCCTCACAGCCATTATACTACTGTCCGGGAACAGCGTCAAGCCTTCGTGCTTTAGTGGGCCTGCTTGCCTAAGCGCGTATGTTTGCCGTGAGAGACCACCAGACATTGGAGAAGACCGCCGCCGCCTGCGCGTCCGTCAAATCTGAGTCGGCTACCGCGCTTGTTTGAACCGCATCGCGCGAGGCATCGCCCACAAATGCAAGTGTTCCCGCAGAGCCGGAAGTGTTCGGGACGAGAAGGCAGCGGGCTGTCAGCGTGTCAACAGACTGAACCGGGCCAGCGGCCTGAAGCACTCTTAAAGCATCATGCGCGACTTCGCCCTGAGTCAGCTCTTCGGACGGCGGCAGGCCAAACGTAATCGTCATGCGCCCGGCACGCGGGTCTGCCTGAACATCATACACAGCGATGCTCTGCTTGCTGAGTTCGGGAGACGCCTGAAGCAGAGAAAGAACCGACTGCTCCGACGGGTCATGGGCAGGAACAGCGTCAGGATCAGTCGGCAGCGTCCCTGCCACAGGCGGCACGACGACCGGCGGCAGCTTGACGACGGCATCGCTTCCAAAGCCGAGGCCGCGGAGCGTCCCGGCATCGTGGGCGGCGCGGTACGCAAAAGCGATGACCAGCATCAGCGCCAGCGCCGCCGCAATCGCCCCGTAGCGCAAAGCCGCCTCCGGGTCCCGCGTGAGATGCGGCAGACTGCTGCGCGTCGGAGGCAAAGCGGCCTTAGCCGGAACAGCCCCAACGGCCGGTGCCGGCTCGCGCTGCTCTCCGCGCCGGCGCAGGCGATCCGAGTTAAGCAGACGATCCAGCTTGAGGCGGTCGGCAGGACTGTTGGGGTTCACGTCCAGCGCCATGCGGTACCACTGGGCGGCATCGTCATAGCGGCCCTGGTTCTCGTAAATGTCGCCCAGCAGGCTGTTTGCCGAAGAGCTGTCTGGAGCCAGCCGCAGCGCCGCCATGCAGGACTGCGCCGCTTCTTCCCAATGCCCGCGCATCCGCAGCAAATTCGCCTGGGCCAGCAGCGCATAAGCTTCGCGCGGCAGGGCTGCTTCTTCGCGCTCGCCGATCTCGATGCCGCTGCCGCTTGCCGCAGAGAGTTCATTGCTTGCCGGTTGATCCAAATCCATCTTCTCCGCGCCCTCGTGTGGCGGCTGGTTCTTGGCCGCACTTCAGCTCCGTCTCCACCCAAGCCACTTTCGCCACCGGCGCAACCACAAGCTGGGCAATCCGGTCGCCGCGCTGAATACAGACCGGCACTTGGCCCAAGTTAATCAAAATAACTTTAACCGTGCCGTAGTAGTCGGCGTCAATCGTTCCCGGTGCATTCAGCAGGGTCAATCCGGCACTCCACGCAAGTCCGCTGCGCGGGCGCACCTGGCCCTCATACCCTTCCGGCAGCGTCAGCCGGATGCCGGTCGAAACGAGCGCCCGTTCGCCCGGCAGAAGCGTCAGCTCCGCCGCCAAAGCCGCCCGCAGATCCAGCCCCGCCGCGCCGGGTGTCGCATACGCCGGGAGCGGCAAATCCAGCGCGTCGGCCTCCCGCTGTACAGAGATGTTCAGAGGAAGCATAAAAAATCAGGAGCGATGCACGGGCAGTGTGACAACAAACGTCGTTCCTTTGCCAAGCTCGCTTTCGGGTTTAACTGTTCCATCGTGACCTTCCACAAGTGCTTTGACCAGCGCTAGGCCAATCCCTGTCCCGCCGATTTCCCGGTTGTCTCGGTTATCCACCCGGTAGAAGTTCTCAAAGATTCGAGGCAGGTTTTCGCGCGAGATGCCAATGCCTTCATCTGAAACCCGCAGTACAATCGAGACTGGATGATCTCTGTCGGCGGATGCCATTTGCCCGGAAACCCGCACTAGACCGCCGTCCGGCGAATACTTGATGGCGTTGTTGACCAGATTCGTCAAGATCTGGTCAATCTTATCCGGATCGGCTTCAATCAGCGGAAAACCGACAGGAAAGTCCAGCGCCAATTTGTGGTCTTTTGCATAAGAGCGCTGCACCGTCAGCACTTTCTCGGCCAGCGCCGCCACATCCACCGGCTGCCAGTTCATCTGCATCGCACCGCCCTGCTCGATGCGCGAAATGTCCAGCAGGTCTTCAATCAGCCGCTTGAGCCGGTCGCACTCCGCGTCAATAATGCCATAAAACTCGCGGCGGGTCGCGTCGTCAAAGTAGCCTTCCTCGTCGTGCAGCAGCGTCGAAATAAAGCCCTTAATGCTCGTCAGCGGCGTTCGCAGCTCATGGGAGACCGTAGAAATAAACGCCGTCTTCATCTGCTCGACGCCGCGTATCTCGGTAATATCGTTGAAGATCGCCACAATGCCAGCGGGTTCATCGTTGTCATCCCGCACCGTCGCACACTGCACTTGGTAGATGCGTTCCTGAAACTGGTCCTCCGGCACGGCGTCGGCCACGGCAAACGCAACTTCTTCCGCAACTTCCGCATGGCCCGACGACAGCGCCCGGTTCAGAATGGACTGAATGCGGAGGTCGGATACGACACGCTCGAACGGCAAATCAATGACCGGCAGGGTCGGCGAAACGCCGAGAATGGCGCGTGCCGAGGGGTTAATCTGGACCAGCCTGCCATTGTTGCCAACCATCAGCAGCCCTGCATAGAGGCTTT
Organism: uncultured Armatimonadales bacterium; assembly: GCA_964243345.1. Lineage (GTDB taxonomy): Bacteria > Armatimonadota > Armatimonadia > Armatimonadales > Capsulimonadaceae > JANXMY01. The sequence goes on from CAXTER010000035.1 coordinate 30,539, forward strand.
CAATCGTGTGCAGAAGCTCCTGCTTTTCCTGCACGACCTCCCGGTACATCTGCGCCGATGCAATTACCGCCGCGCCCTGCCGGGCAAGCTGCTCCAAAAGACGGACATCTTCATCGGCAAATGCCCCGCCGTACTTCTTGTTGAAGACATGCAAAACTCCGATTGTCACCCGGTCCACCACCCGGTTGTCATCGTCACGCTTTTCTACAATCAGCGGCACGGAGACGGCATTACGGATGCCGAGCCGGGACAAGCCCTCGGACGCCGCCCGTGGGTCCATTTCGGCATTGTAGGTGATGGAAGAAGTCGTGGTACGAAAAACTTCATTAGAGACTCCTTCTTCGGCAACAGGCCGCTCTAAAGAAAGAAGCTCTTCCCGGCTGAACCCAAGGGCCGGAGGGGCCGCGTACAGCATGGACGAACCCGCGTCATGCAGCAAAAAGACGCATTTTTCAGCTTGAAGAATTTTGCCGATTCGGTCCACAAGGCGCTTGAGGATATGTTCAAACTCGCTGGGGGACGGTACAGGCAGGGTCGGAAGCGGCGGGGCCGGGGGCGGCGCAGCAAAACTTGGTGTGGGATGGGGCGGCATCTGCGACATCGTAAGCGGCGAACCTCAAAGGATTATAGCACGCGGCTTGCCTGCGCGTCAATGAATAGCCTGACTTTCGGGAGTTATGCTCGGCAAAAGGCGCGAAGCTAAGAAAGCAGCAGACGCCCACAGTTTTCGCAGGTCAAAATCTGCGCCTGCTCTTTGACTGTTTTAATCAATGTAGACGACAGCTTCATGTGGCAGCCGCCGCAGGTGTCGCCTTCGATTTTGGCGATGCCAACCCCGGACGCCTTAACCCGAATCGCGTCATAGCGCTTCAGCGCAGCTTTGTCTTCCACGGCGGCTGCCGCTGTTTCCCGCTGCTGCGTGAGCGAGGTCAGCTCCAGCGCCAGCGCGTCGTACCGGGACCGGTACGCAGCCAGCACTTCGGTCCGGTGTCCTTCCGCCGTGTGAGCCTGCGCGTCTGCGACGCTTGACGCCGCCTGCGCCTGTTCCACGTCTTCCATCAGCGCCAAGATACGCCCGTCGAGGTCCGACTGCTGCCGGCCCAGCGCTTCAATTTCCTTTTCAATGTTGGCAAGTTCGCGGACGTTCGTGATGCTGCCCTGGTACATTCTTTGCTGATTGTTTTTGCGCTTGGCTTCCACTGTTTCCAGCTTCAGCTCACTGTCCTTCAAATCGCCCGCGAGCTTATGCAGCTCGACTCGCTTCTGCTTGGCCTCAGCATTTGCCGCCTCAGCAGCGGCGGATGCCGCCGTGCCGTTATCCAAATTGGACTGTGATCTTCTCGCTCTCTGGATAAGCGTGTCAACCTGCTGTACGGCGTACAGCGCTTTCAGTGTCTCCGAGACGCTTGGCATGGCAAATAGCTCCTTACGCCCGATTCTAGCAGAAACACGCCGCGCTGTCAAATGCAGCCCTGAACAAATGCAGCCTTCTTCAAATCAGGTACAATAAAATATGGCGAAAGCGCAAACTAAATATGTCTGCCGCCATTGCGGCTACGAAAGCGCCAAGTGGCTCGGCAAATGCCCCTCCTGCGACGAATGGGGCAGCCTGGAAGAAACGACAACGCTTGCCCCGTCTAAAGCGCTCGGCGCACGCTCAGCGATTCAGCCAGCCTTTGTCGGCTCTAATAAGCCGCAGCGCCTCGGCGATGTCCCCTCCCCGGCCCAGGAAGGCCGCATCCACAGCGGCATCGGCGAGTTTGACCGCGTCCTCGGCGGCGGCATCGTGCGCGGCGCATTGACTCTCATCGGCGGTGATCCTGGTATCGGAAAATCTACCCTGTTGACACAGGTTGCCGGGCATCTTGCTATGCGCGGCGGCAAGACGCTGTATGTGTCGGGCGAAGAGTCGGCGACGCAGATTAAGCTGCGGGCGGAGCGGCTTGGCATCACCGGCGGCGAGCTGCTGCTGCATAACGAGACGGACGTGACGCAGGTGGCGGCGGCGATCCAAGCGGAGCGTCCGGCATTTGCCATCATTGACAGCATCCAGACTATGCAGCACCCGGAAATCGAGTCGGCGGCGGGCAGCGTCTCGCAGGTGCGGGCGGCGACCGCGCATCTGGCCCAGGTCGCTAAAGGCGAAGGCATTCCCATTTTTTTAGTCGGCCATGTCACTAAAGAGGGGACGCTTGCCGGGCCGCGCGTTTTAGAACACATGGTAGACACCGTGCTGACCTTTGAGGGCGACAAGAACTACATGTACCGTGTCCTGCGTGCGGTCAAAAACCGCTTTGGCTCAACCGACGAGCTGGGCCTGTTTGAGATGCACGAGGAAGGTTTAGTCGAAGTTCCCAACCCGTCTGAAATGCTGCTGGCTGAGCGTACCCAAAATACCGCCGGTTCTGCTGTCCTGGCGACCGTAGAAGGCACGCGGCCTATGCTGATCGAGGTGCAGGCCCTCGTCGCGCCTTCCTACTTATCCAACCCGCGCCGAACCGTCTCCGGGATTGACACCAACCGCGTCAATCTGATCTTAGCGGTTTTAGAGAAGCGCGTCGGCCTCGGACTTGCCAGCCAGGACGTGTTTGTTAATTTGGCAGGCGGCGTCCGCGTGGAAGAGCCGGCTTCCGATTTGGCAGTTGCCGTCGCCGTCGCGTCCAACTTCCAGGAGCGTCCAATTGACCCCACCACGATTTTCGCGGGGGAAGTCGGCCTCGGCGGCGAGGTCCGCGCCGTCGGCCACATGGAGCTGCGGCTGAAAGAGGCCGCCCGCATGGGCTTCAAGCAGGCCATTGTCTGCGCCCGCAACAAAGCAAGCTTGCGGCATGGGCCGGACATCAAAGTCATTGGCGTTGAGACAGTCCGGCAGGCGCTCGACGCGGCTTTATCCCGCCCATGAAGCTTTTCTTCCTCTGCGTGCTGCTGCTCGGCAGCATCCCGGCACGATTGGCGGCGTCCCCGCAGGCGCTTGTCGTCATCCTGCTGCCCGGCACGAGCCTTGAGGACTGGCGAAACGCCGCCGCGCCGCATCTGCATCAACTGATGCAGGCTGGGGCAGTCGCCGTAATGAACACGCGCACGGCGCACCATGCCGGAGCGCACGAACAGGAAACGGGGTTAAGTGCCCTGCTGACACTCGGCGCAGGCTCGCGTGCGGCAGGAGCTGCCGGTCCGAGCAGCGGCTTCCTGCCAGCGGAGGCGCAGGTTCCGGGAACAGAAGTTCGGGCAGGCGATTTATATCTACGGCGAACTAGCCTTGCACCGCGCCCCGACCAATCGGTCTGTACAAATTGGCCCGCCGTCGTCCGCGTGAACGCCGATCTTGGTTATGATCTGCGTCTCGGCAGCCTCGCGGAGACGCTGAGGGCACAGGGAACTCGTGTAGTATCCGGCGGCGGGCCAGATGCCGATTGGATCGCGGCGGACCCAAACGGCGCTGTGCAGCGCGTCCTGACGCTTCATGCGAAATCCGGCGTGTGCGTCATTTGGGACGCCGGGCCGAGTGCCGCCGCAGCAGACGCCGTCGTTGGAACAGCCAAAGCCCAAATTGCCGCCCTGCGCGGCCGGTTAATCGTCATCTCACCCTACGCAAATCCCAGTGCGTATGCTCAGGACGAGCGGCTGACGCCGGTTTTGGTATGGGGCAAAGACATTCCGGCAGGCCTGCTGGCGTCTTCGTCTACACACCAGCCTGGCTTGGTCACAAACACGGATTTCGCTCCTGCTGTTGCAAGTTATCTCGGCATACCGCGCACCGAATTTCTTTCGCTGCCGTTCGGATTTGCCTGGTCGGAAGCGGCGTCCACACACGCTGTGGAACAGGCGGCGCATCTTAGCCGCGATGCTGTGCGGCAGGCACGAGGCATGGCTCTCCTGCCTTACCTTGCGCTGGGGCTAGGTCTGTGGATTGGGGCAGCGACGATTTTTGGGTCCCGGCGGCCACTGCCGAGTGTTTTGTCTTTGGCTCCTCTTTGCGCCGTGACTTCCGCGCTTTTTTCTGTGTCCGACGCCTGGTTTTGGCTGCTCCCTGTCACGCTGGCATCAGCAGCTTTGTCGGCGCGTTATGTCAGCCAGAACCTTGCTGTAAAGTGCCTGGCGGGTGGCCTGACACTTGCACTGACGGCAGACATGGTGACGGGAAACGAGCTGATGCGTGACGGCCTGCTGGGCTACTCCGCAATTGAAGGCGCACGCTACTACGGCATCGGCAACGAAGCGATGGGCTTGCTTCTCGGCGCGGCGCTTGTGACGGCAGCGCGGCTGTGGTCCGGCAGCCGAAGCCGCCAAGTCGTTTTGATAATAGTTATGGGATCGCTTGTCCTGCTGCTGGGGTCGGCCGGAGCAAAAGCAGGCGGCGTCCTGGTGTCACTGGCCCTCTTCGCGACATTCGTGTTCACCGTCTCAGGACGCCGCTGGACCAGGCGGTCAGCCGCGCTCTTAGCGGGAATTGTTGCGGCAGGCATGGCATTGGCCGCGCTTGGGGATGCATTCTTGCTGCCCTCCAGCCACTCGCACATTGGGGAAGCCGTTAGGCGAATCACTGCCGGGGGAAGTGGCGAAGCCTGGGACATTGTCCGGCGCAAGCTGGCAACCGAGGGGAGATTGGCCTACCACAGCGCCTGGGCGGCGCTGCTTTGGCCTGCGCTTTTGTGCATTGGGTATTTGTGGAGGCATTCGCCTCCGCATGGACCGGCAGAGGCTGCGCTGCGGCCTGCGGGCATCGTCGGGCTTGCGTCCTGCCTGCTGCTGAATGACGCCGGCGTGGTTGCCGCCGCACTTTTTGCGGTGGTACTATGGAGTGACGCTGTTACGCAGAAAGGCCTTCCTGCTCTGGAAAGCTCCAGTGCAGGAAGGCCATGAGTGTTCAATCTAATTACTGACCAGGCGTCGGTGTCGTGCCGGGCGCGGTTGGCGTTGCACCGGGCATCGGGGCTGCCGGCGGCGTCGTATCTGTTCCGCCGGGCGCGGCGGGCGGTGTCGGCGTGTCTGTCGGCGCAGCAGACGTAGAGGAGTCCGTCGGCGGCATCAGGACGGCATCAATAATGTGAATGGTTCCATTGCTTGCCGCGATGTCCGCCTTCACAACAGTTGCGTTGTTGACCCGAAGACGGCCTCTTCGGCCTTTGGTAATCTGGAGCGTTGCGCCTTCCACAGTAGGGGGCGAGGTCGGCGAAGTCATTGCCAGCGCGTCCGATGCCATAATGTTCGCCGGGATGACGTGGTAAGTCAACACCTGCTTAAGCTTGGCGGGATCGGCTTCCAGCGCATCCAGAGCACCCGCGGGCAGCTTGGCAAAGGCAGCATTAGTAGGGGCAAACACCGTGAATGGACCGGCTCCCTTCAATGTTTCCACTAGTCCGGCGATTTGCAGGGCCTTGACCAGAGTTGTCAGATTTCGTGCCGCCATCGCCGTGTCAACGATGTCCAGGGTCGGCGTAGCAGAAGGTGTGGAAGACGAAGCTGCCATTGGCGGAGGCGGTGTCGCCGGAGTCATTGGCATGGAGGAGGACGACGAGCCACTCATTGGCATAGACATCATGCCGCCGTTCTGGCCTAGAGATACAGCATACTTGTTAAGAGCGTCATAATCGGAAACCTGCTGCTTCTCTTTGTCCACATTGTAGACATCACTCAGCTTGAGGTTATATTCTGTTGCGATCACCGGGAAGCTCTCGCCGCGCTCGACCATTGCCGAAACTTGTCCAAACGGCAGGCCAGTCAGCTTGACGACTCTGACAATCGACGCGATTTCCGTATCCGAAAGGCCGCGTGCGCGTGACTGCTCCAAATCCGCCGCGTCAAAATAGCGGTTGTTCAGGATTTTATAGTCAGTTGGCAGGTCGCCCGGAGACATGGGGCTGCTGGACATAGAACCGCTGCCGGACGTACCCGGCGACGTCGGCATTGAAGACGTGGACCCTGCCGCGCCGGAGTCCGGTGTCGTCGGCGGCGCAGGCGATGGAACCGTCGTGCCGGGCGCATCCGTTGTGGTGGGATTCGTTGCAGGCGGCGGCGCGGCGGGCGGCGTGTCAGGTGTCTGCGCGAAGGCGCTCGGCGCGGACGCCAGCATAGCGGCAACGGCGCTGGCAAGCGCCCAGCGATGCAAATTTGTTCGTGTGGACATGGGTGGGAAAGCTCCTTTTTACAAAAACCGCTCTCGGACCGCAAGTGCGTGTCGAGACTTACATCGGTTAAGTTCTGCTTGCTTATACCGCTGAAGTGTCAGGAACAAAACATCAAGCAGGCTTCTTACAAAACTTCCTGCGAAATTCTTTAGGTAATCACTCAGAAAATTATGGCTGGACCCAACTATCTTTCTCGTTATCTCGGTGAAAACGGCGCTCTGAAACGCGCCTTGCCCGGCTTCATGCCGCGCCCGCAGCAGCAAACAGTCGCAGCAGCCATTGAGTCGGCAATGGCCGCGCCGGGCGGCATTGCATTGATTGAAGCCGGAACCGGCGTCGGCAAGACGCTGGCTTACCTGCTGCCGGCGCTCCGGCACGCCAAAGCAAATAGCCGTATCGTGATCTCAACCCACACTCTGGCGCTGCAAAGCCAGCTTGCCGAACGCGACGTACCCCTGGCCCAATCTGTCTGGAAGAAGCCGGTGGAAGCCGCCGTCGTCAAAGGGCGCGGCAACTATTTGTGCTTGCAGGACATGGACGCCGCCCGTCAAGACCTTTGGACCGTCGGCGACCCGCAGTTTGTTCAAATCGTCAATTGGAGCAAGACTTCAGAAACCGGCGATGCCGCCGAGCTTGACTTCTCTTATTCCGGATGGGCCGAAATTCGCGCCAATCCCGATACCTGCAAGGGTCAGGAGTGCCGCTTTTTTGATCGCTGCTTTTACTACCGGATGCGCCGCGAAGCGCAGGAAGCCGAGATACTTCTCGTTAATCACGCACTCTTTCTATCCGATTTGGCCGTGCGCCGCTCCGGGGAACCCGACGCCAAGCTGCTGCCCGACTATGACTTTGTTGTGTTTGACGAAGCGCATCATTTGGAGACCGCCGCGGCGGCTGCATTTGGGGTTGCGTTTTCCTCGGCTCGCCTGCCCGGCCTCATGGACAAGCTGCGCCGGACGGCTCGCTCTTTGGACATGAACTTGGACCGTTTAAAGGCCATTGAAAACAGCTCACAGGCGCTGTTTGATCCGTTCCTGCACGGCGGGCGGCCTGAGTTTGTCGTGTCCGAGATACTCAGAGGCGAACCGGCCTTGCAGTCAGCCCGTGCTCAGGCCGCTGCCATTGGAACGCTTCTTGATTCAACCGCCACCGAGCTTCTGAAGCAGGACACCGGCGGGCAGCCGGCCCTCAAAGACCGCGTCGATGGACTGCGCCGCCAGTGTGTCCGGGCCAAAGAAGAGCTGACGCTTGCGTTCGGCGGCGACGATGCTAATTTCGTCCGGTGGGGATCACTGGGACGCTTGGGACGGCGCGGGCCATCGGCGACAATCAACTGGACACCGGTGTCCGTTGCACCTATCTTGCAGGCGGCGCTTTGGAAACAGCCGCGCTCCGTTGGGGCGGCGCTGATTTCCGCGACGCTGTCCACCGACGGCGGCTTTGGCTACGTCCGCAAGCGCCTCGGCCTCAGCGCCAATGACCCGCAGGTGTCGGAAACCATTGTCGGCTCGCCGTTTGACTACCCACACAACTGTCTGCTTTATCTGCCGCGCCACCTGCCGATACCGTCCGACGATCCCGGTTACGTTTATGACGTCGCTACGGAAATGCTGGCTTTGCTGGAAGCCTCTAAAGGCGGCGCGTTCCTGCTGTTTACGTCCTACCGGGCCATGAACGCCGCCTACGACCAGATCACCCAGTCGGAGCTGCCCTACCCGCTTCTGCGCCAGGGAGAAATGCCTAACCCACGATTAATCCAGACGTTTAAAGATGAGAAAAATGCTGTGCTGTTCGGCACGCAGTCGTTTTGGGAAGGCGTGGACATTCCCGGCGCAGACCTGCGCTTAGTCATCATTGACCGCCTGCCGTTTGCCGTTCCCGACAGCCCGCTGCACAAGGCCCGCGTGGACGAGATTACGGCTTCCGGCGGCGACTGGTTTAACGACTTCGCGCTGCCGCAGGCCCAGCTTCGGCTAAAGCAGGGCTTCGGGCGGCTTATTCGCACCAGCCGCGACCGAGGCGTCGTAGCGATTTTAGACACGCGGCTGGTCCGCAAGACCTACGGCCAGCGGTTCCTTCAGTTTTTGCCGCCTGCCCGCCGCGTTTACGATCTGGCCGAAGTGGAAACTTTCTTTAACGAGCAGGAGTCCGCGCTTCCTGCCGCGAACTAGTCTCAACACGATCTCGAAGAAGGAGTCACACCGATTATGGCATTTGAAGTTCCTGCACTGCTTTACGCTTACGACGCATTGGAGCCGCACATTGACGAGGCGACCATGCACCTGCACCATGACAAGCACCATCAGGCGTATGTCACCAACCTAAACGCTGCGATTGAAAAGCACCCGGAGCTTTCGTCCAAATCGCCGGAAGAGCTGATTAAAGACCTGAACGCCATTCCTGAAGACATCAAAGCCGCAGTCCGCAACAACGGCGGCGGCCATGTCAATCACACCATGTTCTGGGAGATTATGGGGCCAAGCGGCGGCGAGCCGACCGGCGCACTGCTGGAAGCCATTAATTCGGCGTTCGGCAGCGTCGACGCTATGAAAGCCGCCGTCAACGATGCCGGCGTCAAGCGCTTCGGCAGCGGCTGGACCTGGCTGGTCAAGTCTGCTGACGGCACGCTCGCCGTGGTCAGCACCGCAAACCAAGACAACCCAATGAGCGAAGGCCACACCCCGCTTTTGGGCAACGATGTCTGGGAACATGCGTATTACCTCAAATACAACAACCGCCGCCCGGACTATCTCGCCGCCTGGTGGAACACCGTCAACTGGGACGCCGTTTCCAAGCGCTTTGCTGGTTAAGCCGCAAAAAAGGAACAAGAAAACGACCTCACCCCGCCATCAGAATGGCGACCCTCTCCTTGACAAGGAGAGGGTGGAAACTTGTTTCCGGGTGAGGTCGTTCTTTGCCTGTGCCATAGCCCTTACTGTCATGTCCCCGGCGCATACACCTCAAAGCTGAACACGGACACGCCGAACTGGGTGGCTCGCTTTGTTGCGTACAGCCGGACGAAGCGTGTGGCAGCCGGCGTAAAGTGGATGGTTTCCGGGTCGCCGTTGCCGTTCTCAGTCGCGTAGACATCCGTGTAATTTTTGCCGTCTGGGCTGACTTGAATGGAGTACGCGCTGGCGTAAGCGTCTTCCCACAGCAGCTTGACATGGTCAATCGTGACGGTTTTGCCGAGGTCAACCGCGATCCACTGCGGCTCGGAAAAGCTTGAACTCCAGCGGGTGCTGTCGTCGCCGTCGTTGACGTTTTGGGCGGGTGTATCGGCTTCCTGCACGGACGATGCCGTCACAGGCCGCTTGTACGCAAGGTCATGGACATCGCGTGCCGGCGGGGACGGTACATCGCCGAGCAGTGGAATTGGCTGCGTGTAGGTCGCAGTCAAGCGCAGCGTGGCCCGCTGCCGGATGTCCCGCGAGGATGCGCCGACTTCAATGTCATAAGCGCCGGCGTCGGCCCGCCACTGTTTGCCGGGAACATCGCAGTAAGCGAGGTCACGCGAGCGCAAAGTCATCGTGACAATTTTAGTCTGACCCGGCAGCAGATCAACTTTCCCGAAACCCTTAAGTTCGCGCACCGGCTTGTCTATTTTTGGCGATGGGTCATGCACATACAGCTCGGCGACTTCTGCGCCTTCGCGCGGCCCGATATTGGTGACGGCGACACTTGCGGTCGCAGTGCCGTTTGGACGGAGCGACGGGCGGGAAAGGTGCAGGCTGGAAAAGCGAAATGTCGTGTAGGACAGCCCATAACCAAACGGAAACAGCGGCGCAATGCGTCGCTTGTCAAAATGCCGGTAGCCGACATAAATCCCTTCCGCGTAAGTGACTTGGCCGTTGACGCCGGGGAAATGGCCGAAATCCGGGTAATCTTCGCGCCTGGCGGCAAGCGTTGTCGGCAGCTTGCCGCTGGGGTTGACGTCGCCGAAAAGCACAGACGCAAGCGCATGGCCGCCTTCGTCGCCGGGGAACCAGGCTTCTAGGACGCCTGGAACCGACGACAGCCAGGGCATCAAAACAGGCGTCCCGTTGTTTAGCACAACAATGGTTTTCGGATTTGCGGCAGCAACGGCCTCAATAAGCCTGTCCTGGTCAGCCGGAAGCGCCATCGAGGGCCGGTCCTGCCCCTCCCCTTCCGTCCCAGCCGTTGTGACGACAACTACGGCGACATCGGAACGCCACGCCGCGTCTGCCGCCTCCGTGTAAGAAGACTGGCCGGGCAGGGTCCAGTTGAAACGCAGAACAGCATCGCCGCCCGCCTGGAAGTATTCAATCCGCAGGTCATACGAGTGTCCTGCTATCAAGTTTACGTCCACGGTTTCCGTGGACGTTCCGCCTTCAAACCAGTGATCCACCAACTGCTTCCCGTCCAAAAACAGCCGGTAGCCATCATCCCCCGTCAGCGACAGCGCGTACTGCCCGGTTACCGGCGCAGTCAGCGTCCCCATCCAGCGGACGCTGAAATTCGTGCGCGGCACATTTGCCGCCGGCATGTCATGGGACCAGTCAAATTGCAGCGATCCATCCGTCCGAACCAAGGCCGGCTGCCCGTCTAAAGCCCGATTGGCGAAATACTCGCCCCGCAGGCCCGCGCCAAGTGGGGAGCGAAGGACAGACGGCGGCACGGGGCTGCCGCTGCTCAGGCCGGCGGCATAACGAACAGTGACGCCGGAGCCGACGCGCGTTTCAATGCCGGCCAGCGGCTCAATTGTATAAAACGGCTGGACGCCGGGGCTGCCCGCCGAATCAAACTGCATTCCCTTTGCGCCCGGCCCAATGACCGCGATTGAATGGATTTTCGCGGCATTGAGGGGCAGAATGCCGCCGGTGTTTTTCAGAAGCACCATCCCCGCGCAGGCAGCCTTATACGCCAAATGCTGGTGCGCCGGTGAGTTGACGGCGCTCTGATCAGGTGTCAGAGGCCCGTCAAGCAGCCCGGTACGGATAATCATCCGCAGTATTCTCTTGACCGACTCATCCACTTCGGCTTGCGTGACACGCCCGCTCTTTAAAGCACGGGCAACTTTATCGTGGTTCGCGTAAGTGCCGCCCGGCATCTCTAAGTCGTTGCCCGCGCTGACCGTGCCTGCCGTCTCATGCACCGCGCCCCAGTCGGACATGACCAGCCCGTCCCAGTTCCAATCTTTGCGGAGAACGTCCGTCAGCAGATACTGATTTGCCGTTGCAAAGTAGCCGCCGACACGGTTATAGGAAGCCATCAGCGACCACGCATGGCCTTCCGTGACTCCTGCCTCAAACGCCGGCAGGTAAATCTCGCGCAGCGCCCGCTCATCCACATGGACGTTGACGCCAAACCGATCCACTTCTTCATTGTTGCAGGCGTAATGCTTGATGCAGGCGCCAATGCCTGTGCTTTGCATCCCCTGAATGTAGCCGACGGCAAGACGCCCGGCAAGAAACGGGTCTTCGCTGAAGTATTCCGAGTTGCGCCCGCCGAGAGGCGAGCGCTGAATGTTGACCGCCGGCCCAAGCATCACTTGTATGCCCGTGCCTTTGCCCCGCGCCTCCTCGCCAATGGCTTTAGCGACTTGACCCACTAACAGAGGGTCCCAGGAAGACGCCATGACAACTCCCGCCGGAAACTGCGTCGCCGGTCCCTGCGTACTGTCCGCCCCGCCCCGCACCCCTTCCCCGGCATCCGCCATCGCCATTGGGGGGACGCCGAGACGCGGCAGCGGCTGGGTCGTAAAGCCTGTTCCCGTCAAGAAGCCAAGCTTCTCGTCCTGCGTCATGCGCTGGAACAAGTCATTGACCCGCGCTTCCAGCGGCGCTTTGACGTCTTTGTAAAGAGGAATAGCCTGAGCGGAGCTGCGGGGGATAATGAAGAGGGTCGCAACAATCGCAAATGCGGCAGCAAAGAGTTTCCTAAGATTCATGGTTCCCTTAATTGAAGTAGCCCGGCACAGAAAGTGCCGGGCCGATTCAAATTCCTGTCTGTTTCTTTTGTCCGTAGGACAATCAGCGGAAGGCTCTTCAGCCCAGAATTTCAATCCTGAGCCGGCTCACGCATTCCTGGGCCGGCTCACATTAACGCACTGACGCGACCTTCTTTTGGCCGATCTCGAAGGTATGCTCCCAGGGCTGCTGTGCCAGTTCTTCATAGCGCCCAGAATACGGCTCCATTTTCCAGCCCATAAACGCCCAGCCGACATAGTTGCCGACATCCCAGATTTTCTCCGACGGCAATTGTCCCTTGAACTGCGGCATTGCGCTTCCGGGGATACCATATAGAACAACGTAGTAGATGTCGCCGTTAGAAATAGAAGAAACTTCGTTCTTCCGGTAGTCATAATGGTAACCCGGCTGCCCACCCTGCGGGTCGGCCCCGGACGCCTGCACCAGCGTAAAGTCCATCGGTGGCGGGTTCAGATAAGACTTAGAAGGCCCGCGCCCGTCGCCATGCTCGCCGTGGCAGCCCGCGCAGTATGCAACGTAAAGAACGCGCCCGCGCTCTACCGAGCCTTCCGTTACCGGCTCCGGGTTCGGCATAATTAGCCAGGAGGTTGGAATAGTTGAGTTCAGATACGCGACGTTCTCACCGGGGCCTTTTTGATAGTATTTGATCAAGTTTGCCTTCAGCGCTTCCTGCTGAGACGCCCGCTTAATTCCCATTTTGCCGCCGAGGCACTGAATGTAGGCAATCAAATTGGCCCGGTCCTGCCCGCGAATGTAGCTGTACGACGGCATGAACGACTGCGGGCGCGTGTAGCGCGGATTTTGGAAATGCGCCCAGTGCCAGTCGTCCGGGTGGTAGCCGGCCTCGTGCGACAAGTCCGGCCCGTTGCGATGCTCGCCGACCGAGTGCGGCGAGTCATAAGCGTAGTCGCCCGGCTCGGATGCCAGGCCGCTGCCCATGCCCCAATCCATCGGGCGGGCGTCCTGAGAGTGGCAGTAAACGCAGCCGTTTTCCAGATAAATCTCGCGGCCCTTCAGCTCCTGCGAGGTGTACTGGTGTGCGTTTGGCGATGGCGATGGCCGGAACACCTGGGTCGGCAGAATCGCCATCACGACAACCCAGCTAAACATCACCATTATCGAGCCGAACATAATTGTCAGCGGAGTCATTTTCATGGACGGAAGTTTCTAACTAATCGAATATGGGCTAATCTAAAACCGCGACGCGGTCATCAAACTCGCCTGTTGGAGCGCCGATCTCCTGCATCTCGGCAATCCCCAAGTTGCGCTTCTCTGCCGCGCTCGGCATCTTCTGCCGGATGGTCATTACCAAATTGATGAACTGGAAAATGACGCCCAGCATGAACATGCCGCCAAAGACAGTCCGCAGCAAAAAGTACGGCTTGACAACGGGATACGCTTTGACAACCTGCTCGCCAAGCGTCGTCCAGGCGCTTGCCTGCGCGAGACCCGCCGCCGTCAGTGCCCAGAAGTAGCCATTGACACCAATCAGCATCAGCCAAAACTGGAAATCCGCCAAGTTGCGGCTCCAAAGCGGCTTGCGGACAACCTGCGGCACCATGTAAAGCATGGTCGCCGACGAAATAAATGCGAATGCGCCCAGGAATGCCAGGTGCGAGTGCGCGATGACCCACTGCGTAAAGTGGACAAACCGGTTCACCGACATCAGCGCCTGGATAGTACCCTGGAACGAGACGGCAAGGTAGAAGAATGCGCCGGTCATCACGAACCGCAGCGGAATGTTTTCCAGCATCTGCCCCCACTGCCCGCGCATGGTCATAAAGATATTGACGCTGAACGAGAACACCGGGATAATCAGCCCCACCGAGCCGATGATGGAAATGATTTTCAGCCAGTTCGGGATCGGTGCCTGCAAGAGGTGATGCTGCCCCGTGTTGGAGTACAGCAAAGCAATGGACCAGAAGCCGACTAAAGACATCATGTGCGAATACAGCGGGCGGCGCGACAGCTTCGGCACAAGATAGTAAACCAGTGCAATGCCGCCTGTTGTGATGAATAGGCCGAACAAGTTATGCCCGTAGAACCAGTTCCAGACTGCATCGTTCAGGCCGGTCAGCGAGCTTGTCCGCTGGAAGTTAGTGACGCCATCTGGAATGTTAGAAGCATTGTTGCTCCACAAAATGTGCTTCTGCCCGCCTGCATCTAAATAGGTCGTGAATGGGTGCCACATGACATGGCCGATAAACCACATCATCGCCACCCACACCAGCGAGCCGCCGATATACCAAAGCGAAACATAGATTTTAGGTTCCCGCCGCGCCGCAATGGTTTGAAAGATAATCACGGCGTTCGCGCACATCAGCGTCAGGACCGGCCACGCGACCCACCAGGGGAACTCGGCATATTCTTTGCCGGTCGTGTCCCCGTTCAAGATCGCGCCGAGGCCGAGAAGCACGAACAAGTTCCAAAAAAACAGCACCAGGTTCGCCGCCCGGTTCGTTCTCAGCGGCGTCTTGCATAGGCGCGGCACGATAAAGTACCAGCCGCCAAACATGCCCGCCGAAAAGATGCCGAAGAGACCCGCCGAAATGTGGGCCGGGCGCAGACGGCTAAACGTGAGCTGCGGAATGCCGGCGAAAATGTCCGGCGTCGTCAGCTCATTGGACATGATAAAGCCGAAGATTGTGGTTAAAACAATCCACGCCGCGCCGCTGAACAGCCCGTGCAGAGCAGCAGAGTCGGGCTTGTCCAGGTTCTCCCAGAACGTCGCCAGCCGCGACGGCTTTTCGCCGGCGCGGGGCGGCCCGGAGCCGTTGGAATCCGAAGGCAGGAGTGATGTAATAGACATGACGAGCGAGGCTTCCTAAGTTGAAAAGCGTAGCAAAGCAGAGTTGAGACAGTGTTGGAAAAAGGCAGTTCCCAATTCCTCGCCTCTATTATACTCAAACTTTACGCAAAACAAAAGCCTTTGCAGCTTAGGCATGACAAAGAAATGTTAGGTATGATAAAGATATGAGTTTAATCCGCCTCAACAACGTCACTTTCAAGTATGAGCAGCTCCTTGTTCTGCGCTCTGTATTTTTCCGCTTGCAGCCTGGAGAGCGCGTCGGCCTCATCGGCAAGAATGGAACCGGCAAAACAACGCTCTTTAAATTAATTTTGGGACAGGCTGCGCCGACGGAAGGCACGGTGGAGTGTGCGCCGGGCCTCAAAATCGGCTACTTTTCGCAGTTCTCCTCTTTGGATGGAATGCTTTCCGTGCAGCAAGTCTTGGAAGAACTGTTCGCCGACCTGCAAGCGCTGGAAACCGATCTTTCTGAGATTGCGGCGGAGCTGGAAACCGTGGAAGACACCGGCGAGATGGAGCGCCTTTTAGAGCGTCAAAGTTTGGCGCTCGACGAAATGAACCGGCGGGACGGCTGGGAATATCCCCGGCACATTGATACCGTGCTCACCAAGCTCGGCTTCAGCCGGGAGCATCGGGATCGTCCCATTGACCAGTTGTCCGGCGGCTGGCGGAACCGGGCGGCGCTGGCAAAGATTTTGCTGGAACAGCCCGATGTGCTTCTCATGGACGAGCCAACGAACTTCTTAGATGTCGCCGGGCTGGCCTGGCTGGAAGGCTGGCTGTCCCAGTTCTCCGGCGGCCTCATTTTGATTTCCCATGACCGGCAGTTTTTGGACGGCGTCGTTTCCCGCATTGTGGAGATTGAAAATTACGGCTTTCAGGAGTACGGGGGCAGTTTCAGCGAGTATGTGCGGGAAAAGCAGTTTCGGCTAAAAACTTTGGAGCGTCAATTCCTGCATGAAGAAGAGCTTCTGACGTTTGAGGCCGAAGCGATCACCGACCGCGAAGAAGCCAAGCGCAATCTTACTCCGACCTTGCAGCGCAAGCTCGCCGACCTGAAAAAACGCCGTGAGCCGCGCCCAGTGGATGTCCTGGTCACGTCCCTGTACGGCGGTCTGCGCGTTCCCGATAAGCTGGCCCGCGCCGAGCATCTGACAAAGTCCTACGGCGCTCAGTCGCTCTTTCAAGACGTCTCATTTGAGATTGAAAAAGGCGAGCGGCTGGCGATTGTCGGGCCGAACGGCAGTGGGAAATCGTCGCTGCTGCGGCTGCTGACACGGCAGGAAGTGCCAGACACCGGCGAGATTGTCTGGGAGCGCGGCATCACGTTTGTAGATTTCAACCAAACTTACGCCGCGCTTGATTTGGCTGACACCGTCACCCATGCCGTCAACACCAGCGGCGGGACCGGCTCTTTGGCGTTTACCGCAGCCCGGAAGCAAATCAGCAAGTTTCTGACGCTTTTGCAGTTCTCCGAAAACGACATGAGCCGCAAAATCGGCACACTGTCCGGCGGTCAGCGAGCGCGTGTCGCCCTTGCCATGTGCCTGCTGTCCGAAGCGCAGGTTTTGATCTTGGACGAGCCGACAAACCACCTGGATTTAACCAGCACGCAGGTCATGGAGCGGGCGCTGGTGCATTTTCCCGGCGCAGTTATCGTCGTCAGCCACGACCGCTTCTTTCTAGATAAAGTCGCGACCCGCCTCCTCGTGTTCAGCCCCGGCGGCCAGGTCACTCCCTTTAGCGGCAATTGGAGTCAATGGCAAGCCAGCCAATAACAATTTTCCAAATCGTGCAGGATTTTTCCGAGGCCGCCTTGAAACTAGCATTAGGAACAAAGACGAGGAGGCATACCAAGCCATTGGAACGAACAATTAAAGTAGGCATTATTGGGACCGGCGGGATTGCAGGCGGCAAGCACATGCCGGCGCTGGCGAAAGTCAAGGGAGTCGAGATGGTGGCGTTCTGCGATATCATTGAAACCAAAGCGCAGGCCGCCGCCGCCAAATACGGCACGCCTGATGCCAAAGTCTACGCCGACTATACCGAGCTTCTTAAAGATGAAGACATTGAAGTCATTCACGTTTTGACGCCGAACGACTCTCATGCCGAAATCAGCATTGCTGCGCTGGAAGCCGGCAAGCATGTCATGTGCGAAAAGCCTATGGCGAAAAAAGCCGCCGACGCACGCAAAATGCTGGAAGCGGCCCAGCGCACCGGCAAAAAGCTGACCATCGGCTACCAGAACCGGCAGACAGCCGAAGCGTCGTACCTCAAGAAAATCTGCGATGCCGGCGACCTCGGCGAAATCTACTACACCAAAGCGCTTGCCATCCGCCGCCGCGCCGTCCCGACCTGGGGCGTCTTTTTGGACGGCGAAAAGCAGGGCGGCGGTTCGCTCATTGACATCGGCACGCACTCGCTGGACTTGTCTTTGTGGATGATGAACAACTACAAGCCGAAGTCCGTCATGGGTGCTACTTACCATAAGCTGGCCCCGACTGAGAACGCCGCCAATGCCTGGGGACCCTGGGACCCCGCCAAGTTCACCGTGGAAGAAGCCGCCTTCGGCTTTATCACGATGGAGAACGGCGCGACCATCAACCTGGAAGCCTGCTGGGCGATCAACCTCGTGGACACCGCCGAAGCCCAATGTACACTGGCTGGTACAAAAGCCGGTGCGGACTTTAAGGGCGGTCTGCGGATCAACGGCGAGCGGTTCTCGACTTTGTACATGAACCAAATCCAGACTTCCGCCAGCGGCGTCGCTTTCTATGAAGGTAAATCCTCCGACCCTGCCGTGGAAGAAGCCCATTCCTGGATCAACGCTGTCCGCAACGACACCGCCCCGGTCGTTCTGCCGGAGCAGGCGCTTGTTGTGTCTGAGATACTGGAAGCCATTTACACGTCGGCAGCCTCCGGCAAAGCCTTCTACTTCGACAGCTAAAAAACCACGATTACTCAGGGGCGTCTGACATGCGTCAGACGCCCCTGTTTACCTGAAAAGCCCCTGCCCTAAACGGCAGGGCTTTAAAACAGCAAGCGCCCACCTGAGTGGGCGACCAACTTCGCTGGGCCTTCATGCCCGCGCAGGCGGGGAGTAGCCCTTTCAAAGCATAGGGATTCAGCCCTGTGTTCTGCGTTTTATGCAGTCTTTTGAACACCTCTATGAAATACCTTCCCCGCACTGCCGCTTGGATTTTTGCCTTTTGCCTGCTTTGCTCGCTTGCGGGCCGCGTCCATGCCTTTGGCTGGCCGAACAACAATGACAATATCTTTCCGCCACTGCCTGCCGCACGAGCCAGTATCAATTTTGATGGGCGCGGCTTCATCATTCACGGCAAACGCACTTTCATTGTGTCGGGCGAGCTGCAATACCCCAGGACTCCGCGGGCGCTGTGGCGCGACCGCCTGCTGCGGATCAAGCGAGCCGGCTACAACACTGTCCAAACTTATGCGTTCTGGAACTATCAAGAACCGATGGAAGGGAAGTTCGAGTTCACGGGCGAAAAAGATTTTAATGCATACCTGCAATTAATCCATTCGATGGGCCTGTATGCCATCGTCCGCATGGGGCCGTATGTGAACGCCGAATGGGACACCGGCGGCTTACCGGTCTGGCTTCGCTTCAAGCCCGGCCTGCGCCCGATGTCCGACAACGCCCAGTTTTACCAGGCCGTGACTCCCTACTTCAACAAGCTCGTCCCGATCCTGGTCGCCAATCAAATCAATCACGGCGGGCCGATCTTGATGATCCAGATGGAAAACGAGCATGTGCTTCCGAATGGCGTCGGCGGCGGTACGGACCTCCCAAACCCTTACTACAAATGGTTCTACACAAAAATGCGGGCGATGGGCTTGCAGGTGCCGCTGTTCTTCAGCGGCCTGAACCACAGTGACAATCCAGCCGGCGACGCGCCGTTTGATACGTCGACGCGAACTTCGCCGTGGTACTCGACCGAGTTTTGGACGGGCTGGGTGGGAAAGTATGGCTACGATGCTGACCGGGCCAAGCTGCTGGAACGGTCCACCTGGAAAGTCATCGCCTACGGCGGTGCGGGCTACACCCACTACACGATGGCCGGCGGCACGGATTTTGACACCTGGAACAACGATGAGCAGGCAGCGTCCTATGACTTCGGCTCGCCTATCGGTCAGTCCGGCGACCTGCGCCCGTCCTACTATAACTGCAAAAAAGCCGCCATGTTTGCGACCAGCTTCGGCGACCTGCTGGCAAACTCTGTGGCGTCAGACGGCGGCGACGGCGCAGTTCCTACCGCCGGTGAACTGCAAATCACCCACCGTAAAGGTCCCGCCGGGGAAGTTCTGTTTTTGTTCAACCGCACCGGCAGCCCCGTCAGCACGCAGGTGAAAGTCGGCGGCGCGTCCTACCCTGCCGCCGGACCAATCTCTGTTGCCTCCGGCGAGATGGTCCCCATTGTCCGTGACTACCCGCTTGCGCCTGGCGTGCAGCTCTCGCTTGCCGCTGCCCGCCTTCTTGGAGTCACCCGAACGGGAGCGCTGACAACGCTGGTGGTTTACGGCAATCCAAGCGAGCCGGTCGAGCTGCACTTTGCCGCCGCCCATGCAAAAATCGTCGGCAATAGAAATGGCTTGACTGTTTCGACGGCTGGGGCTGTTTTGCAAACGACGGTTCCCAAAAGCGTGCCGCGTGTCAGCAGCTTTGTGTCTGGCAGTCAGACCGTGCGCGTGCTGACCATGCCGACAGACATGGCCGAGCGGACTTGGTTTTTGGAGCAGGGCAGCCTGATTGCCTGCGGCCCGGACTACATCGGAGAAATCCAGCCGTCACCGATCGGTCTCCGGCTTTCGACCGAGCAGGATGGCCTGACGCCTGCGGCACACGCCCTGCCCGCCCTGCTGTATCTGCCGGACGCTGCAAAGCCGGCTATCGCACTGATTCCAGTTTCCGTGCCGGGCGCGGCCTCTGCCGTCCCTCCAGTTTTAGGCGCATGGCAGGCGAATGCCGCCGTGCCGCAGGCCCAGTCGGGTTTCTCTGATGCCGCCTGGAAAGCAAGTCAAGAGCCGCTGCCGATGGGCGCGGACGGCGATTACAGCGCTTACGCCTGGTACCGCACCACTGTCACTGTTCCGGCGGCCGGCGATTATCAGTTCAATTTAACCAGCGCTGACGATTGGGTGAGCTGCTTTGTCAACGGCAAACATGCAGAAAGCGTGGATGTCCGCTCCGCCCCACGCACGTTCCCGGTCACGCTGAAGGCCGGTGCGAACACCGTCGCCTTCCTCACCGCCCACTACGGGCGCGACAAGCTTTTCAACTACTACGGTCCGCTCGATACCAGCGACGCGAAATGGAAGGGGATTACCGGGCCGGTGACGCTGACCAAAAACAGCGGCGGGCGGCAGGAGCTGAACGCATTTCGCTGGCAGGCGGACGACAACGCCCCGAATGACGCCACGCAGAAAGCCGCGCCGGGTTTAGATGCTTCCGTCACCGGCTGGCAGGATGCATCTACCTCGACCGACGTTTTCGGCGGGCGCGTCGGCTGGGCCTGGTTCCGTGCTATCCTGCCCAATATCCCCGGCCCGCACCGCAACCTGTTCCTTCACAGCATTGACGACAGCGGGACGGTTTATTTGAATGGCACGAAAATTGCCTCAGATGTCGGCCTCAACTCCAACACGACGGTTTCGCTGGATAGTGTCTGGCATGAAGGCGGCCCGAACGTGCTGGCGATTGCAGTCCAGAACACTGCCGGGCCGGGAGGATTGACCGGAGAAGTTCGGCTGGATTACGGCCTGGAAGATGGCCCGACGATAGAAGGCTGGAAGATGCACGGCGGCGTCTCGTACCCCGCGTACACGTCGCCGCAATGGAAGCCGCTTCAAGCCGCCGCCACTGCCGGAATACCGACTTTCTTCCATTCGATTTTTTCGGCGGTTCCGCCCGGCCCAAGCGGCCCGCACCCTGTCCTGCGCGTTGCCACGGACGGACTTTCGCAGGGCTTTGTCTGGCTCAACGGCCGCAACTTGGGCCGCTATCCGGAAAAATCTCCCGTCAACGGCGTTTACCTGCCGGAGTCGATTTTGCGCTCCGGCAAAAACGACTTGGTCATCTTTGACGAGGATGGGAACGCACCGAGCAGTGTCAAAATTGTTGTGGAAGATGAAGCAAGCCGAAGAGGGGTTGTTTTGGCGGCGAAGCTGAAATAGCAGCCCCCCAGCCCCCAATAATGGGGGAGCAACACAGATAAGAGGGCGCAGCAAGCAAAGAGGGCGCAGCAAGCAAAGAGGGCGCAGCAAGCAA
>CAXTER010000036.1:0-51448 GCA_964243345.1 uncultured Armatimonadales bacterium
CCCTAAGAAGGAAGGGTAAAAAGCAGAGGCAGAAGGACTACTTCTCAATCCCCGATCCTTTCTGAACCCTTCCTTCTTAGGGAGGGGTCGGCAGGAACTGCCGGGGGTAGGTTCTGAAAGATTATCATGCTCCAAATCCTGATACCAATTTTATTTGTTGTTCTCGTTGGAACGCTGCTGGCAATCCTCAAGCAAAAGCCGGAAAAGAGCGCGATGCTGACCGGGCTGGGCATTTTGATGACCTTCGTGATTGGCCTGACGTTCACGATGCTCATTCCATCGTTCAATGAGAACTGGTCGCAGAACACGGCAAAGAGCCCCGCCCGCTACCACGCGATCTATTCGACGGACGAGCTTGCAGTGGCGGAGCGGGAAAACCGCACCCCGGCGGCGTTCGCCGGCGACGTGTCCGCGCAGCCGTTCGGGACACTGACCGGCTACACGATCCAGCAGGAGCGTGGGCGGCGGATATACCAGCGTGAAGGCTGCATGTACTGCCATTCCCAGCAAATCCGGCCTCTCTCCAATGAAATCAAGCGCTACTCTATCGGCACGTCGGTTGCGCCGATTGCCGACGAGCGCGAATATATCTGGGACCAGCCGCACTTTCTCGGAACCCGGCGCATCGGCCCGGACTTATCGCGCGAAGGCGGCAAGTACAGCGACGACTGGCACTACTCGCATTTCTACTACCCGCGCCAGATGGTGCCGGGGTCCATCATGCCCGCGTTCACCTGGCTGTTTGACGACACGGATAAAGTCAACCCGAAGCCTAAGCAGGATGCCCGCGATTTAGTAGCTTATGTCCAGACGCTCGGTTTTGGGCGCGAGGTTCCCGACGGCCACGGCGGCTGGCGTCCCTGGCTGAAGCCCGAAGATCAGCAGTACACGCAAAAGACCGGCGAAGGCCAGGTGCTGCGAATTAATCCGAACGTCAACGGCGGCAAAGGCGGTCAGGTGCGCGGCGGCGACCAAGTTTCGCCCACTAACCGGGTCGTTCCCGGCGGAACACTCTAACGCGGAACGCCGCCATTGCAAAAGAGGTATACTGGGTACAGGGCGGGCGCAGTCGCGCCCGCTCTTTTTTGACCCACCTCCTTGCTTCGCAGGGGTCCTCCCTGCTAGGGAGGACCCCTGCGAAGCAAGGAGGTGGGTTCTTATTATGCTCGACCTGACCGACCGAATTATACAGCCAAAGCCCGTTCAAACGCCGACACTGACGCGGGCCGCGAACGGCAGCCTGAAATGGCACGCGCCGCGCCGCCTGCTCCAAGTCCTGTGCGGTGTGGGGCTGGTTGTCCTGCCGTTTACTAATGGCCTGCGGCTGGACCTGCGCCGGGACGAGTTTTATTTTTCCTGGCACAAGATGGCTGGGCATGACTTGTTTCTGCTGCTCTGGGTCGCTCTGCTTGGGACCGCGCTGCTGTCTGCCGTGTCGTTTCTCTATGGCCGCCTTTGGTGCGGCTGGGTCTGTCCGCAGACGCTGGCCTCAGACTTTGCCGACTCGCTGAAAGCTCGCCTGGACAAAGCGTTTCGCACCCGCCCCGGCAGGCCGCGCTTTCTGCTGTCGCGCTCTCTTTGGACGCTGGGCATTCTGGCGGTCTCGCTGGGAACAGGTGTCACGCTGGCTTCCTACTGGCTGGCCCCAAGCACGGTGCTGGCGGCGGCTGCCGCGCCCTGGCACGATTATTCAGCGGGGCTGACTGTGTATGTGACTGCGCTTGCTGTCGCCGCTGACATGCTCTGGCTGCGCCGGACCTTCTGCGCCCGTGCCTGTCCGTATGGGCCGCTTCTCAGCAGCCTGACGGATCAAAGCACGCTGGCGGTGCGGTACTTAAACGAGCGTGACGACGACTGCATTCACTGTCACAAGTGCGAGACCGACTGCCCGATGGGCATTGACATTAAGCAGGGCGTTGGACAGCACGGGTGCATCGGCTGCGGCGAGTGTGCTGACGCCTGCAACGATGTCCTCGGCCTGCGCGGCAAAGCGGGCCTTATTGAGTTCCGCTACGGCACCGCCCCGGAGCGTGTCACTCAAACTTTAACGCCGGTGCAGCGCCTCGGCCTCTGGGACAACCGCCGCTGGGGCGTTGTTGCCACTGTCCCGCTCTGCCTCGCCGTTGTCTTGTTCCTCATCTACGGCCAGACGCCGCTGACCGCAAGCCTTAACGCAAACGGCGCGATTGTTCGCACGGGGCAGGGCGTCAGCAACGGTTACGCTCTCACGGTCAGCAGCGGCAAGCCGCTGCCGGAGCGTCTGACGCTCACGATGACCGGCCTGCCCCATGCCCATATTCAGCCGAACATCATCCTCGCGCCGGGCCGCGAAAGCGTCACCGTGCCGGTTACAGTATCGTCTCCGTCGGTCAGGCCGGGCCGGACACCAATTACGCTGACTGTCCGTGACGGGCGCACGTCCGAGGCCGTGCAGACCATTTTTTACGCGCCGGAACCCCTCCCGGTTCGCTAAGGCTCACCACCCTCCCCTGTTAGGGAGGGCTTTAGGGACAGTCCGCGGGCTGTACTTCTTGACGAGAGGCAAACGCTCTCGTTTCTTGCTCTGGCCCTTCCCTCACAGGGGAGGGTGGTGAGCCTTAGCGAACCGGGAGGGGTTTCACTCAAAAGAAAGCATTACTAATATGCCACGCACTTGGAGCAACATCAAATACAAAGAAACGCGCAGCGCGGCCCAAAAGCTCAAAAACCGTCCGTCCAGCCTGACACTGTTTGTGGCCTTAATCGTGTTCAGCCTGGCCCTGTTCGGCGGCCTGATTGCCTATACCATGAACACGGTTCTGCGTCATCCAATCACCGAAATCCCGAACTTGGCCCACCCGCCGAAAGACGAATAGAGCCGCCGCAAAATAGGAGCGTGTTATGTCACGAACATCAAAACTGGTCACCACCTGCCTTCTTTTCGCCGGTGTCGCCCTGGTAGGTACATATTCGGCGCAGGCCAAGCAAGACCATTCCATGCCGAAAAACCAGTCTGACGGCGGAACGCCGCTGTCGGCTGAAGACAAAAAGCATTTATTGGAAGACGATTTTGTTCTTGTCAAAACAGTGGCTGCAATTCCGGCGGTTGTTCAAAAGAAGATACTGGGAAACGGAGGACGAGAAAGCATGGCGGATGCAGGGCAGCCTTACCAAGTCACAGACGTGTTAGGCCCCAAGCCGCTGCCTTTCCGCCGCCTCATATTCGCAGGAACATCACCGGGGTACTGCGTTGTTTATTATGAGTGCGGAGGAATTGGAACCCACCAAGAGGTATCCTTGTACTGCGTATCATTTGGGAAGGCTGTATTAGCATGGCGAGCTGATTTACAAGACGACCGAAGTCTTCTCACTTTGCCGGAACTGCGAAGTGTTATTGACAAGGGCAAGTTTTACAGTCTCCAACTGCCGAAGTAGTTTCGAGCTTATTAGAAACCGAATGTAATTATGGCTGTTGCCATTCAAAACCAAACTTTGTGTGATCTCTGCGGACTTCCGGCGCGAATGCCGATTGAAGCGGAAATCGGCGCGAGCGCGTACACGTTCTGCTGCGCCGGGTGCCGTCAGGTGTATCAAATCCTGGCAGAAAGCGACCAAATTGGCGATGGGCAGGACCCGACGCAGACGACGCTGTATCAGCAGTGCCTTCAGATGGGGCTGATTGCCCGGCCCGATGCTCCTTCTCTTGCTCCCCCATTATTAGGGGCTGGGGGGCGTCCGGGGGGGGCAACTCCGACGCTGGCGGCGAAAGGCGACGGGCTGGATGTGACGCGGGAAGCGGCGTTCCAAATCGGCGGGATGTGGTGTGCGTCCTGCGCGTGGCTGATTGAACACGCGCTGGGGCAGATGAAAGGCGTCGAGCGAAGCCGGGTTTACTTCGCGTCGGACATGGTAAAGATTGCCTACAAGCCCGCCCGCGTCGCGCCGGAAGCGTTTGTCGCAGCGATTAAGCGGCTGGGGTACAGCGCCGAGCCGTACACGGGCGAGGGCGGCAGCACGGACAGCCCGCAGCGCCGCGCACGGCGTGCGCTGCTTGTGCGGGCGGTGGTTGCGGTCATCTTTGCCGTGAACGCAGGCATGTTCCAGCTGCCGTTCTATGCCGACTTCTTCGCATGGCAGGGTATCACAGCCGACTTTATCCAGTGGGCACCACGGGTCGAGCTTGCACTGTCCCTGCCGGTGCTGTGGGCGGGCTGGCCGCTGTTTGTGAAAGCCTGGGGCGCGATGCGGCGCGGCGCGGCGATCATGGAGAGCCTGATTACCGTCGGCGTCGCCGTCTCTTTTGCGTACAGTGCGTGGATGGTCGTGCATGGCGGTACGTTTGTGGGTACTCATGTCTACTTTGACACTGCCGACATGCTGGTTGCGCTGGTGCTGGTTGGGAAGCACATTGAAGCCGGCGCACGACACGATGCCACCGGCGCGATTGCGCTGCTGTATGGCCTGCTGCCGGGTAAGGCGCTGATTAAAGCGCTGGATGGGCGGGAAATCTTAGTTGCGCTTGGCAAACTGGGTATTGGGGACCGGGTCGTCGTCCGGCCCGGCGAGCGCATCCCCTGTGACGGGCGTGTCGCCGAGGGCGCGGCTTTAGTAGACGAAAGCCTGCTGTCGGGCGAGGCGCGGCCTGTCGCGAAGCGGGTGGGGGACGAAGTAGTCGGCGGCACAGTTGCCACGGACGCGCCTCTGCTGGTGGAAGTCACGCGCACCGGCTCTGACACAACGCTTTCGCAGATGATCGCGCTGGTGGAAGCCGCGCTTGCGGCCAAGTCGCCGGTGGAGCAGTGGGCGGACAAAATCTCGCGCCGGTTCGTTCCGGCGATGATTGCACTCGCCATTGGAACCGCCGTCGTCCTGGCGCTGCTCGGACACTCTGCCTCCGACTGCCTGGTTCGGGCCGTGACTGTTCTAGTGATTGCCTGCCCCTGTGCGCTGGGTCTGGCGACTCCGCTGGCTGTCACTACGGGAGTCGGCGCGGCAGCGGCGCGGGGCATTTTGATTGGGAACACGGACGTGCTGCAAGTCCTGCCGCGCGTCACCCATCTGCTGCTGGACAAGACCGGGACACTGACCGAAGGCCGATTTGCCGTTCGTGCGTTCACCGGAACCGAGAGCGACTTAGCCGCGCTGGCCGCGCTGGAAGAAGCGTCGGAGCATCCGCTGGCACGGGCGCTGGTCGCCCATGCGCGTTCTTTAGGCATTGCCTCGCTTCCCGCCGCTGATTTCGCCCGGCACGAGGGGCAGGGGATTACGGGGACTGCCGACGGTCAAGCCTGGTTTATCGGCAACCGCGCCCTCTGCGCGGCCCAGAACGCGCCCATTCCCGCTGCTCTGGAACAGCAGGCGCAGGACGCCGAAGCCGAGGCGCAGACAGCCTTGTTTTACGGCGTCGGCTCTGCAGTGCGCGGCCTCATCACGCTGGG
Organism: uncultured Armatimonadales bacterium; assembly: GCA_964243345.1. Lineage (GTDB taxonomy): Bacteria > Armatimonadota > Armatimonadia > Armatimonadales > Capsulimonadaceae > JANXMY01. The sequence goes on from CAXTER010000036.1 coordinate 5,418, forward strand.
CGATGCTCTGCGGCCCGGCGCGGCCCGCGCCGTGAAAGCCTTGCGGGCGGCAGGGCTGACACTGGAAGTGGTGAGCGGCGATGCCCGTGCGACCACCGACGCCATAGCCCGATCAGTCGGTATTGCCGAAGCGTCTGCCCAGATGCACCCTGCCGACAAAGTGGCCCGCGTTCGCTTGGCTCAGGACACGCAGATTGTCGCAATGGCCGGCGACGGCATCAACGACGCGCCGGCCTTAGCGCAGGCAAATGTTGGGATCGCGTTCGGCTCCGGCACGGAGATTGCCCGCCGCGCCGCCGACATCACGCTGATCGGCGACGATTTGCAGCGTCTGGCCGACCTCTTTACCCTGGCCCGCCGCACGGCGGGCATTATCCGTCAGAACCTCTTTTGGGCCTGTTTGTACAATGCAGTCTGCATTCCCTTAGCCGTCATCGGCCTGATCAAGAACCCGATTTTTGCCGCCGCCGCCATGCTCGTCAGCTCGTTAAGCGTCGTGCTGAACACCCGGCGTTTGAGCCGCCAACTGGCGCGAACCGAGTAAACAACGATGGACGATCAGCCGCAGCAGTTTCAGCACGGCGAATACATACTCACCACCGACCGCCGGCAGATTGACCTAGATGCGGCGCTCCGTCTGCTGCACCAAACCACTTGGGGCGGCAGCCTGACGCTTGATGTGCTAGAACGGGCAGCGGCGAACTCGGTTTGCTTTGGGCTGTTTGAGAATGCTGCACTCATCGGCTTTGCCCGCGCCGTCTCCGATTTGGCGACTTTCGCCTATCTCACTGATGTCGTTGTTGACGAAGCCAAGCGTGGGCTGGGGCTAGGGCGCTGGCTGGTGGAGTGCATTTTGACTCATCCCGATCTCCAAAACCTGCGCCGGATTTCCCTGCTCACCTTGAACGCTCAGGCGCTTTACCTGCCCTTCGGGTTTTCCCCCGACACCGGCAACAGTGTCTACTTGGAGCTGCGGCCTGCGCCCAAAATTAACCCTTGATCTCGTTTCGCAAGATCGGGTAGGATCGGATCGCCTTGATTTGAGGAGAATCCGACCCTTGCCCGATCTGCCGCTAGCCCTGCCCTCGACCGCTTCTGACCCCGGCCCGCTTGACCTCTTTGACCGCCCTGACGCCGCCGGTCCCTCGCCCCGCGCCGCTGCGCTCATGGCTCCCATTGCTGTTGATGCCGATTTAGTTCACGAAGTCCGGCCAGGCTACGGCGAGCCGCCCGCGCCGTTTTATGCCAGCCCCGACAACGCCCTGCGCCTCTATCAAGCCGATGCCCTAGACCTGCTGCGCCGGATGCGCGATGAGTCGGTGGACATGATTTTCGCCGACCCGCCGTACTTCCTGTCCAACGGCGGCATCACCTGCGTGAATGGCCGCATGGTCAAAGTAGACAAAGGCGGCTGGGACAAGAGCGCGGGCATTACCGGCGACCACAACTTTAACCTGCTGTGGCTGGACCAGTGCCGCCGCATCTTGAGGCCCAACGGCACGATTTGGGTCACCGGAACCTCGCACAATATCCACAGCGTCGGCTACGGCCTGCAAGTCTTGGATTACAAGATTTTGAACGACATCGCCTGGTACAAGGTCAACCCGCCGCCAAATCTCGCCTGCCGCTACTTCACCCACGCCACCGAGACCATTTTGTGGGCCGCCAAAAGCGCCAAAAGCCGCCACACGTTCAACTATCCCTTAATGAAAGCGCAGAACGGCGGCAAGCAGATGCAGTCCTTGTGGCAGATTATGCCGCCCGGCAAGCGTCACGGCAAGCACCCCACCCAAAAGCCCGAAGCCTTGTTGACCCGCATCGTCGAAGCGTCCACCCACCCCGGCGAACTCGTCTTAGACCCCTTCTGCGGCTCCGCCACAACCGGCGTCGCCTGCGCCCGCCTGGGCCGCAGGTTTATTGGAATAGAGCGCGAATTGGAGTATTTGGCTTTAGCCGTCAGCAGGCTTGCGGATGAAGCTCAGCAAGTTACGCTTGTGTTCACATTCAATACCGTATCGATAGCAGACACAAGCGAGCTAAAACAGGAAAACCACGACTTTGTCACTCGAACATGGACAGACATAGTTTCCTATGCTCTGACATCATTAGGAGGAGAAGGCACTTTGAATGAAATCAACCAAATAGTAGAAAAGCACCCACGGACGCAGACAAACCCGACCTGGACTTCTACGGTGCGGCGTGTCGTTCGACAGTCAAAAAAGATTTCACCTATTGGCCGTGGCCGCTACAAACTGCATTATGATTGAGAGGAACTATCAACAAGACGATATTGCCCGCGACCCAAAAACTGCAACAAGTTCAGCTTACGGAGTACCTGAAGTTGCTGACGTATTTTGTCGCGAACATGGTAATTCTCAGGATGCAGAGCCGCCAAATGGGCTTCAAAGCCGTAAACTTCAGTGAGCGTAAACGCGCGTTTTCCAAAGCTGCTGACGATCTGGAGAACATCGAGCGTCCAGCCTCTTTCGGGTATGGCTACCTGAGACAAGGGCCGCATCTGCTGGTATTGCGTCCTCACCTGCGAAGGATTGGAAGCAATGCCGCTATCAATAAGATTGAGCTTGCCTTCGGGAGCAATTGAACTCAATAGAATGTTGCATCCTACCCACCCTGCACGCTTAGCGGTCGGCCCCAGAGGCTTTCGTTTTTCTATGGCAGAAGGCACAAAGAAGAACGATGGCACAAGGAGCAGCCGTTTGACTTGCCAAGCGGCTGAATACTGCAAGACAAGCAAGTTCGGGGAAGTGCCACTTCCCACAGCAGCAATCATCTTCTGATAGTCGGCATCTGCAATCTTGTGGTCGCTCCATGTTGCTCTGCTTTTGAGTTGATAACTTTGCTGGCACTGCGGGCAAACAAAATCAATCGCAGGTGTGTTATTCGGGCTTTGCGTTAAGCTGTTGCTGTCACAAGCAGAACAATAAAGATTGTCCAATCCCCACTGTTCGGAAATTCTTCTCGCAATTTGCGACTTGCTTTTGTAGCCGACAGCGAGGTTAGCGTCCAGAGATAGTAGCAAAGCAATTCCCTTGATAGCGAAATGGCGGTGAGTTGATTATAGCCGGATGGCGGGGTCAACGTAGATGTGCTGGACGAGGCTTTGCGGGAGGTGGGCGAAGTCTTTGTCGGTGGTGAGAATGACTGCGTCTTCTACCTGCGCGGCAGCCGCAATCCAAAGATCGCTCTTGCCCATTTTGATCCCGGCGCGGCGGCTGAAATCATCAATCTGGACATAAGCCTGCACGATAGCTCGGTAAGGGATCGGCACAGCGACCAGATAAGCCAAAAGGCTTTCCATCATCCGCACCTTCTGCGCTCCCCAATTGTTCTGCAAGGCGAGGACGCGAAGCTCGGCGACGCTGACGATGCTGATAATCGGCACGGCGGGGATAGCGTCTAGCTGATAAGTCGCCTGAAGGTAAACCTGCAAAGACGTTCCCCAGCGCATCCAGGCCAGCAGGATGTTTGTATCCAGCAGGTATTGAGTCATCCCTGTGTCTTCAGTTGAGCAAGCAAATCTTCGAGCGACTCATCCACTTCCAGCTTGCCCATAATCGCCTGCATGGCAGCCTGACCGGGCGGCGGGAGGCGGCGGGGCGCTAATTCAGCGAGAGACTGCGGCACATGATAGATTGGTGCGCTGTGTTCAATCTGTGCCAGCTTCTGCTGCAAGGCTTCCACTTCGGCGGTGAGCTTGGCGACGGTCTGCACAAGCTGAACCTGCGCCGTAGCCTGCTTCCGCTGTGCTGAAACGCGCCCCGCTTTCCCGCGCCGAGATGTTGTATTGAGTTGAGTGTTCACGCTTTCCTCCCGCACTGACATTTCCCGTATTTTACCACTTTTCGCCGTGACTTCGCCGCACAGGGCTTTAACTGTGAGGTGAGGGCGTGGGAGAGGCGGCGTTCGATGAACTCGCTGCCGCGCATCAGGTTTGAATAGGTATCGGTGTCAAGAAGATACACTATCCAACCAAGTCCCAAGCTGCATCTAGCTCACGGCGTTTGCGGCGGATAGCGTCCATCATCTCGTCCCAAAAAGGATCATCTTCGAGGTGGCTTATCGGCTCAGCCAGCGGATTGGGAATGCGCGTTTCAAGAGAAGGAGACTGCGCCTCGTTGCGCGGGGTGTCGGCTGGCTGTTGTGGTTCCATGAACAGACTGTGCCCAACTGCGGCGGGAAATAGTTAGCGGCGCAGGGTCTCGAAGAGGGCGAGGGCGGACAATGATTTTGACCCGCGATTTTTCCTACTCTGTGTCAATTGTTTGACTTCCTACACGGTTTTGTGCCATAATGCGTTTCCAGCGTTGGAAAGTCGCTCTTGCGGCCTGCTGTTCCCCTCATATGGCATCGAAGCCTTTTCTTGTGTTCCTGCAAAGACGCCGCTTTATCTGAGCGGCAAGACTTTAGAAAGCATTGAAGGGATGTTTATGTCATCTACTCCCCAGGGCCGCACGGTCCGAGGCTCCGCAAAAGCCTTTACGCTGATTGAGCTGCTCGTCGTCATCGCCATTATCGCGATTCTCGCCGCTATTTTGTTTCCCGTCTTCCAGAACGTCCGGGAAAACGCCCGCCGAACCACCTGCACCAGCAACGCCAAACAGCTTGGCCTCAGCATTATCCAGTATACGCAGGACTCCGATGAGACAATGGTTCAGGTTAGCTCCGGCAACTGGTTTGGTCCAGGGCGTGGGTCCTGGGGAGCGGCAATCGAGCCTTACCTGAGCAACGCCTATTCCGGCACCTCTTCCATCTTCCACTGCCCGGACAATGAAGCGGACTACTACAAGCAGTGGACTGGCTCCCCTACGAATGCTACTGCGGACTGGGCCACTAAGTTTCTCGACTACGGCATGAACATAGACTACTTGCAGCCTGACCCCAGATGCGATCCCAATCAAACTATTCCTACTTCGGCAAACCAACCCTTCGGCAAACCTGTTGGTTTGGGTCAAATCGAAGCCCCCGCGCAAACGGTGCTGCTGGCGGAGACTAAGCCGGAAGTAATTTTGTCAAATGGTGCTTTCTATCCCTCCGATCAAGTGGATGCTCCTGCGGCTGCTGGGACGACGGTGCAAGCCTGTTATTTGGACGGCTGGGGACAGGATGATGCCTTCGAGCTGCCCGATACCGGTGTTCAGAATACCGGCACAAATACCTTTGACCCGCGCCATAACGGCGGCGGCAATGTGGTCTTCTGCGATGGGCATGTCAAGTGGATGCGACCCAGTGCGCTTGCTGCCGGCACGAATTGGTATCCGACCATCAGCGAAGCAAATGTTAAGATTACAGACCTCAGCCAGTATTTATGGTCGCTGAAAAAGAGCGGCACAAGCGATCTTTAGTACCCGTCAGCGGAAGGAATGTGATTTCTATGACGCTTTCGAGAAGTGTCCCTCTGGGACTAGTCGCCGCGGTAGCACTCGTGCTAGGGAGCGGCTGCGCCCAGTCACCGCCGCCTGCTCCCGCCCCGATCCCGCAAGCCGAGGCACATCCGCTGCCTGATGTACAGCACAAGTATCCACACCGTAAGCTGCCGAAACTGCCGGGGGACACCCGTCCCTGACCGGCCATCGCGCGAAACAAATCAGCCCCTGCTCCTTTGAGTGCAGGGGCTTTTGCTTGTGTGACTGCTGAGGACTGTCAGCCGCGGAGGGCTTCGAAGAGGGCCAGGGCCTCAGAGACGCGGCGGGGGAAGAGCCAGGTTGCCAGGGGAACGTCGTGCCAGAGGGCGGCGGCGTCTAAGTCGTTTGGGAACAGGGGGTAGAGGCCGGCGGCATACAAGGCTTCGGCCAGCGGGTCGGTGTCGGCGACGCCGTCGGACGACAGCAGGGCGAGCGGGCCGAAGGGACACACTTCAATCTGGATTTGGCCGCCGCCGGTCTCTAAAAGCAGCGACGGCAGGGCGTCGGGAATATCCGGCGGGTCCAGGCGGGTCAGGGGGCCAAGCTCGGTCAGCGCGTCCAAAGGCAGCTCCGGCAGGTTTAAGAGGCCGTCGTAGGCCGCTTCCGCGCTGGCGCGGCCTGCCTGACGCTCAATGTGGACCAGGACACGCCCGACGGCCTCCGGCATGGTTTGGGTCGGCTTTGGCATGAACGGCTAAGACTCGATGCTTTGGAGTGTGTCCAAAAAGCGCGGAAAATAGCCCAAACGGCGTCCGCCGCGCTCCCGCAGCATTTCCTGGAAGTGGGGCGCATTGCTGCTGGACGCAAGCGCGGTCACTAATGTTTTGCCGTGCTGGACTTCTTTGTGGTAGTTTCGGGCGGCCTCTTTTGGGATGCCGCTCGACATCATGACGCCGAGGGCCGCGCCTATCACCGCTCCAATGACCGCGCCGGATAACTGCCAAAGCAGGGCATGGCCGGCAATAAACGGCAGCAGCGGCTCGTAGAAGACCAGCAGCGAGACTGCCAGAGACCCCAGGGTCGCGCCGATGACGACCCCGACGACGGCGCGGGGAATAGCCTCGTCGGCGACATTGACCGGGCGCTCGACATCGTGTTCTTCCATTTCACGCACGCCTGTCGCCAGCGTCCCGTGGTCAGGGGCGCTGTAGTCGTCATGCGGCGTCCCCGTCGCGCCCGCCGCCCCGTGGAAGACCAGGGTAATGTCAGCCAAAGGCACACCGTCGTCCACAAGCGCCTGCGCCGCGCGTTCGGCTTCGGCATTGTCATCAAACACCGCGACTACTGTTCCCGCCATTGTGTTTCTCCTTGATACCCTGCCCTAAACGGCAAGGCTTTGAAGTGCAAGCCCCCGCCTGCGCGGGCAGAAGAGTCACGGGCAGAAGAGTTATCTGAAAATCTTCGCCCGCGCAGGCGGGGACTTGCATCTTTGAAGCACGGGGGTTCAGCCCCATGAACACTACCCTCGCACCCCGGCTTTGACTAAAGACCCTAAACGAACGGAATGGGCGTGGCAGATGGCGATTGCCAGGGCGTCGGCGGCGTCATCGGGCTTTGGGACTTCGGAGAGGCCCAAAAGCCGCGTCACCATGAACTGCACCTGCTTCTTGTCGGCCCGGCCCGTGCCAACCACTGCGCTTTTTACCTGCGTCGGCGTGTATTCCGTCCAGGGCAGACCGCGCTGCGCCAGCGTCAGTAAAATGACGCCGAGAGCGCGGCCTACAGGAATGCCGGTCGTGACATTGTTCGTGAAAAACAGCCGCTCGGTCGCCACTTGCTCCACGTCGTAACGGTCTAAAAGCGCGTTGAACTGGTCGTAAATCATCTTCAGCCGGGCCGGCGCGTCCTCGCTGGGCGGAGTCAAAATGACGCCGCAGGTGAGATAGGAAACCTTGTCGCCGCGCTTTTCAATCACGCCGTAGCCGGTAGTCGCTGTGCCGGGGTCAATGCCAACAAGGATCATAGGGTGCCATTCGTGTAATGCATGAGACGAAGAGCGCGTGGAACTAAAGTTCTACGCTGTGGGGCGCAGACGCCCGATGTCCGCCTTCGCGGACAAAGACGAGAACTCCATGCCGCAATCCTAAATCTTCGTCCACGAAGGTGGACGGTAGGCGCTTCGTCCCACAGCGTAGAACTTTAGTTCCACGCTTCTGCTCCACGCCTTGCTGCCCTTGTCTAAAGCCGAACCACCTGCCCGGTCCGCGCCGACTCGTAGACTGCTAAGACGACTTCCACGGCTTTGCGGCCTTCGACGCCGTCCACAATGGGAGTCTCGCCGGTGCGGCAGCAGCGGATGAAGTCCGCAATCTGCGCCTGATGAGCGCCGCCCCAAATCGCCGCCGGGTCGGAGGCGGTTGCCATTGCGGACGCTTCCGTCGCCGCTTTTGTCCCGCCGGTCGCTACTTGCAGAGCCGACGCCAAAGACGCTTCGCCGCCGCCGGACAGGCCGTTTTTTGTGGTCAGCGTGTGCAGCATGTCGCCTTCAATAATCGCGCTGCCTTCGGTGCCGTAGACGCCGACACGCACGGCGAAGCCGGGATACATGGCGGTAGACGCCGACAATGTGCCGACTGCGCCGCTGGCAAAGGTCAGCGTTGCGGCAATCACGTCTTCGGTTTCGACGCGCTCATGTGCCAGCGTCCGCGCCTGGGCGTAGACCGTTTCGACCGGGCCGCAGAGCCAGCGCATCAAATCGGCGGTGTGAACGCCCTGGTTCATCAGCGCCCCGCCGCCGTCCAAAGCCCACGTCCCACGCCAGTCACCGGAGTCGTAATATTCCTGGGTCCGGTACCACGGAACCCGCGCTTCGGCGTAGACCATCGGGCCGAGCAGCCCATTCTCTAATGCCGCCTTGACCTCGACGCTGGCCTTGTCAAACCGATGCTGCGAGATGACTGCCAGGCGTTTCCCCGACTCCCGCTGCGCGGCCAGCAGCTTGTCGCAGGCGTCGAGCGTAATGTCCATCGGCTTCTCAACGATGACATGCTTGCCGGCTTGCAGCGCCCGGACGCCGATCTCGGCGTGCAGGCCGCTCGGCACACAGACATGGACAATGTCAATCGCCGGATCGGCAAGAATGGCCTCGAAAGTTTTTGCCTGCGCCCCATATTTTGCCGCCACCGCTTCGGCGCGTTCAGGAACAACATCAGCGAAGGCGGCGAGATTGATGCCTTCAGAGTGAAGCGCCTTCAGTGCGTCGGCATGGGTCGGGCCGATGACGCCGCAGCCGACAATGGCGGAGTTGAGTACGTTGTCAGACATAGTAACGATTGTAATAGAAACGAAAGCGTTTGTCAAGGGGAGCAGCAGCAGCCGATAGCAGCCCGTGGGTATGAAACCCACGGCAGGAGAAAGCTGACGCCCTTTGGGCTGTTCGGACTCCTCTGCCCGAAGGGCAGGTGTGCTTTGCTGCCGTGGGTTTCATACCCACGGGCTGCTGCCTGCGCCCTTAAAATGCCTCTTGCGAAAACGCAAGCGTTCTGCTAGAATAGAAGGCATCAACCCCAACATTTCGCCCTGCTGTAAGTGTAATTATCTACATCTAGTAGCAGTGAGCGAGTCGCGTTAGGCGTCAGCAATTATCAAAGAGTTTACATGAACACCACTCCTTCCAATTTTGTCCATCTCCATCTGCATTCCGAGTACAGCCTGCTTGACGGCGCATGCCGCATTGACGACCTCGTCAAGAAAGCCGTAGATTTAGACATGCCCGCTGTCGCCCTTACTGACCACGGGGTCATGTACGGCTCGATGGAGTTTTACTTGAAATGCAAAAAGGCCGGCATCAAGCCGCTGGTCGGCAACGAAATGTATGTCGCCACGCGCACCCGGCATCATAAAGAAAGCAAAAAACTGGACGACGCCCGGCATTTAGTTCTGCTGGCGATGAATGAGACGGGTTACAAGAACTTGCTGAAGCTAACGTCCATTGCGTCTTTAGAGGGCATGTATTACAAGCCGCGTATTGATAGAGAACTATTGCAGGCGCACAATGAAGGCTTAATTTGCCTGTCGGCGTGTTTAGGCGCGGAAGTGCCGCAGCATCTGATGAACGGCGATGTCAAAGCCGCCGAATATGCTGCGTGCGAGTTCAAAGAGATATTCGGCGACCGCTATTATTTAGAATTGCAGGACCATTACTTAGACAAGCAAAAGGGCGTCAATGAGCAGCTTGTGGAAATGGCCCGGCGGCTCAAGCTGCCCCTGGTTGCCACTAACGACGTGCATTACCTAGACGCTGCCGATGCCGACCCGCATCAAGTTTTGCTGTGCGTCCAGACCGGCACGAACATGGACGACCCCAAGAAGATGAACTACAGGTCCAAAGACTTTTATCTGAAAAGCCAGCAGGAGATGGCGGCGCGGTTTCCGGGACAAGAAGATGCGCTGGCACGGACTGTCGAGATTGCTGATCGGTGCAATTTGGACTTGAAGTTCGGGCGTCTTGGAATGCCGTCGCCGGGCGACACGCCGGAAGGCATGAACGCCCAGTCGTACCTGTCCGTGCTGGCGTTTGAAGGCATGAAGCGGCGCTATGGGCAGATTACCGAGGAGCATGAAGAGCGTCTGCGCTTTGAGCTGGACGTGATTGAACAAACGGGGTTCGGTCAGTATTTTCTGATTGTTCGGGACTTTGCCAACTTTGCCCGGCGCGAGGGGATTTTCTTTGGCGTGCGCGGCTCGGCGGCAGGGTCAATGGCGTCGTACTGCGTCGGCATTACCGATGTTGACCCGTTAGAGTACGGTCTGACCTTCGAGCGCTTTCTGAACCCAGAGCGTTTGTCTATGCCCGATATTGACATGGACTTCGAAGACCACCGGCGGCAGGACGTGATTGACTACGTCGTCCAAAAATACGGGCGCGAGCATGTCGCGCAGATTGTGACCTTTGGAACGCTCGCCGCCCGCGCCGCCATCCGGGACTGCGGGCGGGCGATGAACAAGATGCCCATGGCCGAAGTCGACAAGCTCTGCAAGATGATTCCCGCCCTGCCCGTCGGCATGAAGATTTCCAAAGCCTTAGAAGTCAACCCGGAGTTCAAGGCCGCCGTCCAGGGCAATCCACAGGCGAGAGAGCTGATTGATACCGCTCTGCGCTTGGAGGGCTTGACCCGGCATGACAGCGTCCACGCGGCAGGCGTCGTCATCTCAGCGGAGCCGTTGGTAGACAACATCCCCGTGCAGCGTGCTGATGACGGTGTTGGTTTGGTGACGGGTTACCCAGCCAACGTGCTGGAAAAAATCGGCCTGATTAAGATGGACTTTTTGGGCCTCGCCAACCTGACTATTCTGGCTAGGGCCGTCAAAAATGTCAAGAAAAGCCACGGCATTGACATTGACGTTCTCAAACTTCCCTTAGATGACCGCAGGACTTTTGATCTGCTGGGACGCGGGGAATGCTCCGGCGTTTTTCAATTGGAAGGCGGGCAGATGCGCCGCTATGTTGCCGAACTGAAGCCGAACACCGTCGCCGAAGTCGCCGCGATGGTCGCGCTGTACCGTCCCGGCCCGATGGCACAAATCCCGCGCTACATTCGGTGCAAGCTGGGCATGGAAAAGATTGAGTACCCGCACCCGGCCTTAGAGCCGATCCTCAAAGAAACCTACGGCGTCATTGTTTACCAGGACCAAGTTTTACGCATTGTCCAGGCCATCGCGGGCTTCAGCTTAGGCCAGGCGGACATCCTGCGAAAAGCCATGGGCAAAAAGAGCCTAAAGGAGATGGTCCAGCAGCGCGAGAACTTCATGGCGGGCGCAGCGGCAAAAGGCATTGTGGGCGAGAAGATGGCGGCGTATCTGTTCGACTTGATTGAGCCGTTCGCCGGGTATGCGTTCAACAAAGCCCATGCGTTCTGCTATGCGCTGGTTGCCTACCAAACGGCGTATTTGAAGGCCAACTACCCGGTAGATTACTTCGCCGCGCTGATGGCCGTGCAAGCCGACGACACGGATAAATTGGTGGCGTTCATTGATGACGCCAAGCGTACTTATTTGGAAGAATACGGGCAGCGCATTGAGATTTTGCCGCCGGACATCAACGACAGCGACGCCGACTTTACCGGCGTCGGCGCATCTATTCGCTTTGGCCTTCTTGCCATCAAGAACGTCGGCAAAGCCCCAATTGAGGCCGTCTTAGCCGCCCGCAAAAAGAATGGCGGGCGCTTCACGTCCCTGCACGACTTCTGCGCGGGCGTCGGGGAGTTCGGGCTGACTTCTAAAGGCGCGATTGAAACGCTGATTAAAGCGGGCGCACTGGCAAGCCTCGAAAAGAACCGCGCCCGTCTGCTGGCAGGCTTAGAAGGCGCGATGTCCAGCGCCGCGACCATTGCCCGCGACCGCAAAAGCGGGCAGGTCTCGATGTTCGGCGACGATGGCGACGCCGAGTCTTTGGCTCATGTCGCGCCGCCCCTGCCGGACGCCGAAGCTTTAAAGCCGAACGAAATCACGGCGATGGAAAAAGAGCTTTTGGGCCTGTATCTGTCCGACCATCCCTTAGATCAGTATGCCAACGCCGTCAAACCCCACGTTACGCACACCATTGATGACTGCCGTAATTTGGGCGACAAAGAAGAAATCACCATCGCCGGGGTTCTCACAAATGTCCGCCCGTACTACACCAAAGCCAAAAACGAGCTGATGTACTTCCTGACTCTGGAAGACAAAACCGGCACCATCAGCGTCAGCGTGTTCCCTCGCGCCGCCGCCACGTTCACTGAAGCGCCGCAGAAAGACAGCGTCGTTTTGGTCAAAGGCAAGACTTCCCACCGTGACCGCATCAACAAAGGCGGCGAAGATGACGCTGGAACTGCGGCCAGCGTCGAGATTTCCGCCGATGCCATTGTCCCGGTCGCCACCGCCGAAAAGCTGCTGGGTCAGGGTGCAAACTTTGTGCAGGAGACCCGCCCGGCGTTCAACTGCCTGAACATCCGCCTGGACGAAACCATGTCCAGCAAGATGCGCCCGTTGCAGCGCAAGCTCACCGAGCATAAAGCCGCCGGCGGCAGCCGCCTGTTATTGCACGTCACCGACGGCCTCCATACCCGCCGCATCCAGCCCAATCTCACCGTCACCCCCGACGAGCACATGGTAGACTACCTGCGCCACCTCTTAGGCAGCTCGCAGGCCGTCTGGACGGAGTAAATATGTTTCGCCTGTATAAGCACCTTGTGAAGCAAAGCGTACTGCTAACCCTTTGTATGTTTCTATTTTGCAGCATATTATGCTGCGTCTCACCAGCATCACGCGCCGAAACAATTAAATGGAAACCGTATGTAGTCGTTTCAGAGCCAGCATCTTTAGCCGCAAACGCAGACCGCAACTGGAAGATACGGATTATTTCAAGTGATGGAACCGTACTTCGTGAGATACATGGGTTTAACTCTGCCAACATCAAACTGCTGAAACTTGGCCCGCAGTGCAATCCAATACTCACTCTTGAACTCGGAGATGGTGGTAATGACGGATTGAACCTCGTTTATGCGTACTCGTATTCCGGTTCTACCGGAATAAAGAACCTTGTAGCCATCTACGGATCACTTGATGAACTCAAATTCGAAGATCTACGGCATCACGTCCTACCGGAGCTTATTGTTGACGATCCTGCCTTAAATCAGTTAGACCATTTTAGCCGCTCTGCTCTTGGAGGGGTGATACGGGTTTATGAATGGAACGGCGACACTTACCAAGATAAAACACCTCAATACGCTGGGGTCACTTCCGCAAACCTTAATCGTCTACGCTCAAAGTTTGTACGATCTCTTCCGGCAGCCGAAAATTACGTCCGAGGGCCATTTGTAGCTGGTCAAGATGATTCGATGGTGAATAGTCGCGAGGATGCGATGGCGGCAACTTTAGATTATTGGGCAAACGCGATTGTTGCAGGCAAGACTGCTGAAGCAGACCAACTATTTCGACAAAAAGCCTCTCTCCATTTACGGACTTGGATGAAGTTAAAACGCAGTCTCCTTCTCAATGCACTGGCAGTTGGTCACAAGAACATTAGAACAGATGACTCAAAACTAGTTGGGACTTAGCCGCATCGGCGTTCTCGCGCCGCCCTGCGAGATCGGACGCGAGAGCTACTATCTAAACATGGGCTTTTACCACTTGCTCACAGGTAAATAAATCAAAATAAAGTTATGTCAATTTGATAACATGTTTATGCCATCGACATATTTGTCAAACGTGTCGATATTTTGCGCTTTTTTCGACAATACAACTTTCTTTGATGAACCCAAGATGAATTACCTGCGCCCCCTTTTGGCAGTGCTTAGACGGTTTGGACAAAGTAAACAAAGTGCTTGTATTAAGAGAAGCCGCACCAAGTGATCTTGATTTTCTTGTCGCCGTTGACCTGAAAGACGAAGGTGTTACCCTGTCCCATCTGGCTCAGGCGGGGCCGGAAGAACTGGCGGAACATCGAGTCAAGATCGCTGACTTTATTTCAGACACCGGCAAAGCGGCTTGGGTTTATGAAGACACAGACGCAAAACGCATAATTGGGATTATCCTCTGGCGCTGCCGCAATCGGCTCAGCGAAAACTTTGAGGGGTGGAGCATCTTCCCGCAGTTAGCCGAGAACTTGTTCCCTGCGGACGGCGGCTTTTGCGAAATCTTCCAACTATGGGTCGCGCGTGAGTATCGGCGTCAGGGCTTGGCGACGCGCCTGAAGCAGCAGGCGGAAAAAGAAGCGCTGCGGCGCGGCATCACGCGGATGTACACGCACACGGAAGAGTGCAACAGCCATGTCATTGAGATGAACCTCAAACTCGGCTACTCTGAAGTGCGGCGCGGCCCGATGTGGGATGACGCGGTTCGGGTGAGCCTCATCAAACCGCTCAAATAGGAGAGAAAAAGCAGGAAAGCAAGGAAGCGGCGGGGAACTCTGAGTGGAAGCGGGAAATCACAGGCACGACGCGATTTCTTAGCGGAACCCACAAAGATGAGGAAACGCCATGAAATTGCCCCTGCTGAAATTGCCCGCGATGAAGCTCTCTGCCATTTTAGAACGACTGGGCGCTGTCGCGCTGCTGAGCGTCTCGGTGCTGCTGCTGACCAGCGCCCTGAAGCTGCACGGGGCGAATGTGGGCGGCGCGAGCGTCACGGGCTATTGCGCCGATGCCTGCACGAGTAACCTGCTTCTTGTCAATCTCGCTGTGGAGCAGTATGTCCAGGCCTCAGACGAGATGCTGCCGGTGGTCCATTCTCAGGCGGACTTTCAGGCGGCCCTGCGGCCTTACCTTGCCAGCCCGGCGGTCCTGACCTGCCCGGATACGGGCCAGCCGTTTATCTTCAATCTCGCCCTGAGCGGCCAGAGTGTCTACCAATACAAAAACGCGGGAGAAACTGAGCTGGCGCGTCAAGACCCGCCCCCGGCCAATGAGCCTGCCGCAGTTTTGTATCTGGACGGCCATGTGGCACGCGGCGGCGTGGAAGTCGGCGATCCGGGGCAGATTGTTGTCAGCCGCGCTCAAAAGCTCGCGCTGGGCGTCATCCAATACACGCAGGATTACGACGAGACGTACCCGCCGATGCAGACTCAGGCGCAGTTTCAGGTCGCCGTTCAGCCTTATGTCGGAGATGCTCGCTACTTCTACACGCCGGGCGGGGCGGCGTTTATTCCTAATCCCAACCTCAGCGGGCAATTCACTAATTCCGTGACCACGCCTTACTCAACGGTCCTATTCTCGGAGCCGCCGCCTTACACCGGCGGTCTGGACACGGTGGCCTATGCCGACGGCCACGTCACGCGCGGCGGCATTGACGCCGATGATACCGTCACAAGCCGCGCCAAGCAGCTTGGGCTGGCCGTTGCCGAGTATGTGCAGGACTACGACGAGCATTTCCCGCCGATGCAGAGCCAGCCGGTGTTTCAGGCCGCCGTGGAACCCTACCTAGAGCGCTCGCCGCACGATTTCTTCACGCCGACTGGCTCTCCCTTCGTGCCAAGTCCTGCTCTGAGCGGTGTGTCGCTCTCCTCCCTTGACAGCCCGGCGACGACGATTCTATTCCAAGACGTGTCGCCGTATGTGGACGGCAATCCGACGACCTGCTACGCTGATGGTCATGTCGTGCATCAAGGGCCAACTGTGCCTGCACCTGGAACCATCGCTCCCAATCTGCTCTGGGACAACGTGAATGGGCAAATCGCGCTGTGGGCGCTTGACGGAAGCGGCGGCTTTAAGCAGAACGATTACGGGCCATTTCCCGGCTGGTCCGCTCAGGCGGTGGCCTCCGGCCCCAATGGTGTCCCACGCCTGCTGTGGACAAACACCAGCGGCCAGATTTCGACGTGGGCCGTTGATGCAACGGGCGGCTATACGCACAACGAATACGGCCCATACCCCGGCTGGACCGCGTCGGGTCTTGCTGTCGGCCCGGACAATGCCCCGCATCTGCTGTGGACCAGTACCGGCGGCGAATTGTCTCTGTGGACCATCGCCGCCGACGGCACGTTCGCCTTCCAAAACTACGGCCCGTACCCGCAGTGGATGGCGCAGGCGCTGTCGGTGGATGCAAACAACCATGTCCATGTTCTGTGGACACGCACCGACGGCACGATTTCGCTGTGGGACGTGGATGCGTCAGGCGTTCCCGTCTTCCAGAACTTCGGTCCCTATCCCGGCTGGACGGCGCAGGCACTTGCATCCGGCCCAGACGGCTACTCGCATATCCTCTGGAACCACGCCGCCGACGGCCAATTGTCCCTGTGGGAAACCGGCACGGACGGCACGTTCGGCCACCAGGAATACGGCCCGTATCCGGGCTGGACTGCGTCGGGCCTCACCGTCGGCGCGGACAACCAGGTCCATGTCCTGTGGGCCGACACGCGCGGCACAGCCTCACTCTGGGCGGTAGACTGCCTCGGCAGCTTCACCTTCGCCGACTACGGCCCGTACCCCGGCTGGACTGCCCAATCCTTCAGCGCCGGCAGATAGGGGTTTGTACGTTTCTGATACCGGGCGTTCTGAACGAGGGCGTGAACACCCTCGCTAGGGTTTTATTAGGGTGAGGGGCGCAGACGCCAAGCCGCCACCGGCGTGGCGGAAGAGTCCAA
Source organism: uncultured Armatimonadales bacterium (assembly GCA_964243345.1). Taxonomy (GTDB): domain Bacteria; phylum Armatimonadota; class Armatimonadia; order Armatimonadales; family Capsulimonadaceae; genus JANXMY01. The sequence continues at coordinate 21,900 of CAXTER010000036.1, forward strand.
ATTCGAAATCCTAGTCTTGTCCCGCGCCCTCCGGGTCTGCCTTTCAGGCAGCCAGTGCTGATATGAAATAATCCGCTTGCGGATATACGCAGTAATCAGAATGCTACCAGTGCAGCAGGCAGGGCCTCGGCGTCCGCGTTCACGCTCTCATTTGGAACGCTTCGCGTCATAACAGTCAAGACAGTAATTAGTCGAGAAAGTAATTTATATGCGGCTTTTGATGTGTGCGCCGGATTATTTTGATGTGACGTATGAGATTAACGCCTGGATGCGGGTGGCGAACGGCCCGGACCCCGAAAAGGCCCGGCGGCAGTGGGCGGCGCTGTATGATATTCTGCGGGAAGAAGTCGGGGCGGACGTGCATCTTGTCCCGCCGCAGCCGGGGCTGCCGGACATGGTATTTACGGCCAATGCCGGACTGACTAAAGGTGACTGGTTTGTGCCGTCGCGCTTTCGGCCCGTCGAGCGGCAGGGGGAAGTGGCGTTCTTTGTCCAGTGGATGCTGGAAAACGGGTTCCGCTTGAAGCCGCTGACAGAGGAAGTCGCGGGGGCGTTTGAGGGGGAAGGGGACGCGCTCTTCTGCGGCGAGCTGCTGCTGACCGGCTACGGGCAGCGTTCCGACAAGGCTGCGTGCCTGGGCGTCGGAGCGCTTTTGGGCGTGGACGTTTTGCCTCTGCGCCTCACCGACAGCCGCTGGTATCACCTGGATACGTGCCTCATTCCAGTCTCGCCGGAGCTGCTGGCCTATTACCCCCCGGCGTTTGACGCCGAGGCAAACGCGGCTTTAGAAGCGCTGCAGGGCGAGAAGATTTTGCTGTCTGAGCCTGATGCCCTGCGCTTCGGCGGCAACGCAGTTGTGGCGGGCGACCAAATTGTGCTGAACAGCGGCTGCGACGAACTGGCCGCCGCGCTGTCGGAGCGCGGCTACACCGTGCATGAAACGGACTTGTCGGAGTTTATCAAGTCCGGCGGCTCCGCTAAGTGCTTGGTGCTGGCGCTGGATCACTGAAGGTTCTTGACTTATGGAAAGACTTGTCGGCATTCTTCGGTCTGAAGACGCGCTGACGACACGGCAGGTGCGGCAAAACGTCGCCATAGACTTTACCGAATGCGCCGCCGTCGCGCTGGCCTTTTCGGAAGGTATGGGAGGCTGGTACGAGTTTGTCGAATGCCCGCTGACAGACCTGCCGCCCTCGTTTTTGCCGCAGGCCCCACTGCGGGAAGCATGGGAGGCGCTGGGCGATGCCGTCACTTTAGACACCGACGCTGTGCGTTTGGTGCTGACGCAGACAGTGCTGGGGCAGCCGCTCCCGCGTGTTTTGACGCCTCCTGAGACTGCGCGGATGCCGGTTCGCGTCAAGCCGACCGCCGCGCACCCACGGGCATTCGCGGGAACAAAGTATCAGCCGCCGACCCCGAAAGCACCGGCAGCGCGAAACTGGCGACCCTTCCTTTGTCATCCTCATAGCCTCGCCACCCTCGCACCGGACGCAGCCGCCGAGGCACGCCTCCCCGAAGACTTCCGCGTCTCGCTCTATCCGCTGGTGCGCGGGCATAGCGAGGCTGTGATTGCTGAAGCGCTGGCTCTTTACTGGGCGCTGTCGCTGGACAGCAGCGCCGAGCGCTTGGCGGCTGCCGCTTATCTTTTCATCTTGCAGCCGGGGCCAAACCCGGCGGCTTGGTGCCGCGTTATCCTGAACCAAGCGCCGGAGCATTGGACAGCACTGCTGCACCTGCTGATTGCATCCGGGGCCGACACGGAAGACGTGGGGAAACTTCCTGCGTCATTTACCGCAATCCTCGCTGAGGTGCTGGCCGGCACTGACCCGTTCTACCGTGCCTACTGGCTGCTTCATGGCTTGACTGTTAAAATAGACCCGGCGTATCTGCTGTCAGGATACTGCCTCGCCGACACCCTAGACCAGTCGTATGCGTTCCATGACGTGCGGTGCAGCGGCTATTGTCCAGTTCCAACGCTCCTGCATTGGGGCGAACACTGCCGCGAAGACAGCGACTACTACGCGCGAATACTGCTGTCGGTATGGGAGCAGTGCGGCTTGCGGCCCGGCCTCGGAGAGATCTTAGAACAGGCGGATTGGACGCGGCTAACACCAAACGCGGCTTGGCGCTTCCTGAAACTGCTGCAAGGTTCCTGGGACAATTGGGGTGATCTTCCGGAGGCCGAAGCGGACGCGAAATGGGCGGCAGCACGTCCGCTTGTCGGGACGATGCTGGCGCTGGTGCAGGAAGTTCCCTCAGAGTATCAGGATAAATGCGCTTGGCATCTCATGGAGTATTTGTGGCACTGGGACACGCCCCAAGAGCTGCAAGAGCATCTGCCTTCAGCGTTGACGATGACGCGCCGCCTGTGCCGCCCGCCGTTCGCAGTTAAAAATGATTCCACTGAAGCGGCCACGAACTTTCTCGCGCACCTGTCGCCGGCGCAGCGCGAGCGGTTCCTGCAAGCGTCAGAGGCAAGCTTCAAACGCTTCGAGCAGGCTTGCCGGCGTGACAACGACGCTGCGCTGATTGGACGCGGAACGTGGGCGCTGGCCCGGCATCAAGCCGAATGGACTTTGGCGTGCTTTGAGCAGGACCCGGAACGCCTGTTTCATGCCGCCAAGCGGCTTGGAACGCTGCCCGCACCCATTCGAGACAGCATCGTGCGTGCGCTTGCGCCGGAAGCCGAAGAAACAGCGCGGGCAAGCCTCGCACGACTGGAAGAAGCCGTGCTTTCGGCGCTGGCATCGGGCTTTCCCGCCGCGCTTCGGGAACAGGCCGAGCCGCATGCTTTGCAGCTGCAGCAATTGATTGAGGAAAACCGGCGGGCGCTGCGAAAATTTCTGGCGGCGCACTGGGAAGGCCGCACCGATTATCGGCAGACGCATCCTTTAACGCTGCGCTGGCTGGCGGCGCATCCGGGGCTGGATTTGGAAGCCTGGCAGCGCGGTGTCACGCTCCGCGCCGAGACAAATCTAGGAATGGTCACGCTCTCCGTGGAGCAAAATCCTCTGGAAGCCTTGAAGCTCGGCACTTATGTCGGAAGCTGCCTGGGACTTGGCGGCAGCTTCGCATATTCCGCCGCCGCTGTCGTGCTGGACATCAACAAGCAGGTGGTGTACGCCCGCAGCGAGCGCGGCACTGTCGTTGGGCGGCAGCTTGTCGCGATTTCGGAAAATGATCAACTGGTGTGCTATGAAGTTTACCCCTTGAGTGCTCAAAAGGAGCTAAACGGCGCTTTTAGAGAGTTTGATCAACTGTTTGCATCGGTGCTGGCTCTGCCGATTTACGGCAGCGGCGAGGCAGAAAACTACGTAATCGCCCAAATCCTATCTCACGATTGGTGGGATGACTGCGCTTGGAACTTAGCAGAATCTGACGAGCAAGAATAAAACCAAAGAGACCTCACCCCAGCGCAAACGCTGGGATGAGGTCTCTTTTCCCACTGCAATATCTCTACTTCATCATGTCCATGATGGCTTGGGCGGCGACCATGTGGCTGTATTCCGTCGCTTCATACGCCCGAACAAGCGGCTTGACTTCCGGGTCGGTGGTTGCGGCTTCTTCCTTTTGGGCGTCGCTGACATCCTGCTTATTGGTTTTGATGGCCTGCTGAAGCCAAGCCCGGTCAAAGTCCGCGCCCGATTTGGCGGTCAGCGTGCTGAGGTCCGATTGATCCTGCTGGGACGCCGTCAGCGGCAGGTTGACATGGTGGACACCGGCGAGTGCGAACAGGGCGATGTTCAGCCGGTCGTGGTCTTCCATGATCCAAATGCCGAGCTGGCGCACCGCCGGGCTTTGCGCCCGGTTGACGGCCGCTGCGCCGTTGGCGTAGTCGGAAACGCTGCCCTGAGCGGCCTGGGTTAGAAACTGCTGGTCGGTCGCGGTCAGCGGCGCGGGGGGCGTGTCCTGCGCGACGGCGGGCAGGGAAAAGGTCAAAAGTGCGCCGAGCGCGGCAAGGGTTGCCTTTGTCTTTGTCATGGTATTGCTCTCGTTTCTAATGCTGAAAATCTAAAGCTCGAAAGTGTCTCGCTCGTTTCTACCCGAATGAAAAAACGGATAAACCGAACATCTGTATCCTAAGAACTCCGGCAGGCGGCTTGACTTGCCGCTTGTTCGGTTTATGAACAAAACAAGTGGGGAACAACCGCTCTGATGCCGCATTGCAGCAAGCAAACGAGTTTTACCGCGCAAAACATAAACGAGGAGACCACCATGTCCAAGACAGTTGTTGGCTTATTTGATGATTTTCAGGACGCGCAAAGTGTTGTCCGTGATTTGACCAGCGCCGGGTTCCAGCGCGAATCCATCAGCATTGCCGCGAATCAGAACGCGACTGGATACACTGGTAACGGCAGCGATTTTAACACTGGCACGCGCACCGGCGAACATGCCGTCGGCAAAGATGCCGGAGTCGGGGCCGGGGTCGGTGGCGTAATTGGCCTGTTAGTGGGCCTAGGTGCGCTGACAATTCCAGGCATTGGTCCGATCCTTGCGGCTGGTCCAATCGCTGCGGCGCTGGGGATCACTGCCGGCAGCACTGTCATGGGTGCGGGTGTCGGCGCGATTGCAGGCGGCCTGATTGGCGGCCTGACCCATATCGGCGTCCCGAAAGAACATGCCGAGTATTACGCGGAAGGTGTCCGCCGGGGCGGCACATTGGTCACGGTGGATGCCGCCGACGACAAGGCGCAGCAGGCCGTGGATATTATGAACGGCAACGGTGCGGTAGATATTGATACGCGCGGCGCAGCCTACCGCTCAGGCGGCTACACAGGCTACAGCGAGTCTGCATCCCCGTATGCAATGGAAGACATCACCCGTGAGCGTGACCTGTACCGCACGGCAAATGCCGGCACAATGCCAGCCGCTAACACAAGCACGATGGACACCGCTACAAGCACGAATGCTCAGGGCGAGACAGTCATTCCGATTGTCGAAGAAGAGCTTGCGGTCGGCAAGCGGCAGGTGCAGAGCGGCGGCGCTCGCATCCATACCTATGTCACCGAGCGCCCTGTGGAAGAAAGCATCACCCTGCGCGAAGAGCATGTGACGGTAGATCGCCGCCCGGTAGACCGGGCCGTGACCGATGCCGACATGGCTTTCGGCGAGAAGTCGTTTGACGTGACCGAAACCTCGGAAGAAGCCATTGTCGGCAAAACCGCCCGCGTTGTCGAAGAAGTTGTGATCGGCAAGACTGCTGCGGAACGCACCGAGACCGTGACCGACACAGTCCGCCGCACGGACGTAGAAGTCGAAGACCTGACCGATACCAACATGCGGACATCTGACGCACGCTCCAACATCTAGCGCGTCAAACAAGAGCCAGCCGCCTTTCCTCTGCTCAGCAAGCAGAGAAAGGCGGCTGTTCTTGTGTATTTCTCTAAAGATACAAGATTACAGAAAGAAAACATCATGCCGGAACAGTTTAAGGGAATACTGCTGGACATAGACGGCACGCTGGTAGACAGCAACGACGCCAACGCCCGCTGCTGGATGGAAGCGCTGCTGGCGCACGGCTTAGAAGTCAACTACCTCAAGCTACGCGAGGGAATCGGCATGGGGGGCGACAATTTCCTGCCGAAGCTTGTTCACATAGATGCCGAAAGCGATCAGGGCAAAGCGGTCAGCGAGACCCGCAGCCAGATTTTAAAATCCAAATATCTGCCGCATTTGCAGGGCTTCCCGCAGGTCAAAGAGCTTCTGACGCGCTTCCATAACGACGGCTACAAACTTATTGTCGCTACGTCCGCCAAGTCCGACGAAGCCGAGGCGCTGCTGGCGCTGACCGGGGCGCATGAGCTTATTGACGAGATCGCCACTACGGAAGACGCCAAAAACTCAAAGCCAGACCCGGACATCCTGCACGCCGCCCTGCAAAAGTCCGGCCTATCGGCAGACGAAGTCGTCATGCTGGGCGATACGCCTTATGACATAGAAGCCGCGCAAAAAGCCGGCATCAAGAGCCTCGGCGTCCGCTGCGGCGGGTGGACTGCGCCTGACTTAAAGGGAGCGCTTGCGGTTTACAACGATCCTGCCGATTTGCTGGCGCAGTATGAGCAGTCGCCGCTGGGGAACAAGTAGGAAGCAGCTCGGCAACAGGCCCGGCACGGCGAGTGACCCGGCACTAAAAGTGCCGGGCTAACGCAGCACAGAAAGTGCCTTCGGCACTGAAGAATAGCTCTCTGCTGTCGGCATTTAGTCCCGCAGGGACTTTCAACCAATGGTAGACCGGCACTTCCAGTGCCGGGCCTCTGGAGGCTGGGTTCCATTCCACCGGGTATCATTGCTTCCATGAAACTCACTTTTCTGGGAACTGGGGCCGGGTCGCCCAGCCTGACACGCAATGTCAGCAGCTTAGGACTGCAATGGCCGCAGCGGGCGTCGCTGTGGCTCTTTGACGGCGGGGAAGGGACGCAGCAGCAGGTCTTGCGCTCGGCGCTGAAGCTGAGTCAATTGGAGCAGATTTATGTGTCCCACCTGCATGGCGACCATGTCTTCGGCCTGCCGGGGCTGCTGGCAAGCCGGTCGGCGGCGCAGGACGTACAGACGCCCGTGACGATCTTTGGACCGCCGGGCCTGGAAGAATGGCTGCGCGTCACCCTGCGGCTGACTGCGACCGGCCTCAAGTTCCCGCTGCAATTCGTGACATCCACAGATGGCCTTCTCTATGAAGACGACACGCGGGAAGTTCATTGCCGCCGCTTAAACCACCGGGTGACATCCTACGGCTACGCGGCCTCTGAGAAGCCGCGCCCCGGCACGTTTGACGCTGACGCCGCCAAAGCGCTCGGTGTCCCGTTCGGGCCGCTGTTCGGGCAGCTCAAGGCCGGCGGAATAGTCACCCTTCCCAACGGCCGGATTGTGGATGGCCGTACACTTGTTGGGCCACCGAGGCCGGGCCGCAAAGTGGTCATCTGCGGCGATACCGGCATTACGCCTGCCGCCGTGGAACTCGCGCAAGGCGCGGATGTTCTGGTGCATGAAGCGACGTTTTTGAGCGAGCAGTCCGAACGTGCCGTTGCCGCTGGTCACTCCACCGCCGCCGAAGCCGCCACTGTTGCCCGCGACGCTGGGGTTGAAACACTGATCCTGACCCACATCAGCGCCCGGTACGAGTCCGACTCGCAGCCGCGCTCCGGTGAGCTGCTGGCAGAAGCGCAGGCGATTTTCCCTCACACCCTGCTGGCCCACGACTTCTGGACGTATGAAGTTTCCGGCTGAATTAGGACCCGGCACTGGAAGTGCCGGTCTGTTGGTGAATGAAAGTGTCTCCGACACTGAAGATTATCTTATGGCTGCTGTTCTTTAGTCGCCTTGATTTCCACTCAACAGTAGACCGGCACTTTCAGTGCCTGGTCCTAATTCAGCCGGAAACTTGACGCCACCCTCTATTTCTGCGATAATCGTGTTCCATGAACACAACTCCTAAAAATAATTCTCTCAAAGACTACAACCCGGACGCATTTGAACACCCGTCGGTGACTGCCGACATTGCCCTCTTCACCGTGCGTGAGCGGGCGCTGCAAGTGCTGCTCATCCGGCGCAAAGAAGAGCCGTTCATGGGGCAGTGGGCGCTGCCCGGCGGCTTTGTCCGGCCCACCGAGTCCCTGGAAGATGCGGCGCGGCGCGAGCTGGTGGAAGAAACCGGCGTCGCCGCCTTGCTGCTGGAACAGCTTCGGGCGTTCGGCGATCCGGGACGCGACCCGCGCACCTGGGTCATTACGGTTGCGTTCACGGCGCTTGTCGCAAGCGATGCCCTGACCCTCCGCGCCGGCACGGACGCCGCCGAAGCGGAGTGGTTTGCGGTGAGCCGCCTGCCGCATCCGCTGGCCTTTGACCATGCCCTGATCTTAGACTATGCCGTTAAATCGCTGCGGGCGCGTCTGGATACAGACCTCCAAATCGCCGCCGCGCTGCTGCCCCGCCGCTTCACGCTTTCCGAGATGCAGGATGTTTACGAAATTATCTCAGGCCGAACTTTAGACAAGCGCAACTTCCGCAAGTGGGTTCTGGGTATTGAGGCGCTGATCCCTACCAGTGAGGAGCGGCGCGGCGCACATCGTCCGGCACAGTTGTACGAGTTCGCACCGAAAAAAGATTTTCTGGCGTAGTGTAGATTTAACGCATACTATGGTATAGTGTTTCTGTTACACTAAACAAAAGAACTGCCAACAAAAACGAGCGAGGTACTTTATGGCAATTGAGTTCTACCGGGAGCGCGATGCGCCTTACGGCTGCTTCTCGAACTTCTCTAAACATGGCTTCACGCTGAAGGGGCAGCACTGGCCGACAGTGGAGCATTACTTCCAAGCGCAAAAGTATCCTGGTCTGCCGCAGGAAGACGCGATACGTCTAGCACATGATCCGATGACTGCCAAAAACATGGGCCAAAGCCGCGACTTTCCGCTTCGGCCCGACTGGGAAGCCGTCAAAGACGATGTCATGCACGAGGCTGTTCAGGCCAAGTTTGAGCAGCATGAAGACATCAAAGCCGTCCTGCTCGGCACGGGCAGCGAAACCCTCATTGAAGCCGCCCGCAACGACAGCTACTGGGGCTACGGCCCGGATGGCAAGGGACAAAACAAGCTCGGCCTCACACTGATGGAAGTGCGAGACGCGCTAAGATGAGCGACAAGCGCCGTGCCATTGAAGGCTGCCTTGTTGGAACGGCGATCGGGGACGCGCAGGGACTGGCGGGGGAAGGCTTGTCCCGGCGGCGGCTATCCCGGCTGTTTCCCGATGGGAGCCGTCCGCATTTCTTGGGGCGGCGGGGCATGGTCTCGGATGATACCGAGCATACCTGTTTTGTGGCTCAGGCTTTGATCCAATCGGCGGGCGAGCCGGAACCATTCGCGCAAGCATTGGCCTGGCGTCTGCGCTTCTGGCTGCTCGGCCTTCCGGCTGGCATCGGCTGGGCAACGCTGCGGGCCATTGTAAAACTCTGGCTTGGCTTCCCGCTGGAGAAAAGCGGCGTCTGGTCGGCGGGAAACGGACCGGCGATGCGGAGCGCCCTGATCGGAGTTTGCTATGGCGATGACCCAGAACGTCTGCGTGCGCTGATCCGGGCGTCATCGCACTTGACCCACACCGACCCTCGCGCCGAAGCGGGCGCACTGGCAGTCGCCGCTGCCGCATACTATACAAGCCGCAACCTGCCTGCCGAAGCTCTGGCTTGTGCCTACTTGCAGTCAGTAGAGGAGTTATTGGAACCCGGTGAGCTGCGGACGCTGATTGAGAAAGCCGCTGCCAGTGTTCAAGCCCATGAGACCACAGACACCTTTGCGGCATCTATTGGCGCGGGAGAGCGCATCACAGGATATGTCAACCAGACCGTGCCGGTCGTTATCCACGCCTGGCTCTCGTTCCCGAACGATTATGCAGGCGCTGTCTGCGCCGTCATCCGCTGCGGCGGCGATACGGATACGACGGCGGCCATTACCGGCGCCATTGTTGGGGCGCGTGTCGGCGTAGGCGGCATCCCGGCACAGTGGCAGGCGGCGCTTGCCGAATGGCCGCGCACGATCACCTGGATGGAACGCCTGGCAGAGCAGCTTGCCGAGGTGCAGGCATCAGGAATGCCGCAGAAGCCGCTGGGCCTGCCTGTTGTTCCCTTGCTCGCGCGTAATCTGCTGTTCACTGTTATTGTCCTCGCGCACGGCTTTCGGCGTCTGCTGCCGCCGTTCTAAAGCTGGGCGTGAGCATGAAACCCACGGCAGGAGAGAGCTGACGCCCTTCGGGCTGTTTGGAGCCTCGCTATTCATCTCCTCCGCCCGAAGGGCGGTGGTACTTTCTTGCCGTGGGTTTCATACCCACGGCTGCCCTCCGAGTGACCTTTCCCCTTGACCCATCGTGCTATAATGCACCATGCACTTCCGCTTTGCTTCTCACGCCGCGCTCGCTGCCGCTTTCACGTTTAGCTTTGCTGGTTCCCTGGCCGCGCAAGCGCCCGTCGCCGTTCCGCCGCCCACTATCCCCATCGCCGCGCCGCCGGCGTCAGCGGCCCCGCCCATTGTACTTGCGCCGCCGCTGACTGTGCCGCCGCCTGTGCCTGTCCCGGCGTATCAGCCGCTCCGCTCGCTGCCCCCGGCGGCGCTTGATGATGCCGATGACGCTGTCGGGCTGGCCCAGCAGATGACCCGGACGCGGGGCTTGCAGGCGCGGGTGATTTGGATTGACGGCACGGCGAACCTGAACCGGGTCAATACGGCGGAAAAAATTACGGCGTTAGTCGCCCAGCTTAAAAAAGCGGGCTTTAATACCATTGTCTTTGATGTCAAGCCGATTGTCGGCTACACGCTCTACCCCAGCAAATACGCGCCGAAGCTGACGACGTGGCTGGGTGGGAAAACGCTGCCCCTTAACTTTGATCCGCTGGCGGCAATGGTAACGGCGGCTCATGCGAACGGCCTGCAGATTGTCACAAGCATGAATACGTTCAGCGAAGGCCATCGGGATGTCAAATATGGCCCCGGCTATGACCACCCGGAGTGGCAGACGACGCTCTGCGAGCCGAGTCTAACGCTGATGTCCAGCACACCCGGCGCGGCCCCGTTTGCACTCTCCGACCGGCCTAACCTGCCGCCGCGTCTGCCGGGCCAGATTGTTTTGTTCACCGACACCGCAAGCGCAAAGTCTCAGCCGGGAGCGCTGGCGGCGGTTTTAGATGCCAATCTGCGCGTGATTGCGCTTGCCGATGGCGCATCGCTGCCGGCGCTTTCGATTTCGGTTCCGCCCGGCGGCAGTCTTTTAGTGGGCGCTGGTCCGGCGCTGGACTGGCTGCGGTCCTATGCGCCGATTGGGTCGCAGATGTCGCTTCTCACCAACAGCCAGTTTGTCCCAATTAGCGCCCGGCCGGAGCAGCAGGTCCCGCTGATGGTCAACCCGAATGACCCTGCCGTACAGACCCGGCTTTTGACCATGATCGCCGAAGTCGTGCGCGGCTACGGCGTGGACGGCGTCATTTTTGATGACCGGATGCGCTACGCTGGGGCGAATGCCGATTTCAGCCCGGTGACTCATGCCCAGTTTGAGGCGTTTCTAGGCCACCCCGTCCGCTGGCCCGACGATATTCTGACCTACGACGTTTCCTACCCATCGCTGACAAAGCGCATCATTCCCGGCCCGGATTATGATGCCTGGAACGTCTTCCGCACCCTCACCATTCGCAACTGGCTGGCATCCGCCGTGGCGACGGTGAAGGCCATCCGGCCTGCGGCAACAGTCAGTGTCTACGCCGGCTCCTGGTATCCCGACTATCCGCAGCTCGGCTCGAACTGGGCCGCCGATGACTTTTCCGCCGGCCTGCGCTTTTTGACCCCAACCTACCAGAAGACCGGTTTTGCCGGGCTGACCGACTGGATGACGACCGGCTGCTACTACACGCCGGGGACAATTGCCGACGCCCAGGCGTCAGGCCAGTCGGCGGGCAGCAGCGTGGAAGCTGCCGGGCAGTTTTCTAATCGCGCCGTCAACGACCAGACTTTCGTGTACGCGGGCATTGCCCTCAGCAACTACAACGGCCACCCGGAGCTGCTTCTCAAAGCCTTGCAGGGCGCGACGGCATCCACTCAGGGCGTCATGGTCTTTGACTTGTCTCACAACATTGACCAGTTCTGGACGACGTTCCAAACTGCGTTTGCGACTCCCGCCGCGCCGCCTCAGTCCGTGCCGGGCCTTTTAGACGACCTGCGCCGCCAGCACGCCGCTCAAAAAGCGGCAGGCACTCCCCAGCCGCCGGTCATCACCCAAAACGGCGGCGTATCGGGAACGGGGCTTTAAACACGTTTTTATGGGCGGGGTCATTTTCCCGCCCGAAAAAACGGATTAAGCAAATCGTCGTCTTCGGCAGGGAAATAAGGCGCTTCTGGGCGGCAGGGGCCGATGCCATAGTGCGTCCGCAAACGCGACTGATGCTCGGCTACTGCCCCTTCGATAAACCGTGTCATGCGGTCCCGGAAGATGCTTAGGCCAAACTGGGCGGCGTGCTGCTGCAAACAGCCTGGCTCGAACTCCGCGCTGCTGAGAGAGACCAGCGCTGCCGCCAAACAATCAGGTGTCTGAGACGAAAATAAAATTCCGGTTTTGCCATCGGTCACGGTCTCTAATGCGCCGCCCGCCGCGAATGCGACTACCGGGCGGCCGCTTGCCATGCACTCCAGCGGCGTCATGCCGAAATCTTCCTCCCCCGCAAAAATCAGCGCCCGGCAGCGAGCCATCTCACCCGCTACGACGTCATCCGACAGCCGCCCCAAGAACTCGATGGTCGGCCCAGCCATTCGCTTCAATCCTGCCAGGTCCGGCCCCGCGCCAACAATTTTCAAGGGGACTTGCAGACGATTACACGCTTCTACGGCTAAATCCACGCGCTTGTAGCCGACCAGGCGCGAGACAACTAAAAAATGGCTGCCGACTTCACGGGGGTTGATTGGAGCATAGCGCTCCGTGTCAATTGGGGGCGGAATGACGGCGGCGACATCGCGCCGGTAGTATTTGCGGATGCGCTGGGCGACGTTGTAAGAGTTTGCGACGTAGTAGTCCGGGCGCGACGCGCTTTGCACGTCCCACGCGCGAAGCTGGCCCAGCATCCCCCGCAGCAGGAGGGACATCAGCCGCCCGCGGCGGCTTTGCGAGAGGTACTCGTGCTGACGCCAGGCGAACCGGGCGGGCGTGTGACAGTAGCAGATGTGGCAGGTCTGCGGGGGCGTGATGACGCCTTTGGCGAACGAGCTGGAAGAAGACAAAACGAGGCCGAAGCTGCTGAGGTCAAAATGCTCAAAGGCCGTGGGATAAAGGGGCAGAGCGAGCTTGTGCATCCGCTGAGAGGACAGCGGCCAGCGCTGCAAGAACGAAGTTCGAATGGGAATGTTTCGGAAGTAAGGCAGCGTCGCGTTCGAGTCGTACACCGACGTATAGAGGGGCGCACCGGGAAACAAGCCGTGCAGCGTCGCCGCCACACGCTCCGCCCCGCCGGCCTGTGCCAAATAATCGTGAACAATCGCCGTATTCATCCATGAATCCATAATGCTGTCCCTGCTTAACGCTCTTCCAGTGCAAATATCATGCCAAGATGGTATTTATGACAGTATTTTTTTGCTTTTTTACATTTTCATGCCGACTTGGCATTCTTTATGCACTGGAAGACTCTTTGTAGAAATACGGAACACGGATAGTTTTTGTCAAACAGGGAAGTAATGACGCCATGATTTTTACCCAATCGGCTACACCGGCGGCCGATGCCGTTTTGCCCAAGCTGGAAAACATCCCCGAATGTCGCCCTTGCTGGGACAAATTGGAGCAGGGCAATTGGAGCGCGGGCCTCGCGTTTGAAAGCCACGGCGTCCGGCTCGGCATTCGCACCAATAACCCGGCAATCATAGAAACGCTTGCCTGCCGGCTGCCACCGGGATCAATTCCCGCTTCCACACCTTTTGCCGACGTTCTTTATTCCCTCAGAATCCCGACGCCTGCGCCGCGCCCCGGTGTCCAAAGACAGCATCTGCTGTACCAGGGCGTGACACTTCTTGCCCGCACCGGCAGCCTAGACGAAGCGCTAAACGCGCTTGAGTCTGACCTGCACCGGCAGGTCGCGGAGCGGGCCGCAGACCATCTGTTTGTCCATGCGGGAGTCGCCGGCTGGCAGGGCCGCGCCGTGGTCATCCCCGGACGCTCCTTTTGCGGCAAGACTCACCTCACGGCGGCGTTGATACAGGCAGGCGCAGATTACTTTTCCGACGAATACGCCGTTTTTGATGCGTCCGGCCTGGTCTGGCCGTTTCCCAAGCCGTTGTCTCTGCGGGGTGCCGACGGCCTGCCGCTCCCAAAGCGCACGGCAGCGTCCTTCGGCAGCCACGCGGCGGTGGGGCCGCTTCCGGTCGGGCTGATTTTGGACACTGCGTTTGTGCCGGGCGCGTCCTGGCGTCCGCGCCGCCTGTCGCCGGGCGCGGCACTGATGGCTTTGCTGGACAACACGGTCCAAATCCGCAGCCGGCCTCAAAACGCGCTGGCGATCCTGCACCAAGCCGTTTCGGGAGCCGCCGCCGTCAAAAGCCGCCGGGGTGAGGCCGCCGCCGCCGTCGACTGGGCAATGACGCACTTATCGAAACAACATTAACAAAAGACAACACCAAAGTTAAAGGACTAACAATGACACGCCAACACGCACGACGCCATCCCTTTTCGTCTGTATTCTTTCTCCTTTCCAGCGTCTTTTTAGCCGGAGCAGCGGACGCGCAAGTTGTGGTTTTGACCGCGCCGCCGACGCAGCCGGGGACAGCCGTGACGGCGGCGTATCCGGTTGGAGCAACTGACCCAAACGATGCCGGCGACCCCTATTACAGCACCGTTGACTTTATCTATGCCCCGTTCACAGTCGCGGCAGGCCGCACGAATGTCCTGTTCACGGCCACAAACGCGCCGGCAAATAAGTCCTTTGAGAGCTTCACCAACGACGGCTCCTTTGACTTTCCCACCGGCACGCAGCTTGTAGATACCGGCGTCGGCGACAATGAAAATGCCGGCAACACGCCGACCGGGCCGCTCAGGATCAATTTCAGCGGCGGCGTTTCCGCGTTCGGCCTCAGCGCCGAAGACAATGCTTTTGACAGCGAGACGTTCACGTTCACGGTCTACACCAACGGCAGCACGGCAAACGGCACGACGTTTACGACGGCGACGTATGACAACACGGTGGACCCCTCCGGCAAATCCGTTTTTCTCGGAGCGCAGTCCCTCGGCAGCGCCGTAATTACAAGCGTTTTGATCAGCAGTCTGTCCGTCGCCTCCAATGGCAGCGGCGGCACGTCCACCGCCGGCTCCAACGACTTTTACTTCGGCCCGCTGTCCACGACCCCTGCCGCCGTGCCGGAAGCCTCTTCGGTCGTTTCCCTGGCTCTGCTGCTGGCCCTCGGCGCGGCCTTCGCCGTTATTCGAAAAGAAAGAAAAACCGCATGAACGATGCACTGCCACGCGCACGTCAAGACGCGCTGGTGATCCAGCCTATCGGCGATGAGACCATTGTTTACGATGAGCAGCGCAGTCAAGCCCATCGCCTGAACCGCACCGCGGCGCTTGTTTGGGGGTATTGTGACGGCCGGCGGACTGTCGCCGACCTCGCCTGCCTCTTAGAAGAAGCAGGGCCGAACGCAGAGGACTTGGTCCGGCTGGCGCTGGACCGGCTGGAAAAAGCGCATCTGCTTGAGGGCAAACTCGTGCGTCCGGCTTCTGCCGTCTCCCTGACACGGCGCGATGTCCTGCGGAAAGCCGCATTGGCCGGCGGCTTGACCCTGCTGCTGCCGGTCGTGCAAACCATTGTCGCGCCGACGCCTGCGATGGCGATGTCCATTGGCTGCGCCCAGCGCGGGCAGGTTCCCAGCCCAACCCGCCCCTGCTGCCCCGGTTTGCGTGCCGTCAACGGCATTTGCGTCGGCCACAGCGGGCAGGGATAAGGTGGGCAGGGATGAATGCGGCAGAGGAGGTTCGGGGGCTGGTTCAGTTTGCTTTCCTGCGCCGGCCTTTGGCTCAGCTTCTCCATGCCTGCGAAGGCGCTTCGCTGGACTTGATTGTCCTCAAAGGTGCGGCGCTGGCGGAAACGGTCTACCCGCGCCCCAGCCTGCGCCCGTTCGGCGACATTGACGTTCTGGTGCGGGCCTCAGATGCCTGCCGCGCTTACTGCGTCCTGTCTGAGCTAGGCTATGTCACGGACGCCGACGGCTGGGCAGACTTAGTCAGCGGGCGAAGCTGTGAAACGAATTTTTTCCGGGACACGGCGCAGGGGCCGGTTGTGGTGGAGCTGCACACGGACCTATTAAACAACGCTCTGCTGCGGCCTGGGGTGTCTTTGGGCCACGCGGGGCTGTGGGAGCGCTCGCGTCCGGCCCGCCTTGCTGGGGAGAACGCACGGGTGCTGGGGCCGGAAGACCAAGTGCTGCATCTGTGCCTGCATTTGGCCGGGCATTATTTCTATGCGCCCAACTCGGTGCGTGATTTAGTGCAGGTTTGCGCCGTGCAGCGTGTTGACTGGCCGCTTTTTGTGTCTCTGTGTCGTGCGGCTCGCGCCGAAGCAATTGCTTGGAGCGGCCTGCTGGCGGCGGGTCATCATGGCGCAGACGTGCCGCCATTTGTCTTCAAAGCGCTTGCGCCGCGCTTTGAGAGACTGCTGGAAAAACTTGCCCTGGCGCGGATACAGGGCGGCGGCGAAGAAGCGGCACGCTTTCTGCTGCTTTGGCTGCTGCTCGGCAGCGCGTGGGCGCGTTTTCATGCCGTGTGCCGCCTGCTGTTTCCCTGTCGCGCCTGGCTCCGCGCCCATTACTTATTTGACCTGACCGAAACAGCATTTTCCCGCCGCCTGCCGCTCGGCGTTCTACTTTTGGTGAAGCATCTCCAATTTCTTGCTGCTGCTATGTGCAAACTCGGCAGGAAATCGCGCCGCCGAGCGTGAACTAAGCGTCGCCTCAGACCAAAACCGAACCCGAAAAACTGAGCGCAGATGGAGATTATCATTGCAATCTAAACAACTCACGGCGGGCGCAGCTATCTTAATCGGCGTCCTGCTGCTGGTCGCCGCCGTCATTTATTTTATCACCCCCGCCGGGTCATTGCCAAGCATTCTGCCGGGCCATGAAGCGGGCGTCGCCACCCCGCACACCAAGCACGGCATTCTCGCGCTGGCTCTGGCAATCTGCGCGTTTGTCGCCGCACGATTCTTTTACGGGGCCGCGCCGGACCGAGCTGCGTGAGGCTTTATCAGCACAAGAAAATCAGATGCAGACGCAGGGATTGTGACGGCCTGCCCGCTGGAGACTGTGCGCCGAAGCAGCGTGCAGGGGACTAAGTTCAGCAGGTTGTCGCGCCAAGTGCCGGCGACGTTGGTATCAGTCCATCCTGCTGGGACATGCAGGGAGTGAGCAGGTGAGGCCGCCGCCGTCTCCATCAGGAACACGTCGGTTGGGCCGGTATCCGGAGCCAGCGTGAATGACAGCGTTGTCTGCGCTCCGGTCTTGGTTGGGCGTCCCAAAGTAATCCAAGATGCGCCGGTTAGAATCGCGGGAATGGCATGGAACGTGTTGTCGCCGGTGCCGTCGAAGTTGTTATAAAACGGCTGCTCGGCGTCAACAGGCCGGGCGATGAACGCGGCAGGATTTAAGGGGTTGCTTGACCGCAAATCGCGGACCAAGCCATTTTCTTCGCCCGTTTCGGCGTAAATAATCGCCGAGTCGGAATGGCCCAGGCCATCTTGAACCGTCACGGCGTTGCGGCCCGGCTGGAGCGCGTCCGGCCAGGAAAAGACATTTGTAGACGGGGTGCCGTCCGGCAGAATATAGTCGCCGTTCAGCGCGGTCCCCACGATTTTGCCGTTGACGGAAAGCGTCAAAAGAGGTGCGTTGGAATAGGCTTTGATGTCAAGCGTGTCCGACGGCAGCGTGCGCCTGCGTAAAAACCAGGTCTGCCCGCACAGATGCACCAGCGGCGCTTTTGGCTTCAGGAACGACTGGAAGAGGTAAAAGGCGTCCTTCTTAAAGCCGCCGAATGTTTCCAGGCCCTTAGAGTTGACCCCTTTGTAGCGCGGGTCGCTGAAGTCCCGGAATGTCCACCAGGTAAACAGCGAGACACTGGCGCTGAGGGTCCGAAACACAGCCTCGCAGCGGCTTTCCGCGACTTCGTCCTGATATTCCTCCGGCTCATAGACATTGACTTTGTGCGCCGGAAGCGCGGCGGACGTGTGGATGGAAACGACGCCTCCTGCCCCTGTCTCCGAGATGGCATGGTAGAACGCGGCATGGGCATCAAAGCTGGTGATGGTTCCGCCGTACCAGCCGTTGTAGCGGTTGACGGCGACAAAATCCAGTGTCGGCGACTGATAAAATGCAGTATTGCTGGCATAGACAATGGGCCGGGTGGGATCAACAGCCCGCGCGACGCCCGCGTAGTCTTCCAGCGTCGTGATGTCTGCGAGTGTTTTGATGGCCTCGTTGCCGATGCTCCAAAAGCAGATGCTGGGGTGATTGTAGTTTTGCAGCACCATTTCCTGCGTGATCAGCCGGCCCGTCTCAGTCGGCGGGGCGGGGTTGGAGTGGCCGTTCTCGGCCCACACCACAACCCCCATTGCATCAGCGAGATCGTACTCTAGTTGGGCGTGCGGATAATGTGCCAGGCGCACATAATTGACGCCGAGATCGTGCAAATCCGCCCAGTCCCGCCGCAGGTCGGCGTCCGTGACCGCGCTGCCGTGTTCCTCGGTTTCCTGATGCTTGGCGGCGCCCCGCAGCGGCGTCAGCACCCCGTTCAAAAAGAAGCCCGACGGCGTCATTTGGAAAAAGCGCAGGCCGGTTTTCTCCGTGACCGCGTCCGTGACGGCTCCCCCGACTGAAACGGTCGTCACGACTTGGTACAGGTACGGGTCGGTCGTACTCCAAAGATGAGGCCGTAAAATCTGCGCGTGCAGGCTAACGCTGCCGCCGGCATGAGCGGCCAGCGTAATCTGTCCGGAAACTGAGATGACTTCGGTTTCCGCCGCGTCCGTGACCCGGTTTGTCACCGTCACTGCCGCCGGCAAGTCGCTGTCGTTACGCACCAGCGTCTTGATTCCTAAACCCGCGCTTTGGGCGCTGACCGCCGAGGGAGTGAGAAAGACGCCTGATGCTGCCAAATTCGCCGGGTTGATGTGAACGGCACTCGTTTCCAGCAGATGCACGGGCCGGTACAGGCCGCCGGGAACATGATAGAGCTGGTAGCCATTGCCTGCCGGCAGGCAATCGGCGGTATCTAAGGGATTCGTATCGCAGCGCACCGCCAGCACATTGTCGCCGTCAACATGCACCGCCGCAGTTGCGTCAAATACGAACCGCGTGTACGCGCCTTGATGCGAGCCGAGATAAACCCCGTTCAGATACACGTCGGCGATGGTTCCCACGCCGTCAAAGCAGACAAAAATCTCTTTCTGGCGCTCGGCTGCCGTCACCGTGAAATGCGTCCGGTACCAGGCGTTCCGATGAGTTTGGGTCCGCGTTTTGGAGTTCCAGGTATGCGGCACGGTAACGGCCTGCCACTGGCTGTCATCAAAAGCTGCCTCTTCCTCTCCTGCCGGGGAAGGCGGCGCGGCATCAAATTTCCAGTCCGTCAGTGGAACAATTTTGCGCGTCGGCGTTTGCTGGGACTGCGCGAAAACGGGAAGCGAAAGGGCAAGGAGAAGCAGGCACAAAGCGAAAAAAAAGATGGAAGTACGGGGAAGGGGCATGATATATTTCAACGAACATTGGAACTGGCATGTGAACCGGCACTGGAAGTGCCGGTCTACTATCGAGTGAAAGTCACTCCGTGACTCAATGCTATTAGCCGAAGGCTATTTTTCAGTGTTGGAAACACTTTCATTCACCAGTAGGCCGGCACTTCCAGTGCCGGTAAT
The DNA here is from genome assembly GCA_964243345.1 of uncultured Armatimonadales bacterium. GTDB lineage: Bacteria > Armatimonadota > Armatimonadia > Armatimonadales > Capsulimonadaceae > JANXMY01. Next base: position 41,302 of record CAXTER010000036.1, read on the forward strand.
CCCAACCGTGCCAATAATCCCAACCGTGCCGGTGCATCTCATGATATCTCTCTTCAATTTGCATGTCGGCAGGCCTTGTGGTACAATGCCCTATAATGTTCCCACGAAGCAACCCTCAGCAGCGACTTCCGCTCGCAAAACTCACACTGCCGCTCCTCGCCGCCGCCGCACTGGCCCTAGCCGGCACGGCCGCGCTTCGGTATTCTACCTCGCCGCATTCCGGTCGGACGCCTGCATACACAGCGCAACTCTTGCGCCAGTCCAGTACATCTCCTGCCCAAATGCTGCTTCCCGTGCTGCCGTCCGCGCAGCTTGCGGCCCTGCATGTGGACGAAACCGGGCATATTCCCATTTTGATGTACCATGCCGTCGGCGCACCGGCCCGGCGTGGTACGCGGTACGACAAGCAGGGCCTCAACATCGCGCCGCAGACATTCCGAAACCAGCTTGCGCTGATGCGTGCCGCCCATTGGTACCCAGTCAACATGCGCGATATTCTGACCTCGCATATTGACGTTCCCGCCGGCAAAACGCCCGTGGTTCTGACCTTCGACGATGCACGCGGAACGCAGTTCCACTACCTGCCGAACGGACAGATTGACCCAAATTGCGCGGTCGGCATCCTGGAAGCGTTCCATGCCAAACACGCCGACTGGCCGCTCAAAGCGACGTTCTATGTTCTGCCGAAGTCCCGATGGAACCCGGTGCCGTTCTGGCAGCCAGGCCAGGAAACAAAGAAGCTGCGGACTCTGGTGACGGACGGCTTTGAGGTGGCGAACCATACGACTACGCATCGCCTGATGACCCATCTGTCCGGCCCGGAACTATGTTGGGAAATGGCTGAATGCCAGGAATATGTCCGAGACCGTGCGCCCGGCGCGACCATGGACACAATGGCCCTCCCCGGCGGCGCGGCCCCGAAAAACCATGCCCTTTGGGCAACGCTGCTGTCTGGGCATCTCGGCAAAATTGCTTACCATAACCGCTGCATTCTGATGGCCTGGGGCGGGCCAAGCCACGCCTGGGTGGACCGGTCTTTTAACCCTGACCGCGTCACGCGCCTGGGGTCCGGCCCCGGCTGGATTGAGCACGCCTTGAAGCAGATGGCGTCGGGCCGACTGCGCCCGTATGTGAGTGACGGCAACCCGAACACCGTCGCCGTGCCGCGTGCGGAAGCGTCTTTGGTGGACCCGAAGCGGCTGGGGGCCTCGCGGCTTGTGGTTTACGGCACGATGCCGAAGCGCGTCCCCTCCCTGCTTGCCGCTGCCAAGCGCGAGGCGCACCGGAGCTAAACTTCTTAATCGTCGTTCTCTGTGGAGAGGCTGTACGCCGGCGCTATCGTCGGCTCTGTCACGAGGAGTGTGTAAGACTGGCCGCTGCTGACGCTGATGCTGGTCGGCGGGACAAGCACGGTGGATGTACCGGCGGCATTGACCTGAACCGAAAGTGTCCCAGACGGCTGGGGCGAATAAGGAGTGGCCGGAGTGGCCGCCGGCACATTGGCTCCGGCGAGGCCGAGAGGCAGCGGCGGGTAAGCGACAGCCGCGAAAGCGGCTTTGCCGCCAATCAGCACATCAACCGGACCGGCATCGGGCGCGGCATTCAAGATGCGGATGTTGGCCTGGCCGGACGGCGGATCGGCATAGACCGCAGTGACTGTGCCGGAGGCGGTGGCCTGATAATTCGCCGCCGCGCCTTTGTCCCCGGTCACGATGGTCTGCAAAAAGCGCGGATCAGCGCGGGCCGTTGACAGCGGCAGGACATCGACGCGGCCAATCAGGTACGCCGAGTAGTAAGAGCCGTTGTTGAGCTGGAGCTGCGGGTTTGGGGCAATGACTGCGCTGGTCGTAGTGCCGGCCACGGTTGTGGTTGGGAGCGATGTGCTGCTCGTAAAAGTGAACGTGGAGACGCCCTGCCCGACATAGTTATAGCCGCTGGTTTGACCAAACGTGAGGTCGCCCCCGACGGCGGTGAAGTTGACCAAAACGCCGGTCGTGCTGCCGTTGACGGAAAAATCTGCGCCTCGGATGCGGGCGGTCGGGGAAGAGCTGCTGCTGCCGCAGCCCGCCGACAAAGCCGCCGTCACGCCCCCAATGATTAGTAGAACGGGAGCGGCGATGCCCCGGCGTCGTGGTAAATGCATACAGTCTTCTCCTCAAAATCACCCGCGTGATATGGAATCGTGATCTACTAGTCAGAGTGAAAAACGAGGGAAAAGTTTCAAGAGATTTCCGGGTTAAGACCGGGAAGAAGACGCCGAAGCATCGGCGACGGCGTACAGCCAGTCGGCGGCCAGCACAACCGAGACGACCCAGAACGCGGGGCTAAAATAAGAGTGGCCGGTGCCGTGAACCAGGGTCAGGAGAATAATGCCCAGCAGATAAATCCCGACCAGAACCGCGCCTTTGATTGTCTGCCCTTGAACAATCTGGCCGAGGCCGGGGCAAACTGCCGAGCCAATGATGACCAGCCAGCTGCTTCGCTCCCCGCCGGTGCGCCGCACCAGCGAAGTGTCTGCTGCCGCATACGCGACACCCAGCGTTTTTTGCCGCTGCTGCTCCGCCCGGCGCAGGACCGCCTTGCCGACCTTTGCTTCCGCTGAAGCCCGGCCCGGCTCATGCGTCAAGGCGTTTTGGTAAGCGGCAATCGCGTCGTCCCAATTGCCGCGCGTTTCTTCAATATCGCCCAGCAGCTCGAACGCGCCGGCATCTTGGGGCCGGTCTATTAGAAATGCCTTGACTGCCGCCTCTGCCTCCGAAACCAATCCGCGCCGCATCTGAATGCGAGCGGCATTCAGTCGCCGCTCGGCTTCTTCTTCCGCTGCAAAGTCACGCTTCGGACGTGCGGAAGCAGGGCGCGGGAGGGGCCGTGGGGGAACTGGACGCGGCTTTGGGTCAGGCGGCATGTCCATGCGTCTTCTCCGAGTCGTCTATCTTCGGCACGGCGCTTGGCTCGTCTACGGCAGCGTCTTCCAGTTCCTCGTCTTCGGAGTCTTCGTCCTCGTCTAGTTCGCCGTAGCCATCATCCTCGTCCATTTCGTCTTCCTCAAACTCGCCGATGCCCATACCTTCCAGCCGGTCCGGCTCGCGGGCGGGCGGAGCCTGCCCGGTCCAAAGTTTTTCCAGGCCGTAGAACGAGCGCTGCTCTTCCGACATAACATGGACAATGGCGTCGCCGTAGTCCAGCAGCACCCAGGTTGCCTCGCTGTAGCCTTCAATGCGCCGCTGCCGGATGCCCTGCTTTTCCATAGACTCCATGACACCGTCGGCAATGGAGCGGATATGGATGTTTGAGGTTCCCGAACAGATAATAAAGAAGTCGGCGATGAGCGTCTTGCCGCGCAGGTCCAAGGCCGTGATGTAGTTGGCCTTTTTGTCTTCCGCCGCTGCGACAATCGAGTCCCGCCGCTCTTCCGATGTCAGTGTGCTTTCCTTCAAGTGTGTTCCTCTGTGAATACTCCGCGCTTTCCCAAAGTATACCCGACTTACCCCGAAAAGACGAAAAAGCGGCAGGCCGTTGGGCCTGCCGCTTTTCGCCGATCTGTCCTGCTTACGGCGTAGCCGGGGCGGTCGGCGGAGTTGCGTCGGGTGCGTGGTGCATCATGGCGTCATGTTTCATCATGGCGTCGTGCTTCATCATAGAAGCATGCTTCATCATGGCGTCATGTTTCATCATAGAAGCATGCTTCATCATGGCGTCATGTTTCATCATAGCGCTGTGTTTCATCATCGCTTCGTGCTTCATCATGGCGCTGTGCTGCGCGGTGGTTGAAGTCTGCGCGAAGCCGGCGGAAGCTGAGGCCAGGCAAAGTGCGGCTGCGGCGGCTGCCACGAGCTTTTGAGTGATTCGGGTCATCTTGATTGTCTCCTCGGAAAGTATCTTGCAAAAGTAACAGCAAGTGAGAGACCTAAAAAGTTCCATTTCACAGATTGCCCCACCCGCGCCACAAAAACGCCAGGCCAAGCGCCGCCATGAAAAGGGCGGAGATGCGGGTCATGGCAACCCGAAAGGGAAGCTTTGTCAGCAGGCCGCCGAACAAAGCATTGCCGAACAGCGCCAGGGCCAGCAGTCCGGGAACCGTGCCGAGGCCAAAGCAGAGCATCAAAAGAGCGCCGGACAGGGGATGCAGCGTGAAGGTCGCCAGCAGTGCGTTGTAAGTGAGGCCGCAGGGCAGGATGCCGACAAACACGCCGACCGCCAGCGGTTTCCAGGCGCTTCGGGACTGCAAAACCTTGACGTAAGCCCGCCGCAGACGCCCGCCGCCCGCACCCAGTACGTCCGGCTCCGGCAGCCGAAACTGGGGGAAAATGCCCGCCAATCCCAGCGCCAGCGCCAGCATCGTCAGCCCCACAGCAAAACTCACCGCCCCCTGCGCCGCCGCCCAGCGATGCCCCAGCGCCCCAATCGCGCCGCCTGCCAGCCCCAATCCCATCAGCGCTGCTAGTCGGCCCCCATGAAACAGCAGATGCCGTCCCGCGCCCTGCCCCGACGCTCCGGCGTAAGACACCACAAATATCCCGCACATTCCAATGCAGTGGGAAAACCCGCCCGCCAAACCGAGGCCCAGCGCAAGAAGGTAGGCAGAAGTGGAAAACATAAGTGAAGACAAATGGCAAGCGGTCTGCGTGCGGAAGACTGCACGGAAAAGGCTACTGCTGGACCGTCACTGGAAACGATTTCGATTGACGCAGCGCTCCTTTGTCCGCCTGCACCGTGACCTGCCAGTCTCCCGGCATCGTGAACCGGCTCTGCGCTGCGTAAGTGCCGGCCGTGCCGGCCTGCGCGGTCACTGTGTTTTGCCCCATATCCATCGTCGGCATGGAAAGGCTGACCGACACGGAAGCCCCGACAACCGGCTTACCATCACTGCCCAGAATCTGTACCTGAAACTGCGTCGGATCAAGCTGGCGGGGCGCCGCCGGAAAGGTTGTCAGCGTCATCCGCCACGCCGCTGGTGATGACTGTGCCAAGAGCGCAGGACGCGCCGGCGGGGCGGCGACTCGGCTCGCGCAGCCCGTGCAGGCCAGCGCAAAACACATTGCCGCGCCGCGCGTCATCTGGCGGGGGGGCGCCGCAGGTGCGCGGGCGGGCGCGTCTGGATTTGCAGCAGCGGCGTCGGCGCTGCCGCCGCAGAATTGGCTGGGCCGCTGCTGGGGCAGCTGTCGCAGCCGCCGGACGATTTTCTAGGCTTGCTGCCGAACGCCGCGATTTGGCCCCAAATCCGCCGTCCGACGGCCAGCCCTGCCGCCGCCACAATCGCCATCGCTGTAATTTGCTGCCAGTCTATGTGCATGGTCTTTGTCCCGATTTGCTTACGATTTCCTGCTGTTATTATACCCGGTTGGGCAGAGAAGAAAGGCGAACACAAGGTTCGCCCCTACGCGATGCGTGCTACAAATGCGCGGCGACTAGCTGGGCCAGCTCGCCGACGGTTGCGCGGTCAAAGGCGAGGCGTGCGCCAGCGGCGGCGTATAGCTCCGGCAGCGGGCGCGTGTTGCCGAGCGCCAGGGCCGAGCGGTAACGCTTGACGGCGTCTGCCTGGTCAGCCAACGCATTGCGCCAGACTTGCAGCGCCCCTAATTGGGCCAGGCCGTACTCCACATAGTAGAACGGCACGGTGAAGATGTGCAGCTTGCGGTACCAGCCCGAAACGCGCTCGGATTCCAGCCCTGACCAGTCCACGCCGGGCATGAAGCGGGTCCACAGCTCGCCCCATTTGGCATCCAATTCGGCTGCGGTCACCTGCTCCGGCGCGTCGGCGTAGACCCAGTGCTGGAAGCCGTCTACAACTGCCATATAGGGCAAAAACAGGACGATCTTTTCCATCTGCTCCTGCCGGGCGCGGACGGCGTCTTCAGGCGAATAAAATCCGCCGCGCTCTTTTTCCAAGTACGGCAGGGCCAGCAGCTCCATCGCCATAGACGCTACTTCGTTGAACTCCATCGGTGCGCCCCTGTTCCACAAAAGCGGCTGGGCGGCGCTCGATGCCAGCCCATGAAACGCATGGCCGCCTTCATGGAGCAGCGTGCGGATGTCGCTTTCCGTGCCGACCGCGTTCATAAAGATATACGGCAGGCCGGTCTTCGGAAAGAACGAGCAGTAGCCGCCGGGCGCTTTGCCCCGGCGCGAGTCCAAATCCAAAAATCCGTCCCGAATACGCTCGAAGTCTTGTCCCAGCTCCGGGTCAACTTGCGTAAAGATCTGGGCCGTTCCTTCTTCTAACGCCGCGACATCGGCAAACGGGCGCAGCGGTGTCCGGCCTTCCGGGTCCACATTCAGGTCCCAGGGCCGCAGCGTGTCCAGGTCCAGCGTTTCCCGGCGCTTCTCCAAAATCTGAGATGCCAGCGGCACGACTTCGGCTTCAATGGCTGCGCCGAAGGCCAGACTGTCTTCCGGGGTGTAGTCAAAGCGGCGCAGCGCCCGCCACATGTACGCCCGGTAGTCGCTGACGCCAGCGTTCTCGGCGAGCTTGCGGCGCAAGGGCAGCATTTCTAAATACAGTGCATCCAGCGCCTCGCGGGACTCCAGCCAGCGGTTCTGCACGGCTCGCCAGGCTTCCTCGCGCATGGCCCGGTCCGAGTCGAGGCCGCGCTGCTCGGCTTGCGGCAGGGTCAGCTCCTCGCCGCCGAGCGTCACCGTCATCACCCCGGTCAGCTTGCTGTACTCGTTGGCAAGCGTCGAAAGCTGGGCCTGGATTGGGACATTCTCGTCGCGGAACAAGTCGGCGTCGTTTCGCAGGCGGCGTACAAATTGTTCTTGATCAGTGGGAGGCGCATAATCCGGTACGGCCAGCAGCTTGGTTTTGAGCGCCTGCGCGGCGACAGTCCACTGCGGGACAATTTTCTGCACGAAGTTCAGGTACTTCGCCTCAGCGTCGGCATCGGTCGTATCTTCCGACTTCGCCCGCCCTGCTTTTGCCCCCGCTTCGCCCAGCACTTTCTCCAGCTCGCTCCAGCGCATCAGCCAATCGCCGACGCTGTCTGCCGTGAGTTCTTCCGTAGCCAGCGCCTCAAAATGCGGCGCAACCGTGTTCCAGTTCTGCGGGTCAATCGCGTCTAAGTTTTGCTCCATGTCTTGTTCTTTCTCGTGTTTTTGTTGTTTTTTGCCTATTTTCGTGCCGGCCCCGTTCCTGAATACGGCCGCCCATCGTTCGGGTTCAGCAGAACCGTCTGCCCCGGCAGATGCACAATGACAGACTCCATCTCGCTTGGGTCAGGATCGGGAGCTAAACCGCCCCAAGCCCCATATTTCCAGGCAATCCCCTCACGCACGGCGTCGCCGTAAGCGATGAAATGCTTTGCAGCGGGTGACGACGCCGACGGGTCTGAGTTGTCCCAAACATACGGATTGCCGTCGGGCTGCTTGTGCGGCTCCTGAAAGTGCGGATACTGCTTGTCGAACGCACGGGCCGAACTGCGCGTGGATAATCCATTTGCGGTCTTGAACTTCATCGCGCTGATTTCCATCTGTACGGCGTGATTGTTACGGAAGAAGACTGTCAAATAATCGTGCTTCAGCGAATAGCGAGCATCAGGACTTGCCGCCGGCCCGTGGCTGAGCCAGGTATCTAAAACCATGCCGTGCGCCTGATGCGTCGTGCTGGGCGCGTGCAGTAGGGTGTGGACGGAGGCGCGATCCATACCGAGCGTGACCGTGCCGATGCGCTGGCCGGGAACAATGAGAAAATCGCCCGCAAAGGCGGCAGGCGCAAAAAGCAAGACGGCGAGCAGCAAAGGCCAAATGAGTTTGTTCATGGGCATCTTGATTACTGAGGCAATGGCCGGGCGGGGACACCTTCACTGGTGAGAACAACCGGCAGGATGCCGCCGCTGTCGTCGAAATACAGCCTGTCAATGCAGACAACCCGGTGGTGCGGGTCGGTCTCTAAAACCGGGCGGCAGTGGTAGGCGATATACCAGTCATCGGTGCCGGGAATGTTCAGGACCGAATGGTGGCCTGCGCCGTTGCCGATCTGCGGATTGCTTTGCATAATGCTCCCGGCACGGACGAATGGGCCAAGCGGCGAGGATGCCTTAGCATAAGCGACGCCGTAGGAAGAATCGGTCCAGCCGCCTTCCGACCACATAAAGTAGTAGACGCCGTTACGTTTCAGCATAAACGGGCCTTCCACATAATGCTCCGGCGTGATCTCTAAAAAGCCGCCGTCCAAAGTGACCATGTCGTCTTTAAGCTTCACCACAACCGCGTGGCTCCAGCCGCCAAAATACAGGTACGCCTGCCCGTCGTCATCCAAAAACGCATGGGCGTCAATCGGCTGTGCGCCGTGCGGGTAGGTCGCGACTAACGGCCCTCCAAGCGCGTCTCTAAATGGTCCGGCGGGATGGCCCGCGACGGCGACGCCGAGACCCGCCCCATCGCCCGCCGAAAAGTAAAAGTAATACCTGCCGCCCCGCTCAATGACCGACGGTGCCCAGGCGCAGCGGTTGGTACTCCACGGCACGTCGGCAAAATCTAAAATCCGGCCCTCATTCCGCCACTGGACTAGATCAGGCGACGACCACGCCTCAAAGAATGTCTGCTCCTCATAAGGTGCAGAATAGGTCGGGTAAAGGTAGTAGCGGTTTTGGAAGATGTGCAGCTCCGGGTCGGCATACCAACCAGGAAAGATTGGGTTCATAAAAGAATGTTCGCGGGCGCAGGCGTGTTTTCCTGCTTGCCCGATTTTCCTGCTTGCCCGATACGCTAAGGCAGCGTCTGGCCGTCCCATTCATGGGCCGGGTCAGGGTAAAACGTCGTGCTTTGCACGAACGCTTGGCTCGTTGCCATTGTCGTCAGCACCAGCCAGCCGCCGGGGACTTTGGCCCGCCAGGTTTCTACCGTCTTCGGAAAAACAGCGCCGGGCGGCAGGGCGTCTTTTCCAAGATATTCCCAGTTCATAGGTGTCTCGGCCTTTCGTGAGCAGTGATTTCGTCAGGGCAGCAGGTCGGCGACGGCAACAATAGTGTCAGGCGCGGCGAGCGGATTAATCGTTTCTTCGGGCGACAAGATGGCTTCCTCAGCGTAGCCGCTTTCAGCCGGCTGACGGAAGACATGCAGGGTGCGGGCGTTGATGTTGACCACCCAGTATTCGGGAATGCCGGCCCGGCCGTACTGGACTTTCTTTGCGGCTAAATCCTGGCGCAGTGTCCGGTCGGAGACTTCCACGACGAGGCGCACTTCTTCCGGCAGCGGCGTTCCCAGACGCAGGTAATCTATCAGAGGCCGGTGCATGACCGCCGCGTCCGGCTCCGGCTCTTCATATTCGCCGATGGCAATGGGCGCAGCAAGGCGAACGTAATCCGTTCCGAAGATCGCTTCCAATGCTTTTTGAACCTGTTTACAGGTGTAGATGTGCCGCTCATGCTGGGTCATTTTAGGAACAATGTCTCCGCCGATTAGCTCAAACCGGGCTTCTTCCAAAATTCCCATTTCCATGAGCTGACGGCACTCGTCGCGCGTCCATTTTTTTCGTTCCGTATTAGGTGTCTCCACCAGAGTATCTAACGGCATAGCCTTTAGCTCCTAATTTATTGCGCTAATCATAAGCATCGCCTAACGAAGCAAAGTCGGGCTGCAAAAAATACCAGTGCTTGCCCGCGTTATTCAGCATTCGCATGAGAAAATCTGTGAAGCTGTCCGCGATAATTTTGCAATCGCCAACCTGCGCGTGGCTATCCCAGAAGCTGTCATAACAACGGCCCATGCGATCACGGCAGAGATCAATCGTGAAATAGTCGCCGTTCATATCGTCGGCTAGAACATACCAAGAGGCTGAAATATCGCTTTCAATCTGCTCGCCTCTGATGACGGGATTGGCCGGTACGATCTCATGCGGCATAACGATAGACACTGGGTAAGCGGCGGTTCCATAAAGCTGAACTCCGGCGCATAAGTCGTAGAACTTCATGAGGTCATCAGGCAGCAAATGTGGTGCCGGTATGATAGGTCTTCCGGCAGCAGGCCGGACAACACAGTCAGAAGCTGCTGCGGCACGACTTAGCAGCACTTCAATTATCTCAGCCTCCATTCACATGTTCCCCCCTAAAAATTGGGGCCAGCACCTGGGCGCTGCGGCTGGGCAGGTAAATTTGAATGCTCTGGTCGCGCCCGTACATCGGGACCGGCTGGCGGGGATAGATGAAACCTG
>CAXTER010000037.1:0-12194 GCA_964243345.1 uncultured Armatimonadales bacterium
CGCAGGCGGGGGCGGGGGAGGCGCAGGGGCCGGAGGCGGCGGAACGGGCGGCGGCGGTGGCGCAGGCGTAGGAAGAGGCGCGGGGGCGGCGCTGTCCGACCCCGTAATCCCGGCGTCGCCTCCTCCGCCATTTTCACCTGCCGCCGGCCCCTGCGCGACAACTTTCACCGGCGGCGGGCCGCTCGGTGCGCGGCGCGAGGCTGCCGGACGCGCGGCGGTCTTGCGGCCTGCCGCTTTCGGCTTAGCGGCGGGTTTCTTTGCCGTCTTTTTTGGCGGTGCGGGCCGCTTCTCCGGCGGCGGCAGCTTGATTAACTCCACTTGGGTCAGCTTCTGCCCGCCAATGTTCTTGAACGCGCCCAGCCGGGCTAAAAGCGGCAGCAGGATTGCGGTAATGACCACTGCCGCGCCGATGGTTTTCGGCAGCAGCGTATTTTTTTGTCGCCGTCGTCGCATAACGAGTTCCTAAATGTTCTTTAAGACAGAAGGGCAAACACAAAGTTTGCTCCTACGTTCCGTATCCTGCCCCTGTCGGGGCGAACCTTGTGTTCGCCCTCCTCATCTTGCTTCCACTTCACTTGCTTCCACTTCACGCTCTATGTCTGAGTTGCAAACGCGAAGCGCTCGATCCCGGCTTTGCCGGCGTTGTCCATAACACTGACTGTTGTTCCCTGCTTGGAATTTTTGTCGGCGTTGATGACAACCAAAGTTCCTGCCGTGACACCGAGCGCTTTCAAGTCCGCGGTCTCGTCAGCCAGTGCAATCGGCTTAGTATTGAGATGAATGTCTCCGGCGGCGCTGATCGTAATCGTGACGTTCTGGGCTGAGTGCTTCTGGCCGGTGGAGGCTTTCGGCAGGTTGACCGGCAGGCCATTCTGGACCGCGAGCGCAAGCGACGCGACAATGAAGAACATCAGCAGGAACATCATGGTATCAATCATCGGAATGATGATGATCTCGGCTTCTTCCGGCTGACGCCGGGCGCGGACTTTCATGCTAGGCCACCCTTCCCGTTAAAAAATTCGTCAGCTCCGTGCCGTAGTAGTCCATGTCTTCAATGAAACGCTTAACTAAGTTGCCGAAATAGTTATAAAACACGAGGCCGATGACGGCAATGCCGATGCCCGTGGCTGTGGAAATCAGCGCCTCGGACACGCCGCCCATGACGGCGGTTGGTGACGATAGGCCCGATCGCGAGATTTCCTTGAACGATGTAATCATGCCTGCAATTGTCCCCAGCAGGCCGAGCAGCGGCGAGATGCTGATAATTGTCCGCAGTCCCAGCAGGTAGTTTTCTAAAGCCGGGATCTCGTTCGCGGCCTCTTGGGACATCGCCATGTCAATCGCTTCAGCGTTCTTGTCGGCGTTTCTCAGGCCCCGCGCAAAGATGCGGGAATACGGCGTTTTGGCATCTTCCATTAAACGCGCCGCTGCTGCGCCGTGGTCACCGGGCTTGTAGGTTTCTTTGATTTCTTCCAGCAGCTCTTCCGGGTCAATGGAAGTGGCTTTGCGGAACGTGTAGGCACGTTCTAAAATAATCCCGACGGCTAAGATGAAGCAGCCAATCAGCGGATACATCATAAATCCGCCTTGATGCAGATAGGTAACGAATGCGGTCATAATTTGTTTCCTGTGTCCCGGCCTTGAAAGGCCGGGCTAAAAGTGTACGAAGCCCTTTCAGGGCTGGGAATCTTCAGTGCCGGAGGCACTTTGTAGTCTATTAGTCCGGCCTGTTAAGGCCGGGCAGGTTGCTAAAAATTCTGCGTCAGCTTGACGCCGTAAGCGCGGCCTTGACCCCACTCTACGTCGGAAAATGCGCTGGCTTGCTTGACTACATAGCCGTGGTTCAACAAGTTGTTGACGGTAAAGGCAAGCTGCATCGAGCCGAAGTTTGTGCCGACGCCGAAGTTCAGGATCGTATGCACAGGCACGCGAAGGTAGTTCAGCGCGGTGGGAAAAGGATTGCCCTGATTGTCCAAAATCGGGACGCCATTTGTGTTTGTCTCATCAATCTCGCCGTAAGGGAAACCGGAGCCGTATTCGCCGTCTAGCGTGGCATACGATCCGGCCCGGCTGTAAGTCATGCCGAACGAGGCCGTGTTTGTCTGGTCGTGGTCATCGTAAAAGTAGCCGGTCGGCGCTTCGCCAAGCAGGCCGCCGATAATCGGTCCGGCCCCTTTCGCCCAGGATCGGGCGTAGTTTGCATAATAGGAGACGTTTTTGACCAGCGGCCCGTCAAGTGACGCTTCCAAACCGCGCGTGTAGCCTTTGGCGAAGTTGATGGGCAGGTCAATCTGAGTCGCGCCGAATGTCTGGTCGTCAATCGTGTTTTTTTCCGCCCGGTAGTAGCCGTCAAGCGACAGGGTCGTGCCGGACTGGGTGTGGGTCCAGCCGGTCTCAAAGAAGTCGTCGCGCTCCGGCTGGGCCGGGGCGGTGCTGGCTCCCTGTAGTTTGATGACATCTTCCACCGGAACGGGCTGGAACAGGCGGTCGTAGTAGGCATGGAACGCATTCTTGCCAACGGTGTAAGTGAGGTTCAGGCGCGGCGAAAGCTGGGACGTGGTGACGTCCGCCTGATGCACGTCGTAGCGCAGGCCGTAATTGATAAGTGTTCGGCCTGTCGTCCAATCATCCTGGGCGTAGGCGCTTTTGTCGCCGCCGGATAGATGGCGCTCATCCGAAATCGTCGGCTGGTCGGTGGTCGGGTCCGCCTGCGGGACGCCAAAAGAATTGAAGTTTTGGCTGCCGCTGATAGTGTTCACGTCAAACCCAACTTGGACCTTGTGAAATTTGTCGGCATGGGCCGTGTAATCTGTCCGCAGCCCCAAATAAGTCGCTTCCTCATTTTCGTTTGTAGTCGCAAGGCCAGACGTGTCCGTGGAACCCGGATCGGGCAGCAGGTCCTGTGGGCTGCCGAAGTAGCGAAGCTGGGAGCGGTGGGAATAAAATGCGACGCGCAGGTTGTCCGCCCCGGCAAGATGGCTCCAAATCAAATTGGCAAAGTCGCCGTCTTCTTTTTGATTGTCGTCTTGGCCGACGGCCTGGCGCAAAGCATCGTTCGGGACTTGAATAGATGCGGCGTTTGAGCCGACATCCAGCGTAAAGCGGTTGGACGGCCCGTTTTGCAGGTCGAACTTGCCGAAGCCGACATTTTCCAGCCCGGCGTCATGCAGCGGCGTCTGCGTTAGGGGACTGAGCCGAAAGTTGCTGGAGCTGCGAATGCCCGACAGAAAATAAGAAAAGCTGGGAGTGCCGCCGCCGACCTGAGCCGTAGATTGATAATCGCTGTAGCTTTGGCCGATTTGCTGAATAAAGCCCGATGGCTTGCCAGCCCCGGCCTTTGCCGTGACATCAAAAATCGCCGCAAGCTGCCCGCCGTACTCTGCCGGGAAACCGCCGGTGTAAATACGAAGCGTCTGAATGTCTTTCGGATTGATCAGATCACTGAACGAGCCGGAGACGTTCGACGGCAGCGGTGCACCGTCTAAATAATAAGAATACTGGCCGTGCGAGCCGCGAATATGAATCTCGCCGCTTGGCGCGGACGCCGCGCCTGCAATGCTGCTGGCGATAACCGAAGTAAGGCTGGTATCGTTGGGCTTGGTTTCAATCGTGTTCGCCCCTAACGTCGTGGCGCTGCCTTCGGTGCGCGGCACGAGAACATAGCGCCGAGCGCCGATCCGGATGATAATCAGCGGAGCGCGGTTCGGGTCAAAGATATTGGTGTTCGGGCTGTTTGTCGCCGAGTGAGTTGTGCTGGGCGCAGGCGGCGTCGGTACAGCCTGCGCGTCGGCGACGTGCGGCGCGGCTGCTAAAAAGGCAGCCGCCGCAAGCCGTGCGCGGCGCGGGAGTCGTGGCATAGTATGGAGTTTCCTCGGCAGGTTCAGGCAGCAAAGAAAAGGCGTGGGGAAGAAGCTATGCGAGAAGAGCTGGGGGCGCACGAGATGGGCAATAGCGCGGAGTGCGGGCAATGGGGGCCGGCAGCGCCGGGTTTAGGCAAAGCGGCAGCGAGAGCAGCGCAAACGAAAGCGCCAGAATTGGCAGCGTATGTCCCTGCAGACCCTGAGTCCATTCACACGCGGCGCAAGTGTCGCTCGGCACCGCAGCCATAGGGTGCAGGCTGGGCGCGGTGTGCATTTGGGCGGCTTGCGCCGTGCCTTCCGCTTCCGTGTGATGCAGAACGCCGCCGGTTCCCATCCAGACGCAGACAAGCAGAATCAGCCAGGCCGTCAGTCGCCGTGTTTTGAGTTGAGGGCGGGAGAAAAACATAAGCGGCCTTATTGTACCCTGCTTGAAACGCGAATTCCGTCAAAGAAAGTTCCGGCAGAAGCCAAAGCCGCAGAACAGGCAAGAAAAGACAAGCAGGAGAACCGCGTCTCCATGCCGAAAAGTCGCTCAATCTATCCTAAAGGACGTTATCAATGAAGATTGGCATATTTACGGCGCTGTTCCACGACAAGCCGCTGGAAGAAGCGCTGGACCTCATCGCCGAGGCCGGCATACAGGCGGTTGAACTGGGCGCAGGCGCATACCCCGGCTCGCGCCATTTAGATGATTTCGGCGGCGTCGAAACGCTGATTAAAGACGCCGGGGCGAGAAAGAAGCTGCGCCACGCCATTGAAAGCCGGGGACTGACCCTCGATTCGCTGTCCGTACACGGCAACCCGCTTCACCCCGACAAGGCCATTGCCGACGAGCATCAGAAAGCGTTCACGAACGGTATCCTGCTGGCCGAAGCCTTAGACCTGGAAGTGGTCAACGGCTTTTCCGGCTGCCCCGGCGACAGCCCGCGCGGCAAGTATCCGAACTGGGTCACCTGCGCTTGGCCCGACGAGTTCCGGGAGATTTTAGATTACCAGTGGAAAAAAGTCGCCATTCCACACTGGCGCAAGCAGAACAAGTTTCTTAAAGACCACAAAATCAAGTTCGCCATTGAAGCCCACCCCGGCTTCTTGGTTTACAATCCTGAGACCCTTTTGAAGCTGCGTGACGCCGCCGGCAGCCAAATCGGTGCAAACTTTGACCCGTCGCATTTTTGGTGGCAGGGCATTGACCCGATTGCCGCCGTTCGGGTGCTGGGCGAAGCCGGTGCGGTCTTCCATGTTCACGCTAAAGACACGCGCATTGACCCGTACAACGCTTCCATTAACGGCACGCTGGATGCCAAATCCTATAGCGACGTGCTGCACCGGTCTTGGACCTTCCGCGCCGTCGGCTACGGACACACATTAACGTGGTGGCGCGACTTTGTTTCCAATCTCCGCATGATCGGCTACGATGACGTGCTTTCTATCGAGCATGAAGACAGCCTCATGTCCACCCGCGAGGGCCTGCATAAAGCAATGGAAACGCTGAAAGCCTCCGTCATCACCGAGCCGCCCGGCGAAATGTTCTGGGCCAAAGAATAGTCTACTGGGAGGAAAATAAGTGAGTGATTCGCTGCAAGAGTTGGTAGGCCGGAGAGTTTCATACTGGACGAACTCAGGCTCATCCTCCACTGGCACGCTTCAGAATGTCGGCACTCGCTGGATTAGTTTGGCGGAGGATACCGGTGTGACGGTTCTGCTCCCAGCCGAGAGCATCCGGCTTCTTAAAGTCACCGGAGGCGGGATGACGGCGCAACCCGTAATGGGAGAACTTAATCCTTCTTTACTGGGCCGGTCAGTGACCATAGCCACTTATGGGTCCGAGAACAAGTTCAGCGACACGGGGGAACTGGAAGCCTTTGATGATAACTGGCTCCGTATCCGAAAGAAGAATGACCAGCTTTATTTTCCAATCAGCAGCATTGCCGAGTTGCGCCTGCTTTGAGGATGAAGTATGAGCAGCCGGAACACACAGCAGTTTCTTGCGGACACGCTTCAGGAACTACGGTCTGTAAATATCAACACATGGATATTCGGGGGCTGGGCGGAGGAGCTTTACGGCATTCGCCCGCCCGGTCCCCACCATGATATAGACCTGCTGTATCCTGCAAGAGATTTCAGCGCTGTTGACTATTTTTTGCAGGCACGGACAGATTTGGAAGAAGTGCCGGGCAAATGCTTCGCCCACAAAAGAGCCTTTGTTCGGCAAGGTGTTCTTGTTGAAATCTTTTTACTGCACTCCACCCCATCTGGGTTTACGACCAATTTCTTTGGCCTGCATCAGCTTCTATGGCCCGAAGAAGCGCTGTCTCAAACACTGCTTTTTGGCGTCTCTGCGCCAGCGGCAAGCCCTGCTGTGTTACGCTTCTACCGGGAACAACACACAGCCGTGGAACAGGCATACCAGCAGCACCTCGCATTGTCGAGCAGTTCTGGCGAGAAGCTTTGAACCAGGAGCGGAGCCAAGAGCGGAGAAGGAACATGGACATTCTGGGTCATTTGCTGGAACATGATGCAGAGGCGACGCGGTCTCTGCTTGCGCTGTGCCGGGACTTATCCGATGAACAATGGCACAGACAGTTCGATTTCGGGCAGGGGAGCCTTTATGCCACGTTTGACCATTTTCTTGACTCTGAGGAATACTGGGCTGCGCTGATGCTGGGGCAGCCGGGACCGTTTGTTCCTCGTCCCTCCGACCCAAAGCGTGCCTATGAAAGCCTGATGCGGCGCTTTGAAGCCATTTCGCCTGTCTTTCTTGCGGCAGCCCGGCAGATACAGGATGAGAACCGAACAGGCGAAATGTTTGTGGACACAGAGACCGGTCCCGCCCGCCGGACATACGGAGCCTGCATTGTTCATGTCACAACACATAGTATGCACCACCGCGCTCAAGCGCGCGTGATGCTGGATCTAATGGGCTTAGAATATGACCCATTCGGTGGGTTTGCGCTTGATAGCTATGCGCTGGAATAAAACGATCCCATGTCCGGTGGCAGCCTAGTTCAGGTTGATTTGCAGTTGTTCTGGGTAAGTCTTGGTCAGATACAACCTGGTACGACTGCTCGCTTGACCTCTCTCCGCGAAAGGAAACTTATGACACAAACTCTGCAAACCCGCCGCCCATCACGCCTGCTGGCATGGACGCTTGCGGCTCTGATAGGCGGGCCGCTTTTTGCAGGTCTCGCCGGATGCGGCAGTAGGGACAGCGGCGCAAGCCAGTCCGCTCCGGCGGCTGACAGCAATGCTCCAGCGGCGGCCCCGGCCAATCAGCCCGGCACATCGGCGATGTCCGGCCAGACAGGTCAAACACCGGCACCGGCCAAGCAGGGCATGAGCACGCGCAACAAGGTAATTATCCTGGCAGGCGCGGCTCTGCTGTACTACCTGTATAAAAAACATCAAGCAGCGCAGCAGGCACAAGCCGGAGCGCAGGGCGGGGGCGCACAGCCGCAGCTTTACCGTTCCAGCAACGGCGGCGTTTACTACCGCGACCCACAGAACCCGCAGAAAGTCACTTGGCTGACCGTTCCAAACCAGCCCGTGCAGGTGCCGGCGGGAGACGTTCAGCAGTACGCGCCGGATTACCAGAAGTATCAAGGCCAGCCCGCGCCGCAAGCTCCGGCAGGCCAGCCTCAGCAGTCTTTCTCGCAGTATGACCCAAGCCTCGCCGCACAGCAGTAACTTTCGGCAGAACAGGAGACAACCTCATGGCCCTTAATTTTTTGATGAACCAAGTCCAAAACGCAATCTCGAACCACGCTAACCAGCAGCAGGGCAGCGGCGGCTTCGACCCCAGCAACCTGATGAACGAAGTAGAAGGGCTGTTTACGCAGCACGCCGCCAACACCGGCCAGTCTATCCTGCCAGCGTCTCAGGACCCTTATGGCGATCCCGGCCAGAACATTCTTCCCGCGTCTCAGGACCCCTACGGTGATCCTGGACGCTGAGAAATTAGCTGTCGAAAATTGGAAAGCCCCGCTGAAACCTCAGCGGGGCTTTTTGTTGTCTTAGAACGCCTGGTACTGGCCGAAACAGGGCTGGTCTGAGGTGGTTTGGACCGTGACGGGATACTGCTCCCATTTGGCGTGGCCGTCGGCGAACAGGTAGTTCGCGCCGTTGGTATGGCGCTCGGACGCGGGAGCATACATATTGTCCGGGTTCGGAACGCAATTGGCGACGGCGGCTGGGGGCGAGCCGTTGAAAACTTCGCCGAGCCAGGGATGGATATGAACGTCGCAGAATGTGCTGCTGCGCTCGGCGACGTAGATGGTAGAAGTCGGCTCCTGCACCTGAGCGAGTGTCGCGCCGAACAGAAAGTAGGCATTGACCAGGTACGACGTGATGCCCGGTGACGGCGCGGTAGACGTGCAGGCGACGCCGAGCGTTGCGCCATGCGGGTCCGGGTCGTCCGGGCAGACAAAAAGCTGCTGGGTGAGGCTGGCCGAGCCGGCGCTGTTCTCCGAGGCGACATACGGGATGATTTTCTCGAACGGCGAGCCGTAGTCAATTCCCTCAAATTGGCCGTTGTTGTCGTCGACCGCCGGGTTTGGCGTAGAGGAATGCTCCTGCGGGTACTTTTCGTCCGTGTCCTGGACATACTCGGTCAGCGCCAAGCCGATTTGCTTCAAATTGGACAGACAGGACGTTCGGCGGGCGTTCTCGCGCACTTTCTGGAAGACCGGAAACAAAATGGCGGCGAGAATCGCGATAATGGCGATGACGACGAGAAGCTCAATCAGGGTAAAGGCTTTGGTCAAGCCGCTGACATGTTTGCGTGGCATAAAATTTCTCCTGTGATTGCATTGGGAATAATAACGGGGCAATCACAGAAGGCGCGGCGGGCGGGGCAGCGGAGCGCGGGCAAGCATGGCGAGGCATGAGGAGAAGGCAGGGTAACGGCGGGCGTACCAGGACGGCGGGATGGCGCTGAGGGTGTCCGGCAGCACGGCCACCGGGGACCAGACCAGAACGGCGAGAGTGAGAGTCGTTTGAGGCTGAGGCCGGCACTGACACATGCAGGACGCAGAAGGCGTGCCGCCGGTATGGCAGCAGCATCTCATCCCCGGCTTCATGCTGCACTTCATTCCCATTCGGGCCATTGTGGCGCACATCGGGCAGCGGTAAACGGTATGAGGCGCGGCAGACTTTGACGGAGCGTGAGGCGCGGCGGGAACAGCGGCGCAGGCAAGACGCACCGCGCCGAGCAGAAACATTCCCGCCCAGAAGGCCGCCATTAGGCAGCAGAAGACCCGGAAGCGCGGTTGATGTGCAGCGTCGTACCCCATACTTGTGACAGTATGCCATATTTCGCCGCCGAATTCACCGTCGGCGTCTCATTAACCGTCCGGGTCATCAATCAGCATTTGCAGACGCGCCGCAAGCTCCGGCGGATAGCGGCTCGTCCAGCTCTGGTCAATCAGGCCGACATCCAGCAAATCAATGAGGTGCATCTTGTCTTTGATGCGAAATGCGGTAAGCTTGATTTGAACGAGTGCTTCCAGTGAGAGAATGCGGTAGTCATCACCCTCCTCAGATTGCATGACATCTGGATTAAAAACAGGTTCATTAGGACGTACTTTTTCGCCGGCAAAAACAACGTGAACGGCATCACGCGCTTTGGCGTTGGGTCCGTCTAAAAAAACATCCATTCCAGCAACGTGCCGGAAAACAAAACCGGCCCCTTCCAGTGCTTCAACAGCATCCGGCAAATCTTCGCGGCGCAGGAGAATGTCTACGTCCTGCGTGTTGCGAACAGCCGCTTCATCCACGCGAGTTACCCAAGCTGCAACGGCGTTGCCGCCGACGACAGCATAGGGAATGGAGGCAGCGCGTAATGCCGCCGTTGCTCGCAAGAGTCGTTCCTTGACTTTTTCCACAGCAGAGACCATCCTGTCTAGCGAAAATGGACTGAGTGTCACCGGCATAGCGCAGTATACCTTACTTCACTGCCGCTCCCAGCAGTGTTAAAGTGTTGGCGTCGGCGTCAAGACGTGCATGGACGCCAAGCGGCAAGGCATAGTTGTTGGGAACATGACCGAAGGGGAAGCCCAGAACAGTTGGCTTGCCGTAGGGTGCGAGTAAATCCAACCAAATTCGGCGCATGGGAAAAGTTTGGCTATCGTCGGCATCGGTGGCTTGGCCGACAACAAACCCGGCGGCGGCGGCGAGAAGGCCGGCTTCGGCAAACTGAGCGAGAAAGCGCTCAATGCGGTGCGGCGCTTCACCGATGTCCTCTATCAGCAGCAGCTTATCTGCCGTGTCAATTTGATACGGTGTGCCGAGGGTCGCCGCTACCAGCGACAGGCAGCCGCCGCACAAGCGGCCTTCGGCAGTGCCGCGAACGAGCGTTTCGGCAGCCGATCCTGGCACGATCCCGGCAGGCTTCGGGTCTTGCAGCAGGCGCATCTGCCAGTCTAGAAGATCAGGCGCAAGCGTCCCAAGCTCAAATACTAACGGCCCATGCAAGGCGAGAGTGCCGACGCGCTGATTGAGAGGAATAAGAAGCGACGTGGTATCGGAGTAGCCGATCACCATCTTTGGGGGCAGCAAAGCAAGCGCGTCCCAGTCCAAATGCGGCCAAAGGCGCAGGGCAGATGAGCCGCCGCGAGCGCACCAAAGAACATGAATTGCAGGGTCGGCGTAAAACGTGG
This sequence comes from uncultured Armatimonadales bacterium, assembly GCA_964243345.1. Taxonomy (GTDB): domain Bacteria; phylum Armatimonadota; class Armatimonadia; order Armatimonadales; family Capsulimonadaceae; genus JANXMY01. The sequence goes on from CAXTER010000037.1 coordinate 10,514, forward strand.
TAAAATCAACAGCGCGGTCAGCAGGAGAGCCAGCATGGTGGCCGTCGCGGGCGCGAACGTGTGGGGCGACTTCAACACGGAAGCCGCGCGACTCCAGCGCGGCGATGCCGGCATCCAGCAAATCGGTTTCGACAGGGCTAGACGGGTTGACGATGCCGATGGTCCCACCGTGCGGCAGGGTTTGGGGGCGGCGCATTATATTCCGCCGCCGGAAAGGTTCTCGTCCGGACAGGGTTCCCAGTGCTCGGCACACATCTCGTCGAACTGGACCGTGAGTGGCTTTTCGGGGATTTTGTCCCAGACTGTGTCTAAAGCGCGAAGAATGCGGTCGGGGTGCTGGTCTTCTTCAACGGCTTCGACCCGGCACTTGATGTCTTCGATTTCTTTCAAGGCACGGCGGATAATCTCACCCATCGGGTCAGCATTGCCGAGCGCCTGGTCCATGACCTGCTTAGTGGAGCGCTCGGAGATATGCAGCCCGTCCTGAACGAGAATGCGTCCGGGAACACCCACAACGCTGGTGTTCGGGGGAACGTCGCGGGTGACAACGGCGTTCGCACCGATCCGTGCGCCGTCGCCGACCGTGATATTGCCCAGCACTTTCGCGCCCATGCCAAGCAGGACATTATTGCCGACGGTCGGGTGGCGCTTAGTTTTCTCTAAGGAAGTCCCGCCGAGCGTTACTTGATGGTACATCAAAACATCGTCGCCGACGACAGCCGTTTCGCCGATGACAACGCCCGCGCCGTGGTCAATAAAGAAGCGCTTGCCGATAGTTGCCCCCGGATGGATTTCGATGTTGGTCAAAAAGCGGCTCCACTGCGAAATAATGCGGGCCGGCAGAAACCAGCCGCGCCGGTACAGGCTGTGGGCGATCCGGTGATGAAACAATGCCCAAAACCCGGCGTAAGTCAGCACTTCCGCCAGGGAGCGGGCGGCAGGGTCCTTTTGCAGAATTGTCCGAATGTCTTCGCGCAGATATTGGAACACGCCATTGTCCTCTGGCCGTGTAACACTCCTCAGCGTCTTCCGGTTCCAAGTCTTGAAATTTTTCAGACGACTGATTTTTCTTTTGCCTCTTGACAGAGCCGCCGTGGGCATGACATACTGGAATCGTGTGTGATTTGCATGATTTAGATGCCTTTACATATTTTTTCACACAATCTTCATTTACTGCCGCAATAATACATCAGGTCCGAGGTTACACCCATGAGCAAACCCGACAAAAAAGAGTTTTCCCTGAAGGACCACTTCTACGGCGCAGCAACTGTCGGCGAGCGCGGGCAGATTGTTATTCCGGTGGAAGCACGCAAGCGGTATAATATCGAGACCGGCGACAAGATTTTAATCATGGGCGCTCCGCATGAGCGCGGACTGATACTGATCAAAATTGACGCCATGCGGGAGTTTATGACAACGATCATTGCTGATTTACAGCATATGGAACAGGAAATTGCTGCGGGCCGCGATGCAGGGGGCCAGGCAAAGACGGAGGAAGACGCTCTTTGAAACGACCGACTCGGCAGTTCCCTCGGCGATTTTCGGCAGGCGTCGCCGCCAGCTTAATCGCCCTTTCTGCGGCCCCACTTTCTGCGGCTCCCTTAGCCGCGCAAGCACCCGCGCCAACTGTTCCGGCACCCGCGCCGGGAGTGACTACCACGCCGGGAACCGCGACCACGCC
>CAXTER010000037.1:12294-49724 GCA_964243345.1 uncultured Armatimonadales bacterium
GGGAACCGCGACTGCGCCGGGAACCGCGACTGCGCCGGGAACCGCGACTGCGCCGGGAACCGCGACTGCGCCGACGCTGACATTGGACCAAGTGCTGGCGCGGGCGCTTGATAATAACTCGTCGGTTCTTTTGGCCCAGCAGCAGGTTCTCAAAGCCCAGCAGCTCATCAATGAGGCTAATGCCAGCGGGCTGCCCCAAATCAGCGTGAACGTCGTGGATACGCTGTCCACCACTAAAACTTTCGGCACAGCCGGCGGCGGCACCAACACCGCGGGGACTCTGCCGGGCGGCGGTGCTATTCCAGTCATCATTGACACCGGCGGCGGCAATGCGTCCGGCGTGACCAGCAGCGGCGGAGGAGGAACTGCAACCGGGGCCGGGTCTACGTCCGCCGGCAGTACCACCACCACCACTTCCACTGCAACCGGGGCGACAACCAACACGACCCCAACCAATTCCACGCTCGGCTCCGGCGGGACTACCTCCACCGGCACAGGCGGAACCGGCACGGGAACAATCGGAACTGGCACGGGAACAATCGGAACCGGCACAGGCGGAACTGGAACCAGCACAGGAACAACCGGGCAGGCACGTCCCGGCGCGGCCTTGCCGCCGATTATGCGGCAGTTCGCCTCCGTAGCGAACCCACGTCCCAGCGCTGGACAGCCGCTGAAGGCACATGACACGACGACTGGCACCGGAACAGGAACCGGGGCGCTTCCGGGCAACGGCTCGCTCAACAACGCCATTTCCGGCCAAAACAACAACTATAGCGCCCAAGTCAGCGTCACGCAGGGCATTGACATCTTTAACCTAGTGCCGGCAGCAGAAGATGTGGAGAAGCTGACCCGCGACTTCTATGTCACCGACTTGCGGCGGGTTGAAAACGAGACGGTGCTTTCGGTCAAAGACCAGTACTTCAATGTCCTGCGCGACCAGGAACAGGTTGTCGTCTACCAGGAGCAGGTTGCCGCCGACCAGGAAAGCGTCCGGGTGACGCAGGCTCAGGTCAATGCCGGGTCAGTCGCCCAATTCGACTTGCTGACAGCACAAACAACGCTTTCCAATGCCCAGCAGCAGCTATCTTCGGCTCAGGACACGCTGACGCTGGCGCAGGACAACTTGAACAACCTGCTGGGGATTAATCCGGACGCGCCCTTTGCGCTTGCCGTGCCGCCTGTGCCGCCTTTAAATCAGACGTTTGACAAAGATCAGCTCACGCAAACGGCATACCGGCAGCGCCCGGAGATCATACAAGGCTACAGCAACGTCAAAATCGCCAACCGCTTGGTCAAGCTGGCTGGCGTCGGCCTGCTGCCCTCGCTCAGCCTAGTCGGCAGCGGTGTCCATGACGGCTACACTTCCGGGGCACCCCACAACACGGCCAGCATTTCTGCGGTTCTCGGCATTCCGCTTTATGACGGCGGCACGACCCGCGCAAAGGTTAAGGAAGCCGAAATAGACCTGCACGCACAGCAGATTACGCTCACCCAGCTTCAGGAAAGCGTCGCCATTGAAGTGCGGCAGGCCATTGCAAACATTGCCGATGCCCAAACCCGTGCGTCTTCCGCCGGGCTTGGCGCACAGCAGGCGGCGGAAGCGTATCGGCTGGCGAATGTCCGTTACAAAAACGGCATCGGCACGATTTTGGATGTCGTGAATGCTCAGGCCCAGCTTGCCCAGGCCCGCTCAAACTTGGTGAACGCCCAGTATGACTACCAAACTTCTTTGGCCCAGCTCACCCGTGCCATCGGCAGCCGTTAATGAAGAAAGAAGAGACAGAATGAGGATTAATCGTGCCGCATCGGCACTTGTGGGAATCACGCTGCTTGCCGCGCTTGCCGGGTGCGGCCATAAGCAGGATGCCAGCGGCGGCAAAGGCGGCGCAGGCGGAGGCCCGAACGCGGCGCTTCCGGTGGAAGTTGCTACGGTCGCACGCGGCACCATTGCAACAAACGACCCGATTACCGGCAGCATCGCTGCCCTTCAGGATGTCCAGTTGTCGGCGCGGGTCAGCGCTATGGTGACGGCAGTTAACTACCGGGAAGGCCAAGTCGTCCGCGCCGGCCAGGTCATTGTCCAGCAGGACGCGACCGACCTTCAGGCGAATGTCCGAGCCGCCGCAGCAAACGTCAGCCAGGCGCAGGCGACAGTTTCTTCCAACATCGCCAAGCTCGCCCAGGCCAAAACCACTTACCTTTTGGAAGTGCAGACTGCCAAGCAGGCCGTGGCTCAAGCCCGTGCCCAGGTTGCAAACGCCAACCAAAACTACCTGAAAATCAAAGGCGGCTCCCGGCCCCAGCAGGTGCTGCAAAGCAAAGACCAGCTTCTGCTGGCAAAAGCGAACCTAGACAACGCTTTAATCACGCTCAAACGAGACAAAAGCCTGCTGGATCAGGGCGCAATCGCTCAGTCTCAGTATGACACGGATCAAACTAATTACACCGTGCTGAAGCAGACCTACGCCAATCAGCAGCAGGCGCTCTCACTAACTATTGAAGGAAACCAGACGGAAGACATCGCCGCCGCGCTGGCCCTGCTTCAGCAGCAGCAGATTAATCTGCAGACGGCCATCTCCAACCAAGCGAACGTGCAGCTTCGCCGTGATGACATCACTGCCGCGCAAGCCGCCTTACAGATGTCGAAGGCCGCCGTTCTTCAGCAGCAGGCGACGCTGAATTATGACCAGCAGCAAGTGAATTACACTGTCATTCGCTCCCCGATTGACGGCATCATTGCCGCCCGCGAAGTGGAGCCGGGCCAGATTGCGTCGCCGGGAACTAATCTGATGCGGATTGTCAACGTCAAAACTGTCTATTATGAGCCGACCATCTCGGAAACCGACTTTGAAGAAACTAATGTCGGCGACCCGGTCTTAGTGCAGGTAGACGCCTTGCCGGGGCGCTCATTTAACGGCATCGTCAAGGCAGTTTACCCCGCCGCTGCCAGCGGCAGCCGTCAGTTTACGCTGCGCGTCGCCGTGCCGAACCCAACCAACGAGCTGCGGCCCGGCATGTTCGCCCGCGGCATACTGCTTGCGACGGTCCACCGTAATGCTATCGTTATTCCGGTGACCGCTTTGGAGCCGATCCAAGCGGACGTCTCAGACTCGGCGTCCAGTGAAGGCACGGCGACCGGCGGAACCACCCTGCCCCCGCAGGAGGTATTTGTAGTTGGTCCCGGCAATAAAGCTGTCGCTCATCCAGTTAAGGTCGGCATTGTCAACGCCAATCAAGCGGAGATCCTCAGCGGCCTTCAGCCGGGCGAGACTTTGGTAACGGTCGGTCAGGGCCAGCTCATCTCCGGCCAGCCGGTCAAGATTGAAAGCACGGCCAACGGGGTCGGCGCGGCGCTTGCGACAACGTAGACTGCCCCCCAACCCCCAATAATGGGGGACATGATGAGAAGATGAGCAAGTCACTCTCTGCTCCGAATCCCCCATTATTGGGGGCCGGGGGGCGTTCTTGTTGATTTGCAAATAGAAACTTTGAGGACTTTATGGGACTGACACGTCTTGCCATTTCTCGCCCAGTCGTCATCTTAATGATGGTCGCAGCCTTTCTTGTGCTGGGCATTATCGCCTATTTTAAGCTGCCCGCCGAGCTAAACCCGCAGGTGGATTTTCCGCGCGTCACCGTACTAACCACCTACACCGGCACAAACCCGCAGGAAATGGAAACGCTGGTCACCAAGCCGATTGAAGACGCTATCAGCGGCGTCAGCGGTGTTCAGGAGATTGATTCATACTCCGAGCAGGGCGTTTCCACGGTTTCCATTCAGTTCTTTTTCGGGACTGACCTGGACACGGCGGACGCGGATGTCATCCAGAAAGTGGATGCCATTCGTAAGAGCCTGCCGACGGCATCCGACTCTCCCGCTGTTCTCAAGGCCGACACCAGCGGTCAGCCGGTCATGCACATTTCCATGCAAAGCAAGCGCCGCCCGGAGCGCGAGCTGCAATCTCTAGCAACCAACATTGTTCAGCCTGCTTTGGAGCAGGCCACGGATGTCGGCACTGTTTCTATCGCGCAGGGGTCCGTGCGCGAAATCCGGGTGGCTGTCCCGGCCAGCAACCTCGCCGCTTACGGCATCACCATCAGCCAGCTTGCCCAGGCAATCGGCAACGCCAACGTCAATGTTGCCAGCGGCTTTATTCAGTCAGGCAGCTCGTATTACAATGTTCGGCTGATCGGCGAATTCGCCAGCGTCAACGAAATCCGCGACTTGAAGCTAAACTTCTCGCCGACATCAACCGGAGGCAGCACGGTATCAGCGGGCGGCGGCGCGGCGGTAGGAACGGCGGCCAGTGTCGGTGCAGCTTCAACAGCGGGAACAACAGCGACGGCCGCCACGACGGCAACACCCGCGTCATCCAACCAGGTAGTACGCCTCAGCGACATCGCAACGGTGCTGGATACCGGTTCGGAACAAACTCAAGATGCGTTCCTGAACGGTCGGCCTTCCATCGGAATTGACGTTCTGAAGACTACCGACGGCAACACGCTGGCCGCTGTGGCCGGTGTCAAAGCGCAGCTCAAAACGCTGCAAAAAATCCTGCCGCCAGACATTACCTTCACCATCTCCAATGACCAGTCGGAGACGGTCAACTCCAACCTGAACGACGTTGTCGTGTCGCTAATCCTCGGCGCTCTGCTGGCAGTCCTGGTGGTTTTTATCTTCCTGCACAACATTCGCGGGACGATCATTATTGCCATTGCCATCCCGACTTCTATGATCGCCACGTTCCTGCCGATGTATGCGCTGGGCTTTACGCTGAACACGCTGTCGCTGCTCGGCCTGTCGCTTGCGGTCGGTATTTTAGTAGACGACTCCATTGTCGTTCTCGAAAACATCAATCGGCACCTGGCGATGGGCGAGGAGCCGCAGGTCGCCGCGATTAACGGACGCTCCGAAATCGGCTACGCCGCGATCACGCTGACCTGCGTTGATTTAGTTGTTTTCCTGCCGATTGGGTTCATGGGTGGCGTCATCGGCGAGTTTTTCCGCTCGTTTGGCATCACGGTTGCCTTTGCAACGCTCTTCTCGCTGTTCGTATCGTTTACGCTGACCCCAATGCTGGCGGCCCGCTGGTATAAAAAAGGTGAGCGCAATGAGTACGACACCGGCTTCGCCGGGGCGTTTGACCGCGGCTTTCTGCGCTTCGAGAACTGGTACCGCGGCGTTCTGCGCGGGGCGCTGACATTTGCGTATGCACCCAAAGTTCAGAGCCGTAATATCGGCGTTCGTGCCTGGTTCGGGTTTTGGAAATGGTGGCTGCGCGGGCCGGTGCTGGTGCTGCTGGCCGGGAACTTGTTCCTATTCGCTATCTTTGGAACCCTCGGCAAAAATCTTGGCTTCCGGTTTGCGCCGGATCAAGATCAGGGTCAAGTGTCCGTGCTGGTGCAGGCACCGCCGGGATCGTCCCTGGCCTTTACGGAGTCCATCACCAGCCAAATTCAAAACGTCATTTACAAGACGCCGGACCTCAAGTACGACACACGGTTTGTGTCTACCACAGTCGGCGATGCCGGGCCGGGGCAGAATGCGACGGGAACCCAATATGCTCACGTGGACTTGACTTTGTACGACCGCAAAAGCATTCTGGACAGCGCTCAGTTCTGGAAGCATGAGCATCTGCGGAACCGCTCGGATGTGGATGTCGCCGCGGAAATCGGCAAGCTGACCCGCAACATTGTCGGCGCACGCATCCTGCCCGCCAACGTCAGCGGCTTCGGCGGCGGCTCGCCGCCTTTGGAGATCGACCTCACAGGCCCAGACTTCAACCAGCTTGAGGCCGCCACGAAGCAGGTCCAGAAACTGATCGCCGAGACGCCCGGTACGTATAACGTAGACAACTCGTTTAAAAACAGCCAGCCGGAAGTGGAGGTGCGGCTGGACCGCATCAAAGCGCCGGAGTTCGGCCTCAGCTTGCAGCAGGTCGCGAACGCCCTCGCCGACTCTGTGGCGGGCAACCAAAACTACGAGTACCGTGACCCCGCCGACGGCCAGCAGTATTATATCCGGGTCCAGCTCACCGACGCCGACCGAAATAATCCGGCAACGGTTGGGAATGTGATTGTAGGCTACCAGAACGGCAATCCGGTGCATCTAAGCGATGTTGCTGAGATCAGTGTCGGCTCCGGCCCGGTTAAAATTGACCGCCTGAACCGGCAGCGCAAGATTGCCGTGACTGCCTACCTGCGCCCCGGCTTTCAGCCCGGCAGCGTCAACGCCTCCCTTGCGCCGAAACTGGCGGCTCTGAACCTGGGCCAAGTGACCTACTCATCCGGCGGCGAGGCGAAAAGCATCGGGCAGGAGTTTGGCTATTTGGCAACAGCCTTCCTGCTGGGCATTGCACTCACCTACATGCTGATGGCGGCGCTGTTCAATAATATGATCTACCCGCTGTCCATCATGCTGTCGCTGCCGCAGGCGTGGGCCGGAGCGATTATCGCGCTGACCCTCGCACATGAGCCGCTGAGCCTTATTGCCATGATCGGCATTGTCTACTTGAATGCCATTGTCAACAAGAACGCCATTTTGCTGGTGGACTACACGAACACCCTGCGCGGGCGCGGCTACAAGCGCTTAGATGCCATTCTGGAAGCTGCCCCAATTCGTTTGCGGCCAATTTTGATGACGACGTTCACGATCATCGTGTCTACGCTGCCGACTGCCCTTGCTTTGGGGCGCGGCGCTGGCTTCCGGCAATCGCTTGGCGTCGCCGTCACCGGCGGCATTATCCTGTCGCTGGTGCTGACACTGATTATCGTGCCGTGCGCGTACTTCCTGTTTGACAACTTCAGCAACTGGCTGGGCCGGGTCATCTGGCACCGCCAAATCCCTGCCGAAGCGCTGGCTTACAGCGGCACCGACCAGGACGACCCACGCCACGAGGACCACACTCTGCGGCCTGAGCCGCTGGATTAGAGAAGCCCCCCAGCCCCCAATAATGGGGGCTGGGGGGACTCACACAAAAAACGCCCCGCCGATTTACGGCGGGGCGTTTTCGCTTTGCAGCAAAAGCTTACAGGTCTTTGTCGTCTTTGACATCATCCAGGTCATCGGGCAAATCAATGTCTGGTTCTTCGTCCAGGTCTTCAATCTCTACGGCTTCCAAATCGGCATCGGCGCTCATGGCAGAGGCCGACACGACCGGCGGCTCGTAGCGGGCCAGGCGGGAGGGCCGCTTGGGACAGTTCGTACAAGTAAATTTGACTTTCGCGCCTCGCAGCCACGCCGGGACGCCTTTGAAGACGGCCCCGCAGTCGCTGCAGCGTATGGCTTCCGTTGGCATAAATCCGTTCAACCTCGCTCTTTGTCTTGCAGTTTCTTATTCGTTCTTTTCGACTGATACAGGAACATCATGGGACGGCTTGCCGGTTCCGTTGGAAGCAATAGACTTGGAAGAGACTGATGAAGGCCGGGCGGGAGAGCGCGTCTCGGCCTTGTCTTTAGCGTTTTCTTCCGCCACTGGGGTCAGCACCCCATTCAGCACCATCAGCACCCCAATCACCAAGTAGCACCAGGCTTCTTTTCCTGTTACCGGCTGTCCGGGATCGTATACAAAGCGCGGCCCCACAATGAGGCCGACAATTCCCAGCACAATTAAAATCGCGCCAATCACAGTGAAGGTGCTTAGCCAGCGCCTTAGCATAAATTCGTTCCTTGTTCCCGGTTCGTCACCTGCTGTCTGTGACTCGTCTGATTATTATACACTATTTGGACCGCGATTTCGCGGCGGCCTCGGCTCAGTTTACTGTTGCCCACTCCTGAAAAGTTCCATCAGCCAGACGCACGACAGCCGCGCCTCGCTCCGACAGGTCCTTCAGCTCCCCAATCACCACGCCTTGACGTACCAGTGCGCCTGCTGCAAGAACTGCCCGGCAGCGCGTCAAGACACTCTCAAAACCCTCGCGCCGCCAGCGTTCTTCCCCGTCTGTCAGCGCCTCAGAGACGGCGTGGATGACGGTTTCAACAGATTGTTCTTGCCCTGAAAGGCGCAGCGATGTCGGCGGATACGCATATTCCGACGCGCCCGCAAACTGCGTTTGGTTCACGTTCAAACCGATGCCGAGAATGGCGGCTCCGGCGGCGGCTTCAACCAGAATGCCACCGGCTTTTTCCCCGTCCAGCAGAATGTCGTTCGGCCATTTGATTTTAGACGAAAATCCCAGCGTCTCTAAAGCATCCGTCACCGCAAGCGCCGCCACCAGCCCAAGCTGGCTGGCATCCGCTTCCAGCGGCAAGCGGTAGATAAACGACATCAGCGCACTTTGTCCGGTGTCCGCCTGCCACTGATGCCCGCGCTGCCCCCGTCCGCGCGTCTGAAAGTCGGCAGTCACAAGCGCACCCGACGGCGCGGGGTTAGAGGCATCCGATGCCCATTCCCGCGCCAGATCATTTGTCGAGCCGCATTCGACGAAATGACGGCGCGGCTGTCCAAACTGCGTCACTGGGCGAAGTCCAAAGAAATGTCTAAAGCAGGCGCGGAGTGGGTCAGCGCCCCAACGCTCAGAATATCCACGCCAGTTGCCGCGACTTCCGCCACCCTCGCTTCGGACAGATTACCCGACGCTTCTGAAATCGCCCGGCCGCCGATCAGCGCCACCGCCCGGCGCATGGTTTCCGTGTCCATGTTGTCCAGCAAAATGATGTCTGCGCCTGCCGACAGCGCTTCTTCCACCATGCCGAGCGTCGCGGCTTCCACTTCAATCTTCATTGTGTGCGGGATGTGTGCCTTTGCCCCGGTTACGGCATTGCCGATGCCGCCGGCAGCTTTGATGTGGTTGTCCTTAATCAGCACACAGTCGTACAGGCCCAGCCGGTGATTAAAGCCGCCGCCTGCCCGCACCGCATACTTTTCTAAGGCCCGCAGGCTCGGAGTCGGCTTGCGCGTATCTACAATCCGGGCGTGTGTCCCAGCCGTGAGGCTGACAAACCGGGCCGTCAAAGATGCCACGCCCGACAATCGCTGCATGAAGTTCAGCGCGACCCGCTCCGCCGTCAGCAGGGCGCGGGCATCGCCCGTGACCACCGCCAGCGGCGTCCGGCCTTCCCCTACCCTGGCCCCATCCTGAACGAACGCTTCCCACTGCGCGTTCGGGTCCAGCAGCTTAAACGTCATTTCAGCAACCGCCAGCCCGGCAATGACTCCCGGCTGCTTCGCCAGCACCGTCGCCGTCGCCGTCGTCCCGGCAGGGACGCACAGCATTGTCGTAATATCCCCCGGCCCGATGTCTTCCAAAAGCGCCGCCCGCACCAGCGGCTCATATTGTATCGTTGGTATGTTCATAGTTAAGTTGGGTTAGGCACTTCTTGAAATGTCATTACGATTTCAACATTGTCAGGGGGTTGGTCCTGTTGACTGCTCTCAACAGAGCCGCTCATTAGGCAGATACCGCCATATTTTTCGGCAGCTTGTGGCTCCGCAGTCGGCTCAATTCTAGTAGTGTGAGAACTTGTCCGCAAAAAGGGATTGGCAAATGTATTAGTATTATAAAAATAAATTCCTTGTTCCTGGTGACCATATTTCGCATTGATTTGGTTTGCGTGCATAAAGTCACCACTCACGGGAAGCATCCCAATAAACAGGCTCTCGTGCCTCTCACCAGTCCAGTTAGATAGTGCAGAGCACGAAGCACCACCAAGACTTTGAACATAAGTGCCGTTTCTATACAATGAAACGGGAAACACATAAGTTCGTTTGCCTTTCGGCAACGTAACATCAAACTTCCATCTCTTAATATCTAGTAATTGTGCCACGTCATCCGGCTTGACTTCAATCGGCGTGACTTGGACGCCGTTCGCTAAAGGGAACGTCGATTCGTCTTTTGCTTTCGCGGACCAGCCGAAGAATGCCAAGGCGACAACTAACCCAGCACTCAGCAAAGCAAGCAGGAATTTGATCGGCGGTTTCATGTGATGCTCCTCAGATTACCCAAAAGACCTCTGTAAACGGCGGGACGCTGATGGCTGTCATTATACCTCCTCGCCCTTCTTCCGCGTCTAGACTTTTTTCCCAGATATTGTGCAACAATACACAAGGCAGGCATAGCCCAAATCGGGGCAAGTGCCCTGCAATGAAGATATTGGAGAAGAATTGATGACGATCCCCCGCGCAGAATACCCACGCCCGCAGTTTGTCCGTCCCGACTGGCTGTGTTTGAATGGACCGTGGCAGTTTGAGATTGACGGCGGCGACAGCGGACTGGAGCGCGGACTGCTGACGCGGCCTTTGTCCGACACCATTACCGTGCCGTTCTGCCCGGAGTCTGAGCTTTCGGGCCTCGCCTATACCGATTTCATGCTGGCGGTCTGGTACAAAAAAGAAGTCACAGTTCCCGAAGACTGGAAAGGCCGCCATGTCCTGCTCCATTTCGGTGCGGTGGACTACGACGCCACGGTCTGGATTGACGGCGTCGAGCGGATGCGCCACCGGGGCGGCTTTACGCCGTTCTCGCTGCTGCTGAAAGATGTCACCGGCGGAGACACGTTCACGGTTTGCCTGCGGGCAAGGGACGACTGGCGCACCCCGCAGCCGCGCGGCAAGCAGTCCACGCGCTATGACTCGTATTTGTGCCTTTATACTCGCACGACAGGCATCTGGCAGACGGTCTGGATGGAGCCGGTGCCGGACGTTGCGCTGAAGCGTCCGCGCATTACGCCGGATGTCGCCGGCAGCGCGTTTCATTTGGAGCTGCCGCTGACCCAAAACAGACCGGGCTTGACCGTGCGGGCGACGCTGAAAGACCAAAACGGCGAAGTGGCATCGGCGCAGACTGCCGCAAGCTTCGACTTTGCGCCGCGCCTCACGCTCGCCATTCCCGAAGGACGCCGCCGGCTCTGGTCCACGACCGACCCCTACTTGTACGACATTGACCTTGAAGTTATCAATGCCGACGGCACAGTGGCCGACAGCGCTGCAAGCTACGCCGGACTGCGGAGCGTCGCCATTGACGGCCTCAAAGTCAAAATCAACGGGGAAACGCTTTTCCAGCGCACCGTGCTGGACCAGGGCTACTACCCCACCGGCATTATGACCGCCCCGTCCGACGCCGAGCTTCAGGCCGATATTCAGCGGGCTTTGGACGTTGGCTTTAACGGCGCACGGCTGCACCAGAAAGTGTTTGAGGAGCGCTTTTTATACCACGCCGACAAAATGGGCTACTTGGTTTGGGGCGAATTCGGTAACTGGGGCTGCGATCACTTCGGCCCGAACGGCGACAGCCAGAAGCCGGGCGCGACTTATATTACGCAGTGGCTGGAAGCTTTGGAGCGCGACTACTCACACCCAAGCATTATCGGCTGGTGCCCCTTAAACGAGACCAGCCAGCCGATTACCGACAGCATCACGGTTTTGGACGATGTCACACACGGTATGTATTTGGCAACGAAAGCTATGGACTTGTCGCGCCCCGTTCTGGACACGTCAGGCTATTCCCACCGGGTCATCGGCCAGGAGATTTTCGACTCGCACGACTACATTGATGACAAGGTTTGGTCATTGGGCATTGCCAAGTTCAAGGCGCGGCACGCGAACATGGCCGAAGGAAAAGTGCATGTCAACGATGGCACCCGAATCTCTGTGCCGTATGAAGGCCAGCCCTACTGGGTCAGCGAGTTCGGCGGCTTCAAGTGGGTGCTTCAGGAAGATCGGAAACTAGAGGAAGAAGCCTGGGGCTACGGCGGCAGCCCGACATCGCTGGAAGACTTCTACGTCCGCTTCCAGGCCGTCTGCGACACGCTTCTGGGCAACCCGCGCATGTTCGGCTACTGCTACACGCAGCTCACGGACATTACGCCGGAGCTGAACGGCATCTACACTTATGACCGCCGCTTGAAGTTCGATGCCGCCCGCCTCAAGGATATTCAAGCCCAGCCTGCCGCAATTGAGCAGGAATGACGGGCCAGCAAGAACCCCGGTACGTTAAGAACCCCGGCACTTTCAGTGCCGGGTTCTTCTTTGCCGGGTTCCCAACGTGCCGGTGCTTTTTCTTAGCATACCTCTTGCACTGACGCCTCTCTGCCGATAATTTCCTTAGTTCTCGTGTGAATTGTATGGAATACTTGGTTCATGGCCCCTTTTCCCAAAAACGAAGTGGAGCGGCTGAATGCTCTGCGGCAGACACAGCTTTTAGATACTCTGCCCGAAGAAGCGTTTGATGACCTCACGCGCCTAGCCGCGCACCTCTGCAGCGTGCCGATTGCGGCAATTTCTTTGGTGGACGAAGACCGGCAGTGGTTCAAGTCCAAATTGGGCCTGAACGTCTGCGAGACGCCGCGCAGCGCGGCCTTTTGCGGCTACACAATCTTGCAGCCCAGCGTGTTTATGGTGCCTGATACGGCAAAGGACTCGCGCTTCGCAGCAAGTCCGCTTGTGACTGAAGAGCCGCATATCCGGTTCTATGCCGGAGCGCCGCTGCTGACGCCGGAAGGGCTTGCGGTTGGTGCTCTGTGCGTGTATGACCGTGTTCCCCGCCAATTGACAGAGGAGCAGATCGCTGCGCTGCAAATGCTGGCCCGGCAGGCTGCCGGTCAAATTGAGCTGACCCAGCGCATCGCCCGGCAGGAGCAGCTTTGGGCAAAAAATCAGGCCGCGCAGGAAATTCTTCAGCAGAAAGAGCAGTTTCTGCGGGAAGCGCAGCGTGTCGCCAAGATTGGAAGCTGGGAATACAATGTTTCCGCCGACCAAGTGACCTGGTCAATAGAGATGTTCCGACTGCTGGGCTTCGATCCGGCGCTCGGCGAGCCGGACCATGAAACACTGATCACGCACTACCATCCCGATGATATTGCCCTGCACGATGTCATGCTGCTTCAATCTCTGGATGATGGGCAGCCGTATGAATACGATTTTCGTATTCTTCCCGGCGAAGGCTTGATGCGCTGGGGCTGTGTCATGGGCCAAGCCGCACGGGACGAAACGGGCCGCGTCGTGCGGCTTTACGGAACACTGATGGACATTACGGAGCGCAAGCAGGCGGAAGAAGAAAATGCGCGTCTTGCCGCGATTATTGAGAATTCCAGCGACGCGGTGCTGGGAATCACGCTGGACGGGACGCTGGTAAGCTGGAATCCAAGCGCCGAGCGCCTCTACGGCTACAAAGAAGGCGAGATTATTGGGCAGCATCTCTCAGTGCTGATACCAGCAGAGCCGCCCGCTTTTTTTTCTGGCGTCATTCAGGCGCTGAGGCGCGACGAACCGCGCAAGAATGTGGAAGTGCGGAGCCGGCGCAGCAATAATACCTGGATAGACACCGTGCAGACGTTCTCTCCCATCCGAAACCCCATCGGCGACATAGTCGGTGTTGCAGCCATCGGCCATGATGTGACCGAGCAGCGCCACGCCGAAGAAGCGGTCCGGCGCAGCGAAGCGCGTCTGGCGGAAGCCCAGCGCGTCGCCCATATCGGAAGCTGGGAGCTGGACGCTCAGACAAAAGCTCTTGTCTTTTCCGAAGAAATGTACGCACTTTTTGAGATGGAAAGCGCGGACGGGATGCCGCCCCACGCCCAGGTGCTGGCGCGGTACCATCCCGACGATTTGGCAGCACATATGGCCCTGGTCAGCCGGTCGCTTGCGGAGAGCCGGCCGTTCGTGACCGATATGCGGATTGTTCGCAAAAGCGGCGAGACTCGCTGGGTGCATATTATCGGCGAACCAATCTTAGACGCGCAGGGACACCTGCTGCGGCTGGTCGGGACCATGATGGACATGACCGAGCGGGTGCTGGTGGAAGAGCGGTTCCGGGTGCTGTTTGAGCATTCCCCGGAAGCGCATTTTCTGCTGAACTCCGCCAGCAGTGTCGTTGACTGCAACCAGGCGGCGATACAAATGTTTCGCTGTATCAGCCGAGAACAACTGATCGCAGCCGATTTCACGACCCTGTCACCTCAGTTTCAGCCGGATGAAGAGCTTTCTTCGAAAAAAAGCGACATGATCTACGACGCGATTACACAGACCGGTGCTCAGGACTTCGAGTGGCTGCATCAAAGGCAGAACGGCGAACCGTTCCCTGCCAAAGTCATTGCAACACCAGTGACGCTCAACGGGGAGCCGGCGCTGCTGTCTGTCATCCATGATCTCACCGAGCAGAAGCGGGCCGAGCAGCGCATTCACGATTACGCGGTCATTTTGGAGTTCCAAAAGCAGGAGCTGGAACAAGCCAACCGCGAACTGTGCAACCTGGCGACGACAGACGGCCTCACCGGCCTGAAAAACCACCGCGCATTCCAGGAACGGCTTTTAAGCGAGTGCGAGACCGCGCTGCGGCACGAAACACCTTTGTCGCTGCTGCTGCTCGACGTGGACCATTTCAAGCAGTTCAATGACACGTTCGGCCATCCGGCGGGAGATGCCGTCCTGAAACAAGTGGCCCGGCGGCTGGAGCGCACGACGCGGGACTGTGATTTTGTGGCCCGCTACGGCGGCGAGGAATTCGTGGTTGTTCTGCCGCAGACCGACCAGGCGGGAGCGCTGCGGGCGGCGGAACGCTGCCGCCGAGCGATTGAAAATGCCGACTGGCCCCTGCGCCCGGTTACGGCCAGCATCGGGATCACCACGCTGTCCCTGAGCTGCGTCGGCAGTGACGCGCTTATCGCCGCCGCCGACCGGGCGCTGTACGCCGCCAAATCGAGTGGAAGAAACCAGGTCCTGCACTCCGGCGCACTTTGTACAGTCCGCTGAAAGGCTGTACCAATGATTTCGGGCGACTGAAGCCGCGGCAACAAGTTCTGGAAGTCCACCTTCGTGGACTCATACAGACTATCCATATCAACCTGCGAAGGCAGGTTTCGTGCGCTTTTTGCTGCGACTTCAGTTGCCCCTACCCCTTTCCATGCACCCTTCAAGGTCTTGCCGGGACGCTGCGGAGGGTCAGCGACTCGCTTTGCAGGCCCGGCGCGGCGGCTGTCAGATGAGTCGTGCCGGGCAGGCCGCCCGCGCCGACAATCACAAGGCACTTGCCTCC
This sequence comes from uncultured Armatimonadales bacterium, assembly GCA_964243345.1. Taxonomy (GTDB): domain Bacteria; phylum Armatimonadota; class Armatimonadia; order Armatimonadales; family Capsulimonadaceae; genus JANXMY01. Next base: position 27,265 of record CAXTER010000037.1, read on the forward strand.
GAATGCCGAGCGTGAATTGCCTTGATCCGGCTCGTGGCCGCTTGGGTCTCCGTTTCCGACTCCTGCGATATGCCCCGTGCCGGTAAGCGTGAACGTCACCAAATTCCTCGCCGTCGGCACGATGCGCCCCTGCGCGTCCACGACATCCACTTCCACCATTGTCACATCTTCGCTGTCAGCAGAGAGCTGGGCCCGATCTGTCGTGAGTTTTAAGGCTGCCGGTGCGCCCGTCGTCTGCACGGTGTCTGTGGCGATGACTTGGCCGCCCCGCAGGCCACGCGCTTCCAGAGTTCCCGGCGCATACGGTACCGACCAATGGGCATGGCCGTTTTTCGGCATCTCCTGAACGCCCAGGCTTTTGCCGTTCAAGAACAGCTCCACGCTGTCTGCGTTGCTGTACGCCCAGACGTCAACCGGCTGGCCTTCACGGCCTGTCCAGTTCCAGTGCGGGAGAACATGCACCATCGGCGTATGCCCCCACACCGATTGATAGTAATAATAGGTGTCTTTTGGAAAGCCGCATTCGTCCATGACTCCGAAATTGGAGTTGATGTCAGGCCAGCCAAAGGGCGTCGGCTCTCCTTTGTAATCAAATCCGGTCCACACATAGCCGCCCGCGACATAGGGCCGATCCGCGATTGGCTGCCACGCAGCTTCCGCCGTACCCGCCCACGGCGGCGCATGGATGTCATACGCGCTGATATAGCCTTTGGCCTGGTCTCCCAAATAAGAAATGCCGTCAATCTTGAACATGTCCGGGCCGTAAACACCGCGTGTCCCGACCTCACTGGAGGTCTCGCTTCCGTACAGCGGCATGTTGGGGTGAAGGGCATGGAACCTGTCGTAGTTCTGCGGCGAGTAGTTGATGCCCTGCAAATCTTCCACCGAAGAAATGCCGTCCGGGGAAAAGTACCCGCCGTTCATGGCGCAGGTGATGGGCCGCGTGCCGTCGTTTGCGTTCACCACCTTCATCATGGCTGAGAAAATGTCCCGCCCATGCGGGCTGTCCTGGATGCCTTCTTCGTTGCACATGGACCACATGATAATGCTGGGATGGTTCCGGTCCCGCAAAATCATAGACTTCAGCTCGCTTAAATCCGAGTACGGCGTCGTCTGGGACGACTTCGCTTCTTCGGTATCGCCTAAGTGTCTGTTTTCGTCCATGACCAGCATTCCCAGCTTATCGCAGGCATCCAACAGCTCGGCGGCAGGCGGGTTGTGGGACATCCGGTATGCATTGCTGCCCATTGCTTTCAGCTTCTTGATGCGCCAGTAAAGCAGGCTGTCCGGCATTCCAATCCCAACTCCCGCAAAGTCTTGATGGTTACAGGTTCCTTTGATCTTCACCGGCTTGCCATTCAGAAAAAAGCCGCGCTGCGCGTCAAAGCGGATCGTCCGAATGCCAAATGGGGTGTCCGTGGCATCTACAATGCGGCTTCCATCTTGTATTTCCGTGTGCAGCTTGTAAAGCTGAGGCGTTTCCAGAGACCAGAGCGCAGGATGAGCAACGGTAAGTTGCTGTGGCAGCGCCTCCGGCCCTGGTTTGTAAGCCACGTTATCATTGTAAATGAAAAGAAGCTTTGCTTCCGCCACAGGCTTCCCGTTTGGGTTCAGCACACGCGACACCATTCGGTACTGTCCACGCGGCATTTGACTGGGCCAAACCACCGTTGTTTTGACCGTGACCATCGCCGAGTCCGCTTTGCCGTCCGGCCCCGGTTCCGGCATTTTTGTTGAGACAAACACGCCCCAGGGGGCGATATGCACGGGCGCGGCGACGTTGAGCCAGACATGGCGGTAGATGCCGCCGCCCTCATACCACCAGCCTTCATGGTGCGCGGGATTGACCGACACGGCGAGGATGTTCGGGCCGCCGTAATGAGCGTAGCGGCTGATGTCGTAGCGGAAAGAGTCGTAGCCGCCGGGGTGCTCGCCGAGCATCTGCCCGTTTAAGTAGACTTTGGCATCGCGGTAGACGCCGTCGAAGTCAATCCAGACGCTTTTGCCCTGGTCGGACGCCGGCAGGGTGAATGTCTTGCGATACCAGGCGCGGGGCGTCGGCAGGGCGGCATGGCCGGCATCGCCATTCGGGTCAAACGTGCCTTCGACGACGTAATCATGGGGCAGATGGACCATGCGCCAGGTATGGTCATTGAAGCCGGGCCGCACAAACGCCGTTTCATCTGTCCCCGGCGCAAGCGTTCCCAGTGTCACCGCGCCCATAATGCCGCCCGGCCCCGACGTGTTTTCCACCAGGACCGTGAGGACATTGGGGCCGCTTGCGTTCCAGGCGGTGTCCAGCGGCACGTCAAACGGGTCGTTCCAGCCTTCGTGGTGCGTCAGCTTGACGCCGTTCAAGTAGACCGTCGCGTTGTCGTCTATGTTCTCAAAATGCAGAACGCGGTGCGGGTAGGCAAGAGGCGGCAGCGCCGCCCGGTACCAGGCAAAGCCGACGCGCCCGTTAAACGTGTCCTGACCCGTCGGCGCATCTTTCCAGTCAGAGCCGGACGTGTCCAAAGCCGCCACAGTGACCTGGCCTGCTTCCGGCGCGAGGCCGGGCCGCCAGCGCCAAGAAGTCACCGCCGACGCATGGGCAGGTGTCGTGGGAGCCATCCGCAGGAACCGCCAGCCGGCATCCATCCGCACCCGCTGACGCGCAGGCGGCGCGGCGCTTTGGGCGTGGAGCGCAGGAGAAAAGGCGAACAGAAGGCAGGCAAGGAGAAAATGAAGACGGAAGAGAAGCATGATGGGTCCTTGATAAAGAAAGAAGCCCTGGCCTCGAAAGGCCGGGCTGCATGGCAGGCTACGGCTTGCTGCTGGCGAATGTCTGGGCATAAATGCCGCCTCGCAGGGCGTCGCTTGCGGCCTGGGCCAGCGTTTCCGGCGTTTGGCCGGGGTGCAGCGCAACATCGTTAGGAACAATTGTAATCAGAGGCCGGTCGGACAGCAAAACTTGGTTGCCGCTGACTTCCACCTGGTAGAGCTGAAGGCCGCCGTCCAGCGACGCATTGAACTTGTTGACAATCGCCGGAACGCGGTCGCCGTCCGGGTCAGCGAGCCTCGGCAGCGTGTGATTGTTGAACACAATGTCAATCCCGCCGGAAGGGTCCTGATGCGCGGTCGCATGAGGCGCGGCAGTCACCTGGCGAACCGCGCCGGTTGTGACCGGGACATTCATCTCACCCAGTTCCCGGTTGATAGCGGCAACCCGTTCGGTAGTTTCCGGGTGGTCCTGGAAAATCCCCGCGTCTACTTTGGGGCCACGGTTCTCAAAATCTCCCAGCTGCTCCATAAAGGTCAGCATCCCGACCGGATCGTAACCTGCTTTTTCCATGAGGATCGTGCCGCCGTGGTCGGCATCGCGCTCGGCGGGCTGGCTGAAGTGAAAGTTGATGTAGCCGACCGCAGAATACTGCGCTCCGGCCATGAGGCCGCCCATATCCGCAGGCGGAACATGGGCAACCACAGCGGCGATCAGTCCGGCCAGCATGGCGGAAGACATTTTGCTTTGCTCATGGGACAGCTCCTGGATATGGTGATGGGCGCTGTGGGTCATCTCGTGGCCCAGTACCCCCGCCAGCTCATCATCGGAGCGCACGGCTTTCAGCAGGCCGGAGTTGATATAAACCTGGCCGCCCGGCAGCGAAAAAGCGTTGATGGCTTTGTCTTCAATAATGTGAAAATGCCAGGTAAACGGAAAGACATGGTCGTTGCCGAAGCCGGCGGGAATTTGGGTCGAGTTGACAATCCCAGCCAGCTTCTGGCCGATCTGGTTCACCCGGTCATTCTCCGGGCCGTCCTGGATGAACTTCGCCGATTTAGCAATCTCCGCCGCCTCATCCTGGCCCTGCTTGATTTCGTCTACCATCTGCTTTTTGTCCCGGTCGGATAGGGGCGGGGCCGGCGAAATAGTATGGATCGGAATATCGGGAATATCTGACAGGTCGGGAACATCCGCCCAAGCGGGCCGAAAAATGCCGAGACCGAGGCAGGCTAAAGCCAAGCCTGCAATTTGATGCCGCTTCATAAGTGAAATTCGCCCTTTCAACTTTTTGCCAACCTGTAAATGCAGATGAGTAAAAATATATGTCATAATGGCGTTATGGTTCGCTTGTTTCGGGTTGGTGTTCTTGCCGCCGCGTTTTTGCTTTTGCTTACGGCAGCCCCAGTATATGCCGGTCAAACATTGGGGGAACTGGTCGCCGCGCACAAAGCATCGCCGGCTTCACGGGCGGCGATGCAGGACCTGGAAGCCTCGGTCAGTGCCGGGCTGCCGCCGGTCGTCAACCCAGAGTGGCTGCCGGATATGCCTGTTGATGCCTCTTCTTTGCCATACGGCCTCGGCAGCCTGGTTGTTCCCAAGCCGTACCTGCTGACCGAAGCCGCCGAGCCGCAGCACGGCTGGAAGTTCGCCAAAGTTACCTATCTTTATTTACCCGATTCCAGCGCCGTTTCGGGCTACTTGTCCCTTTTCTGCACCGTGCATTATGCCGCAGGCAGCGACGCCGCGCTGGCCGGACGGATTGCGGGCCTGCTGGCCCTCGCGCATCAAACCCTGGTGAAGCGCACCGGGCGGGCTGCCGCGAACGGTACTGCCCCCTTTGATGTCTGGCTCTGCGCCGGCGGCCAGAGCGGCGGTGAGCAGTGGCGCAGCAATCTTTACCTGTATAGCTTACAGGAGCCGCGCTCGTCCGTTGAATGGATACGCGAGGTGGTCCATGAGTATTCGCATCTGGCCCTCCCCGCTGTCGGCGGGTACCAAGAGCCGGAATACTGGGCGAACGGCTACCTCGGTGAGCGCCTTTTAGTGCGCTGGCTCCAGCGCGAGCCGAACGGTCCGGCGGAAGTCTCTGCGCTTTGGGGTGACTTCAGCGGCGCGGCGAATTTTGACCGGCTGCTCATCACGCCGCCGCTGGCGCTCTACAAGAAAATCGGCCCTAATCCAGTCTGGCTGGCCCGCCGAGATGAGCTGGGAATGCGCTACTTGATCGGTCAGGCCCTGACCTTCGACGACAAGTACGGCGCGGCCCGGCTTGGCGATGCGTTCACTCTGCTGCCGCATTTCCGCGAAGCCGAGGCCAAAGACTTCGCCGCCGCCCTATCTGAGTCACTTTCGGCATCAGCAAAGCCGAAGGAGCCGGGCCACTCTACGGGTTTGTAAAAACCCCCGGCATTCACTATCGCTTATGGACTTCCTCACCTATTATGCACCGGCGAAAATCAATCTGACACTGGATGTCGGCCTGCGCCGCGCTGACAGCTACCACGACATCCGCTCGGTGATGCAGACAATCGCCCTGCACGATACGCTTGACGCCGCGCTGACTCCGGCCCGGCCCGGCGTTTTTCTAGAAGTCACCGGCGAGGAAGCAGGCGGCGTTCCGGCGGACGCAGCTAATCTCGTTCACAAAGCTGCCGTCCGGCTGCAGAAAATCGCGGCGGCACGCGGGCAGACGCCCGGCAACAAAAGCGGCCTGCATCTTCGCCTGCACAAGCGCATTCCCTCGCAGGCCGGCCTCGGCGGCGGCAGCAGCGATGCCGCCGCGGCGCTTCTTGCGGTCAGCGTCCTGCTTGGCCTCGCGCTTTCCCATACCCGCCTTTGCGAGATCGGCGCGGCGCTTGGGGCCGATGTCCCGTTCTTTTTGACCGGCGGCACGGCGCTTGCGGAAGGGCTGGGCGAGAAAATCACGCCGCTGCCGCCCCTGACGCCGGATTGGCCTCTCATTGTCGTCAAGCCGGACGCCGGGGTTTCCACCGCCGCGGCGTATGCGGCGCTGGATGCTGCGAGTGACCGGCAGCGCGGCGCGGCGACCGAGCGCTGGCTTGAGGAAAACCAATCGCTTCACAATGACTTTGAGGCTGTTGTCTTTCCGGCGTATCCCGGCGTTGCGGCAGCCTACGCCCTGCTCTCTCAGACAGCCGAAGGCGCAGAAAGTTTCAAGCCGCTGCTGTGCGGCAGCGGCTCGGCCCTGTTTTTGCGGGCTTCGTCGGACGGCGCGGCGCAGAGAGTTGCAGCACAGATGACAGCTGCCGGACTAGGCAAAGTTTGGGTGACGCAGACAATAGGAACAGCAATCCGCGCATGAATAAAGATGTCGTCGTGCTGGCAGGCGGGAAAAACACCCCGGAGATGGCGGCGGCAACCGGCACGGAAAACCGGGCGCTGACGCCGATTGGGCCGCGCACCATGCTGGATTATGTCGTCTCCGCGCTGGATGCCGCACCGTCGGTCGGGCGCATCTTTGTCGTGGGCGATGTGCCGGAAAGCGACTTGTACACGGCGGTTCGGGGGCAGAACACCCTGCTGGAAAATCTGCTGGCGGGACTGGCGGCAGCGGGCGATCAAGAAAGGGTTTTGGTCAGCACGTCAGACATCCCATTTCTGACGCCGGCGGCGTTAGAAGACTTCATCAGCCGAGCGGCGGCGACCGGCGCAGACCTCTGCTGCTCCTATGTGCCGCTTACAGCCTGCACTCAAAAGTACCCGGAAATGAAGCGGACAGCAATACAGCTTGCGGAAGGCCGCTTCACGCTTGGAAATGTGATGCTGGTCAACCCACGTTTTTTAGTTCAGCACCAAGAAACAATAGCCGAAGCGTATGCGGCCCGAAAAAGTCCAAGCCAAATGGCCCGCCTGCTCGGCGCCGGTCTGCTGGCACGCCTGCTGGGGGCGCAGATGCTTCCTCCTCTGCTTTCGGTTGGCACGTTGGAAGCCGCAGTCAGCCGCATTTTGGGCGGCATACGAGCTGTGGGCATTTGCTCGGCGTATGCTGAAATCGGCACCGACGTCGACAAGCCAGAAGACATTGCCGCCGCCCGGCGGATTTTAGGTAATGCTTAATCTCTAAGAGGCTATGCAGAAAGTGGAAACAGGCGACTGAAGCCGCGGCAACAAGTTCACGAAGTCCACCTTCGTGGACTCATACAGACTATCCATATCAACCTGCGAAGGCAGGTTTCGTGCTTTGGTTGCCGCGACTTCAGTCGCCCGGCGGATTTTCTGTACAGCTCTTAAACTTTTCAGTCTTCTAAACTTTTCAGTCTTCTAAGTCCAGACGCGGCATGTCGTCCTCCCGCCTCGACGACTGGTCCAGAGGGCGGGCAGACGAACGGGAGCGCGGCTTGCGACTGCGCTTTTTGGACGGGATAGGCTTGGGGTCCGTAGCCGCGTAACGGCGTACACGGTTGCCCCCTGCCCCTTTGGCCTGATACATCGCGATGTCGGCAAAGTCAATCAGCGTTGTCATATCCGATGCATCTTCTGGGCAGGACGCAATGCCGATAGACAAGCTGATCGGCAGATCCATTTCCAGACGCATTTCCTGAACCAGACGGCGAATGCGGTCTGCCACGGCAATAGCCGTTTCCATAGTTGTTCCCGGCATCAGCCAGGCAAACTCATCCCCGCCGTAACGGGCAACGATGTCCGTGTCCCGCGCCTGCGCTTCCAGCAGGTGACCGACCTGACGCAGCGCTAAATCCCCCATCGCATGGCCCAAGCCGTCATTGACTTCCTTGAAGCCGTCGAGGTCAATCAGCGCGACGGAGAGCGTATCCGTGCGCCGCTTGGCATATTCAATCTTGTTGCGCAGAACAGACTCGAAATGGGCGCGGTTAAACAGACCGGTCAGTGTGTCGCGCTTGGCGGCTTCCAGCACATCTTCCAATTGGCGGTTGAGGCGCAGCAGGGTCTCGCGCACGGAATTGTAGCTGGGATCGGCTTGATGGTAGCCGTGCTGGGCCAGGTAGCTTGGAGCGGCGACTAAAAACAGGCAGTCGGGATCGTCGTTTGCGACGCAGCTTGTTTCCACGCATTCCAAAGACCCGCTGGAAAAGTCCGCTGAAGGCGGCAGTCCCTCAACCAAGCCCCGCAGCAAACCGCGCAGGTAATCACAGGCATAGCCGGAGCGGCCCGCCCGGTCCTGCATCAGCGCGGCTTCCGCACTGTTTTGGGCACGGATGCGAACTTCACCGGCCTGCCGGCCCGGCTCCAGAGTCAGCAAAGCATAGCCTGCGCCGGAAAGGTGTTCCAGAGCCGACTGCAGCGGCTGAAAGCCGCCGCCGGGGATTTTCCCCGCGACAAAGCCGGCGAGTGACGCTGCGCCAGCAAACCCTGCTTGATAGAAGATGTCTGCCGTGAACTGCTGGCCGATCTCGCGCACCATCTGCTCACGCAACACATACAGGCCGGTGTCCATGTCAAATAAGAAGGCGCGTGTTCCCCAGGCGGTCAGGACGCCTGCCTCAGATGCGATGTCTGCTGTTTCCACGGCTGTCTTATCTAATGTTATATTACTCATCCGTGCTCTTTTCGTGCAATGCCCACACTTTTCAAGGTAGACGTAGTAGCAACTAGCACAAACCATGCCAACCGTGCCTGAAAATTCGCAGTTCTTCTATTTTCTTGAAAGGATTTTTAGGCCCCGCGAGCGGCTGAAAACCGTAGGTTTTTCATTACCCGAAGCTGATACACTGTAAAACCAATCAGAAGCGCTCCCATGACCCATGCTGCGGCAGTGGCGTAACCGAACTTCAAGAACAAGAAAGCGTTGTACCAGATTTCCAAACCGAGCGGCTGTGTGGAACCCAGCGGCCCGCCGCCGGTCATCACCAGGATGCTGTCAGTGACTTGAAATGCGCCGATGACCGCACCAACCAAGTTAATCAGTATGAGCGGTTTTAGTGTCGGCAGTGTGACGCCCCAGAACTTGGCCCAGATGCCTGCTCCGTCGAGATCGGCGGCTTCGTACATTTCGTCGGGAATCGAGCGCAGCGCCGCCTGGTAAATCAAGCTTCCCGGCCCGGCCCCTGCCCAGACGCCCGGCAGAATGACCGACAGCAAGGCAATCTTCGGGTTGTCCAGCCACTTCACCGGGTCCGAGTGCAGGTGCAGCAGATTTGCCCCGGAGATGATGACGGAATTGAAAAGGCCAGCGGGCGTCCCGTCTTCAAACTGCTTCCACATAAACGCAATCGCGAGGGGAGCCGTGATCGCCGGCAGGTAGTAGAGGGTTCGGAAGAACACCCTCCCACGCGGCACTTCGGTCAGGCCAACCGCAACAAGCAGAGGAAGAAAAAAGCCAAGCGCCAGGCTGATTGTCGTATACAAAAACGAAACGAGCGTCGACCGCCAGAACGTCTCCGCCGTAAACAGCTCGATAAAGTTGTCCAAGCCAACGTAGCTTGCCCCACCGAGAATATGGTAATTCTGGAACGCCATCACCAGCCCGCGTCCCAGCGGGTAATAGCGCCAGACCAGAATGGTCAAAAGCGCGGGCAGCATAAACAGCCAGATCAGCAGATGGACGCTGAGGCCGACGCCTGACCCCTCCGTGGAATGAACGCGAGACGCCTGCGCGGCCCGACGACGCCCAAGCCATAACATTGCCTGCCAATAGGCATACACAGCCAGCCCTGCCATCAGCAAGCCAAAAATAGACCAGGCAGCTTCCCGGCGCTCTTTGAGTATCTGCGGCGGTACATAGCCGGTCAGCTTGGCATTCACCGATGCGGCGGCGCGGTTCAGGAGCAGCGCCGGATCAGCATGGGGGTCCTGCTCGATCTCGCCGAGCGGGACACCGAGCAGGTTATAAATCTGGCTCATGTTCTCGCCGTAAGGCTCCGGGTGGCCGCTGGCGAACAGGGTTTTATTGGTCTCCAGCCAAACTTTAGACTGCGGCGACGTGTAATCGGCGTAGCCGTATTTTTGCAGCGCCACCGGGTTCACCGTGTTGCCTAAACCCGCTTCCACGTAGGCTTTGGTGCGGATGCGGTCGGCCTCGTCGCTTGCCATGAAGGTCACAAACTGCCAGGCGGCGGCGCGGATACGCGGGTCTTTGATCTGCGACGAAATGCCCCACATGTAGGCATTCGCCTCATTTGCCGTGATGCCTGTCGGGCCTTTCGGCATCGGCGCGATGCCGACAACGCTGGGGTTGATCTGGCTGGCATCAGCTTGGTTGGCGATGATGTTGCTCTGGTACTGGAACCACATGGCGCATTTGCCTGCCGCCCGGTCCTGCCCCATCGTGCTGCTGTGGGTTGCGACCCCGACATAGCGCTTGCCGTCCTTGCCGGTCCAGGGCGCAGTCAGCAGCTTGCCGTAGAACTCTAAAGCCGTGACGCCCGCCGGCGTGTTGAACGCCGCCTGCCACTGCCCTTTCGCGTCGCGCTTGATGACTTCGCCGCCCGCCTGCCACAAAAAATTGATCCACCAGTAGGCCGACGCATCCGAGTCGGTGCCGAACTCAAAGCCCCAGACGCCTTTCGGCTGGTCGGTGAGCGCCTGCGCGTCGGCATAAAACTCGTCCCAATCGCGCGGCGGCTTATTTGGGTCAAGCCCAGCCGCCTGGAACATATCTTTGCGATAATACAGCGCCTGTACGGCGGCAAGAAACGGCAGCGAGTAAATATGCCCATGCCCGGCGTCTCTCAAAATCGGCAGCAGCGTCGGCTGAATATGCGCCAGCACGGCGGGGTCGCTCTTTAAGTAGCTGTCTAAAGGGATTAAAAACCCCTGCTGGATGTAGGACGCTGACGACCGAAAGTTGACATACACGACATCAGGGGCCGTGCCGCCCGCAAATGCCAGAAGCAGATTAGACTCCGCGCCCGGTCCGTCAATTTGCAGTCCTTGAGCGCTCTCTAAACGAATGCCGGGATGACTTTTTTCAAATGCATCCACAATCGCCCGGTTCGCCCGCGCGTTCGGATCTGTCGCGTTCTTGTCCGGCAGCTTGAAGCCTCCGGCCCCGCCCACCCGCAAGACCAGCGGTGTAAGCGTTTGAGCGAGTGACGGCGCGGAAGCGAGAAAGAAGAAGAAAAAGATAAGCAGGCGAGGGAACTTCATAAGGCAGCTTCAGCGGAAAGTCAAGTTTATCATACAAACAAAATGGCGGTTTGTCAAGAAAAATGACAAAAAGCTTTGTCCCTTGCCGGGTATACTTCTGCCATGCTTGCCATACGAATTATTCCCTGCCTGGATGTCCAGAACGGGCGGGTTGTCAAAGGGACGCACTTTCTGAACCTGCGCGATGCCGGCGACCCTGTCGAGCGGGCCGCGCTGTATGACGCGCAGGGAGCCGATGAGCTGGTCTTTTTAGACATCACGGCGTCGCACGAAAAGCGCGATTTGATGTTTGACTACGCCCGCCGGGTTGCCGAAGAAGTGTTTATCCCATTCTGCGTCGGCGGCGGCATCAAGACCGTGGAAGATTTTCGGCGCATCCTGAAGACCGGCGCGGACAAAGCCAGCATCAACACGGCGGCTGTCACAACGCCCGAACTGATCACCGAATGCGCCAAAGACTTCGGCGCTCAGTGCGTCGTGGTCGCCGTGGACCCCAAAAAGACCGGGCAGACACCTTCGGGATGGGAAGTTCACATTCACGGCGGACGGACGCCGACAGGAATTGATGCATTAGATTGGGTGCGGGAAATGGAAGACCGAGGCGCGGGCGAGATTATGCTGACGTCCATGGACGCCGATGGTACGCAGGCCGGCTACGACATCCCCCTCACCCGCGCCGTCACCGCGCTTGTGAACATCCCTGTCATTGCCAGCGGCGGCGCCGGCAATTTGCAGCACATCTACGAAGCCGTCACCGAAGGCGGCGCACAAGCGGCATTAGTGTCCAGCATTGTCCACTACGGAACCCACACCATCGGCGAAATCAAAGCCTATCTCGCCGAGCGGGACATCACTGTGCGAACGGTCTGATTTTCTGGCATGGAGAACGATTTCATATTGCCCAAGTGCCAAAGCCATCTACCCATTCCAGTTTTCTTCGTGCAGGGCTGATCCCATCCAGACAAGAGCTGCAATAAACTGACCATCGCTGTTCTGGTTTCGGCATATACACCGAATGAACATGCGCGAGAGTTGCTCCACACGCGGGGCAGGTGGCAATCGCATAGGCATTTCCCTCAATCGGGGTCGTCTTCATGTCCGCCAAATTGGTCAAAGCACGTTCAAGTTCGGCAATCGCTTCAAAAATAAAAACGGACGCGCCAAAATGATCCCGGTTAAGTTGACGCAGGTTTTCTAAAGGCTCTTTACTAATCCCAAGGAGCCGCTCACGCTCTTGCGTTAAGGCTATTGGCACCAGCTTCGCAAGAGTCAGCAGACGGCCGTCGACCCGTGCGGCGGCGAACCGATGCTGCGTCATCGGATGGGCGAGGTCAAGCATAGTAATTTCCTAAGATGCGCCACGGAATTTATTCCGTGGCATCTAACGCATAAACAACCTCTGATTCAGCAAGCACTTGTTCCCGGATAGCTTGTTTGAGACCTCCCTTCGGCACTAAATCTACCGGGCGTTTGGTCAAAAGAGACAGCTCGCGGCTTAAACTGGAAAGAGTCAGGAAACCGATATGCGCCTGCGGCTCGAATTCGACAAGAAAGTCCAAATCGCTATCTTCGTTTTGTTCTTCGCGTACTGCTGAACCGAACAAGGCAAGCTCACGCACTTGATACCGGCGGCAAAGTTCGCTCAAAGCAGGCGTGGCAAATTGCGGTGGCAGAACATTCTTAATTCTGTAGTAGCACACATTCGGTTAGCCCTGCCAGCCGCGCACGATGGCGTCGGTGACTTTGGCGACGCGGGCCATTTCTTTGACGTCATGGACACGGACGACGGCGGCTCCGGCGGCGATGGACAGGGCGACCGTGGCGGCGGTTCCTTCCTTGCGGTCATTTGGGTCGTCGGTACCGAGTATCTTGCCCAAAAAGCGCTTGCGGGACGCGCCGACGACGAGCGGTAGGTTGTAAGTGGTAAATTCGGAAAGGCGGCGCAGGATTTCCAAATTGTGCTGGGCGGTCTTGCCGAAGCCGAGGCCAGGGTCAAGCCAAACTTGGTCGCGGCGGATGCCCTGAGAGAGTGCGTAGGCGATTTGGCGGTCGAAAAAAGTTTTGATGTCGGCGACGACATCGGCATAGACGGGATGCAGAGGAATGTCGCGGGGACGGCCCAACAGGTGCATCAGGATGACGGGAACGCCGCGCTTGGCGACGAGCGGAGCCATCGCCGGGTCAAAAGTCAGGCCGCTGATGTCGTTGATTAAAGACGCGCCGGCATCCAAAGCAGCCGCGGCGACTTCGGCTTTGTAAGTGTCTACAGAAATGGGAATGTGCGGCAGATCGGCGGCGAGGCGGGAGATGACCGGCAGAATGCGCTGAATTTCTTCGGCAGCGGGAAGCGGGGAGTTGTCGCCGAAAGTCGCAGGGCGGGTGCTTTCGCCGCCGATATCGAAAAGATGCGCTCCATCGTGCGCCATTTGGTATGCCCGCACTACGGCAGCATCAGTGTCGGCATAGAGGCCGCCGTCAGAGAACGAGTCGGGGGTAACATTCAGGACACCCATAACTAAGGTGCGCGTTCCTGAAATTGGCGTCAGCGACAGATCAGCGTCAATGGTAACGGCCTCGCGCAGACCTGGAAATAGGAGCGGGAGCGTCACCAATCCATTCGGGGAACTCATGCGGCAGGATATGGAACAAGCGGGCCAGACCGTCTTCACTTAGGCAGAACCCGCGCTCGGTGACGGCTTCAGCCAGATCACGGCGCAGCTTCAGGAGAAAGAACCAGTCTTCCGACGCCAGCAGCAGGATTTGGCGGGTCTGGTCGTCATCAAGCAGCTCCAGCGCTTCTTCGGCGTCTTCATGGGTCTCACTTTCCGGGTGAGCCATGTCAAGCGCCCGGCTGTATTCGCTGACTGCCGCGCTCAAATTCCCCTGCTGCTGGAACAGCAGACCCCGCCGGAAGTGATGGCCGGGATTAAGCGGGTCAAGCCAGACCATCTCGCCGGTGGCTTGCAGCGCTTTCTCGATTTTGCCAAGCTGCAAATAAGCAATGCTGAGGGCGTCGCGGGCGAACAGCGAGCGCGGGACAATTTTTAGAAGAGCGCGAGCTTCAAGGACAGCTTCGTCGTACCGGCTGGCTTCCACCAATGTTTCCGTCAGCGCCTCACGCGGGTCCCGGTCGCCGGGGCTGAGATGCGCCGAGCGGCGCAGCGCTTCAACGGCCTGCTCGGTGCGCCGGGCCTCGCGGCAAAGCATTCCCAATCGAAAGAAGGCGGCGGCATCCTGCGGGCGCAGGGCGGTGACTTCGTCCTGACACCGAATTGCTTCGGCCAGCTTTCCCGCACCGGCGAGCGCCGAAGCACGCTGGGTCAAGCGTCGGGCGCGGGCCTGCAAGCGCCGCCGCTCGGCGGCAGCCTCGGAAAGCGTGCTTGGCATTTGGGAAAGCGTGCTTGGCAGCGGGGTCATAAGTCGGTGTCCTTTGGAACGCTCAATGCTCGTTGGGGTGAGAATACCCGCTTTCGCAGGGAATTAATACCTGAAACAGCAAGAAACTCGTCAGAATACGGGTAATGAAGATTAAAACACTGGCAGCGAGGTCGCGCCGGGCGGAGTGTCGCGGGTGGGAACGGCGCAGTCCGAGAGCGCTCCTGACGCTTTGCAGTCGTCGCAGCCGCCTTCGGCATGGTTGACGCACCCTTCCACCTCGCTGACATCTTTCAGCCGCACTTCGATAAACTGCTGAGATTCAAGCTGCACGGTGACAATCTGCTGAAGCGCGTTGACCTCTTCCACTTTTGCCCGGCCCAGCGGTGTCATCACAACCATGCCGGCTTGGGGCATCTTGGGCCGGCCTTCGGTATCTTCAATCTCGTAGCGCAGGCAGCACATCAGCTTGCCGCACAGCCCGGAAAACTTGGCCGGGTTCAGCACTAGGTTTTGGTTCTTGACCATTTTCATGGACACAGGCTGGAACTCGCGCAGGAAAGTCGAGCAGCAGGTAGGCCGCCCGCAGGGTCCGATACCTGGGAAAATCCGCGCGTGGTCCCGTGCGCCGACCTGGTGCATGATGACGCGAGTATGCAGCACGGCGGCGACTTCGCGCACCAGCTCCCGAAAGTCAACGCGGCCCTCGGCGGTGAAGTGGAACGTCACCTGCGTGCCGTCAAAGGCCCATTCGGCCTCGATCAGCTTCATCACGAGTTTGAGCTGGCTGATTTTCTCTTTGCAGACTTTGTACGCTTCCGCCTGACGCCGCTCGCCGCGCTCCCGCCGCTGCCAGTCCTCGGCAGTCGCTAAACGCAGCAGGCGGCACACCGGAGCCGGCGCGTCCTGGTCGGAAGCGGCCCGCAGCGGCGTTTTGACAAACCCAAATTCCGGTCCGTTTTCGCCTTCCGCAATCACGGCCTCATCCATTTCTAGAGCCAAGCCGTTCGGGTCACAGAGCGTTATTTTCCCAAGCGGCTTGAAGACCACTCCGGCAACAATCGGCATAAGTATTTTCCTTGTGTTCCAGGGACGCGAGGGAGTGAACTCCTCTCGCTGGATAAAGTCGTCCTTCGGACGATAAGACAGCACATGGGCGATAAGACAGCACATATAAGCTGTGCCCCCTAATCCTTCGTCCGAAGGACGACTTTATCCAGCGAGAGGAGTTCACCCCCTCGCGCTTTGTGCATTTTTGCTCCGCTGCTACTTCCACAGCTTCTGCCACCAGGGGCGGTGGGGCTGTTCGCGGACGGCTTCGCGCAGGATTTTCGGCGACAGGGCCGCTTCCTGCATCAGCTGTTCCACTAAGCGGCGGGACTCGGCTTCGGCCTCTTTTGAGGGCGGCGGGGCGTTCAAGGCCGCTTGAACCAGCCGGGCCGTCCCACGCTGACTGGTTCCTGGTTCTTCAAGATCGTCCGGCATGAAGCGTCTCCTCGGAAGCGGCGGACGGAGCGGCAGGCTTATAGCGCAGCTCCAGCCGCTCCACGGCGTCCACCCGCAGCTCAATCTCCCGGCGCACATTGACTACGGCGCGGTGCAGCAGGGACTTCGCGGCGGACTCGGAGCGGCCCAGGAGCGGCGCAATCTCGCGCAGGGAAAGGTCTCCGAGAAAACGGTAAATGAGAACGTCGCTCTGGTCTTCCGGCAGCGCGGCGATGGCGGACCTGACCAACTGCTGCACTTCATGCAGCTCGGCGATCTCATGCGGCGTCGGCCCCGCGCTTGTCAAGGCTGAGTCCAGCAGCGTTCGGATGCCGGCGATGACCGGCGCATCCAGCGAGACGACGCCCGACGGCGGGCGGCGTCGGCTGCCGTCTACAATAAGATTAACGGCGATCCGGTGCAGCCAGGGGTACAGCGACGCCGCCTCGTCTTTAAGCCGGAAGCGGCTCAAATGGGCCAACGCGCGGACAAATGTTTCCGAGGCCACGTCCTCGGCATCCTGCACATTATTTGTCTTCAAATAAGCCAGATGATAAATGCGTGAGTAGTAGCGCGTGTGCAGCGTCCCGAATGCCTTGACATCCCCGCGCTGGGCCGCCGCGACTAGAGCTATGTCGCTGTGTCCGCCGCCGCGTCCGCCCGGCAATGCCGCAGTGAGTCCACAGTGGAGCAGAATGCCAAACATGCGCTTTCCTTACGTCCTACTTCCTCTGCACGGATTTTACCATAAAATCCGGGGTTTAGGAAGTTACGGGCAGTATCTCAAATTGGTTGCCCCACGGGTCGCGCACATAGAAGCGTGGGTAGCCCATAGGAATGACGTTGTCGTCCAAGGCATAGCCCATTTCTAAAAACCGGGCGCGGGCGGCTTCGACATTCTCTGCGGACAGCGCCGTGTGGCCGTCGCCGACAGTGCCGGCGCTTGGATAACCGACATGGAAGATGATTGTGCCGGCGTCAAACCAGAGGACAGGTGTGTTTGCGAGGCTATCCGGCGTTGGGATTTCTCTTAAACCTAGGGCGTCACCGTAGAAGCGACGAATTTCGGCGGGCGATGCGCCGGGCGCGATTAAATAGAGGTGATGGGCTGTCATGGGTTCGTCTCCGGCTGATTTGATGACGGATGCCCAGGATTTTAATCCTGGGCATTTCTTGTCTCCAGTTTTTGGGCAATCACATAGGCGAAAGAAGCCATGAGGTCATCGGCAGGGCGATAGGTCCAGTATTCCGTTCGGTCCAGCAGCCGCCACCCGGCCTCTTTTGGGAAGAAGGCCATAAGGTCGTCTGCCGTCGCGGTCCAGTACCGAGCGATGTCAATACCCCACCCGGCCATTGCCGGGCTGAACACACCGACAGCGCAGATGCCTCCGGGTATTGTCGCGCCTTGCAGCCGCTGGAAGTAGTGCGGGACTTCGGCAGGCGGCAGGAATTGGAACACGTTCGCGGCAAGCGCCAGATCGTAAGCATCTTTTGGGTACTCAAACGCCTGCACGTCGCCAACCGCCAGATCAACACGGTCCCTCATGACGCCGCGTTCCTCAAGCAGCGCCTGCGTCTTTTGCAGGCCAACCGGGGCAATGTCCCGCGCCGTGACGTGCATCCCCATTTGAGCCAGAAACGCCGTGTCCCGGCCTTCGCCGGAGCCTAAATCCAGCGCACGGGCTGTTTTCGGATCGCCGCCAAAGGCTTGAAAGAAACGAAACGCCGTGTGGGCGATCTGGCTCGGCTCCGTACCGAACACATAGCCGTTCGCATCTTTATAGATGCTGTCCCAATTTGATGGCGGCTGAAATGGCATGGCGGACTATTCGCCGCGCCGGGTACAATCCCCTGCGTGACGCTTCTTTCCAATCTCTTTTCTTTTGAGACCGCTTCTTTTCTGCTTTCCCCCGCCGGACGAACGCTGCTGACCGAAGCCGACGCATTGCGAACGGATCGAAGTGAAACGCTGGCAGCCTTGACCCGCCTGCGCCGGTCTGCACTGCCCGAACACGCCGCTGCCGCGTGGGAGATGTCCGACCTACGAACGCGCGGCTCTGTTAAGTTCGGGCCGCGGGCCACGCAGATGTACTTTATTCGGGAAGCCTTAGAACAAGCGTCAGGCCAAAAAGCTGCCGATTACCATGCAGCGCGGCTTGCGGCGTCCGGCGCGGCAAGTGTGTCTGATTTAGGCGGCGGCATCGGCGGCGACGCTTTGGCATTTGCCCGCGCCGGTCTGCGCGTCACGCTGTACGAGAGTGACCCGGCACGGGCGGCGTTTGCCGCCGAGAATGCCCGCGTCTGGGGCTGCGCGGGCAAAATTACCGTCCGCCAAGCAGATTTCACGGACGCCGTGCTAGACACTGACGCTGCCTGGCTTGACCCCGCCCGGCGTCAAAACAACCGCCGCGTCATAGGTCCAGAGGAGTACCTGCCGCCGCTGTCCTGGCTGCATATATTGATGTCGTCAGGCATTCAAGCTGTCGGCGTTAAATTATCCCCAGCCATTGACCACGCGCTTGCCCTGCCCTTCGGCGCAGAGTTAGAGTTTCTTTCCGAAGGCGGCGAATGCCGGGAAGCCCTGCTGTGGCTTGGCAAGGCACAAATGGGACACGCGCTTTTGGCAACACTGCTCACGACGCCCGGCCCGCAGACGCTCACGGGCATTGCCGATGAGCGCGGCGACTGGACTGCGCCGACCGGCAGCCGTTATCTTTATGAGCCGGACCCTGCGGTCATACGGGCGCATCTTGTCGGCACCCTGGCCGCGCAGCTAGACGCCGCCGCCGTAGACCCGCAGATCGCGTATCTGCTCGGTGACACCTTCACGCCCACGCCATTCGCCGACGCTTACGAAATCTTGGCCCAGTTTCCTTACGGCAAGAAGCGTCTGCAAGAGGCACTGACAGCACAGGACGTGGGCCGGGTCATCATCAAAAAGCGCGGCTTCCCGCAGGAACCCGACGACCTCCGAAAGTCGCTGAAGCTGCGCGGGACAAAAGAAATCATTGTCGTGCTGGCCCGCACAGGTGCAGGCCATACGGTTTTCCTATGCCGATTGATGCCTTCGGAGCGCCATGACTAATGTGACCATGTCAAGCGCCGACAAGCGGTTTAACTTCGGAGCGTGCCTGACCGATGCGGTCGGCTGGCCGCTGGGGGCGGCGCTGTTCTCGCAGACGACAATTCTGCCGGTCTTTTTGCGGCACCTGGGCGCGGGCAACACCGTCATCGGCTGCCTGCCGGCGATGTATAACCTGCTGGTGTTCCTGCCGGGGCTGCTGCTTGTCGGCTTGATTGGCCGCCTGCCGCGTGTTCGGGGCTTTCTGCTGGCGGTGGCTTTGGTGGAGCGATTTGCTTTGCTGACGCTCGCACCGCTGACACTGCTTTGGGGGCGAACACATCCAGGCTGGCTGCTGGCGGCGACATTTGGGGCAATTGCGCTCCATGCCGGGGCGATGGGCATCAACCAGCCTGCGTACTGGGCGGTCATCGGCAAGTGCGTTCCTCCGGCCTGGCGCGGGCGTCTGTTCGGCTACGCGGGCGGCATCGCCGGGGTGCTGGGGTTCGGCATGGACGGCCTGCTGCGGCGCTTGCTGTCCGGGCCAAGCGGCGGCTTTCCGCACGGCTACGCGCTCGGTTTTCTGATTGGCTTCGTCGTTTTGACCTTAAGCTGCCTGCCGCTTGGCTTTGTGCATGAGCCGGTCAGCCCGCCGCGCCCCGAAGACGACCCGCACACGGGCCATTACCGCCGGGACAGCGTCTATGTGTGGCGCACAAACACCGGCTTCCGGCGGTTCCTGTACGGGCAGATCGCCCTGACCCTGGCATCGGTGGCCGTGCCGTTTTATGTGCTGTTTGCCCAGCGTCACCTGCACGCCGGGGCGGGCAGCGTCGCGGGCTACACGGCGGCGCTGGTGCTGGTGACCTCCTTCGGAGGATTGTTACTCGGCGCATGGAGCGACCACGGCGGCAACAAGAATGTCCTGCTGCTGTCCTGCGGCTTTGCCGGGGCGGCGTCCATTTTGGCTTTGACCGTGCCGACACCGCTGCTGTTTTACGGCGTCTTTGCCGCGCTCGCTTTGGCGCTTGCGGGCGCGGGGATTGCCGGCAACAACATTGTCATGGAATACGCCGGAGCGCCCGCCGAGATACCGCTGTATACAGCTCTGTACAATGCCGTCACCGCCCTGCCTCGCGCCGCCGCCCCACTGCTGGGCGGCCTGCTGGCCGACCACACCGGCGGCTACAGCAGCGTTTTTGTGCTGTCAGCCTCGCTTGCCGTTTTAGCCCTGCTGCTGACCCTACGGACAAGCGACCCACGCCGCCGGCAGGAATAGCACACAAATGGACTGCGCCTTGACTCACATTTGCCAACCCCAACCCGATATGCTACAATGGTTCAATGCTGACCGGGCACTGAAGTACCCGTCTGAGAAGCCTACGGCTGATTGTCCAGGGGACAGAATACAGATGAAGCCCCAATGTAGTTGGTTTGCCGTCCCCTGGACGGTCGGCGTCTGCGCCTCCCAGACGGGTAATTTATTGCCCGGCCTCTGAAAGATCTTACACAATGGCTTATATGCGCGGCGATTACTACTTGTGGGATGACGAGAGCGGTCTGCATCTTTGGGCCTACGACGGCTACGATGGCTGGGACATTACTGGGTGGCACGAAATTGACGAGACCGCTACGGGAGAACCAGTCATCAGACCGGAGCACATCAAGGATGGCAAGGTTACAGCAAGCGGCGTCAGCATTCATCAAGAAGTGATGGATGAGTATCTGATGATGCGCCTGGCAGAGATGATCAACGAAGACTTAGTGGATGCCGCTATAGACCGAGTTTTATACCCGGACGGCAGAGGCGGCAACTTTGGCAGCAGACTGCTGAGGGCAAATGCTGACAAGCTAAAGCAGGCATTAAGCGGCTTAAAGATGTCGCCGGCAAAGACAAGGAACGAAGGAGATATCGATGCCTGAGAATACAGAAATTCGAACGATTTTAGCGACCGACTGCGGCAGCACGACGACGAAGTGCATTCTCATTGAGCTTGCCGGCGACGAGTACCGGCTGACGACGCGGGGGGAAGCGCCGACGACTGTGGAAGCGCCGTTTGATGATGTGACCGTCGGCGTCTCTAATGCCGCGCGGGAGATTGAAGAGCTGTCGGGGCGAACAATTTTAGACGAGAACGGCAAGATTATCACGCCGACGCTGCCTGATGGGCGCGGCGTGGATTTGTATCTCAGCACGTCGTCGGCAGGCGGCGGGCTGCAAATGACGGTGGCGGGCGTGGTCAAGTCCATGAGCGCGGAGTCGGCGCAGCGGGCGGCGCTCGGCGCGGGTGCGATTATCATGGACGTAATTGCGGTGGACGACGGGCGCAAAGAATATCAGAAAGTGGAGCGGATACGGGCGCTTCGGCCCGATATGATCCTGATGTCCGGCGGCACGGACGGCGGCACGGTGACGCATCTGACTGAGATGGCGGAAATGCTGCGCTCTGCCGACCCGAAGCCGCGTTTAGGCATCGGCCTGAAGCTGCCGGTCATCTACGCGGGCAACGTGGAGGCGCACCATGCCGTGGAAGAAATTGTCGGCACGACGGTAGACCTGCGGGAAGTGGCGAACTTAAGGCCCACACTAGACCGGGAAAACTTGGGACCGGCCCGTGAGGCTATCCACGATTTGTTTTTGGAACATGTCATGCAGCAGGCGCCGGGGTATGCCAAGCTGATGACCTGGACTTCGTCGGGCATCATGTCCACGCCGAACGCCGTCGGCAAGATCATGGAAACGATTGCCGCCGAGCGGCATATCAACGTCCTGGGCGTCGACATCGGCGGCGCGACCACCGATGTGTTCTCGGTGTTCAACAACAATTTTGTCCGCACCGTGTCCGCTAATTTAGGCATGTCCTATTCCATCTGCAATGTTCTGACCGAAGCGGGCCTTCCCCAAATCGCCCGCTGGATCCCGTTTGAGGCTGACGACGCTTATCTTCGCAACCAGCTACGCAACAAAATGATCCGCCCGACAACGATCCCGCAGACGCTCAAAGATTTGCAGATTGAACAGGCTGTCGCCCGCGAAGCGCTGCGCCTGGCGTTTGACCACCACAAGTCGCTGGCGCGGGGACTGAAAGGCGGCCACACCGAGTCCGGCATGGAATTAGATAAGGCCACGGGCAAAACGCTCGTTGAAATGATGCAGCTCAACATGATTGTCGGCTCCGGCGGCGTCCTCTCCCACGCACCCCACCGCGCCCAATCCGCGCTGATGATGCTGGACGCTTACCTGCCCGAAGGCGTGACCATGCTGGCCGTCGACTCCATTTTTATGATGCCCCAGCTTGGCGTCCTGTCCACCATCCTGCCCGAAGCCGCCACCCAGGTCTTTGAGCGCGACTGCTTGATTAAGCTCGGCGACTCGCTGGCCCCAATCGGAACCGCGAAAGATGGCGAGCCGTGTTTGACGGTCTCCTTCAAGAACCGGGCCGCTGAAGTCGTTCCCTTCGGCCAAATCCGCGTCCTGCCGATGGCAGGCGGCGAGTTTGACGAAGCCACGCTTGCCCCCGCCAAAGGCTTTGATGTCGGGGCCGGCAGAGGCAAATCCCGCACCGTCCCCGTCGAAGGCGGCGTCGTCGGCTTAGTCATCGACACCCGTGGCCGCCCGATTGTCATTCCCACCGAGCAGCCCGCCCGCGTCGCCAAATTGCAGGAATGGCTCCGCGCTTTTGGATTACC
>CAXTER010000038.1:0-48766 GCA_964243345.1 uncultured Armatimonadales bacterium
GTCTTGAATGCCGCCGAGTTCTTCCGTCAATCTCTCTTTAATTGCTCCGTACATATTTTCTTTCCTGAATGTCCCTGCTTGGAACCGGCACTGGAAGCTTTCCAGTGCTGCCACTGCAGTGCCGGTCTGCTGGTGAATGAAAGTGCCTGCGGCACTAAAGATTCTGTAGTCGCGGAGCGACTTTGATGCGAGAGTAGCCCGGCACTTCCAGTGCCGGGTTCTGTTGCGCCGGCTCTATTCCCAATTCAAAATCACCTTGCCTGATTGGCCGGAACTCATCACCTCAAAGCCCTGCTCCCAGTCGGCAGCAGAGAAACGGTGGGTGATAATGGGCGTGATGTCTAAACCGCTTTGGAGCATGACGCTCATCTTGTACCAGGTCTCGTACATCTCGCGGCCATAAATGCCCTTAATAGTCAGCATGTTGAAGACCACTTTGTTCCAGTCCACGTCAATCGGGCCGTTTGGAATGCCGAGCATGGCAATTTTGCCGCCGTGGCAGAGCGCCCCGATCATGCTTTGGAGCGCGGCAGGATTACCGGACATCTCTAAGCCGACGTCGAAGCCTTCCTGCATCCCAAGCTGCGCCTGCACGTCGTCCAAAGAGCCGTGCTTGACATTGAGCGCGACCGTCGCGCCCATTCTGCGGGCTAACTCCAAGCGGTACTCGTTGATGTCGGTCACGACCACAAATCTTGCTCCGGCATGACGCGCTACGGCGGCAGCCATGATGCCGATGGGGCCGGCCCCGGTAATCAAGACATCTTCGCCGAGAATGGGGAACGACAGCGCCGTGTGGACGGCGTTACCGAACGGGTCGAAAATGGCGGCGACATCCAAATCAACGCCGGGCCGGTGGTGCCAGACATTACTCATCGGCAGGGAAATAAACTCGGCGAACGCGCCGGGGCGGTTGACGCCGACGCCGGACGTATCTTTGCACAGGTGCCGCCGGCCTGCAAGGCAGTTGCGGCATAGCCCGCAGACAACATGGCCTTCGCCGCTGACAATCTCGCCGGGAAAAAAGTCTGTCACATTGGTGCCAACTTCCACGATCTCGCCGACAAACTCATGGCCGACGGTCAGCGGCACCGGAATTGTCTTCTGCGCCCACGCATCCCAGTGGTAGATATGCAGGTCGGTTCCGCAAATTCCGGTACGTTTGACTTTAATTAAAACGTCGTTGACGCCGACTGCCGGGATCGGCACATCTTCCAGCCACAACCCCGGCTCGGCCCTACTTTTCCTAAGTGCTTTCATTCCGTTTCATTTCCCCGGCCAGATTTGCCTGGCTCAATCAGGCCATCGGCCAGCATGGTCAAAAATGCGTTGTCATCTACGGTCAAGGGCAAATCAATGCGGCTGCGGGTGCGGCTGGACTCGTAAGCGGCAAAGATAACTTCCGTCGATTGAAGCGCATAGTGCGCCGACAACAGAGGCTCGCGCCCATTGTCTAAAGCGTCTACGATGTCGGCAATGCCGCGCCCAATCGCGTCCCAAGAGTGCAGGTCATCCGGCTGTTCAATCGTCTGCCAGCCATTACTTTGGGCGTTAAAGAGGCGCAGGTACGGCGCATCCCACCGCACCTCTATCATGCCTTCCGTCCCAATCAATCTGTGGGCGGCATCCTCATGCGAGTTCTCGCCGGTGGTTAAGTACGCCCGGACGCCGTCCTGAAACTGGAACTCGCATAGGCCCTGGCTTTCCATCGTCACGGCAAAGATCGTGTGGTCTTTGCGGCTGTCAATCTGGGCCATGACCCATTTCGCGGGGGCTTCACCGTGATAGTAAAAAAACATATTCAGCCAGTGAGTTCCCCAATCGTACAAATCGCTGCAATTGCCTTGCATCTGCACCAACTTACCAATCGCGCCTGCGTCGAGCAGCTTCTTTGCGTGCTGGAACGGCCCCAAAAAACGCCGCTGATGGTTAAACGTCAGCTTGACGCCGTTCTCCGCGCAGGCTTGCGCCATCGCTTTGGCGTCGCCCCAGGTTGTCGCCATTGGCTTTTCGCAGTGGATGGCTTTGACGCGGCCCGACTGCGCTGCGCCAATGACAATCGGCGCATGCTGATGGGGCCAGGTGCAGACGCTGACAATGTCTAAGTCTTCGGAAGCCAGCATTTCGTGATAATCCGTGTACGACTTGGCAATGCCGTACTTGGCGGCAAATGCGTCCGCATTGGCTTGGTTCAGGTCGGCATTTGCAGCCAGCGTGCAGCGGCCAGTGCCGGCGTAGCCGTCAGCGTGCAGATGCGCCATGCCGAAGCCGGTCGCGCCTTCGGTTCCGTGAAGCGGGCCAGTGCCGATAAAGCCCACGCGATAGTTGTTCATAAGCTGCTCCTTCAAGGAATAATAAGAGCCTTGACTACTTGCCGAGACTCGACGGCGGCAAGTGCCGCCCCGGCGTCTTCTAAACCGTAACGCGCTGAGATAATGTCTGTCCAGGCGAAGCGGTCCCCAAACCGAGCCAGCGCTTCCATCGCCCGGTAGACATGGCTGAAGTCCACGCCCCAGCAGCCTTGCATTGTCAGATGCCGCCGGTTGATGTCGGTGTGGGGGTTAATCTCGGCTGGCCCGTTGTCCGAATACTGGCCGACAACAACGTAGCGCCCGCCGTCACGGGCAAGCCGGCAGCCCATCGGCACGGCGGCGGGGCTGCCGCTTGCTTCAATAACAACATCGGCCCCGCGCCCGCCGGTGGCCCGATGCACAGCGTTCGTTACGTCCGGGTCCAAAGAAATGAGCGTGTCCGCACCCATCTTCTTTGCCGCTTCCAAACGATGCGGCACAGCATCGATGACGCCGACCCAGGACGCGCCGCTTGCCGCCGCGAGGGCGCAGGCGCTGAGGCCGACCGGGCCTGCGCCCTGCACCACAACCCGGTCCCCTAATTTAATCTGCGCCAAATCAACGGCATGGAGGGCAGTCGGCAGGCCGCAGCCGCCTGCAATCCAAAGCTCCGGGCTGACGCTTGGGGCCATCTTGACGATTTTGACGCCCGGCTTCAAATAAATGCGCTCGCTCCAGCCGCCCAAAAGGCCGTCGTCTGCGCCGTAAGTGATTCCGTAGACGCGCCGGTGCGGACAGCGCGTACTTTGCTTGGCGACCAAACAGTACCAGCAGTTGTAGCACGTCCCGTGAACGTCCAAAAACGTCACAGCCTCGCCCGGTATAATCAACTCCCCGTTGATGTCGGTGACGGGGCCGTTGGTTTCCAAAACTTCGCCCACGGAAATATGGCCTGGAATCAGCGGGTAGGGGACGCCTGCCAGCCGCCCATGCCACAAATGCACGTCTGTCCCGCAGACTTCCGATGCCAGCGTCCTCAGCAGCACCGCGCCCGGCTCTAACTCCGGCTCCGGGTAAGAGCGCACTTCAACCCGTTCATAAGGCGCAGGGATCACAGCAGCGCGTATCATAAATTACTTTCCATACACTTCTCGAACGCCGGCATCAATGCCGCGGAATGTCAGGCCAAACGCGGCGTCGGCATTGACGCCGTGCGACGTGTTATCAAATAGTGCGAACCCAATCAGGCCGCGTGTCAGCGGCGGACGGGGCAGGCGCTCTAAGAGGCCCGCCGCGACGGCGTTCATCACGCCGACCGGCAGATGGACGACCGTGCGGCGTCGGCCCAGCACAGACATCAGCAAGTCCAAAACCGCGTTTGTGCTGACAATGTTCGGCCCGCAGGCATCCAGCAGGGCATTCGCGCCGCACGGGTCGTCCAGCGACGCCGTAATTGCCAACGCTAAATCGTCTACATGAATCGGCGCAGACAAAGCGCGTCCATTCCCAAGCACGGGAACCACCGGGCCGGTCCTGATCATCTGTGCCAAGCGCGAAAGATAATGGTCGCCGGGGCCGTACACAATGGAAGGCCGCAAAACTGTCCACGGAATACCGCTTGCCTGAACGTGGGCTTCGGCGGCAAGCTTGGCATCAATGCCGGGATGCTGCCCGGCTAAACTCTCCCGCACCGCCGCGCCGCTGAGATACAGAACGCGCTCCGGCTGTCCCTGCGCCTTCAGCGCGTCAAGGACATGGCGCGTGCCGTCCGCGTCCACTTCCTGAAATGTGTCATGAGTTTCAGGCCGCTCAATCGGGAAGTTCGGAAACTGATGCCCAATTACGGCAGCGTTCATGCCCGCAGCGGCGGCTGTTAAGCTCGCCGGAACACGGACATCGCCGCGGACCACGGGAAAGCCTTCCCATTCGCCCTCGCGTGTGCTGGAAAGCAGGCGTATTTCGTGGCCGCGTTTTTGCAATGCTTTTGCCGCGGCAATGCCGATAAAGCCGCAGCCGCCGGTGATGAGAACGCGCATAATAACCCGTAGGGGCGAACCTTGTGTTCGCCCTTCTTGTCTTTCCTTCTTGTCTTTCCGAATGAAAGGGCGAACACAAGGTTCGCCCCTACTCCAAATCCTCCAGCGCTCCTTGAAGCGCGGGGACAAGCTGCTTCTTTCGGGACACGATGCTGCCCAGATCAAACTCGCTCGGTCCTTGACGCGCAAACGGCAGGCCGGCGCGGATGGCATGGTCGCCCCGGCAGAGCAGGCGGCTTTGGATGGTCACGACATCTGTCACCATCAGGCAGATGAGCGCCAAGCTCTCGCGCTCCACCCGCGCTTCTAAAGCCGCTACCAAGTCTGCTTTGCGCTCCGGCAGCTCCTGGAACCCTGTCACTTCCACCTGCGCGATGCTGACTGGTTTG
The DNA here is from genome assembly GCA_964243345.1 of uncultured Armatimonadales bacterium. Classification (GTDB taxonomy): domain Bacteria; phylum Armatimonadota; class Armatimonadia; order Armatimonadales; family Capsulimonadaceae; genus JANXMY01. Next base: position 4,717 of record CAXTER010000038.1, read on the forward strand.
CCAGCCATCTCGTAGGTTTTCCGGTCGCTGTCTACAATGTCGTCGGCGGAGCGGTCTACCAGTCCCGGCGAAGACCGGAGCAGATGCTGGCCGTAGTCGGTGATTTCCACTTTGCTCAGGCCCGCCAGCCAGTTGGCGGCGACTTGATCGCGCTGCGTGGTGGTGGGAGAGCGGAACACCAGTGTATCCGAGAGAATGCCCGACAGCAGCAGGCCCGCAATCTCCATCGGCGGGACGGCATGATGGCGGTGGCACGCTTCAGCCACCAGGGTGCTGGTGCTGCCGACCGGCTCCACAACAAAAGGAATGGGTAAAGCTGTGGACGCATTGCCGAGGCGGTGATGGTCCAATACGCCGACAATCTCCGCTTCATCTGCCCCGGTCACGGCTTGGGCCAGCTCATTGTGGTCTACCAGAATCAGCTTCGCGCGGGGCGGCTCTAAAAGGCACTGGCGGCTGGTGGTTCCCAGATACTTGCCGTCCTCCGTCACGACTAAGAACTCTTCGCCCCCGCCGCGCAAAAGAGCGCCGCGCCGGTCCCGGATGCGGTCGGAGGCCGGCAGTTTCGGCAGGTCTTCCACAAATGTCCGGCAGTTCTGGTCGGATGCCCGGATTTCGCCGCTTGCAATCTGGGCATACGCCCGTGCCAGCGACAGCGGGGTGAGGCCGCCTAAAAGCTTGCCGCCGTCGTCTGCGACCGGGACCAGGCGCTCGCCCTGGGCGAGACGCGCCATCGGCTCGGCCAGCGTGTCCCAGGGGTGGACCGGCTCCTGCGGCGCGGCGACATGAGCGAAAGTCGGGGCGGCGCTTGACAAAACGCGGGGTGGCCTCACGCCAAAATAGCCCAGCGCAAACGCCGCCTGCGGCCCGACCTGACCGGCGCGAGCCGCGACTACCGGATCATCGCTGATTCGGCTGAGGCACCAGGCGTAGCCAACCGCCGACGCAATCGCGTCCATATCTGGGCGCTGATGTCCGATAATATAGGTCAGGTCCGAGCGCCAGGGATCATGCCGCTCGCGGGGTATTGCCATTCAGTTTGCCTCCACTATCTTGCAGAGGATTATACCCGACAAAAAAAGCCCGCCGTCGTGAAGACAGCGGGCTTTCTAAAAAGTGGAGGTTAGCGGGTTCGAACCGCTGACCTTCTCAATGCCATTGAGACGCGCTACCAACTGCGCCAAACCCCCAACAGCAGAGAGTATACACCGTTGGGAGAAAAAAATCAAGCCTTAGAGTCGGCTTTAATGGGCTTTTTCTCTTAAAACGCGCCCGGTCCAGGGCCAACGCGGGCGGGACGCCGCCAGGCCAGCACGAAGCTGTAAAAGCTGCTGCCGGGCTGCGGGTCGTGAATGCGGACCCGGCCCGTGAAGTTGTTGCTGGGGTTCGGCTGCTGGACAATGCGGATTTCGCCGCGCCCCTGCCGCTGGCGCAGGAACAGCCGCACCGGACGGTCCGGCAGACGGCCCAGAACCTGGGCGCTGACGTCGCTGCTGCTTTTGCCGCTGACAACCCGCGTCCTCACCAAATCCTGATGCACGGTGACAATTGTGGTGTCATCCACTGTGCCGCTCCAAGTGACGCTGCCGCCGGGCCGAGGCGAAAACTGGCCGGGCCGAGGCGCGAATTGGGCCGAGGCAGCCAGCGGGAGCGCGGTCAGCAGCAGTCCCATTAGCAGCGTGGCGGCGCTTTTCTGTGTGTTTATCTTCATCAACGTATCTATCTTTCTAGGGGGTGTGAGTCTGCATTCTGGAAAAATCCAGCGTCGTCTGCGGCGTGATAACGTCCGGCGGGAGCGGCCTTTGACGAAAATCAAAGCAGTCAAGCATGTCACTCGCCGCCGCGTCTCGCGTAGACAGGGGCGTCAGGCCATATTTCTCTTCGATCAGCTTCAGCGGGGACGTAAAATCAAAGCGCGTACTATCAACGTGGCCGGGCTTCGCATAGGGCGAAAGAACCAGAGTCGGGACGCGCGGCCCGTAGCCGTATTGATCGACCTGCGGCGGCAAAACATGGTCATAAAACCCGCCGTAGTCATCCCAGGTCACGATAATCGCCGTGTCTTTCCAGGCCGAGCTTTGCATGATGGCGTTGACTAAATCAGTGACATGGCGCATTCCCCGCGCCGAGTCGGCGGGCGGATGCTCACTGTCGGCTGGAGTCGGCACGATCCAGCAGACTTCCGGCAGATGGCCCGATTTGACATCTGCATAGAATTGGTCCAGCCCGACCAGATGCGCCATCAGCGCCGGACTTTTCTGGAACGACCGGAAGCCGGGCATTGGGTTCCACAAGCTGTGCCTGTGCGGGTTCGGCTTTTCGTCGTAATACTTCCAGGAGACGCCGGACTTCTCCAGCATCTCCGCCATTGTTGGGAAGGTGTAGACGCCGTCCTGCCCGTTGATATTGGGTGGCGGGTTGTTGACTAGGCCGCCGGACTGGGCGGCGACGGTATACAAGTGGTTTGGCTCGCTCGGTCCGGCAAGCGACGAGAAAAAGTTGTCGCACAGCGTAAAGCGCCGGGCGTATTCCCAGTAATTGGGAACTTCGTGCCAGTCGTAATAGGAAAGCGTGTTGTTGACCCAGGCCGGTGTCGGACCGGCGGGCGGGGCGCTAAGATGCTGCGTCGGGAGCTGCCCGGCGACGACCGCTTCTTCCGCGCCGCCTTTGGGCTGATGGCGGCGGAAAAACTTCGTCAGCTCTTCCAGGTCAAGCTGCTTGTTGTGGTCGGCATCAAAGTTTCCCAGCACCACCTGGGGGTCGGGAGATGCGCCGGGGACTGTCGGCAGCAGAGGCGCAAGCTCGGCGGCGTCCAGGGTGCCGTCATGGTCTTTGTCATACGAGGCTAGGGCTTGTGCGGCCTGCTGGCGCGGCTTGCCTGTCTTTCTGCCGCCCCGCATTCCACCTCCCTGTGCCAGAGCGCCGCTGACCGGCATAATGTCTTCCGGGTCAATCTGTGGCAGCGTCCCTTTCCAGTAGAACGCCAGCGCCTGCGGCCATTCTCCCCACAAAAAACCGTCCATCTTGCCGCCATCCGCTGAGACATGCGCGGCCTGCCAGCTATGGTTGAGGTCATGGGGAATATGAGTCTGTGTCAAATGAAATGGCGCGACACTTGGCGTTTGGCCCGGCTGATAGGCAAACTTGACCCCTTTAGGGATGCCGTTCGCGCCGGGATAAGTGCCGAAATAATGGTCGAACGAGATGTTTTCCTGAATGATATAGACAAAGTGCTTCAGGGGCATCGGAACGGCTTTAGGCGCTGCGCCAGGCGGCGGTGCGGCGGCTGCGCTCAGCGCAGTCAGTCCCAAAGCGCCGCAGAGAGTCAGCGCAAGCAAAGAGCGATTTGGCATAAATGATTACCTCGGCCTCGCTGACGGAATTGTGCCGAGAAAGTTCAGAGGGGTTCTTACAGATTGCTTTCCCCGTAGGCATCATTGACAATCGCGGCGATGGTCTTTTCCGGCTTGCCGCCGACATAAAACCAGAGCAGATACGCGAGATGCCCCAGTGTCCAGACCGCTAAAAGCGGCCAGTAGACGGCAAACGGCGGGAAATGCGCCGTCAATTGCGGCAAAAGCTGCCAGGCGCGGTAAGCCGCAAACAGATACAGCGTGACGCCGCCAAACGTGAACGAGACCGTGCTGGCTCCAATGAACGTGTAGGGACGGCCCAAATCAATGGCAACGAACTTCGGCGCGGGCGTCCGGTAAATGTACGCATCTTCGATCTTGTGGGCCACTAAAAGCTCCGCGCCGATGGCTTGATTGATCTTCTTTTCCAAAGCCGTGGAGTAAATACGTGCAAACAAGTTGTAGGTCAGCAGGTACGCGCAGAAGAACCCGGCGTAGACAATAAAAAATGGCAGCACTAAAATCGCCGCCCGAAACGGTGCATACAAACTCACAGCAATATTAGTAAGCGTCAGCACTGTAAACAAATGCGTCGCCTGGAAAAACTGCACGTAATAGCCGTAGTGCATCCCGCGCATCCGCTCAAGCTGGGCCTGCATGACGCGCAGATGCACCTCAGTGATCGTCTCGGTCGTCTCAGAGGCCATCAGCTACTTTTGGCTCTCTAAAAAGGCATACAATGGGGCGCTTTTTTTGGCGTCCATGTGGTACACCGGCATCGGCTTCTCGACATGACCGCCGTCTTCGGTGACGCCGGTATTCATCACGCGCTCAAAGGTCGCAAGTTTATACTGCTTGGTGACGCCGTTGGCCCGAATTGAGGGCGAGAAGCCCTTTTTGCCGGCATAGTTCGCCCCGTGGCAGCTATTACAGCCGTTACTCTCCGCGACGCCCTTCCCGGCAGTGACAAGCGCCGCACTGCTGGCCGCTGCGGGCTTTTTCAACGCATGAACGGGGGCGGCAGGGCTGGTTTGGGTCAGTGTGAATGTAGCGCAGAGGCCAAAGGCTGCGGTCAAAATCGCCGCAGGTGTAAGTATTTTGTTCATAGGTTGAGTAAGAGCGCTCCGTTTGCGTGTTGAAGATTCGGCACTGGAAGCCTTCCAGTGCTGGGCTTCTGTTATTCTTCGCCCGTCACTTCCAAGCCCTGTCCCCGCAGCCAGGCAAGCGCCGAGGCGATTCGGGCATCGTCGCCGGACAATCCCAGCACCAGCCAGCCGCCGTTTTTGGCGTCAATGTCGGCCCGGAGCAGGTTGGGGGATAAGTCAAAATCCGTCACCAGATGCGTGACAATAGGGGCGCTGATTTGGTTCAGCGGGAAATGAATACGGTAGTTTTTTTCGGGATGTGCTTGGGCTGCTGTCATAATTTTATACGTTCGGCGCGGCAAAGGAAAGTTCCTGCTTGGCAGCTCCATCAAGTCTCGTCCTTAAAAGGCCGGGGCCTATTCCGCCCGCACTACCGGCGTCACCTGACCGCCGGCTTTGGCAGATTCCCAGGCGGCTTCGGTCAGCTCAATGGTTCGCAGGCCGTTGATCGGCGCGGCGGCGATTTCTTCCGTGCCTTGAACGGCCCGAACAAAGTTCAGGTCTACATTAGAGCCTTCCGGCAGCTCTGAGATGTCTGGCTCGGTTGTTTTGCCGTCTACGCCCTGCACCCGGAACGTGCCGTCGTTGCGGACATAAAACGAGCCGTTGTCGCACCAGATGGTAATGTCCTCGTGCCAGCCCGCCGCGTCCCCGACGACCGAGATATTGCCATGTGCGCCGTTCGTGAACTTGATGGACAAAGCGCTGTTGATGTCAACGGGCGTTCCCCGATGATCCATGAACGCGGCGACTTCTTTCGGGGCAAGCCCCGTCGTCCACAGCACGATGTCTAATAAATGAGAGCCGCTGTCGTTAATCTGACCGCCGCCGGAAAGCGCGGCGTCCTGACGCCACGATCCTTTTGTCCCTTTGGCCCATCCCTGCTGCTGCAAGGCATTGATAAACTGGACCTCGCCGAACTCGCCGGACGCAATTTTCTCTTTGATGTACCGGAAATGCGGCATGGCATGGCGCTGATAGCCTAAACCGACCACTTTGCCTGTTTCTTTGATTTTTTCTAACAGCGCATGGGCTTCCGTGACCTTGTTGACCATCGGCTTTTCCAGCAGCACATGGCAGCCGGCGTCCAAGCTGTCCATCGCCATGGGAAAATGCAGCGTGTGGGGTGTGACGATGACCACGGCGTCGGGCTTTTCTTCCGCCAGCATTTCTTTGTAATCCGAGTACGTTTTGATGTCCGCCGCCGCTTCGCCATGCCGCTTCTGCGTCCGCTCAAGCGCTTCTGGGTTCGTGTCCACGAACGCGGTAATCTCCACGTCCGGCATTTTCAAGAGCCGCTCAATATGTCCCTGGGCCATGCCGCCCGTGCCGATAATTGCTGTTTTAATTGTTTCTGCCATAGTTTTTTCCTTTGCTTAGAGCATTTCAATTAGAGAGGTCGAGGCTGGTCAAAGCCGCCGTGGATGGCCTGGCCCGGTGGGTTGCGGCGCACCCAGAGCAGCAGGCCGCTTTCGTAAACCAAGTAGTAGCCAAAAACCATCAGCAGCAGGGCCGATGTCAGCGGGCTGGACGTCAAGCTGCTCATTCCTGCTCCCGGCGTCTGCCCGCCGGCAGAGAGGGTCTGCATCTGCGCCGAGACCTGCACCCAGCGGTACACCAGCCGGGCCAGAAAGAGGCCGAACACGGCCAGCCCCAAGTAAGTATTCGGTGTGTAATAATCCCGGTCCGGTCCGCGCTCAAACTGGGTGTGGTGCAGCCCCAGCAGTCCCACTGCGCCGCCTGCAATCAAGCCGCCCAGCGCCGCCGCTCCCGTCGTAGGCGAACTGAAAGAAAGCGCAAGAAACAGCAGGGAAACAAGGCCCAGCAGCCCCACTTGAAACATCAGGCGGCGCGGCACGAGCGGCTGGCGGCCCACAGTGCGCCGGAAACGCCGGTAGAGCATGAACCCAAAGAGCGCAATAAAGATTACAATAGTCGTGGGCGAGAAGTGCTGGCCTGCCATGTGCTTAGTCATCCCCCAGCGAGATAGGGCTTGCATTCGCCGCCGTACCTGCGAGTTCCTGCCTGCGAGCTAAAATTCCTGCCGCTGTTTTCGCGAAGAGCGCCGGGAGATAAAACGGCAGCATCAGAGCGGTCTGCCGCGCTACGTCAAGCAGCCGCATAAAGTTCTCACCTTCAAACGTGTCCTGCCCTGCCCGGCGGCACAAATTGGAAAAGCCTGTCGCCACGCCGTCGTTATCTGCGTAGCCGCGCAGGTAGCCGGATTGGGCAAAGCGCGTCAGCACAGTGGGCAGATTGGGCAGCGGCCTTCCCGTCGCTTGTTCCGCCCACTCTGTCACGGCAGACGCATCGGCGGCGGCAAACGCATCATAAAACTCGTCCGCAAGTGTTGGTTCGGCGCGGAGCAAAACGGAATCCAGCGCCAGCTCCGTCAGCACATGTGCCGCAAAGAAGCGGCGAACACGAATGCCCTCAAACCCTGCGCCCGTAACAATGCGCCCGATTTCTGCCTGCGCGTCGGCAAATGCCGCTGATTTGTGAAACGCTGCATCTGTCGCCAGGTGCACCGACACACCCGCACTCAGCGCCGCCTCAAACTCCGTCCGTGCCGCCGTCTGTTCAACCTGTGCCGGGCGAAGCCGAACACGCTCCGCCGCCAGCGGCAGCAAATCCGGCAGCGCCGTCCCGGCAACATACGCCGCGAGTGGTCCAACAGGCTTCAAGAAGCGCGTCGCAATGACAAAGTGGGCGAGGAAGTTCACTTCTGGATTTCAGTCTTTTCCCAATGCTCCACTCGTTCTTCACAAAGATGCACGACTTTTAGTCCATTACGCTCTAACAATCGCCCATGAATCCACCAGTCACTGTCAACAGCATTCAGAATGTCCGGGGAATGAAGACTGGCATTAGCAACTGCAGCAAATTTATGGTCTGAAGGATCAAAGTCGGCAAGTTCAGGATCATCTGGAAATTCGTCAAAGCTGTTGCGGCTGTTTAACTTTAGCGTGACTGGCTCACAATGGGCCGGGTTTGTCCAGTTCTGTAAAAGCCAGCGTAGAAAAGCGTCGCCAACTCCCGGCTGCCCGGAGGGGCTAACTTCATTTTGGTATTCTTTGAAGATACGAAAAGAATCATCGATGACTATAATCTTTTGTCGTGCCTCATCTAGAGCTATTACGCACTGAGCTAGGCAATCCAGTGTAGCCTGTTCGGATTTGTCATTGGCAACAATTAACACATTCGTATCGACAACTTTGGCAATCATTTAGCTGGTTGTTTCTGCTTGCGTTTGATCCCTGCTTGCACCATAGCTGTTCGCTCGGCAAATTCATCACCGAAAAAGTCTTTCGGCCAGTTTTTGATATTGCCAAACGTATCCATTTCCAGTGGAAGCAACTTCGATGTAGAACTTTCGTCTCTCTCGCAGAAATAGAGCGAAGTATCCTCGGAAGGCATTTCTTCTTCGGCAATCCGACGCTGAAGACGAGTTAGAAGGTGCTCGCTATGGCTTTCCAAGATGATTTGAATTTTGCGCTTCTTGATGGCATCTATGAATACATCTGCAAGTCCTGCTTGTACTAACGGATGGAGGTGTATCTCAGGCTGTTCTAAAATGATGGTGGAGCCTTCCGGAACATAGAAACAAAGCGTCAGGACAGGTAATATCTGAGAAACACCAAAACCAACATCTGTTATCAGCACTGGCGGCGACGAGGCTGTCTTCTGCACACGAACATGATAAAGATTGCTGCCTTCTGCAATCGCCTCTACTGCGAACGAATGAATTAAACCAAGCTCACGCAACCACAACGCAACATATTCTTCGACTGTCACAGATTTACGGCCTCGGCCTGGACCTAAAGAAATTTTCTTGCCTGTTTGTCGGGAGGCAAGAAGTGCGTCAATCACCTTTTCACCCCTTCGCCCTACATCAACCGGTTGGCCGCCTCCCCAAATATATTGTCGCTGAGGATACTCCCGGAGAGGTCCTAAATAGAATACTTTCCCCCAGAATTCTTCAAAGGCAAGATTAAAATCGGGCAGAAACTCGGCATTTTGGTAGTAGCCCGCAGCTTGAGATGGGAAACCGTAACACTTGATTGGTAGAGGTAGTGGCCAAGGACGGCCTTGAGTGCGTTTAAGATCAACATTTTGATGAATAAGGTCATACTCATCTCTGTCGAGTCGCTTGCGTTCCATACCTAGAGAGTAAGGCTGGCTTGCTTCATTGAAGTAATATGTGAAGTTCTGACTTACCATGTGACGGGTGCTTTTACTGCCTGTTTCGCGCACGGACCCTAAAAATTTAAGGCTCCTAAGCGAAAACAGAATTGCTCCGTTACTTTCCGCATTTGTGATTGTCATAGGTTTAGGCAAGTTCCAGCTTATTGACCACTCCAAGATGGTTGCCTCTTGAAGTGGTGAGCCGTTTGTTACGCCTTCCTGATGCTTATGGTGAATTGCATCGCGAAACGTACCCAAATTAACTAAGCTGTTACTGTCTCCAAAATTCAAAACTTGCGAGCGGTCGGATGACTCTGCCGTTTGTTTCAACATTAGCAACAGTTGCAAGATACTAGTCTTGCCAGAACTGTTAGGTCCAAAGAAGCCAGTAATTTTGGAAAACTTCATATTGCCCGTGTCTTGCCAACTTTTGAAGTTCTGGATGCGAAGATTATTTATCATAGATTTCTCGGCTACCCAAACAAATCCATTGTCATCTGCGTTGGGTCGGGGCGCTTGGCGGCGGGGACTGGTTTTGGGAACAGCACATCAAACTGGTCTTCACCGACTGCTTCTTTGAGGCGTCCGGCGAACTTGTAGAGCTTCTGGGCATAATAATCGGTGTCCTCATCATGCCCGTAGTCCTGGACTAAGCCAAGTGACTTGTCGCGCTTTTGGTACAGGGACACGAACTCGCCTTGATTGATGCCTGCGCCTTTGATAGCATCGGCAGCGCGTTTTCGCATTTCGGATGACAGCAGCTTGTCGGTGACACGCTCACGCTTCGCCAGCAGGTCAATCGGCATTTGGCCCGCTTCAATCTTGTCAATCAAGCCTTTGTAGAGGTGCGACAATTGATCCGGGTTCTCGTCTAATAAAAGATTGACGGCATCGGTCAAAAAGACGCGGCCATAGCGCTCATCGGCGCGGGAGCGCAGGGAAGACCCTTTGAAGATTTTGTGGCCGTTGGGCTCGACCAGCACATAGTTTTTCATCTTTAGCGACAGCATGGCAGCATACGAGCCGTCATGCGCCAGTCGAATGCCTGGCGGCAGCGAAGTTCCGATTTTCTCGACATAAGCCAGCTCGTCAGCCTCGGTTCGAACCTCGGCAGGAGGCTTGAAATAGACGCCGTCAGTATCAATCTCAATGACATGCGCTCCGTGAGTTTCCAGCTCGGACGCAATCTGTTTGACAATGGTTTGACCTGCTTCGGTGACGCGCCGGGCGGCGTCATAATCGTTAAAGTAGAACGGGCCGCCGATGTAGCCGTAAAATGAATTGATAATGGTCTTAAATGAGTTTTGCAGCCCGTCCCAGTACGCATGGTCCCTGGTATCTTTTGGCGTTGTCTTCAGTCGCCCTTTGGCCTCTAAGCGCCGCTGAGTGAGGTCCGACAGCAGCGGCAAAAAGATGCCGAGCGTGTCCGCTGCCGGGCTGATTTTCTGCGTCAGCATCAGGCTTGGGTAGAGGCTTTCCACGTCGGCCTTGACAATCGGCTTGACCACGCCCGTGACGCGCACTTCGGTGTAGCCGCCGGGGTATGGCTGAGGCGCTTTTTGCTTGGCGACAGCCCGGCCCTGCCGCAGATACTCGCGCAGCAGAATGGCGTTGATCTTCTCGCCGTTGCCCGTGACCGCGACATTCTGGTACGAGTCCGGCACCATCTGAGTTTGGTAGAACTCCGTCGGTGCGACTAAGGCCGCAAGCGCAGCGGTTTCTTCGACATCCTGCGCGGCGTAGGTCTTGACCCGCTCCGGGTCTTTTTGGTAGATCTCGACGATCTCCGCCCGGTCCAAATAGACTCTATCGGGCGGAGCGATGCCGTAAGTCTGGGCGCACTCTTTCAGGCCATACGATGACACTTGCCCGCGTGACCAGTCAAAGCGCTGCACTTGCAGCAGCGTGTCTAAAATATGCCGCCCGTACAGATAAGACGGCGTAAACTGCCGGGCATTCGTGCCGATGGCACAGTTCCGGGGCGCACCGACTATTGCCGGAGACCCGAACCGCCCCAGAAGCGGCGCGATGCCGAGCGCTCCCATCCGGGCAATGATATACGGCAGGTCAAACGAATAAAAGTTGTGGCCTTCCACGACGTCCGGGTCGCGCGTCTCGACAATTGCGAGGAGCTGCCGCAGAATGTCGGCTTCCGGGCCAATCAGAACATCCGTAAACCCGCGATTATCCGAGACGCTGATCATGAAAATAGATGCACCCGGCAGGTTCGGGTCAAGCGACGTTGTCTCAATATCAATTTGCAGCCGCTTCAAGTCGTCAAACGCCATGCCCTTGAACAGCGTGTACCCCGTCGCCACCATGAACTGCTTGATCGCACTGCCGTACTGACAGACCCCCGCGTGCTCGTCCCGCAGTGTCCGCTTGGCTTCCTGGTACGCCCGCCAGCCTGACGGGAACCGCAGCAGCCAGTTGTACCCATCGCCTTGCAGTTCGGTCGTTTCCGCGCCGGCAAAATGCCGCTCTTTGTCCGTCACCAGCCACGGCACAAACGGCACAATTTTCGTTTTTGTGTCTTCCCCGTCCCGCAGAAACAGCGTCGCGTCCTTGTCGCTCGTTTCCACCGCCACGATCTTTTCCGTCGGGTCCGTCCCAAACAAAACTTCGTCCAAACGTCCATCACTCATGGAGTCATTGTACCCGACCTGCCGCCGTCTGCATCTCAGACCCCGCAGGCTGGAAACAGGCGTCAATCGACTTGTTTTCTAATACTCAGGCTTGTACATTTCTACACCAGCATACTCCGCAACTGCTGCCCCCACACGCTCCATCTCCGCCCTGTTTGGCCCGTAAAGTCCACCTCCACTGATTTCTTCCTCTGTGCCACCCACTGTCTGAAAACTAAGTTTTAGCAAGATATTTGTGCCGCGCCCGGAGCGAAAATACTCTTTGCCTACATGGACGCTTTGTACTTCCGCGAGAGTGCAAACAACTTTTTCATTGAATATCACAAAGTTGTGCTCTCGGTTGAAGACGAAACTCCACGGCTTCAAGTAGCCCGCACCATAGTACAGGCATACTAAAAGCATTGGCAGTGCGATAGCTAGAAGTTCATAAAATCCAGTTTCATGTTTGTGGTAAACAAAGGCACCCAAGAATGGTATCGCCATCACGCTGATGAATAGAAGCACATAGCCGCACAATACCAAGATACACGGAAGTTTGCGGCGGCAGATGCAAAGCTGATCGTCCTGCAAGCGAACAGACAGTTTATCCATGCTCCTGTATTACCATTTTAGAGGCTAATGTCCTGCCCAAAAATCCAAAAGCAGATACATTGGCAACCTTCGCGGGAATAGCGTACCTAATGCTTCGACCCTGCCTCACGGAACATAAGTATGGAACATAAGTAGTAATCTCACGAGTGGCAAATGTGGTAGAATACCGGCGAGGACCAAGAGGGGTAGCGACATGGAAAACGCCCAGCCAGAAGACGCCGCTAAGGTGCCGGAAACGAAACAAACTGAAAATGGATTATTCGCCGGCCCAAGCGTATGAAACTGACGGCGGAAGAGTCAATTCGCCGGACGGAAGACTTTATCAACAACCCGAAAAGGAAGGAGCAGTTTATTGCTGCTATCCGAAAAGGCAAGGGTTGAAGTTTATGTCACAGATTTGCCGCTGAATGCTTGCTGCCGCCTTCTAGAGCAGCTCGAAGCGGAGTTCATCTACAACTTCACCGGCTGTACGCTTCGGCGAGGTTTAGAGGGCAACTACCCATCTCAAGTGAGTGAGCCAATTCAAGATAAAGTCAATTTGCTTTATGCAGATATACCGTATTCGTTTTCAGACAACCGGCCGTTGCTCTCGGATTTTGTGGATGCGTTGCGGGATAGTACAGCGCTGGCTCTGGACGAAGAAGCGACTCTTGTGGCTGTTATCCCTGTGTATCATTTTGAACAGAAAGTCTAAGCAGCCGAAAGGATGGGGGGCGGGGCAATGCGGCGGTGGACAACTGGTTCGTCGCTGACTATGTTGCCGTCTTTGAAGCGCAGGATGCGCTTGCAGTGCTCGGCGATGTCTTCCTCATGGGTCACCAGCACCACTGTTTTTCCCTCGTTGTTCAAAGCCTGGAAGATTGCCATAATCTCCTCGCCGGTCCGGCTGTCCAGAGCGCCGGTCGGCTCGTCGCCAAAGAGGATCGGCGGGTCGTTGACAATCGCGCGGGCAATCGCGACGCGCTGCTGCTGGCCGCCGGAAAGCTGGGACGGTGTGTGGTCCATGCGGTCGGCGAGACCGACGCGGACGAGGGCGCGTTTGGCCCGCTCTTCGCGCTGACGCTCTCCAGAGTAAATCAGCGGCAGCTCGACATTTCGCAAGGCAGTGGTTCGGGCGAGCAGATTAAACTGCTGGAACACAAACCCCAAAGTGCAGTTTCGTATTTCCGCCAGCGTGTTCTCCTCAAGGTTGGCGACTTCATAACCGTCTAGTGCGTAAGACCCCGAAGTCGGCTGGTCCAGGCAGCCAATAATGTTCATCAGCGTGGATTTGCCTGACCCGGAAGGCCCCATGATCGCGACCATTTCCCCTGCCTCAATATGCAGCGTAATCCCCTTAAGAACCGTCAGCGCCATGCTGCCAGTTTGATATGTCTTGACAATGTCCGTCAGGGTAATCATTAGTGCCTATCTCTTGCGCGAACATAGGAAATATATGGACCAAAAGTCCTATGTCCGCGCAGGCGGACAATTGCATTTCAAAAGCTCTGGCCTTCAGACCAGGGACTCATTCATAGCGTAACGCTTCAATCGGGCTGAGACGCGATGCTTTTTGGGCCGGGTAAAAGCCGAAGAATATGCCGACAGCGGCGGCGAACCCGAACGCCAGCAGGATGGGCGGCAAAGTCAGGATCGGCGTATAGTCGGCGCTGACATGGCCTAAGAGAAGCGCCCCGCAAACGCCTAGTGCGATGCCGATGACACCTCCTAGAAGCGATAAAACAATGCTCTCAATTAAAAACTGCCAGAGAATGTCGCGCCGTTTCGCGCCGATCGCTTTGCGAACCCCAATCTCGCGGGTCCGCTCCGTCACCGAGACCAGCATGATGTTCATAATGCCGATGCCTCCTACCAGCAGTGAGACACCCGCTATGGAAGCCAGCAGAAACGTGAATGTCCGCGTGGTCTGCTCGGCGACAGCAGCGATCTCGGCCTGGTTATTGATCGTGATGTCGTCCGGCTCTTCTGGCTTGCGGTGGTGAAGCTGACGCATCAACGCTGTAATCTGGGCCGAAGCTTCGTCCATCTTGCCGGCGTCCAGCGCTTGAATGTCCGCAGTGGCGACCCGGCCATGCCACCACCACCGCCCCAGCTTGTCTTGAAACGTGCTGAGGGGCAGAAACACCTGATCGTCGGCGTCCTGCGACCCGACCTGCCCTTTGCGTGCCATGACACCGACTACGCGGTAAGAACCGGAATTAATGTAGACGCGCAAGTTGAGGGGCGACTTGTCCTTGAAGAAGTCGGTGGCGACTTTCGCGCCTAAAATGCAGACAGGAGAACGCGCACGGATGTCCCGCGGTGTGAATGCCCGGCCATCGGCAACGGAAAAGTTGCGGATGTCGGCATAGTCTGCACCGATTCCAATTACCGACGTGTTGGTGTTCGTTTTGCCGCCCTTGACCTGCGCCGGTGTGATGTCCTCACCGGAGACTGCTGCAACAGCAGGGCATTTCTTGCGGATGGCGTCTAGATCGTCAAACGTAATGTTCCGGGATGATCCTGCCCCCCCAAAGACGCCGCCGCTTTTGGTCTGGCCCGACTGGATAATTAAGACATTTGTACCAAGCGCCTGAATCTGGTCCAGGGTCTTCTGGCGCGCACCCTGTCCGACCGCAATCATGGTAATGACCGCACCGACCCCGATAATAATGCCGAGCATGGTCAGCATGGCGCGAAGCTTATTTGCCGCCAGTCCCTGCAGGGCGATTCGGACACATTCGCTGAGGTTAAGTGCAGGAGTCCGGTTCTGCTGGAACCGATGCGGCGCGTCAGTCCGCCGCAGCGGCGGCTCAGGACTTTGAAGGAGTGTGCTCATGGTGCTGTCTGCTACTGCTTTCTAGGAAGCTGGTTTGGAGTATACTGGGCGACCGAAGTCGCGGCAACAGGTGCACGAAACCTGCCTTCGCAGGTTAGGAGCAGAGCTTAGATAAGAAACTCTGTATGAGTCCGCGCAGGCGGACTTTACGCCCTTGTTGCCGCGACTTCAGTCGCCCGTTTCATTGTTTAGCGGCTGCCGCCAGCACTGTCGCCGCTTGGGGCACCTGCGCCGTCCTGTGCCGGGGGGATCACGCCAAGAATGACTGTGTCCCCAGCCCGCAGCCCGCTTTTGACCTCAGTCTCATCGCTGCCGACAACGCCGACTTCGACCCGGCGAACTTCAGCTTTGTTGTCTTTGGTCAGGACACGCACTGTGTTTCCACCAGATTGGCCTTCTTTCACCGCATCACTAGGCACCACAAGCACACCGTGGACATCGCGCAGGATGAACTGACAGGTCGCGTTCATGCCGGGCTTAATTGCCGCGTCTGGATTTTTAATTTCGACCCGAACATGCACGGTTGTCACATCTCGATCATTGACAGCCTGGGGATCAATGCGAACAACGCGGCCTTCGGGCTTGGCCTCCGGCACGGCATCCAGCGCAATTGTGACTTTCTGCCCCATACTGATTTTGCCGATGTCAGACTCGTCCACACTGACATCAATAAAGAGGCTGCTGACATCACCGATCTGCACAATTTTGGTGCCGTCGGAAGAAAGAGACTCGCCGCTTGAGATGATCGTGCCTTCTTCAATATATTTCTGTAGAACAACGCCGTTGCGGGGCGAATAGATGGTGGCGTCATGGAGTTGGATCAAGCGGTCATTCACCTCTGCCTGTGATTTAGAAACCGCGGCCTGTGCTGCTTGAACATCGGATTGGCGAATGCTGCTTTGCATCAACCCAGCTTGCGCGTTCTGCACGCTGATCCTCGCCTGGATCAGGGACGCGCGGGACGCCATCACGTCCTGCTGACGGGTCCCAATTTCATACCGACCGGTCTGCGCTGCGATTAGCGCTTCTTTGGCTTGACTGACCCGCGCCGCAGCGCCTGCTAGAGATGCCTTCTGGTCGGCATCAATCGTTTGGAGTCTTTGCTGGGTTTCGGCCAGCGTGGCACGGGCGACGTCACGGGCAGCCAGAGCGGTGTCTACGGACTGCTGGGCGACAAATCCTTTCTGTGACAACGAGTTCTCGCGGTTATAGGCGGCGTCGGTGGCCACGACGTTGGCGCGTGCCTGGGCATTGACCGACTGGGCTGAAGCGACTGCCTGGGGATTGCCGGCGGAGCGAAGCTGCTCGTACTGCTGCTGAGCCGCAGTAAGATTTGCTTGGGCCTCAGCGATAGCGCTGCCGGTCAATGCGGGCTGGACTTGTGCCAGACGCTCTGCCTGCGTCAGCTTGGCCTGCGCCGAGTTGAGGCCCTGCTGTGCACCAGAAACGGTCAAAGTATCCTGCATCCCCAGCATTCGCGCTTGCTGCTGAGCCTGAGACAACCGGGCACGGGCTGTAATCAGATCGGCTGTCGCCTGATTATAAGCGGAAAGAGTATCCGAGGGGTCAATCCGTGCGATCAGTGTTCCTGGTTTGACACGGCTTCCAACATCCACGGCAAGTTTTATCAAGCGTCCGCCGGCGCGGGATTTCAAGTCCACCATTGTCAGCGGCTGAACCACGCCGCTTGCCTCGACAGTGTCGGTGACGTCTCCCTCTGTGGCGGTGGCCGTTCGGTAATGGACCTGGCTGGCAGCGCTTGCACTTCTCATTTGCCGGTACGCCAGGGTGCCGACTAGCCCCAAGCAAACAATGGCAGGAAAAAGGATTTTTGTACGTTTGTTCATCATGGTCATTTATTACGATTATTTTTATTGCGATCATTTTACCTCCTTCAAATGGATTTTATTGGCACGGGTTGACAATTTCTGCTGAAACAAGTAGAATGAACTCGGTTTTAGCACTCAGGACATGCGAGTGCTAACGCAAAAGTTTACGCAAAACAATCAAACACAACGAACTGTGATGAGGAGGCATTAATTATGGCAGTGAACTTTCGGCCTTTGTCCGACAACGTGCTGGTGAAGCCCAGCGAAGCCGAGACCCAGACCAGCGGCGGCATTTATATCCCGGACTCGGCCAAGCAGAAGCCGCAGGAAGGCGAAGTCATCGCGGTCGGCCCCGGCCGCATTTTGGACGACGGCTCCCGCTCGGCACTCTCGGTTGCCGTCGGCGATACGGTGATTTATTCCAAGTACGGCGGCACGGAGCTGAAGCTGGACGGTCAGGACTACATGATCCTGGACGAAGAGCAGATCTACGCCATCAAGGGCTAGTTTATTAGCTGCAAAGGGTAGGGGCAAGCCCTACCCCTACGCGGCAATGTAGGGGCGGGGTTTATCCCCGCCCAGGATAAAGGAACACAACAAATTATGGCAGCCAAAACATTGCTGTTTGATGAAGAAGCCCGCCGGGCGCTTGAGCGCGGCGCGAATGCCGTCGCTAACGCCGTCAAAGTGACGCTGGGGCCGAAGGGCCGAAACGTCGTTTTAGATAAGAAGTGGGGCAGCCCAACCATTACCAAAGACGGCGTCACTGTCGCCAAAGAAATCGAGCTGGACGACCCGTATGAGAACATGGGCGCACAGCTTGTCCGCGAAGTTGCCTCCAAGACCAACGACGTCGCCGGTGACGGCACCACGACTGCGACCGTGCTGGCCCAGGCGATTGTCAACGAAGGCCTGCGCTACGTCGCCGCCGGAGGCAACCCCATCGCCCTGCGGCGCGGCATTGAGCTGGCCGTAGACGCGGCAGTCGCCGAGCTGAAGTCCCGCAAGATCGACATTACCGATAAAGCGTCTATTGCCCAAGTTGCATCCATTTCCGGCAACGATCCTGAGATTGGCAACATGATTGCCGAAGCGCTGGACAAAGTCGGCAAAGACGGCGTCATTACGGTGGAAGAAAGCAAGGGAACCGATACGACTCTGGAAGTCGTCGAAGGCTTGCAGTTCGACAAGGGCTTTATCTCCCCGTACTTCGTCACCGATCAGGAGCGGCAGGAAGCGACCCTTGAGAACCCGATGATTCTGCTTTATGAGAAGAAGATTTCGTCGGTTCAGGACCTCCTCGCGCTGCTCGAAAAAGTCTCTCAATCCCGTCGTCCGCTGCTGATTATCGCTGAGGACGTTGACGGCGAAGCGCTTGCGACTCTGGTGGTCAACAAGCTGCGCGGCATTTTGAATGTCGTCGCCGTCAAAGCTCCCGGCTTCGGTGACCGCCGCAAGGCAATGATGGAAGACATCGCCGTTCTGACGGGCGGCAAGTTCATCACCGAGGACCTGGGCATTCCGCTGAAGGACGTGGAACTGACCGACCTCGGCACGGCCAAGAAGATCGTCATCACCAAAGAGGACACGGTTCTGGTCGAAGGCGGCGGCACTGCCGACGGCGTCAAGGGCCGGATTGAGCAGATTCGCCGCCAGATTGACAACACTGATTCCTCTTACGACAAAGAAAAGCTGCAAGAGCGGCTTGCCAAGCTCGCAGGCGGCGTCGCCGTGATCCAGGTTGGCGCGGCTACCGAAACAGCCCTCAAAGAGAAGAAGCATCGCTTTGAAGATGCGCTGTCCGCCACCCGCGCAGCAGTTGAAGAAGGCATTGTCGCCGGCGGCGGCGCGACGCTTATCTCGCTTATCCCCGTCCTGGACAATTTGGGCCTGACCGGCGATGAGAAAGTCGGCGCGAACATTGTCCGCCGCGCACTCGAAGAGCCGCTGCGCCAAATCGCCGCAAACGCCGGCTTGGAAGGCTCCGTTGTCGTGCAGATGGTGAAAACACTTCCGCAGGGCCACGGCCTGAACGCGCTGACCGAAGAGTATGTCGACCTTGTCGCCGCCGGCATCGTGGACCCGGTTAAAGTGACCCGGTCGGCGTTGCAGAACGCTTCGTCCATTGCCGGCATGATCCTTTCCACCAACTCGCTGATTGTCGAGAAGAAGGAAAAGAGCAAAGGTAATGCCAGCGCCGCCCACGACGACGACGATTACTAAATCCACCTGCCGATAGATGGCAAAAGGGGGGCGCGGCGTAAGCCGCGCCCCTTGTTCACTTGGAAATATACCATCGCTCGGAATGCTTTTTCGGCAATGCGTTCTTCTTGCGCTGCTTCCAGGCAGAGGCTATTACTAAGCCGTCGCACGCAGCGCTGAGGAAGTAAAATGCGAAGCGTACCCAACTGCCTCCTGCGGCATGAGAAAATAGTCTTAGTCCCATGTCAATCGTTCCGTAGGACGTCAGGAGAAAGCCGGATACCGCGCAGGCTAGGACCATGCCCGGCGTTTGGAAGTCGCGCTCAAATGTCGGAAGCATCTGCGCCGATTTCACCGCAGGCAAACAACGCCAGCCAAGCCAGCAGAACAGCGTGAAAGTAGAAGCAACGACCGCTGGAATACTCCATTCCCAATGCGGCCCAGTTTGGCTGAGCGTCAGATTGCCACCTGGACTGTCGCAGAATGTCAGCAGCGTCAGCGTAACCCCCAACACCAGTGAAAGCGCGAAGCCAATGCCGATGAGCAAACGCAGGAGACCGACGCCTATCCGTCTTATCAGTATCAACTTATCTTTCTGCCCCCTGCTTTGTTATCGGTCATGCCAGGAGAAAAAACAATGCTGGCACTGCTTGGCCCACGGTGTTCGCGCCAATCCATGACAGCACGGGCAGTAGTTCAAGAACACTTTTTCAGGATCGTCTTTCAGTATGCGCTCACAAATGCCGCGCAGGCAATGTTCCGCTCCCTCAGCAAGCAGGGCTTTAACTTCCATAGGCTGACCGGCGAAACGCTTATCTATGAGACGCTTCCGCCCCGGCGACCCAGAGGCTTCTGCGTGTTTGACCAAAATACGCAGGATTTGGCAGCGGCCTCGGTAACGGTCATCAAACTGCTGTAATAGTTCAGCACATAGTTTGTAAGCTCGTCCACTTATGCGTCACTCCTTCCACAAAAACGCATTGAGCGCACTTGCCCGCAGTGCGTCACGGCTTGCGGCCAGTCTTTGACGTAGAGGCTCGTTGCCTGCGAGTGCTGCCTCTTCCACGGCGACGTCCAGCGCTTCTATTGTTTTGCCTATCTGCACGATGACATCGCGCTGCGCCGCTGTCTGCTTGATCTTTTCCCGTGCCTGCACAAACAAATCCGTCGCCAAGTTGGTCGTCATCGCCATTTTGCTTTTGGCAAGCGCCGTCTCAATCTGCGCTTGTTTCTCCTGCGCTTTCAGGGCCAGCGCTTCGGTGACTTTAAGGCGCACGAATTCTTCTTCCCGGCGCATGGCAATTTTCACGGCTTCGGCTGTTCCAATAGCAGATGCCAGGGCGGTCTGGATGTCTGCCAGCGTTTCTTGATGTTTGCGGCGCTCCGCGAGCAGGCTCTGCTGCGTGGCTGCGTCTTCTCCAAGTGCCGGCCCTTCAATTTGCTCCGTCAGCCGGCTGACGCGCTTCTCGGTCTGGTCCGCCAGCGCCTGTAGATTGTTCTTTTGCGTAATGGCCTGCACCGCACGGTTGCGGTTCTTTGCCTGCGCTTCCCGCATTTGCTGCTGCGCTTGTTGCAGCAAGACTTCCGCACTGCTGCCCAGAATCTTCTTTTCGCGTTTCATAAGCAGCGGAAAGACGCAGGCAAATCCGGCGAGGACACCCAGAAAGGAATAGGTGGAACGTAGAAGCATGGCAGCATAACCTATCGTCTTCAAGTCTTAATCTAGCTCGTCAGGCTCTGGCAGCAGTTGCAGACCGTCCAGCACCTGCCTCATGCGGCTATTAGACAGCATTCCAATTTGCTCGTCAAGCTGCGCTCCGTCTATTGTTTGAACTTGAGAAATTAAAGCGACGCTCTGCTTTGGCAGATGCCCCTCACCGGCGGTGGGTGGGACGCATCTGACGCAGGATTGCCTGGTCTTCTTCTGCCGCTTCCTCGGTATAAGTCTCGTTAAGCTGCTGCGTGATTTGCTCACTCTGCCTTCGCTTGATGAACTCTCTCAGCGCCACTGCAAAAATCTGATCACGCGAAACTCCCTTCGCGTCTGCTAACATTTCGATTTGTAACAGCAGCTTCTGGTCTATGAAAACTTCGGCTTCAATAGTTTGCATGGTTTAGACCTAAACTGAGTGAAACTTATCATCAGCAAAAAGTCAATGTTGAGCAGGCCAGTTTTCCAGCAGCACTTGGCCTGGTTTAAGAGTCGTCGCTTGCAGGGCGTCGGCAAGGACACCAAACGCTGATGGGCCGGGAATTGCGCCGATGATTTCGCTCTCAATCACAGATGTGCCAAGCGCTTCGGCGCGGCGCTGAACATACTGGAACACGGTAAGAAGCGGGGTTTCGGCAGGGCGCGTCAGGTTCATGGAAACCTGCGTGAGACCGCGTGACGGCAGGCCCAGGCCCAAAGCGCGGATGCCGGGCAGGTGCGGCAGGACGCGCACCTCACGGGCAATACTGCGGGCGAGGGCAAGGTCGGCAGACGCCAAGTTGACGTTGTAGGCAATCAGTGGCCCCCGTGCGCCGACAACCGCCGCGCCGGCAGCCGGGTGGGGGACGTTTGGGCCGCAGTCGGGGGTAAGCGATTGAAACGCGGACTTGCGGATAAGCGGCAGGCTGCGGCTGTCAGGCGACGCGGCTTCGTAGAAGAAGACCGGCAAATTGAAGCGCTTGGCAAGTTCACTGCCGACGCTCCGGGCCACGGCGGCACATTCTGTCAGGGTGATGCCGGACAGCGGCACGAACGGCAGAACGTCTAAAGCGCCGAGGCGCGGATGGACGCCATGATGATCGCGCAGATCAATCCGGTCAACGGCCACGGCGGCGGAGGCGAGGGCGGCGGCGGAAACGGCGTCCGGCGGGCCGACAAAAGTGACGACCAGGCGGTTATGGTCGGGGTTGGCGCTGAAGTCCACAAGCCGGACGCCGGGCGTCTGCCGCACGGCGTCCACAATCGCCGCGATCACTGCCGGGTTGCGTCCTTCGCTGAAGTTCGGCACGCACTGAATCAGCGGATGAGAGGGGGCGCTCACGAAGCCGGCGTAAAATGCAGGAAGGTAATGCGCGGGTCATCGGTAGACGTGATTTCAACCACTTCATCAATGTTGACCTCATCGCTGATTATTCCGCGTGCGTTTTTGTGGTACACATGCACTGGGTTTGTGACCGTGTGCGTGTGCTGGCTGTTTTCCTCGCCGCCCGCGGAGATCTCAATGGTTCCCGGCTCACCGTCTTTCTCCTCAAATGTCAGCCCAATCAGCGGCTGCTTGTTCCAGGGGAACTGCGGGTCGCCCTGCGGGTTGTAAATCAGCTCGACAGAGACAAGCTCCCCGGCGCGGGCGCGGCTGAACTCGTCAAAGTAGGTTTTCCATTCGGTCCGGGCAACTTCTCGTGTCGGCATTGGCGTCTCCTCATCTTTCCTGCTCTTTTTCTACTCTTTGGGTATCATCAGCTTATGAACCCCATTCCTGAAGTCATCTATACCCAGGCTCGCCTGCCTTTAACAGAAGGGCCTGTCGACGCCGTCGCCGTGGCAAATGGCCGCATTCTTGCCGTCGGCCCTGAAACCGATTTGCTGCCGATGGCCGGGCCGTCAACGCGAACGCTGCCGCTGAAAGGCCGGACACTGGTGCCGGGCTTCCACGACGCCCATTGTCATGTGCTGGGCTTCGGCCTGACGCTTGCCGCCGTGACGCTGACCGGGGTGCCGAACATTCCTGAGCTGGTCCAGAGAATGCAAACGCGGGCGGACGCGCTGGGGGCCGGCCCGGAAACTTGGGTGCGCGGGCGCGGCTACAATCAAAACATCATGGACGAGAAGCGCCACCCGACGCGGCAGGATTTAGATGCCGTCGGCGGCGGCAGGCCGTTTGTGCTAATTACCCATGCCAGCGGCCACGCCGTTTCGGTCAACAGCCGCGTGCTGGAATTGATGGGCGTCACGCCGGACACGCCGGACCCGTCCGGCGGCACAATTGTCCGGGACGAGCGAGGGGAGCCGACCGGCGTTCTGCTGGAAACCGCTGCCAATTTGGCGTATGACGCCGCCCCGGAGCCGTCGTTGTCTGATAAAGTCGCAGCGCTTAAACGTGCTTCGGAAGCTATGAACGCGCTGGGCATTACGAGCGCCGTAGACGCGACGCTTGGGCTTGCCGCACGCGACAGCTTCCAGGAGATTCCCGTGTACCACGAGGCCGCCGCTTCCGGGGCGCTCACCGTCCGCTGCTCTTTGATGATGCTTCTGTCTCAGCTTGCGGCGATGGATGATGTGCCAAATCCGCGCAACGTAACAGGAGAAACCGATTGGGTACGCATCGGTCCGGCCAAAGTCTTCACCGATGGAGCGCTGACCACGCGCACCGCCCTGCTGCGCTCGGCGTTTGTCGGCTCAGACAGCCTCGGCACGGCTGTTTGGCCTGCGGAAGAGCTGGATGCGATGGTCGTCAAAGCGCACCAAGCAGGCTGGCAGATTGCCGCCCATGCCATCGGCGACGCTGCAATTGACCTGTGTTTGGACGCCTACGGCAAAGCGCTGGCAAAGCATCCCCGCGTGGGTGCCCGCCACCGGATTGAACACGCCATGCTGCTTTGGCCCGACCAAGTCGGGCGCTTGGCGCGTCTCGGCCTGCTGCCGGTCTACCAGCCGGAGTTTTTGATGCGCTTCGGCGACGCCTACACAAAAGCCATCGGTGACTCCCGCGCCCATCGCCTCATGCCTTACGCCGAAACAATGGCTGCCGGTCTGCCGCTTGTGTTCTCGTCCGACATCCCCGTTATCCCCGGCGCTCCGCTGGACGGCATTCAATCTGCCGCCGAGCGCCGCACCCCATCCGGCGCGGTTCTTGGCCCTCATCAGTGCGTCTCGGCGCTTGACGGCCTGCGGGCCTACACCGAAGGCGCGGCGTACAGCGTCTTTCTAGAGAATGACCGCGGCCAAATCATCCCCGGCCAACGCGCCGACTTTGCCGTGCTGGACGGCTGGCCTGACATCCCGACTGTGCAGGCGACAATTGCCGGCGGCAAAGTTGTTTATGGAGACATTTGAGATGACAGACTTTAAGACAGTCCAAACGCCGCTTCTTGACGTTGCTTATTTGGAGCAGGGGCCGGCGAACGGCAAGCCGGTCATTCTGCTGCACGGCTGGCCGTATGACGCCCACACCTGGGATGCCGTTGGCGGGCCTCTGGCCGCGCTAGGCTGGCGCACCCTGGCCCCGTACCTGCGCGGCTTCGGGCCTACCAAGTTTTTGGACCCGCTGACGCGCCGCTCCGGTCAGATGACTGCTATCGCGCAGGACGCCAAAGACTTCGCCGATGCGCTGGGGCTGGAGAAGTTCACTCTGGTCGGGCATGATTGGGGCGGACGCGCGGCCTATTTATTTGCCGCTAATTGGCCGGAGCGCCTGGAGCGTCTGGTTGCACTGTCCGTTCCTTACGGCGGCGGGCCAAACCAGCCGCTGTCCCCGGCCCAGCGCAAAGCCTACTGGTATCAGTGGTTCTTCGGCACAGAGCAGGCGCGTCATGCGCTGGAAGAAGACCGAAGTACAATCTGCCGCTTCTTATGGGAAACCTGGGGGCCGTTGCACTTCTTCGACGAAAACGAGTTCCAGGCTGCATCCGAAGCCTGGGAAAACCCGGACTGGGTTGAAATCACGCTCCATTCGTACCGCTACCGCTGGGGCCGCGCTTTGCCGGACCCGCGCTATGATGCCCTGGAAGCCTCGCAGCTTTTGACGCCTCCCATCCATGTTCCAACCATCATGCTGCACGGCGCGGAGGACGGCGCGGCCTTAGCCGAAGGCTCGGAAGGCCAGGACAAATGCTTTACGGCAGGCTACAAGCGCGAAGTCCTGCCCGGCATCGGCCACTCTATCCAGTTAGAACAGCCGGACGCGGTGGTCGCAGCGGTGACCGGAGCGCCGGGGTTGTAGAAAACCCCGGCAGGGAAACACCCTTCGGGTGAAGAAATTCAGTCCATTCTTTGTCCGAAGGACACACTCCTGCCGGGGTTTTCTACAACCCCGGCTTCTGCATCTCACACATCCACGTCGTCTCGGTCCCGCGCTGTCTGCATGACTTCGTTGCCGGTTGCCAGCGCCGGAGTTGATGGGCGGCGGCGGGTGAACCAGCCCTTGACAGCCGCGATTTGGCCTCGCAGCCAGGCGCGGGACAGTTCTTCGCGCCCGAAGATGCCCTGGGGGCGGGTCAGCATCAAAAGAATGAGAAGAAGCGAGTAGGCGACAAGGCGGTACTGGTCAATCCCGCGCAGGGCTTCCGGCAGGATTGTCAGCAGCACGGCGGCGAGGGCAACGCCGCTGATGGAGCCGAGGCCGCCCAGCACCACCATCACCACGGTGTCAATCGAGCGGACAAACGAGAACTGGTCATTTGATAGCGACGGCTGGTAGAGAGCAAACAGCGCCCCGGCGATACCCGTAAAGAACGCGCTCAGCACAAACGCCGTCACCTTGTAGCGCGTCGTTGGAATGCCCATCGCTTCCGCTGCGATCTCATCTTCCCGCACTGCCAGGAACGCCAGCCCGTGCGTCGAAAACCGCAAGCCGTAAGCGACCCAGAGCGTCAGCGCAGCGAACAAGTAGACCCAAAAGAAATTGGTCAGGTGCGGCGTCAGAATGGTCGTATCGCCCCGCGAGATGCCGGTAAACGAAGTTGCGCCGTCGACGGCCTTGATGTTGCGAATGACAACTTGAATAATCTGCGCGAAGCCGAGCGTGATAATTGCCAGATAGTCCCCGCGCAGCCGAAGTGACGGCAGCCCGACCACATAGCCCACGGCTGCCGCCGCCAGGCCGCTGAGGAGGCACAGCGTCAGGAGAGGGTACGCACCCTGCGCCACGCCGATAGGAGAACCGTCAATC
The DNA here is from genome assembly GCA_964243345.1 of uncultured Armatimonadales bacterium. Taxonomy (GTDB): domain Bacteria; phylum Armatimonadota; class Armatimonadia; order Armatimonadales; family Capsulimonadaceae; genus JANXMY01. The sequence continues at coordinate 30,363 of CAXTER010000038.1, forward strand.
GGCAGGCTTGGAAACAGCTTCGCGTGACCGTAGGTGGATACCGCCGCCGCCACATACGCACCCACGGCGTAGAAGCCGATATGTCCCAGCGAGAACTGCCCCGTAAAGCCGTTGACCAAGTTCAGCGCAACCGCTAAGATGACATAAATGCCGCACGAGATAATAATGCCCTCTTTATACTGGTCCATGCCGTAGAACGACGTGACGGATTGATCCAGCAAAGGCCGCTCCACCCACAGGTTGCCAACAGTCAGGAACCCGATGAGCAGGGCGGCAACGAGAACGCGCCGCGTCCAGAACACGAGGAAGTGGCGAATAGGCGCTGGAACGGCCAGCCAAAGACGCTGAATGAGGAGTCCGATTGCAGCAATAACGCGCAGGATACCCGTCAAAAAGCGGCGAACAGGCGGGATTGTAGACTGACGTTGGGTACGCACGAATAGAAAATATCCTCAACTGAACGGGCAGAAGCGAACGAGGTCATCGGGAACGAGGGCGTAAACGCCCTCGCTGAGGGGCGCGGACGCCAATGACCCGCCTGCGCGGGACAGGAACAGACTACTGGGACAGATTATCGGCCTCTTTTGCCACGCAGGTGGCAGCTTGGCGCTTCGCCCCTCAGCGAGGGCGTTTACGCCCTCGTTCCTGACGCCCTCGCTTGCCAAGTTACACTTTCTCCGGGGCAAGCCTGCCGAACAAGCCCGCCGGGCGCACCAGCAGGATGACAATCAGCAAAAAGAACGCGACGGCGTCCCGATAAGTGCTGGGGATGCCGACGCCGGGGCCGTAAGCGACAACCAGCGTTTCGGCCAGCCCCATAATCAGACCGCCGACAACCGCGCCGGGGATGCTGCCGATGCCGCCCAAGACCGCCGCGACAAAGGCTTTGAGGCCCATCAAGACACCGACATACGGCGTGAACGCCGTCCCCGTCAGCCCTGTCACCATGACCCCTGCCGCGCCCGCAAGCGCCGCGCCAAGTGCAAACGTGAACGCAATCACCGTGTTGGTATTAATCCCCATCAGCGCCGCCGCGTCGGCGTCAAACGACACCGCCCGGACCGCTTTGCCGATGCGTGTGTAAGTAACAATATAGGTCAGCAGGGCCATCAAGACCAGCGACAAGCCGAAAATCAAGAGCGTCTGAACGCTGAGGGGAAACCCCAAAACCGAAATGCTGTTCGGCAGGGCAACAATCTGGCCTGTCTGGATAAAGCGCTGGTCGGACGAGAAAATCTGCGGCAGGATACCGAAGTTTTCCAAAAACAGCGACACGCCGATGGCTGTAATCAGCGCCGTCAGCCGCGACGGCGCTCCGACTGCCCGGCGCTTCTGCGTCGTTCTGAGAAGCGCGGCAATCGCAATCCAAACGACGACGCCGATGGCAATGGCCGAGGCGGGTGTTCGGTTGTCGTTGATGGCGATGCCGTAAGCAACGTAGCCTGACGCCCCGCCGATCACAATGCCGGGAATGATCCATGACCGGGTCCTGAGAGGCCGGTACGCCGCCTGCTCAATAACCAGCCCAAGCAGAGCGCAAAGCAGCATGGCCGTCACCAGCACTAAAAGCGCTCCGCCTGGCGACGGCAGCAAACTATGAAACGGCCCATGCGCCGGCAGCCAGGTTCCTAAAACGCCCGCCGCGCCGAGGCCCGCATACGCGCCGACCATGTAGACGTCGCCGTGCGCGAAGTTAATCAGCTTGAGAACGCCGTAGACCATCGTATAGCCGAGCGCAATCAGCGCATAAATGCTGCCGAGCTGAATGCCGATAAGAAGTTGTTGGGGCAGTTGGTGCATGGAGTAATTCTCACGGGGCTGAACCCCCGTGCTTCAAAGTGCAACTCCCCGCATTCGCGGGCAGAGAAAATGCCGGCAAAACGCAAATCTTCGCCCACGAAGGTGGGGGCTTGCACTTTTAAAGCCCTGCCGTTCAGGGCAGGGCGTCCTCCTACGGATTCACCGTCGAGACATACTTGTAATCCGCGCCGTGGATTTGCAGCACGACGGCGGGCTTGACGGCGTTCCGGTCCGGTCCGATTGTGATTGTTCCCGTGATGCCTTTGTAGCCTTTGGTTGCCGCAATCGCATCGCGCAGCTTGGCCCGGTACGCAAGAGACGAATAATCGCCGTCGGCGGGAGCGCCCGCGCGTTTCATGGCGTCGGCCAAAACGCCGATGGAGTCATAGCCCAAAGCGGCCAGCGAATCCGGCTGCTGGCTGCCGTAGGCAGATTTATAAGCCGACACGAACTTCTGAATGGTCGGATCCGGGTTGCTCATGGAGGAATGGTTTGTGAAGTACGAACCTTCCAGCGCCGCGCCCGGCCCGCCTGCACCTTCAATCAGCTTCGGCGAGTCCCAGCCGTCGCCGCCGAGCAGAGGAACCGTCAGGCCAATGGCCCGCGCCTGCTTGGCAATCGGGCCGACTTGGCCGTAGTAGCCCGGCACATACAAGATGTCCGGGTTTTGCGCCTTGATCTGCGTGAGCTGCGAGGAAAAATCAACGTCATCCTTGCCGTAGTTCTGCGAGACGACAACCTGCCCGCCGCCCTGAGTGAAACTCTGGGTGAAGAACTTGGTCAGACCGATAGAATAATCATTGCCGGCATCGGTTAAAATCGCCGCTTTTTTTGCGTGCAGCGTGCCGAGCGCAAATTTCGCGGCAGCGGTTCCCTGGAACGGATCAATAAAACAGATCCGGAACACATAGGGGCCAAGCTGCGTGACTTTAGGGTTCGTGGAGGACGGCGAGATCATCGGCACTTTGGCGGCGTTGCAGATCGGCGCGGCCTGAATAGATAGCGTAGATGCCACTTCGCCGATTACCGCCGCCGGCTTGTCGCTGGTGATAATCTTTTTGACCACGCTGGAAGCGCCGTCGGGTGTCCCGGCGTCGTCCTGCACGTCCACATTCAAAGGATGACCATTCACGCCGCCTGCGGCATTGATGCCTCTGACGGCAAGCTCAACGCCGTTATCTGTGGAATGCCCGAACGTGGATTTGTCACCGGTCAGCGAACCGTACTCGCCAATGGTAATTGCGTTTGCCGCCGGAGCGCTGCCGCCGCCCGAAGATGTCCCACCGCTGCTAGATGACTTGTTGGCACAGCCGCTCACCATAAACGCGAAAGCAGCCACGGAGCAGAGGCAGCCCAGAAGACGCGCCGGAGCGCTGAAAGCAGTCATAAATAAAATTCCTTCGGGTGTGTGGTGTGAGAAAAATCGGGGCGGCGCTGCCCGGCGTCGATGAAAGCGCTTATTCGGCAGGCTTGCGCCGAAATCCTTCCCGTTCTGCAAGTTTTCTTGTCAGCCCGTAACTCGCTGCGCCAACGAGGCCCGCCAGCGTGAGGAGCGATACATAGAGGCCGAGCCGGAACGGGGTAGGGGCGTAGGTGAATACAACCCGGTGCGGGCCTGCCTGCGGCACGGCAACGGCCCGCAGACAGCCGTCATACGTCTCAATCGGTACAGGTTTGGCGTCTAAAGTCGCCTGCCATCCGGCAGCCTGCGTGTCTTCCAAAATGAGCCGGTTCGGGGCAGCCGTTTGGAACGTGAGCGCGACTTGATCCGGTCCGTTCTCGGAAAGCTGAATCGCCTCTGACGCCGAATGTTCCAGATGCGCCCTCGGCAGCCAGCGCGTATTGCGTGACAAGTAAAGAAGTGCTTTTGGCCCGTGCTGACGACCCGGCGGCGCAAGAGTCGGCGCGGCGCGAACAGGAACCAAGCCTGAAACTGTCTGCCCAGGCGGCGTCACCCGGCAGACTGCGACATACTTGACGCCGAGCGCTCCGCTTGCCGCTGCCGCGTCTTCTCTGGCCGCCGCGTCCGCCTTCGGATCAAAATCCCGCGCCGCGCTCCCTGCCGCCGTTTCGATGTCCTTTAATGCCACCGGCTCATAGCCGAACGCATCATACACGCCGTAAGGCACCATCAAATTGGGCGTCAGCGTGTCGGCCCAAAGCGTTTGATAGCCCGGCGCTGCCTGCCGGAAGTCTTTTGGGGTCGTGAACCGAAGCCAGATGCCATTTGTGGGAGCGAGTATCCGCGCCTGATGCGCGGCGATGTCCGGGTCACTTTGCACCAGCCCAGCATTTGGGGACAGTAGGAACAGCGCTGCCGGGTCGGTCAGTGGATAAAGTGTTCGCTCAAAGTGCGCCAAATCAGCAAACGCCAGCAGAAGAACTCCCGCGACAAGAAACGCTCGACGCTTTATTTGCGGCACCTGCTCTAGGCCAAGCGCCGCCAGCAGGGACAAAGCAAAGCAGGCCGGAAGCAGGCATCGGGCCGGGTCGTGGAACGACCGGAAGCCGGGCAGCACGAAATAAGCCAAGTGGTACAATCCGCCGCGCCCGCCCATCGCCAGCCAAAGCCCGGCAAAAAACACGCCCACCCAGAACCGGGCCGCTTTGGGCTGTGTTCGGAACGCCGCCCAGCCGCCCCACAGCGCCAGCCCAAAGGGCAGAACGCCGACATAGCAGCAGGTTTCCCAGGAATTGCCCCGCGCCGCCCAGTTTCCGTCGTAGGGGCTGCCGTGCAGATGCGGCAAAACAAAGTTTCCCAATTGGTTAAACGGCAGGTAAAACCGATCTACAACGGCAAACGATAACCGCTGCCGGGCTGCATCCCGGAACAGCGCCAGCGTCGGCAGCAGCTGCCCCATCGCCAGGCCGGAGGCGGTGATGAGGGCGAGGAAAAGCAGAGCAAGAGTCCCCCCCGCCCCCAATGATGGGGGAGCAAGATTAGGTCTCCGCTCTTCTCCAACTCCCCCATCATTGGGGGCGGGGGGGACTCTCCTCACAAACACCCCATAGGCCGCCGCTAAATACAGCGTCAGCAGCGTCATCTGAACGTGCGCGGCGAGAAGCTGCAAGCCGAGAACTAGCCCTAACATCAGCGTGTCTTGGACACGCTTTCGCGTGAGCAAATTATGTAAACACAGCAGGGTCCAGGGCAGCCAGGCGGACGCCTGCACCATGTTCGGGAACTGCTCTTTAGATACAAGCTGACCGCCGAACATAAACGTGATTGCTGCCAGCAGTGCTGCCCCGGCACTGACTCCTAGCGCCCGCCGGGCAAAGGCATGAGTGGAGAGGCCCGCAATCCAGACATGCAGCGCGACAGTCAAATTGATAAACTGCGTCGCGGAAACGAATGGCAGCAGGGCCGTGACCGGGTATAGCGGCCAGGTCTGCGGGTTGCCGGCGTAGGGGGTCCCGCACAGGATTAATGGGTTCCAGAGCGGCAGCCGGCCTGCACTCAGGTTTTGCTTCAAAAAGACTTGCATCGGCAGGAAGTACAGGCCGATGTCGCCCCAGTACAGCGCCTGTCCCTCAATCACCTGATGCCGGAAGTAGATAACCGTGAGCAGCAGCAGAAATGCGGCGGCCAGGCCATGCGCTTGCCAGGGCCGGAGCTTTCGTGTAGAATGGGAGTCGCTTGCAGGAGAACTTGGCACGGCAGGCAGTGTATCACGGGAAAGAGGCTTTGTCAATGCTTACAGTGGCGGTGATCGGAGGAACAGGCTTTGGAACGGCACTAGTGGCAGGAGCGCCGGAAACCGTGGAAACGGAGTATGGGACTGCCTCGCTGACGCGGGCGCGTCTCGGCAGTGAATTACAACTGCTGTTTCTGGCCCGGCACGGCGCAGGCCATTCGCTTCCGCCTCACAAAATTAATCATCGGGCGAACATTGCCACCCTGCGTGACCTGGGCGCAGACGCGGTCTTTGCCACAACTGCGGTCGGCTCGCTGCGCCCGGAAATTAAACCCGGCGACTTTGTGATCTTAGATGACTTCTTGGATTTTACCAAAGGGGACATCGTGACGTTCTTCGGCGAGCTGGGCACAGTGCGTCACACGGATTTTGTGCATCCTTACGACCCCGGCCTGCGCGAGATTCTGCGCGAAACGGCGGGCATTGCGCTTGCGCCGCGCGTTCATGCTCAGGGAACGTATCTTTGCACATCCGGGCCACGTTATGAGACGCCTGCCGAAGTGCGCTTGTTCGGGTCATGGGGCGCATCGGTTGTCGGCATGACCGGCGCACCGGAAGCAATCCTCTGCCGGGAGGCCGGCCTGCGCTACGCAGGCGTGGCTCTGGCAACGAATTACGGTACGGGATTAGTGTCTCAAACTCCGCTGTCGCACGCCGAAGTGGAGGCCGAAATGGCCGCAAGCCGTGAGGCGCTTGCGTCCTGGCTGCTTCGGGCGGTTCATGCCGTAAAATAAAATTTTTGACGCGCTGAACTTTTGCTTTTGACTATAAATTACTGTATAATAAACCGACACTGTAACTTAAATTTCGATTGTGCAGAAAGACAGATAGAAAGATACACCGATGCCACAAATGCTAAGTAAGATTTTGGGTGTTTGCAGCTTGTTTTCTTTGACTCTCGTACCGGCGCTCGCGCAGCAGGACGACATTACGCCGTTCCAGCAGGCCAACCACTACACGGTGGTTGGCACTGTGCAGTCGGTCAACGGCTCCGGCGACCGGCTGGTCGTCAACGGCAATGATTTTAACCGCTACATCATAGACGCCTACGGCGCGGACATCACTCTACTCGACAGCCGCATGGGCGAGACAGCGAACCTGGCACGCGGAATGCGTGTTCGGATTGTCGGAACCCTGCTGGGCCGCAACCTGCTGGAAGCCGACCGCCTGCGTGTCCTGCCAAGCTTCGCCGGCTCCGGCGACGTGCAGCCCACCTACTTCCAGCCTCCCGCCGTGGCCGAGCCGCAGCCGGCGGTTATTGACACCCCCGCGCTGCCGATCCCCGTTCCTACCGTTGCCACTTCCCCCGGCCCGCAGTTTCTGCTGGACGGCGTCGTGCGCGACATTGACCTGGCCCATAATCAGGTGACCCTGCTCGGTGATGACGACAAGCGCTACACGGCAAGCTTAGACGACACCGACATTATCCTGCGCGGCACCGAGCGCATGGGCCAGATTGCCGACCTCGCACGCGGAACCCGCGTTCATCTGGTTGGCGTCCTGCAGCCCGACGGCACCGTGGAAGCCGACCGCCTGCGTGTCCTTCCCGCCGCCGAGCAGACGCCTCCGCCGCCCGTCGCCGCGCCCGTGATTGTGTCCGACAACTTGGACTCCTACACCGGCATTCTGATTGACGCTCGCGGTCTTTCGGACATCAGCCGCTCCCCAGCCCCGGCCATCTACAGCATCGCCCCGGATGCCGCCCTGCTGTACCCGGACCGTTCTCATGTCCCGACCCCTGATGAAGTTCAGGAAGAGTCCATCGTCCGCTACTACTGGAACGTCGACTCGGCAGCCAGCGGCGTTGGCGGCACCAACCCGCTCATCTTGACTGCCGTGGCCGTCGTCGGCCCCGCCAAAGACGCCGTCGAGCTGTCCCCGGAAGACAGCGCTCGCTTCCAGGCACTCGACAAGCGCCTGCACTTCACCCGCACCTGGAAAGTCGGCTTCCTCATGCCCGCCGACCACTAGCGCGGCGTTTTCTAAGAGACCTCACCCGGCAGCAAGCTGCCACCCTCTCCTTGTGAAGGAGAGGGTCGGAACGGAGTTCCGGAGTGAGGTTTTTCTGTGTCAGGAGAAACCGATGCAGCCGAGCGACGAAGTTCTCATGCAGTTTGGCGTTCGGCTGATCGCTTCGCTTGGCGGCAGGATTAACCAGCACTGGCTTGTAGAAGCGCATGGAGAGCAGTTTGTCCTGCGCTGCTGGGGGCAATCACCGTTAATCAGTGATCCTGCCCTCCACAGCAAGTCAATCAGCTATGAAGTGCTTTTCACGACGTATCTTGCGGCGCTTGGCTGGCCGGTTGCGGCCATCGTTGCCGGGCCGGTCAGCTTTGCCGGTCAGGTTTGGAGCTTGGCCCCTTTTCTTGCGGGTGAAGCTCCTGCAGCAGACAGTCAAATCCACGGAGACTGCAAGGAACAACGCGCACGCGGGCGTCTTTTGGCAGAGTTCCACATGGCCCTAGCGCAAGCTCCTGATCTTGGTCAGCGCCCTGGTTGGCGGCGCTGCGAGGAAATTCTGGCTGATCCAGCGCTGGATGACACCTTAAATGAGAATGAGCGGGAACATGCGGAAGAAGTTCATGTCCTGCGCTGGCATCTGGAACGCGCCCGTGAACGGGTCGCAGAGCTTCAGCCGGAGAAGTGGCCCGGTACCATCGTTCATGGTGACTTCACGCCCTGGAACCTTCGCTTTACGGGCGGCAGGCTGTCCGGCATCTTGGACTTTGAGCTGTCTCACTGGGACCACCGCATCGGTGACTTCGCGCTTTCCTGGCGCGGCAAGTACGATGACGTGATTCTGGGCTACGCTGAAGTCTCTCCACTGGAACCGGAAGAATGGGAACTCATCGCCCCGCTTTGGTGGACGCAGTTAATTGATGGCGCCTGCGTGGACATGCAGCATGGGATTAGAAGCGATGGCTGGGCGATTAATAAGCTGCTGCTGCGCTCACCGCTGATGGGCAATACCGCAGAATACAAGCCTTAACGGTTCACCCAGAGAAACGCCCGGACGCAGTGCGCGTCCGGGCATCCTTGTTTGGGAAGTCACCCTATAAGCCGGGTTCTGTGTTTGTGTGGCCATCTCTCTGGGACATACATTACTGCACGCCTCAAGCGGCGTTCGCAGGCGCGTCGCATTCCCGCCGGTTCCAGGCGAGGACGAGAACGCTCAGGCCGCGCCTTCCAGCCTTGCTCCCGATGGGGTTTACCCGGCACTTGCGTCTCCGCAGGCCCGGTGCGCTCTTACTTTAAGTCCCGAAGGACCGCACCATTTCGCCCTTACCATAAATCTTGCAAGATTAAGTCTTGCGAGCTATGGCGGTATGTTTCTGTGGCACTTTCCGGCGGATCACTCCGCCCGGCTGTTAGCCGGCATCGCTGCCCTGTGGAGTCCGGACTTTCCTCTGACACGCCCCCGGCGGGACATGCAGCGGCCACCCGGATGACTTCGGCGTTAAGTATAGCACATAATCGCAGGGGCAAGTTATGCCGGCAAAATCTCTGTGCCTTTGGGCGTCTTTTCCACGATGCGAGTTGCCAGAGCCGCGCCAATGAGGAAGCAGACCGCGCCGACAATCAGCGTTGGCGGAGCCTGCTCATGGAAGACGTACTTAATGACAAAGTGCATTCCCAAATTGTAGAACAACTGCGGGATGACAATGAATAAGTTGAAAATGCCCATGTAAACGCCGATCCGCTCCGCCGGCAGGGCCACCGAAAGAATGGCGTAGGGCATCGCCAGAATACAGGCCCAGGCGATCCCAAACGCCACCATCGGCAGGAGCAGCAGATACTCGGTGTGAATGAACGCGACACTCAGCAGCGCCAGGCCGCCAAAGCCGAGGCCTAGCGCGTGCAGGCGAGGGCGTCCGAGCCGGACTGCAATCCCCGCCATGAACGGGGCCGCCAAAAAAGTCACCACGGAAGACGCCGCCATGCAAACGCCGCCCCATTCTGTCGCCAGGTCAAATTGATGGGAGTTCGGGTCTGTCGTGCCGAACACATTGCCGGCAATCGCCAGAGTGAACAGACCCCAAAAGCAGGACAAGCCGAACCAGGTCGCAAACTGCACCGGAAAAAGCTGCCTCATCGTCGGCGGCATGACCCGAATCGCGTCTATGATTTCTCGTGCGCCGGCTGCAATGCCGCCTGTCGCTTGGCGGTGACGCTCAAACTCGGCCATGTCGGCGGGCGGGTCTTCGGTGGTTCGCAGAACCGTCCATAGAACGCAGCCCAGCAGCATCGCGGCCCCGACGCGGAATGAAAACAGCACCGAGAGCGGGACACCGTTCGCAGCTTCTGCCGTCACACCAAAGCGGTGCAGCACCCAGGGCAGAATACTGGCAAGAGCCGAGCCGAGGCCGATAAAGCAGCTTTGCACGAGAAATCCAACTGCCCGCTGGCTTAAAGGCAGCTTGTCGGTGACAAACGCCCGGAACGGCTCCATGCTGACATTAACGCTGGCATCCAGCACCCACAAAAGCGCGGCAGCCACCCAAAGCGCCGGGGAAGACGGCATAAAAAAGAGGGCAATAGATGCTAAAATCGCTCCAGCCAGAAAATAAGGGCGTCGCCGGCCCCAGCGCGGACTCCAGGTGCGGTCACTCATCGCGCCGATGATCGGCTGGATCAGCAGGCCCGTCACTGGTCCCGCCAGCGCGAGGATCGGGAGGTTGTCGGCATGGGCATGGAGCTTCAAGTAAATGGGGGCCATGTTCGCCATTTGCAGGCCCCAGCCGAACTGAATGCCAATGTACCCGAAGTTCATGGTCGCCAGTGCGCCGAGACCAAGCCGTGGCTTGTCTTCCTCTACCCGCCCGAACGCCGCCGGGCTGCCGGCACTCGTGAGTTCCTGCTCAATCATTCTGGAAGTCCTTTATTGCACCCTTCTAGTGAGGCGCATGAGTCAATGCCAAGTTGTTGAAGTAGGCATTGTGATCAGGCTTTGTCGAGCCTGAGTTGGTTTGCTGAACCTGGAAGCCGGTGATCGGGCCGGTGAAAGTCCCCGTGCCGGTGAACGCATCGGCACCCGTCACAGTCAAAGAGTAGGTCGTCGGCGAGGTCAGTGTGTAGACGAGGTGCGACGCGCCGGGAACAAAGCCGACGCCGGTCGGCTTGTCGTTGAACAAGATGCCGACGCCCTGGCTGTGGAAGACGAAGGAGCCGGCGGTCCCCTCAGCAGTTGTAAGGGCGACGCCGACAATGCCGGCATCATTGTACCCGCTCACGAAGTCTAGGGCAAAGGAGTCGCCTTTTTGGGTCAGCGGCTTGACGAAGCCGCGCATGATGGTGATAGAAGCGTCCTTGCTTTGCGCGAAGAGGCCGAATGATTTGCCTTCCGTGTCAATCGTGCTGGGGGGCGGTGTGCCTTGATTGCCTTCCGACTCAATCGCGCCGTAAACAAACGTCCCTGCCGTGCCGGCTGTCTTGACCGCAAACGGCGTAAAGCCGCTGCCGCCGTTCTGCCCGGCGCTGTAGCCGCCGGAATAAGCAGGATTGGCGGCATTGTCGCCGGGCGCTGATTGGGTCTGCTTTTGCAGTGCTGCGATTGAGCTGAGTTCCGCCGCTTGTGCGGCCTGCGAAAAAGGCCGCCGGTAAATGGTGAAGCTTCGCGCCGGCAGGGAAACCGACGGTAAGGCCGAAGTCCCAGCAGGAGTGATGACGCCTGCAACCGGGACAGGCTTCCAGCCGCCGCCGACCGCCGCGCTGATTTTGCCGCTGGCGGGCGTTGGGGTCGGGTTGACGGTCACTAGGAATTCGGCTCCGCCGCCTGACCGCGTGTACGACAAAAGCTGATGTGGGGCCGTATTCGGCAGCCAGGTCATGGTGCCAGTCGTGAACGCCGGGCTGCTGTGACGCAGGGCAATGAGGCTTTTGTAAAACGCCGCAAAGCGCGGGTCACCGCTTGTCCAAACAATCGGCGCGTGCGGATTTCTTGCGCCCGCCGCATTGCCGACCTCCATGCCGTTGTACATCAAAGGGATGCCGGTGTTGGTGAAGTTGAAGGCTGCAACCGCTTGCGCTCCTGACGGGCCGCCAAACGAGTTGATGTCGCGGGGCGTGTCCCAGTCGTCCTGCACCGACATGTGCTGCATCCCCGCTGGGAAGTCAGCGACCTGGCTCTGCCAGGCGGGTCTGATGCGGGACGCATCGCCGTCGGCAGCGGTTTTAAGCGCTCCGGTGCCGCCGGGATCATACATCCGCCAGGCGTAGTCTAAAGAGAACGGCTTGTGGGCGAGGTCCGGTGTTTCCTCTTCGCCTAGCATCAGCACATTCGGCTTGACCTGCCGCAGGCTCTGGGCGAGCTGCTGCCAGAAATCGGCAGGAACTAAGCGCCCCGGTCCATCCGGGTTGTTGGCCGAGTCGAACCGGAATCCATCTAGCTTGTACTGGGTCATCCAGAAAAGCAGCATCTTTGTCATGTACGCCCGCACGTCCGGGTTGGTGTAATCAAGCTGAGCGACATCGCTGTAATTAAACGCCATCTTGATTGACGCCGGGTTATGCGGATTACCGTCGGAATGGACATAGTATTCCGGGTGCTGGGTAATGAGCGCGTTGTCCCAGGCCGTGTGGTTCAAGACTTCGTCCAGCAGCACCCGCATTCCCAGCTTATGCGCCGTGGTGACTAAGGTATGCAGGTCAGCCTCCGTGCCGTACTTCGGGTTGATGGCGTAGTAATCATGCACATCATAAGGGCTATCTACAGAAGGGTGACCGTTGATCGGCTGGCCGATAGGTGTCACCGGCATAATCCAAATATCCGTGACTCCTAAAGCCTTGATCCGCCCAAGCTGCGCGGTCACTCCAGCAAAATTACCCTGCGGCGAGAATATCTCCGGGTAGAGCGTGTAGATGACCGAGGACGACGGCCATTGCGGCGCAGCAGACGCTGGCGCAGACGCTAAGACCGCTGTTGGCGCTGTCGCCGCCATTGTGACCGGCGCGTGCGCTTTGCCGCATCCGGCGGTTAAAGCAAACAGCGTGGTGGTTATTGTTAATACCGGAAGCGTCTTGCTGGCGGCATTGTATATCCGATTTCTCATAAGTTCTCTTAGTTCCGAAACTTGCTGATCGAACAGCAGTAAAAAAAGAAAGGGTAAGTGCCTATTGCACTCACCCTTTCATGCCGTCATCCGCTGAAGATGACTAGCAAAACCCAATTAAGTCGGGCTGAAGGTCAGAGCATAGTTGCTCATGTTGCCGGTCCCGGCAGCATTTACGTTGGCGCCATACGGCCCTGTTGTATCGGCAGCCTGGGCGGACATCGAAGATAACGCCGCGTTGCCGGGAGAGACTGCCGGGCCGCGCAGCCACTTCACATGGCCGTCCGCCGCCAGGAAGTTCGAGCCGTCGGTATGGCGGCCGGTCGCCCCGGTGAAGTCCTGGGTCAGGTTGGTTGCCGTGATGCCGCCCATTGGGCCGGTCGCGTACTTCGTCTGCATGTTGGGGTCGGAAGTCTTGTCATTACCCTGTGTGTTGTTAATAATGTTTCCAGGAACTGCCGTAGCGGAAGCTGAGTCAAGCCCGTTTACGGCAGGCGAAATATAAGCCGCTCCCTCAGCGACGCCTTCCGAGGTATCCCGGTCAACCTGGGCGACACCGCCCGTCATCTCGCAAAGCATAACTGTGGAAGCCGGTGCGTTCAGTGAAGACAGTGTCGGCGTCAGGCCATAGCCTTGCAAAGCTTGGTTGAAGCCGTAAGAAATCGGCTGATAGTTGGTGTAGATAATCGCCTGGGGATCATCCGGACACTTGTAAACGCCGTCGCTCTTAATGTAGGTGTAAAGCTGGCCTGCCCATCCCGCGCCGTAGCTGAAACCGGCAGGCTCTCTCTCGTCGTAATCCTGCGTGTACTGGATAAACGCCAGGCCAATCTGCTTCATATTGCTTTGGCACGAAGCGCGGCGGGCGTTCTCGCGGACTTTCTGGAAGACAGGAAACAAAATCGCGGCGAGAATCGCGATAATCGCGATGACGACGAGCAGTTCAATGAGGGTGAAGCCGACTTTCTTTCGGTGCAGGGCAAACGGAGCGGCTATGGGTCGAAGTGCGGAGGTGTTCATTTTTGGTCTTTCCCCCAATCGTTTGGGTAAATGAAGTCGTGATATTAGCTATACTGAAAGCAGCCTTAAAAGGTTTCATCTTTTCAGCAAAGCCATTGCACTTATTCCGCCCTGCCCTGTCTTTTAAACACTCCTTCTTCATGTAACCTGCTTATTTCTGCTTCCAGTACCACCCGCAATCTATTTGCTTCCTGGCGGAACATTAGCAGGGGGTGGTGGGTGGGCTGCCGCGCCCTGAACATTTTGCCTTGACTGCTGAATGATTTCCGGGGGGGTTGTCTGTGAACCGGCAGCAGGGGTAGCGTTCTGATCGTGGCTGCCGCAGCCAGCTAGAGTGAGGGCGGTCGCCGCAAAGAGAAGCAAAGCAAAGATACTAATTGGATGTTTCATGTACATATTGTGTCCGAGCTCAAGAAGTTCTAACAGGAATGCGCCCACTGCCAATCGGACTGTGGGCGCACTCTGCAAACAAAGCCTAGTTGATGTTGAACGTCGCTTGAATCGTAGAGTCTGGGCAGTCTGTCGTTGCTGCCAAATCTCCCGGATCACCGCCGCTTCCGCAAGCTCCCGCTGGCGCACCGGGATAACCGCCAGAGACGGCACTGGGGCGGAAGAATTTGGAATGACCATCGCACATAGTGTAATTTGCACCATCATTATGACGCGGTGTTGCAGTGAACTGTGTTCTGGAGTTCGCATCCGTCCGCGAGTCTCGGAAGTAGCCGGTGGCGTACTGGACCTGTTGGCCATTGTTCGTTGCAGCACCGCCGCTGGTATTGTAACCAAACAGATCGTAGGTTCCGCCTAAGCCGCATCCAGTTACTGAGCCGCCTGAATACTGACTACCCGAAGGCTGATCGCGTCCCTGATCGTCGCCGTTAGTGCCTGCGGCGTCCGGCTTATCAGGAGTAGTAATATCGTAGTAACCGCTGTTGACAATCTCGAAAAGCAGAACTGACTTGGCAGGAGAGTTGAACGCGGAAAGACTTTGTCCATTTGCTTGGCCGGAATTATTTCCAGTGTACACTGCACAGTTCCGGTTAAAGCCGTAAGAAACAACGGTGCCAGGGAGATTCGTGGAGTCATCTGGGCATTTGAAGACAGCCACGCTTTTGACGTATGTATAAATTTGTCCGGCCCAGCCAGTGCCAAGACCCTGGGAGTCAGCACCATTAGGAGTTTTCTCGTCGTAATCCTGTTCATACTGAATGGCCGCGATGGCAAGCTGCTTAGTGTTGGACAAGCAGGCAGTGCGGCGGGCGTTCTCGCGCACTTTCTGGAAGACGGGAAACAAAATGGCGGCGAGTATCGCAATGATAGCGATGACGACGAGCAGCTCGATGAGCGTAAAGCCGTGACCTGAGCGCGTTTGAGCACGCCCCTTCTTCGGTGCATGAAGGCCAGAAAATTTCATTTTGGATTTCCTCCCCCAATCGCTTGGGTAATTTGATTTGCCATTATAGCATCAGTACAGGTCTTTGTCAAGCGTCCGCCGGCGCTTTTTGTGTCCGTCCGCTGCCGAACACAGAAAATCAAGCAAATTACCCGGTGTCACCGGGTGAAGATCGCGCCGGTGCGGGCAGGCAGCGTGACGGTGACGGAATCAGCGGCGACATGCACCGGCCCGGAGACGCCGAGGCGGTCCGTCAGCGCCGCGCCGTCCGCAAAGCCCGTCGCGCCAACTGGCACCGTCACTGTCGCCGGGGCCGCATCATTGTTCAGGACGACCAAAACTGCCTCTTGGTTCAGAATGCGGGCGTAGGCCCACTGATGATCGGTCTGGAGCAGTGTCTTTTGCGTTCCCCGGCGCAGGGCAGGAAGCTCGGCCCGCAAGTGGGTCAAAGTATGGACATGCTGGAAAATCTGCTCCTCCGATGGGGTGCGCCCGCCGGCTGTAAACGCATCGCGTGGGTCGCCGGGGAAGCCGCCGGGGAAGTCGCGCCGGTTGTCCGGGTCATCGCCGCCGGTCATGCCGATTTCGTCGCCGTAATAGAGAAGAGGAATGCCCCGATTGGTCAGCAGAAAGGTCTGGGCAAGCATCAGGCCCTCCGGCGTCGCGCCGTCTTCATTCAGAAAGCGCTTGACATCGTGGTTGCCGAGAAACGTCATCAAATGGGTGGGGTGGGGGAACAGCCAGTCGTGCGCTTCATCCGTGACGAGGTCATGGAACGATGCCCCCTGCGCGAACGTCCGGCGCAGCGGAAAGTAAAGCGGGTAGTCAAACAAGGCATCCATTCTCGTGTCGACGCCGTCCGGTCCGACGCGCCCGCCCTGAAAGTACGAGACCAAAGACACGTCGCCGTCAAACACTTCACCGACGGCGTTGACATGGGGGTACTGCTGCGTAATCGCCGTGTTCCACTGCGTCCAAAACGTGCGCGGCACATAGGGCATGGTATCCTCGCGGATGCCGTCAAAGCCGGTTTCGCCGACCCACCAAAGCGTGTTCTGGATTTCGTAGCGGGCCACTTCCGGGTCGTTCTGGTTAAGGTCCGGGAGGATGTTTGCAAACCAGCCGCCAAGTGTCGCTTCCCGCTCGGCAGGCGTGGCATGTGGGTCAATGACAGTCCAAATCTGGTACGTGTTGTTGAGGTGATGCGCGAATGTGCCGTTAAACCAGGTCGGTGTCGGCGGGTCAGTGGTCCACGGATGATGCTGCCCGACGTGGTTTGCGACTTGGTCTTGAATCACTTTAATTCCGAGTGCATGGGCGGAATTGACTAAGCGGCGCAGGCTCGCCAGATCACCGAAATGCGGCTCGACACCGTACTGGTTGATTGCGCCGTAGCCGTGGTAATCGCTCCCGCCGTACCTGGTCACAGAACCCTTTTGGGCCGGGGTGCCGACATGGACATTCTCGTAGACCGGCGTAATCCATAGCGCCGTCACGCCTAAATCTTTCAGGTACGGCAGATGGTTGATAATGCCCTGAAAATCCCCGCCATGATACAAATGCGGATTGTCTCGTCCATACAAGCCTTCTGCGCCTGCTGGCTCGTTGTTGGAAGTGTCGCCGTCGCTGAAGCGGTCCGGCATGATTTGATACACCACATCATCCGGCGAGAACCCGGCAAAGCGTCCTTGAGCGGCCAGCGGTGGGCTGACTGTAAAAGGCGCATCGGCGAAGCCGCGCTGAGTCGTCACGCGCAGGTGGTAAGCGCCCGGCGCGGCGTGCGGGTCAATTGCGACATCGGCAAACACGTAGTCGCCGCTGACGCGCACGTTCCGCACCGACAGCCCGCTGCCGACGGCCCGAACCTGAGCGCCGGCGAGATTGCTCCCGTGCAGCAGCACGCGCACGGGGTTCAGCGTGTGGCCTGTCCACCAGTTCGGCGGCTCGACACGGTTTACCGTTGGGGCAGCGCTTGGCGCGGCGGCGCAGGCTATGCACAGCAGGCAGGCGAAGAGCGCAAAGCACAACGCAGATTTCGAGAGAAAAGAGAAAGAGCGTCTTGTCATCGTTGAAGTTCCAGAGTTTTTACCCAAGCGATTGGGTTGTGAGAAAATTGTATCATTGCCAGCGATGTTTGTCAAGCGCCACCGTAGCGCTTTCCGGGGGTTTCCGGTATAATCAAAGAACCTTTTCGCCCCTTTAAAGAAAATACATGGCAGAACGATCCACATCCCCGGTTCGCTTGGAAGACATTGCAGCGCGTGTCGGCGTCTCGCCGTCTGAAGTCTCCCGTGTCCTGAACGGCCAAACACGAGCCGGCAAAAGTGTCGGCGCGGCCACGCGGGAGCGCATTCTGGAAGCGGCCCGAACCATGAACTACAGCCCGAACCGGGCTGCACAGAACCTGGTTCGGGGCCGGACGGACACGGTCGGCCTGATGATTGTGATTGACCGGACGGCCAAAGCCTCCCCGTTTTTAGAAGACCACGAGGTTCCCGATGAGCTATCTCCGCACTACCACGAAATGATCGGCAGTCTGACTTATACGCTCAACGAGTACGGCATTCACCTGATGCTGGCCCAATGTGGCGGTCCGAATGCCAGCCCAGCGGCGGCGATGGAGCAGATCGCCCGTTCGCGCTCCTGTGATGGCCTGATTATCACCGACATGCTGGTGGATGACCCGCGCCCGGCGATCTTGGAGCAGACCGGCCTGCCGTATGTGATTCGCGGCTCGGCCCCGCAGCCCGGCTCGGCGGCGGTGGGCATGGACAATGTCGCCGTCGGCTACGAAGCTGTCCGCTACCTGCACGCTTTAGGCCACCGGCGCATCGTGTTTTACAATATCCGGCGGGACTTAATGGTCGGGCAGCGCCGCTATGAAGGCATGTGCAAGGCCCGTGACGAAATGGGCCTGCACGAGACCCTAGAATACCACGATGACGTTCACCATGAAAATGGCGTTTATCTGTCCTTGCGCCGCCGCCTGCGGGAGCCGAACATTCCGACCGCCGTGTTTGCCGAAGATGAAATCAGTGCGCTCGGCGCGGAGCGTGCCATTGCCGAAGCCGGGCTGCGCGTGCCGGGCGATGTCAGCGTCATGACCTGCCTCAACGCCCGTTTTATGCGCCTGGTCGCGCCCCACTTGACGGTTCTTAACGTGCGTCTCAACGAAGCCGCCGCCGAAGCGGGCCATCTGCTGGCCCGGATGCTGCGCGGGGAGCAGGCGGAGCCGCGCCAGGTCTTCTTGTCCCCCATTCTAGAAGAGCATGGCAGCACCGCCCCGCCGCCGCATTGAGAGAGCAGATTGACCAATCATGTCCTGAAGGACACGGCTATTGGGCGCAGACGCCGAGAACTACGCCTTCGGCGCACTCGGATTGTTCCTTGCCTCTTCTTAGCCCCGCGCCTTCCAGGTCTGCCCTCCGGGTAGCCAGTGCTGCCAGT
>CAXTER010000039.1:0-47851 GCA_964243345.1 uncultured Armatimonadales bacterium
CTCACCTGCTTGCTCGGTCAGATGCAGCAAGCCATGCAAATGATTCGGCATGACCACAAATGCGTCCAGTGCAACGAACGGAAAGCGCTCAGGCAGGGCCGCCCAATTTTTCTGCACCATCAGGCCGGCGGCGCTTTCCTTCACGCACCCCGCACGGATTGTACCGAATAGACATTGGCGCTGATGCGTGCAGAGGGTGACAAAATAGTAACCAGTGTGAGCGTAGTTGAACTTGGAAAGCCGCATACTCTGTCGCTGGCTTGGCTCCCGCAAAGACATAAAATCCTCCTTGTGTCTCGTGTGCCATCCATACTGCTTCTTGGCAAATCGCGTTTGTTCTTGGCAAATCGCGTTTGTAGGGGCGAACCTTGTGTTCGCCCACTCTCCTCCGTTCGCCTACTCTCCTCCGTTCGCCTACTCTCCTCCGTTCGCCTACTCTCCTCCGTTCGCCCACTCTTTTCCCGACGAAAAGGGCGAACATAACGAAAAGGGCGAACATAGCGAAAAGGGCGAACATAGCGAAAAGGGCGAACATAGCGAAAAGGGCGAACACAAGGTTCGCCCCTACAAAATAAACTTTCTGATGCTGTTACTTGCCTGTTTTCGTGGCGCGGCGGCGCAGGTTGGCGTCCAGCTCGCGCTTTCGCATCCGAATGTTTTTCGGCGTCACTTCGACAAGCTCATCAGGGCCGATATACTCAATCGCCCGGTCCAAAGACATCACCATCGGCGGGGCGAGGCGCATGAACGTCTCTTTGTTGGACTCACGCATACTTGTCAAATGCTTCTTGCGGCAGACATTGACTTCCAGATCGTTGTCGCGGGCGTTCTTGCCGATAATCATGCCTTCGTAGACTTCAATGTTGTGCGGGACAAACAAAATGCCCCGGTCTTCGGCGGCGGCTAGGCCAAACGTCGTCGTGATGCCCGATTCGCTTGCCAGCAGGCTGCCGTTGCGCTCAATGGTCATCTCGCCGGTGTACGGGATGTAGCCGCCGAACAGCGAGTTTAGGACACCCGTGCCGCGCGTCTCGGTCAAAAACTGGTTGCGGAACCCCAGGAGGCCGCGCGTCGGCACTTTAAAGCGCATGTAGACATGGCCGTCGCCCGGCGTCGACATATCCAGCATCTCGCCTTTGCGCCGGCCTAACTGTTCAATGACGACGCCGGAATACTCTTCGGCCACGTCAATTTCCACTTCTTCCAGCGGCTCCATCTTTTGGCCGTTCTCTTCGTGAAAAATGACTTCCGGCTGAGACACTTGCAGCTCATAGCCTTCCCGGCGCATGGTTTCAATCAGAACGGCCAAGTGAAGCTCACCCCGGCCTGAGACTGAGAACTGATCGGCGGAGTCGGTGTCTTCGACGCGCAGGGCGACATTGGTTTGAAGCTCTTTCATCAGGCGCTCGCGCAGCTTACGGGACGTTGACCACTGGCCTTCGCGGCCCGTCAGCGGCGACGTGTTCACGCCGAAGGTCATTCGGAGGGTCGGCTCATCCACCTGCATCATCGGCAGAGCCACCGGGCTTTCTTTTGATGCAATCGTTTCGCCGATATTAACGTCCGGCAAGCCCGAAATTGCAACAATCTCGCCCGCTTCCGCCTGCTCCACTTCCGTTCGGTTCAGCCCCTGGTAGATAAAGACCTGGGCAATCTTGCCGGGAACATTTGCGCCTTCGCGGTTGACGACCACAATGTTCTGGCCGGTCTTCACCACGCCTGCGTTGACGCGCCCAATGGCGATGCGGCCCTTGTAATCGTCATAATCCAGGGTTGTCGCGCGAAGCTGAAGCGGCGCTTCCGGGTCGCCGGTGGGCGGGTCCAAATGATCAACAATAGTTTGGAACAAAATGCCCAGGTCGGTACCCGGCTCGCTTGGGTTCAGCGTCGCCGTGCCCTGCAGGGCAATCGCGTACACCACGGGAAAGTCCAGCTGGGCTTCCGTCGCACCAAGCGCCGCGAACAAGTCAAACGTCTGGTCGACAACGTAATCCAAGCGCGAGTTGGGCCGGTCGATTTTGTTGACGACGACAACCACTTTATGCCCGGCCTGAAGCGCCTTAGACAGCACAAAGCGAGTCTGCGGCATGGGGCCTTCCACGGCGTCAATCAGCAGCAGGACGCCGTCAACCAGCGTCATTACCCGTTCGACTTCGCCGCCGAAGTCGGCGTGTCCGGGCGTGTCGACGATGTTGATTTTGGTGTCGCCGTAGGTAATGGCCGTGTGCTTGGAAACAATGGTAATCCCGCGCTCGCGCTCCAGGTCCATTTTGTCCATGACTCGCTCGGCGACAACTTGGTTGGTCCGAAAAACGCCGCCCTGCTTGAGCATTCCGTCCACCAGCGTCGTCTTGCCGTGGTCAACGTGCGCGATAATCGCGATATTTCGCAGGTGATCCTGTGTGATAGTTTGAGACATAGACCTTTATTATACCTGAAAACGAAAAGAAAACCTCACCCCAGCCCTCTCCTTGCTTAAGGAGAGGGTGGGCGCGGAGCGACCGGGTGAGGTTCTCCCGTCCACTTCACATCATTGCCATCTCCAGTCTGATCGTAGGCATCCGGCGCATCACCCCGCAGCCTATCATTGTCGCCGATAATGCTCACGTCCTGCGCTCGCCCTTGCAGCGTGATGTTGTCATTTTCTCCGGTGATAACGATGTCTTTGCCCTGCGCCGGGATCGTTTCCGTTTGCGAGTCGCCGCTGATGGTAATTGTTTGCACCGAATCGAACGGCGCTTGTACTTGCATGGCTGCATACCAATTGTGCGAGAAGCCATAGACGACGCAGACAACGGCGAATAACAGATACCACCGGCCTCGGCGGTGGTGCGGACTTATCGTCGGCTGAACAACGGCAGATTGAGTCGGTGATGTTTGTGCCGCTGCTGCCTGCGCTCGCTGCTTCTGCACCTGCTCCCAGATTTCTTCCGGCGTCGAGTCTAGCCCTAGCTCTTCCACAACCTGCCCGATCGGCGCAACCCCGGCGACACGCTCGGCGGCTTTGGCGTCTTCTAAGGCGCTGACCGCGCGGGTCAGCTCTTCGGCAGTGACGCGGCGCTCGGCGGCGGGGATTGAGGCCGTGGGGTTTTGCGAAGTGGGCGTTTGTTCCGGTTCGTGTTTCAGCATGACGGTTGGGTTCCTATGGCAGTGCGAGCGCATAAGCAATCTAGGAGCCGTGGCAACAGATTGCACGTCTGTGGGGCGCAGACGCCTCATGTCTGCCTGCGCGGACAAGGAGCAGAGCGTATAGAACTTCAGTTCCCTGCCCCTTGCTCTTATTATGCTGTTTTTGGACTACGGCGTACCGCTCCATTGAATAGTGTTGCCGCCACCGGCAATCGTAGACGCTTCCGGCGCATTGCCCGACAAGGTATTCCCGGCACCGCTGACTGTCACAGATTGCGCCTTCCCTTGCAGGATCAGGTTGTTGAAGTCGCCGGTTATGCACACGTCTTTGCCCTGCACTGGGATTGTCTCCTCCCGCCAATCGCCGCTGATCGTGATTGTTGAGCCGGAGAGTGCCGGAGCCGATGTCTGCACAGCCGGAGCCGATGTCTGCACAGCCGGAGCCGATGTCTGCACGGCGGCGTTAAGCGTGAAGACCCAAACAAGCAGGCCAAGCACTCCCGCCGCGATAACCGCTCTCACCGCCAACGAGCGGCGCGAGGGAGGCCCAAGCCGCACTTGAAACGTGACGGCGTGCGAAGCCGCAGCCGGGGCCGCTTGCTTGACCTGGTTTTCGGCGACCTGCTGCACCCGCTGACGCTGCACTTCGGCCCAGATTTCTTCCGGCGTTAAGTCAAGCCCTAACTCGTCTACGACCTGCCCAATGGGCGCGACTCCGGCCAGACGCTCGGCGGCTTTCGCATATTCCAGGGCGCTGACGGCGTGCGCCAGCTCTTCGGCGGAAACGCGCCGCTCGGCGGCGGGGATTGGGGCCGCCGGATTTTGCGGCATTTGTTCGGGTTGGTGCTTCAGCATGGCAGTTTAGTTCCTGTGACAGTGCGGGCATGAAGGGCGGGAATGAATACGCCGTTATAATCTGTCGTCCCCTGGACGATTAGCCGCAGGCTTCTATCGCTACGCGATTACTTCGTATCAGACGGGTAATTCATTGCCCGGCTTTCACTCCCTCGCTTCCTCACTCTTTTTATCCACCTCTATTATATCGCAAAAATGCCTTGCTTCGCGTGCTAAACATTTTGCGTGCGCGTTGACACTCCCCACTCTGTATGTTACAATGAATGGCCCATGAACAAACTCTTTTCCCTGTTTGCTCTGCCTCTTGTATTCGCTTTGCCCCTCACAATCAGCTTGGCCCTGTGCGGCGGAGTCTGCCGCCCAGTTCTTGCCGCCGCCACGGACATCGTGCCGTCGGGAAGCACCCTGCTGGATTCGTTTGCCGCGCTGGCCCGCGCGGACGCTTTTGGGGCCGAAGAAACGCCGGAAGACTTCTTAGGGGACACGCTCTACACGCGCGGGCAGCTTGCCCGGCTGCTGACCCAGTTAGTGCAGAATGACCCGGCGCGTCTTGCCAAAGTGCAGGGGAACGCGGCTTCGGCGGCGGCGCTGCATACGGCCATTGAGACCTTGCAGCCGGAGCTAAAGACCGCGGGCGTGGATTTAAACGATGCCGAGCCGGTGCCGCCGGGACACGCGGCGTCGGTCAGCGGCTACGTCCAGCCGGAGCTGCGGCTGCGGACCGGCGGGGACAGCCGGCCCGGCACGGGAGTTTTGGGGGTCTACCGCGTGACGGCACTGGGAAGCTTACGGCCGAACCTGCGCTACAATGTTTCGGCGTCCAACTGGCCTGAAGACAGCCGCCGGGTCTTTGACAACGACACTGGACCGCATGACTTTTCGGCGATTAATGAAGCCTATTTGACTTTGGACGGCGGGCGGGGCTTGGAAGTGAACTTAGGGCGGCTGTACAACCGCTGGGGGCCGGGAACACGCGGCGCGACAATGGTTTCGGATAACGCGCCGGCTTTGGACCAGCTTCAAGTGGCGTTCCCGTTTAGTTTAGGCGCACGCTTCGGGCATGATTACCACTTCAGCCAGTTTATCTCGACGTTTCAGCAGGACGGCACGCGAAAGTATTTTGGAGCGCGGCGCATTGAGTATGCGTTCAGCCCGCGCCTGACGGCGGACTTTCAGGAAGCGTACCTGTCTACCGCGTCCCAGTCGCTGTATGTTTCGCTGCTGCCGGACTTTTATTCCGGCCAAAGCGCGAACTTGAAAGTCAGCGGCCTGCGGATTAATGGGCTGGACCAATCGTTCAACGCTTTTCTGAACTTGGGCCTTTCCTACGAGGCGACCCAAAGCCTGCGCGTCTACGGCCAGCTCGGCGTTGACGACCTTCAAACACCCGGCCGCCAAAGCTACCGGACACCGCGCAAAATCGCCCAGCTTGCGGGTATTGCTTTTCAGCCCGCGCCGGAAACCGGCATCGTCGCCGAGTACACGTTTGCCGACCCGACCACTTACTCGTCGCGCATTACCACAACTCAGTGGCAGGAAGGCCAGTACGATGAGCTGGGCCTGCCGGCTGGCCCCAATTCCCGCGAACTGTTTTTGCGCCTGAGCCGGCGCGTGCGCCCCGGCCTCACCCTCGCCTTGCAGGGCCGCGACCGCCGCCGGGTGAACGACAGCTTCCCCGCCCCCAATTCCCGCGACTATGCGGCGTCCGTAGAGTTTTCGCCCGACCACCACAACTCCATTGCCGTCACCTACCACGACTACTCTCAAGATGCGTTCCCCATCCCATCCAGCGTCCTCAGCCCCGGCGACGGCTTCACCCCCGCCAACGCCGAAGGCAACTACGGCCAAACCGAGCGCATCAAGCAGTTAGATTTAGATTACCGGTTCTTCTTTTAGACCCCCTAATCCAAACCGTAGGGGCAGGGTTTACCCCTGCCCTCCTTCTCTTGTCTCTGCCCTCCTTCTCTTGTCTCTGCCCTCCTTCTCTTGTCTCTGCCCTCCTTTTCTTGCTAATAACGTGTCACTTTCGTCCCCGGCGGCGGCGACCAGTCAAAGACGCCAGGCGGCGGCACTTGATTATAGCGAAAGTCGCTCTGAACAACAATGCGGCGCTGATTGTGTATGCGGCTCACATAATCATCCCAGGTTTGTGTTTCAATCCGAGTTACTAGGTGCGTCATCGGGTCAACCCAGGTGTTGCCGTGAGTGAAGTAGTGTTCTTGCGGCCACAGCATACGGCCATGAGAGATAACCGCACCAACAGCAACTTCCTGATCATAAGAGAACAAAATGCGTTTTTGTCCGCCGAGCAGGACTAACTGTTGCGGAAGGTTTATGAGCCTGACGTGACCACCAATTTGGTTGGGCAGCTTCTGCACCGGCTTTTCTGTCAATGCTTTGATCTCAATTTCTAGGCTTTTCCTAAGATATTTCTCGTCCATATTGCCGGGCGGGTATGCTGCATAACTTCTGTGTGTCAGATATTGCAAAGTGCCGCGCTTGTCCACTAAATTTTTGTACCCAGGAGGCTGCGAAATCAGGGCGCTGGCGGGCGGGTTGAGTCGTATCCAGAAAATGCTGTCAGAACCAGCCGATTTTTGATCTCGAAGAGGGTGCCAGCTCGAATCAGTGACAATGCTGTGAGATTTCCAGGAAACAATTTTGACCTGTCCCATTGCCCGCTGAACATCAGCAAAGGCGAGTGTGGGCTGGCTGGGGTGGCCGGGCAGGAGCCAGAAGCCTGCACCGACAGCGGCGGCGATGCCGGCTAGTCCGAAAGCAGCACGGCGGGCGACGCGCCGGTCTCGCGGCGGCATCGGGGCAGGCGCAGTTCGAGGAAGCGCGGCGGCGAGTTGATGTTCCAGCGTGGCCGGGGCCGACACATCACGCCAGGCATGAACGGACGCCGTGAGGCGCTGAATGTCGACGATTTGCGCGGCGCAGGCGGCGCACCGGGCAAGGTGACGGCGGACGCGGACAGTCTGCCAGACAGGCAGCGCGTGGTCGGCATAAGCATCGAGAAGTGTTTGGGTTTGGATGCAGGTCATGGGTATGGTTCCTTTCGCGTGTTACAGAACCTCACCCGGAAACAAGTTTCCACCCTCTCCTTTGCAAGGAGAGGGTCGCTGAGGAACGAAGCGGGGTGAGGTTCTTACTCCTCCGCCAATAGCCCCCGCAGGCGGCGCGACGCTTCATGGACGCGCCACTGCACGGTTCCCTGCGGAACCGAAAGAACCGACGCGGCTTCGCGGTAGGTCAGACCCTCGGCGCGGACCAGCAGGAATGTCTCGCGCAGGTCCGGCGGCAGGGCGGACAACGCGCAGGTCAGCGCGACGGCATCAGTCACGGATTGTTCCAAATCCGGCCCTGTGAGCCGGGCGTCTTCTAAAACTGCCGTTTCTAAGCGCGGCTTGCGGCGCGAATGCCGCCAGCAGTTGAGGGCGATTTTATACAGCCAGGTCTGGACAGATGCTCGGCCTTGAAACCGGCCTTGTCCCTGGAACGCAGCCAGAAAGACTTCCTGGGTCAAGTCCTCAGCGTCGGACACGCTGCCGCAGAGCCGAAAGCAGAAACGATAGATTCGGCTGCCGTACTGCTTGTAGAACTCCGCAAAGTCGTCCGTCTCTGGTCTCAATCGCCGGCCCTCATAAGCATAGTGACAGAATCCAAGTGTTTTGTTGGCTTTTCAGAAAAGTGCTTATAAAACCCTGGCATTTAGTGTCGGAGGCGCTTTCACTCGACAGCAGCCCGGCACTTCAGTGCCGGGTTTTAGAGCGTTTTGCAGGACTCTCCGTCGCCTGCCTGGAACAAAGCGCCATGTTTACGATTGTTGGCAATATAGTCACACCGGACGGCGTTTTGGAAGGCGGCGCAGTGACGGTAGACGATGACGGCGTAATTGCCGGAGTCAGTGTAGAGCGTACATCAGCGCCGCGCTCCGGCGACATGGATGCAGGCGGCTTTCTCGTGCTGCCGGGCTTTGCCGATGTTCATGTCCACGGCGGCGGCGGGTCGGATTTCATGGACGGCACTGTGGAAGCCGTCCGGCAGGTCGCCCGCACCCATGCCCGGTTCGGCACGACCAGCCTGCTGGCGACGACCCTGACGGCCTCCCGCGAGGCTACCGATGCGGCGATTAAAGCGCTGCTGACGGTCACGGAAGCCGGGCAAGGACAGGACGAAGCGCGGGTGCTGGGCATTCATCTGGAAGGCCCGTACATTTGCGCGGCGAAGCGCGGGGCGCAGCCGGAAGCCTTTATCCGCCCGCCGGATGCCGAAGAGCTTGCCCATTGGCTCAAGCTCGGCTGGGGGATGATTCGTAAAATCACGCTGGCCCCCGAAATCGCTGGCGCGGAAGAAGCCATCAAGCTGGCCGTGTCTAAAAACATCACGGTGTCGCTCGGCCATACGAACGCCACTGCCGCCGAAGCCGAAGCGGCCATTGGCTGGGGCGCAACTGCCGCAACTCATCTCTTCAACGCCATGCCGCCCCTGCATCATAGGAATCCGGGCGCTGTTGGCATCGCGCTGGCCCGGACTGAGATTATCTGCGAGATTATTGCCGATGGCGTCCATCTGCACCCGCTAATTGTTCGGATTATTGTCGCGGCCAAAGGCCCAATGGGAGCAGTTCTCATTACCGACGCCATTTCCGGCGCGGCAATGCCCGACGGTGAGTACGAACTTGGCGGCCAGCCGGTTGTCGTCAAAGACGGCACGGCGGCGTTTGCCGACGGCACTCTCGCCGGCAGCGTTCTGACCATGAACACGGCGTTTATGAACGTCCGCCGCTTTGCCGGCGTGACCCTGCCCGACGCTGCCCGTCTTTCCGGCGGCAACGCGCTCCGGCAGCTTGGGTTTGGCGACAGGCTCGGTGCAATC
The DNA here is from genome assembly GCA_964243345.1 of uncultured Armatimonadales bacterium. Lineage (GTDB taxonomy): Bacteria > Armatimonadota > Armatimonadia > Armatimonadales > Capsulimonadaceae > JANXMY01. The sequence goes on from CAXTER010000039.1 coordinate 8,866, forward strand.
GCGCCCGGCATGACCGCAGATTTAGTGATCCTGCATCCTGAAACGGGCGAGGTTGCGTGGACGCTGGTAGGCGGGAAGGCGGCTTACCGGCGCTGACATTGCGGGCGGGCAGTGCGTTTTGTGGAGCGCATTGTTTTCTTTTGCACTCCAATTTTTATTCCTGAGCGGGAACCCCGCCCCCGCCCTGTGTGTTCCCCCAGCAGAGACCCAATCTCTGCCTAGATTACCGATTCCAAATTACCGATTCCAATGGAGACCACTATGACACACATTCTGCACGTCAACGCCAGCCCGCGCGGCGAAGCATCCCAGTCCCGCCTTGTTTCCAGCGAACTCGTGGAAGCGATGACCGCCGCCCAGCCCGGCGTCACCGTCACCAACCGCGATTTAGGCCACCAGGAAATCCCGTTTGTGACTGAGGCGTTTATCGGCGCGATGTATACGCCGGCAGAGGCCCGCACCCCGGAGCAGAAGTCGCTGCTGACACTCTCCGACGAGCTGATTGCCGAGCTGAAGGCCGCCGATGTTTATGTCTTCGGCATTCCTATGTATAACTTCGGTGTCCCCGCCGTCTTCAAAGCGTACATTGACTATGTCGCCCGCGCCAACGAAACCTTCAACCCCGGCACTTACGAAGGTCTGCTGAAAAACAAGAAAGCTTTTGTCGTCTCGGCGCACGGCGGCGCGGGCTACGGTCCCGGCCAGGAGCGCGAGTCCTACAACCAGCTTGTGCCGACCCTGCGCGGCGTTTTGGGCTTCTTAGGCGTCACCGACGTTGAGTTTGTCAGCGTCGAGGGTACGTCGGCTCCCGCAGAAAAGCAAGCCCCGATGATGGCCGCCGCCCGCGAGCAGATCAAAAAGATCGCCGCTGCACAGTAAGAACCCGGCAGGGAACGAGGGAGTGAACTCCTCTCGCTGAATAACGTCCTTCGGACGGGAAGCCAAGAAAGCCGAGCGTAAATTGATTGGTTGTTCTTCGTCCGAAGGACGTTATTCAGCGAGAGGAGTTCACTCCCTCGCGCTTCCCGCTTATTTTTCCTGAAACCATTTACTTTCCCTGAAACCATTATGGCAAACACAAACAAAGTCGCCCTGATTACAGGCGCCAACAAAGGTATCGGGCTGGAAATCGCCCGTCAGCTTGGACATCAAGGCATCACGGTTGTCATCGGCTCGCGTGACCCGCAGAAGGGCCAAATGGCTGTTGACACGCTAAAAGCCGAAGGCATTGACGCCCACACGCTGAAACTGGAAGTCACCGACGCCGCCGACCGCGATGCGGCCCTGGCCTTCTTCCAGAATCTGGGCCGCTTAGACATCTTGATCAACAACGCCGGCATCATGCTGGAACCCACCGAAGGCGTCACGCCCGGCACGCTGGCCCGCACTTACGACGCTAACGCCATCGCGCCCTACTTCCTGGCCGAGACCCTCATGCCGCTGCTGAAGGCCGCGCCTGCGGGCCGGGTCGTGCATCAGTCCAGTATTCTTGGCTCGCTCGCCACCACCGTCGCAGGCCGGTTCACACCGAACTATTTGCTGCCGGCTTATGCCTCGTCGAAGGCCGCGCTCAACATGCTCGGCGTCATCCAGGCGGAAGCGCTCAAAGACACAAACGTCAAAGTCAACATCGCCCACCCCGGCTCTGTCAAAACAGACATGAACCCCGCTGGCGACTTGACCCTGGAAGAAGGCGCGAAAACCGCCGTCACACTCGCTACTTTGCCTGATGACGGCCCTACCGGCGGCTATTTCCATCTCGGCGAAATGCTGCCCTGGTAGACAAGACAGATGCCCCCCAGCCCCCAATAATGGGGGAGCAGGAACAGAACCCGTAGGGGCGCTGCTTGCCGCGCCCTCTTTGCTTGCCGCGCCCTCTTTGCTTGCCGCGCCCTCTTTGCTTGCCGCGCCCTCTGGTCCTTCTTCTGTCCATATTGCTCCCCCATTATTGGGGGCTGGGGGGAGTTACTCACGAAAGATAAAACCTATGACCGATCTATTTTCGCCTCTCACACTTGGCCCATTGACCCTGCCGAACCGAATGGTTATGGCCCCGCTGACCCGCAGCCGGGCGGCAGACGGCGATGTGCCGTCAGACCTTGCGGTTACCTACTACACCCAGCGGGCGACGGCGGGCCTGATTATCAGTGAAGCATCGCAAATTTCCGCTCAGGGCAAAGGCTACCCCAAAACGCCAGGCATCTTTACAAAAGCGCAAGTCGCCGGATGGAAGAAAGTGACGGACTCCGTTCATGCCGCCGGAGGCCGCATCTTTTTACAGATGTGGCATGTCGGGCGCATCTCCCACCCCGCCAACCAGGCCAGCGGCGAGGTGCCGGTCGGACCGTCGGCGATCAAGCCGAACGGCAAGATTTACACGGACACCGGCGAGCAGGAGTTTGTGATGCCCCGCGCGTTAGAAACGTCTGAAATCCCCGGCGTGATCCAGCAGTATGCCGTCGGCGCACAAAACGCCAAAGACGCCGGCTTTGACGGCGTCGAAGTCCACGGCGCGAACGGCTATTTGCTGGACCAGTTCCTGCGCGACAGCACCAACCACCGCACCGACGACTACGGCGGCTCCATCGAAAACCGCGCCCGGCTGCTGCTGGAAGCGACCGCAGCCGTTGTCAAGGTTTGGGGCGCAGACCGCGTCGGCGTCCGCCTGTCCCCGTACAGCGGCTTCAACGACATCAGTGACAGCAACCCTGTCGAGACCTTCACCTATGTTGCCCAAAAGCTGCGCGAGCTGGGCATTGTCTACCTGCACGTCATCGAGCCGGTCAAATCCGACCACCCGATGGCCGTGCCGGAAAGCGAGACCAATCCCATTGCGCCTATTCTGCACAAAGCCTTTGGCGGGGCGTTCATGCTGAACGGCGGCTACAACAAGGAAACCGGCGACACGGCCATTGAGTCTGATTATGCCGACTTGATCTGCTTTGGCGTCCCGTTCATTGCGAACCCTGACCTTGTCAAGCGCTACCGAACCAATGCCGCGCTGAACACGCCTGATCAGTCCACATTCTACGCCGGCTCCGCCGGCGGCTACACGGATTACCCGGCGCTGGCCGAGTAGAAGGCCAGAGCAGAGACCTCACCCCAATCAGACCTCACCCCGCCGCAAGCGGCGACCCTCTCCTTAACAAGGAGAGGGTGGAAACTTGTTTCCGGGTGAGGTTCTTTTCAGAAAGCAAACCCTTAATGAAAGCTTATCAAATTCAAAACTACGGCAGCCTGGACGGGCTGACCCAAACTGATCTGCCGGAGCCGCCCGCGCCCGGCCCCGGCGAGATTGTCGTCAAAGTCCATGCCGTTTCGCTGAACTACCGGGACCTGATGATTGTGCTGGGCCATTACGGCCCCGGCGGCGAGATGCCGCATGGCCTGGTTCCGTTATCCGACGGCGCAGGTGAAGTGACTGCTGTGGGCGAAGGCGTCTCGCGGGTCAAGACCGGCGACCGGGTGGCCGGGATATTCTTCCAAACCTGGCTGGACGGCCATATTCTCAATGTCTACCAGAAGTCCGCCCTCGGCGGCGCGATTAACGGCATGTTTTCCGAGTATGTTCTGCTGTCTGCGGACGGCGTCGTGACGCTGCCGGACTACCTCAGCTACGAAGAAGGGGCGAGCCTGCCCTGCGCCGCCGTGACTGCCTGGAACGGCCTCGTAGACCAGGGCCATTTGATCGCCGGACAGACCGTGCTGCTGCTGGGAACCGGCGGCGTCTCCATGTTCGCCCTGCAAATCGCCAAGCTGCACGGCGCACAGGTGATTATCACGTCGTCGTCGGATGAGAAGCTGGCGCGGGCGAGAGAACTGGGCGCAAGCGAGACGATCAATTACAAGAATGACCCCGACTGGGAAAAGACTGTTTGGACTCTCACCGATAAAGTCGGTGTAGATCACGTAGTGGAAGTCGGCGGGCCGGGGACACTCGAAAAATCATTGCAGGCCACACGCCAGGGCGGCTCAGTGGCCCTGATCGGCGTTTTGTCGGACCCGTCTGCCAAGATTTCGCCGATTCCGATTTTCGGAAAAAGCCTGCACTTGAACGGCATTTATGTCGGCTCCCGCGCCATGTTCCAGCGGATGCTGACCGCGTTCACCGTCAACGGCGTTCATCCGATTATCGACCGCGTGTTCCCGTTTGCTGAGGCCCGCGAGGCGTATGCGTACCTGCAAAGCGGCGCACACTTCGGCAAAATCGTCATCACAATGGAGTAGCCATGAAAACACATCAATTAGGCGACAGCTTGACCGTCTCTGAAATCGGGCTGGGCTGCATGAGCATGAGCGGCATGTACGGGACCGCCGCCGAGCGTGACGAGACTGAAGCCATCGCCGTTATTCACCGTGCCATTGATTTAGGCATGACGTTTTTAGACACTGCCGAAGCCTATGGCCCGTATGCCAACGAAACTTTGGTCGGCAAAGCCATCAAAGGCCGCCGGGACGGCGTAATAATCGCTACGAAGTTCGGCTTCAGGTTTGAGAACAACGCTATTGCAGGCGTGAACGGCTCCCCTGAGAACGTCAAACGGGCCTGTGACGCTTCTTTAACGCGCCTCGGCATTGACACGATTGACCTCTTTTACCAGCACCGGCGCGACCGCGATGTGCCGCTGGAAGACACCATCGGCGCAATGGCCGAGCTGGTTCACGCCGGCAAAGTCAAGCATTTGGGCTTATCGGAAGTCGGGCCGGAGACGCTGCGCCGTGCCAGCGCCGTTCACCCGATTGCGGCCCTGCAATCTGAGTATTCGCTGTGGGAGCGGGGCATTGAAGCCGAAATCCTGCCGGTCCTGCGTGAGCTTGGGATTGGCCTAGTCCCGTTCAGCCCGCTTGGACGCGGCTTTTTGACCGGCGAGATTAAGTCCTATGACGACATCCCCGAAGGCGACTACCGCCGCAATGACCCGCGCTATCAAGGTGAGAACTTCGCAAAGAACTTGGAACTGGTGAATGTCGTCAAAGAAATCGCACAGGCCAAAAATGCAGCCCCCGGTCAAATCGCTCTGGCCTGGCTGCTGGCGCAGGGAACAGACATTGCCCCGATTCCCGGCACCAAGCGCCTCAAATATCTGGAAGAAAATGCCCAGGCGGTTGACGTTTCGCTGTCGCACGATGATCTGGCGAAGCTGGAAGCCCTGGCGACCCAAACGTCCGGCCCCCGCTACGGCGAGAACGGCATGAAGATGGTCGAGCGGTAGAACCCACCCGGCGCAAGCGCCGGGGTGGGTTCCTGCGTTTCATCTCCCGGCGCATTCGGGAAAACCCAAGCACAAGCAAAGCAAGGAGAAAGAACCCCAATGGCGGAAGAAATCGGCAAGCAGACTCGGCAAACGCCGAGCGATGACGAAGTGCAGGCGGCCAACGACGGCCATCAGGAGCGGCGCGTGGACGCAGACAGCAAAAGCGATGTGATTACAAAGCCCCACCCTCTGCCCCGCGCCCAGTCGGAAGACACCACCGGCGATGCCGTCCGAAATGATCAGCGGCAGGACGGCGCTTCCGTGGATATGTCCGGCACGAAGACCGACCGCAGCCATGATAACCTCGGCACGCCCGTAGACGCCCCGGTTCCTTTTGAGGAGCGCGACGGCAAGTAAGAACCTCACCCCGCGATAAATCGCGCCCCTCTCCTTAACAAGGAGAGGGTGCCAACTTGTTGGCGGGTGAGGTTCTTTCTGTCAGTGGGTGAGGTTTTTCTGTCTACATCGGCGGCGTCAGGCCGTTCTTGCCGACCAGTACCCGGTCAGCCTTCAGCATTCCATTCGGCTGGCGCGTCGCCATAACTACCACATGAGCGCCCGGCACAAGCTGGGCTTTTTGTCCCGGCGCAAATGTCACCACCGGGATATTCGGCGGCAGCGTGATTGCTTGTGACCCCATGCCGGAACCCGACTTGTACGAGAGTGTCAGCGCCGAGCCGCCCGCCTGCCGGCTGACCGTGCCGTTGGTCATGTGCGAGTGTGACACTGTGCCGTTGGTCATGTGTGACATTGATTGTGACACTGTGCCATTGGTCATTTTGCTGCGGCCTTTGGAGGCAGTCGGCAAATCCCAGTCGTAACTGCCTTCTCCGCTTCCCCGCGCCGCTTCTGGGAACACGACCACTTCGGCGGCACGCTGAGTCCCGTTTGGCCCGGAAACGGACGCAATCCCAAGAAACGCGCCGGGCTTGATCTGCGCCCGGCTGGACGGCACCACCGAAACGACCTGGGGCGGCCCGGCAAGCTGGACTTTCACCGGGCCGGACGCCGAAGAAACTGTCAGGGCGGTAGAAGTCAGGCTTTGAACCGTACCGCGCACCCGAACTGCATTCGGCGGCGGCGGCGCAGCCACGGCAGTGAGGCTGGCGGCAAGAAGTCCGGTTCCAGCAAGAAGTGTCAATGAGTTGTTCACAGTATTTCCTTTATCAGCAAAGCAGCGCGAGAGGAATTTGTCTTCTCGCACTCTATTTTCGTTCCTTTGAATGCTTGCGAGCTTTCGGAAGTTCCCATCAAAATTGAGGGTCATACTGAATTGAGCCGATACCGAGTAAAATACAAGCATGGGAAAAGACAGCGGCACGATTTTAGTGGTGGACGACGAGCCGGAAATCCGAAAAACGGTCGCAGCCAGCCTGCAGGCGCAGGGCTATGCGGTTCACACGGCGGCAAACGGAGAGGAAGCACTCCGGCTGGCGGCGATTGCGCTGCCGGACTGCGTCATTTTAGACTTGATGATGCCGGTCTTGGACGGCGTTGAGACCTGCCGCCGCCTGCGGGCCTGGACAGATGTTCCCATTCTCGTGCTGTCGGCACGCTCGGAAGAGACCCAGAAAGTCCGGGCGCTGGACCTCGGCGCGGACGACTACCTTACTAAGCCGTTTGGAATGGGCGAGCTGACGGCTCGCATTCGCGCGGCCCTGCGCCGCCGAAACGGTCGTCCTGCCGACACGCCGATTTTTACCGCCGGGGACTTAGTTGTGGATTACGCGCGGCGGCTGGCGTTCAAGAACGCGCAGGAGCTGAAACTGACCCCGCATGAGTATGAAATCCTGCGCTTTATGACCCAAAACGCCGAGCGCGTTTTGACCCATCGCCAGGTGCTGGCCGCCGTCTGGGGGCCGGAAGACGTGGAAGAAACCCAGTACCTGCGCGTCCATGTCAGCCACCTGCGCCAGAAGATTGAAGACAACCCGGCCCGCCCCCGCTTCATCGTCACCGAACCCGGCGTCGGCTACCGCTTCCGCATTGGGGAAAGCGGGGAGTGACAAAGCAAGGTGGTAGGTCTTCAATTCTTTACAAAATCTTAACGCCTCTGCTCCGGCTTCTTTACAGTTTCTTAACGCGCTTTTCGCTACAATGGTGTTATGAGCAAAAGTGTTGTGAGCAAACCCATCATGCCCTGCGTTTCCAGCCCGGACGCGCTGGAAGGCCAAGTACCGGGGCAGTCCGCAATTGATTTGTGGTATCAGGCCGCCGAAGCCGATTATAGGCTTTGCCGGCGCTTTGCCGACCAGTTTGATGCCCGCCTGAGCCGCTCCCTGCGCTCGCAGCGCGTCGGCTGGGAGCGCGAAGGAAAGGCAGTTTATGGTATTCTGATTCCGGACCCGCTGCGCCTGTCGCCGGCCACCGGCGGCGAATGGTATTTGTACTACGTCTGGGGCGAGACACTGTTCCGGCGCTCGGAAAAAGAGCGAACGCAGCGTAAAATGCTGGTGCTGCCGGAAGCGACCGAAGACTGGGCCGAGCTGCTGCGCCAAGCGCTGCGCGGCGAAGTGTTTGATGTTCGGTATTCAGTTGCCCCGCACCATGTCAATGCGTTCGGCGATACGGAAAATGAACCCAGCGGCTACGAATTCACGCTGACCGCGCATGGGCCGCACGCCATTGTCCGGTCGCCGCTTGCGGTTTCCGGCATCGGCGTTACCCCGGAAGCCGCCGCCCGCGAAGCCGCCCGGCGCTGGCTGGACAGCACCTGATTTACTGAAAGTTACGCGAGAAAGACTTATGGCGACAGACAATTCCGCGCTGCGGCGCTCGACTCCCGAAGAACTGCTGGCCCGGCTGCAAAAAGAAGAACGTGCAGCGGGCCGCGGCCGCCTCAAGCTGTTTTTAGGGTTCGCGGCAGGTGTCGGCAAGACCTACGAAATGCTGGCGGAAGCCAACCGGCGCAAGCTAGGGGGCCAGGACATTGTCATCGGCTACGTGGAAACCCACAAGCGCCGGGAAACCGAAGCGCAGATTGGGGCACTGGAGCTGATTCCGCGCCGGGAAGTAGAATACAAAGGCGCAGTCTTTGAGGAAATGGACACCGAGACTATTATTGCGCGGCATCCAAAATGGGTCTTGGTGGATGAGCTGGCCCACACGAATGTTCCCGGCTCCAAAAACGAAAAGCGTTATCAAGACGTCATCGAGATACTCAACGCCGGCATCAACGTCGAAAGCACGCTGAATGTCCAGCATCTAGAGAGCCTCAACGACACTGTCTACCAGATTACAGGCGTCAAGGTCCGCGAAACCGTTCCCGATTGGGTGCTGGGCGAAGCCGACGAAATCGTGACTGTGGACATCACGCCCCGCGCCCTGATCAACCGCTTGCAGCGCGGCGATGTGTACCCCGTCGAAAAGGTCCCGCAGGCGCTTCAGAACTTTTTCAGCGAAGGCAACTTGTCGGCTCTGCGCGAGATCGCCCTGCGCGAAGTCGCCTCCGAAGTAGACCGCTCGGTGCAAAGCTACCGGGAAGAAAACGATGTCACGAAGGCCTGGCAGACACAAGAAAGGGTCATGGTCTGCATCTCTCCCGACAAGCCTTCGGACCGCCTCTTGCGCCGAGGCTGGCGCATTTCCCGGCGTCTCCACGCCGACATTGTCGCCGTTTATGTGCCGCTCGGCAAGCCGACATTAGAGCAGCAGAAAGTGCTGGAAAGCGATTTTGCACTCGCCAATCGTTTAGGCATTCGGATCGAGCGCACCGGCGGCCTCAAGGTCGCCCAGTCGCTGGCGGAATACGCGCACAAGCATCAAGTGACCCAGATTGTCATCGGTCATTCCAAGCGAACGCGCCTGCAAGAGTTCGTGTCGGGGTCTCTCATCAACGATCTCATTTATTTGGCACGCGGCATTGACATCCTGCTCGTCGCCGAAGCCGCCCCGGAAGAATAAGAGGCTAGGGGCTGAAAGCTATGGATTAGAAGCCACGGATTTCGGCCCGCGGCCTCTAATCCGTGGGCCTTTTCCCAGCCGCAATGACTTCGCGCCGGACAGCGTCTACGGTCATTCCCGATGCGAATAGCGCAGATGCCGCCGGGCCGGTTCCGGTCAGCAGCAGGCCGAGCAACAGATGCTCCGTCCCAACAAACGTCTTGCTGAACCGGTGCGCCTCGATCTCCGCCATTGCCAGCGCCTGACGAGCGCGGGGCGTAAACACCGCCGGCACGTCCTCTTTCGCGGCATCGCCCGACTGCCCTGCCCCGCCTTCCTGTCCCGCCAGTTCCTGCGCCAGCCGTTCAGGGCTAACCTCAGAGCGCTCCAGAATGCGCGACGCCGCGCAGTGCGGCACCCGGAGCAGCCCCAGCAGCAGATGGTCCGTGTCCACGCAGCCGCACCGCTGCTGCAGCGCTTCCTCCTGCGCCGCGCACAGCGCTTCCCGTGCCCGCGAGTTCAAGCCCGCATAAGCTTCTTTATAGACGGGCGGCAGCGCCAGCCGAAGCTCGGCGGCTTCGTCGCGTTCCTGCCGGAGCGCCGCTGCCTGCCGCTCGTGCTGCTGCGCCCAGTGACTGCGCCAGGCCAGCCACAAGAACATGATGCCTCCGACGCGGAACACAAGGCTCAGCAGCGAAAGCGGGCTGCCGGGCGACTTCGCCTCGATATGGAATAAGTACGCGCAGGCCGAGAGGCTCAGGCCCACCCTGATCCATTGCAGATCACGCCGCCGCCGCGTGTCTCTATTTCGCGCCGCCGTCACCTGCGCGGCGTAAGTGCAGAGCAGAAACAAAACACACACGCCCAACGCGACTTTTGAGAGCAGCATAACCCTATCATATCTGATTGGCTGTAAAGAATTTGTCAAGAAACCTAGCTTGTGTGTTAAGAATTTCTATAGATTTCTTTAGCATATCAAAGAAGTCCGGTCGATAAACTGCCCGTCTAGGAGGCTTCACCGAGCGTTCAAGAAACGAAGCGCAAAGACGCAGCGCGAAGATAGCCTCCCAAACAGATAATTTATTGCCTGAAAGGATGGAAGAGAACAAAATTCTCACTTGCTGACAATTTTGCAATATAGAATGAAGAAGTAGACACTCTTTTGCTGCGTTGCCTCCTGCCTCTTGGTATACTGCGAACAGAGGAGAAACGCAATGAGTGTTCCAGCAGAACTAGAGAGGTTAGCAGGCGGCTGGCAGGGAACAAACCTGCTTTGGCTTTCCGAGCAGCCGCTTGAATCGGAGACGACGGCGGCTGTTAAAAGCGCCGCAGGCGGAACCTGCCTGTGCATTGAATATGTGTGGAGTTATGAAGGCGAGGCGCAGCAAGGGATACTTCTGCTGGGAAGCCAGGGAGAAGACGCCGTGCAGAGCGTTTGGCGCGACTCGTGGCACAGCAGCGGCGAGTTTATGATCAGCGGCGGCAACGTAGAAGGGCCGGGCCAGGTGCAGGTACTCGGCCACTTCGCGGTCCCGCCCGGACCGGATTGGGGCTGGCGAACGCACCTGCGTACCGAAAGCCAAGACCGTTTCGAGATCGCAATGACAAACATCTCTCCTGAAGGCGAGGAAGACCTTGCCGTTCGCATGGAGTTCCGGCGCTAGAAGCCTTCCTCTGCCGGTGTCCAAGATTAACGGGCCATGAGCTGCTCCACGAGTGGCCCCAGGGCAAGCGCAGGAAAGAAGCCTAGCCCGACAACAATCACTGCGGTTGCCAGCACGAGGCCGGCGAACTGGAGCGTGTCGGTCGGCAGGGTTCCGGTGGTGACGGGGCGGCGGCCTTGTTTGGCAAACCGCCCCGCCAGCGCAAGCGCCGGGATTGCGAGGCCGAAGCGGCCCAGCATCATGGCAAGGGCCGTGGTGACGTTATAGAACGGGCTGTTGACACTCAGGCCGCCGAAGCTTTGGCCGTTGTTGGCAAAGCAGCTTGTGTAGGCGTACAAGATTTCGGACAGGCCGTGCGGGCCGGTGTTTGTGGTCAGCCCGGCGAGGCCCGCTTTCGTCATCAGCGCCAGCGCGGCGGGCAGCAAAATGGCGACGGGGGACACCAGCGTATACAGCATGATCAGCTTCAATTCCGGCGGTCCAAGCGGCTTGCCCAAGTATTCGGGAGTGCGCCCAACCATCAGGCCCGCGATGAACAGCCCGACTAAAGCCACCAAAATAATGCTGTAAATGCCGGTGCCGAGGCCACCAAACACGATCTCGCCCAGCATCATGTTCACCAGCGGAACCATGCCGCCGAGCGGCGTGTACGAGTCCGGCAGGGAATTGGTTGAGCCGGCTGCGCCGTTTGAGGTCGTGATCGTGGTCAGCACCGACGCCCCCACCCCGAACCGTGTTTCTTTGCCTTCCATGTTGCCACCGGACGCAATGCCGAGGGCGGCGTACTGCGGCCTGACGGCCTGCTCAAACTGCCCGCACAAGCCGAGACCGGCGGTGAACAGCACGGCCATCACCCAAAACAAAGTCCAGCCCTGACGCGGATTTCCAACCATTCGCCCGAACGTGTAGGTCAGCCCGGCGGGCAGAGCGGCAATCGCCAGCATCTCGATAAAGTTCGTGAGCGGTGTCGGGTTCTCAAACGGGTGCGCCCCGTTAACCCCAAAAAAGCCGCCGCCGTTGGTGCCGAGGTTTTTGATCAGCTCCAGCGCCGCCACCGGCCCCTGCGCGATGATCTGCGCTCCGCCTTCCAGGCCCGTGACATTCAGGTCGTGCCCAAAGTTCATCGGGACACCTTGCCAAACCAAGAGGAGGCTGCCGATCAGCGAAAACGGCAAAAGCACCCAAAGTGTCGCGCGGGTCACATCCACCCAAAAGTTGCCTAAGCTGTCCGTGCGCTGCCGGGCCAGACCGCGAATGAACGCAATGCCGACTGCCAGCCCCATTGCGCCTGCCAAAAAGTTCTGCCCGGCAAGACCTGCAATCTGCGTGAACGCGCTCATCGTGTTCTCGCCGCTGTACGCCTGCCAGGTGGACGTTGTCACAAAGCTGATCGCCGTGTTCATCGCCAAATCCGGCGTCATCGGCGTCGTCAAAACAGTTTTGTCATACCAGGGTAAAAACGCTTGCAGGCGTAAAATGAGATACAAGATCACTGTCCCTGCCAGCGAGAACCACACAAAACTCAGGCTATACTGCTTCCAGTCCATTTCTTCGGCGGCATTGACCCCGCCCAGCGTGTAGACCAAGCGCTCGACAGGCCGCAGCAGCGGGTCTAACAGTGTTCTACCGTCGTCGAAGACGCGGGCCACGTAGCCGCCCAGCGGCTTGACCAGGGCAAAGATCACAAGGAGAAACGCAGCGTATTGAGTCAGGTTCGGCAGGCTCATGCGACAATCATGGCTCATTTGCTGTAAAGAACTTGTAAAGGAAGATGCTTCTGCTGTTAAGATTTGGTAAAGATTTAGGGCGAACACAAGGTTCGCCCCTACGGGTCAGAATGTAGGGCGCGAACCTTGTGTTCGCCCTTCTTCGTGTTCGCCCTTCTTCGTGTTCGCCCGCGTTGTCTTGATACTCGCGCACCCGCCCGCGAACACAAAAAGACCGCACCGATCTCGTTTATCTGGTGCGGTCTTCTTAATTCAGACCCTGTTGAGGTCAGACTACTTCTTGTCTTTTTTCTTGTCTTTCTTTTTGTCTTTTTTCTTGCCGGCCATGTAATTGCTCCTTTCTTTGTGTTTGCTTACTCGCCTATTTCCTCATCGGCGCAGCCTTGTCCAGCGCCAGATTAAGCGTCAGGACGTTCACCGCCGGCTCGCCCAGGAAGCCCAAAGCGCGGCCTGACGTGTTTTCTTTGATCAAGCTGTTGACGGTGTCTACGCTGACGCCTCGCGCTTTGGCGACGCGCGGGGCTTGAAGCGCAGCATTCGCGGGGCTGATTTGCGGATCCAGACCCGACGCCGACCGGGTGACGGCGTCTACGGGAACCTGAGCGTCGGCGGGCAGGCTGTTGGTCTTGCGGTACGCCGCCGCCAAATCTTTGACGCCGTCAAAGTCCGACGGGTCCGGCTTGCCGGGGGCTAAGTCTTTTTTGTGGACGCCGTTAATCAGCTTGTCCGAAGTCGGCCCTAAGTTTGTGCCGCCGCTTGCAGTCGGGTCATAGCCGGAGCCGGCAGCCGACGGGCGGGGCTGAAAGTATTCAGCCTTTGTAAAGCCCTGCGCCAGCAGCGCGGAGCCGACCACCTGCCCCTGCGCGTTGGTGACGAGGCTGCCGTTCGCCTGGTGCTTGAACGCCGCCTGGGACAGCCCCCAGACAACTAACGGGTACACGCCGCTGACAATCAGCAGCAGGACAATTGTTACTCGCACAGAAATCAGCAGTTGTTTTGCCATTGTTAATTTTCCTTATTTGTAGGGGCGCTGCTTGCTGCGCCCTCTTATCTTTGCTGCGCCCTCTTATCTTTGCTGCGCCCTCTGCCGCGATTCTACCGCCGCAGGAGGGCGCGGCAAGCAGCGCCCCTACAACATCCTTTAATGCCCTGGCGCACAGTGCAGCAGGACGACGATCTGGTCCAACAGCCAGATGAACGGGAACGGCAGAATGATGCCGCCAAGTCCCCAGAACAGCAGGTTGCGCCGCAAAAGCGCCGCTGCGCCCATCGGGCGGTACGGGACGCCGCGCAGGGCGACCGGAATCAGCGCAATGATGATCAGCGCGTTAAAGATGACCGCCGCCAAAGTCGCAGACTGCGGCGAATGCAGGTGCATGATGTTCAAGGCCCATAGCGGCCCATGCCCGGTTCCGGCGACCACATACAGCGTCGAGAACATGGCCGGGATGATCGCAAAATACTTGGCGACATCATTGGCAATGGAGAACGTCGTCAGAGCGCCGCGCGTCATCAAAAGCTGCTTGCCGATTTCCACAATCTCAATCAGCTTGGTAGGGTTCGAGTCCAAATCCACCATGTTGCCCGCTTCTTTGGCGGCCTGCGTGCCGGAGTTCATGGCGACGCCGACGTCCGCCTGCGCCAGCGCAGGGGCATCGTTGGTGCCGTCGCCGGTCATGGCAACAAGCCGCCCTTCGGCCTGCTCTTTCTTGATGAGCGCCATTTTGTCTTCGGGCTTGGCTTGTGCTAAGAAGTCGTCCACGCCCGCTTCCTGGGCAATCGCGGCGGCGGTCAGGGGGTTGTCACCCGTAATCATGACCGTCTTGATGCCCATTGCCCGCAGGTGGTCGAAGCGCTCACGCATTCCGCCTTTGACAATGTCTTTGAGATAAATCACCCCAAGCGGCTTGCCGTTAAAGACAACTGCCAGCGGCGTGCCGCCTTTGTTGGAAATCTCGTCGGCAATCGCCTGAAGCTCAGCGGGAACGCTGCCGCCTTCGGCCTTGACGTAATCAATAACCGCCTGCACCGCACCTTTGCGGACACGGGTGCCGTTCATGTTGACGCCCGACATCCGGGTCTGCGCCGTGAACGGAATAAATTCAGCGTCCTTTTCGGACATCTCCCGCCCGCGCAGGCCGTACTTATCTTTCGCCAGCACAACAATTGACCGGCCTTCCGGCGTCTCATCGGCTAATGACGACAACTGAGCGGCATCAGCCAGCTCGTTAATATCAACGCCGGGCAGGGGCAGAAACTCGGCGGCCTGCCGGTTGCCTAAAGTTATTGTGCCGGTCTTATCTAGAAGCAGCACGTCCACGTCGCCCGCCGCTTCGACCGCTTTGCCGGACATCGCCAGCACGTTGTACTGCATGACCCGGTCCATGCCGGCAATGCCGATGGCGGACAGCAGGCCGCCGATGGTAGTTGGGATCAAACAGACCAGCAAGGCAATCAAGATGGTAATGCTTGGCGCTTGTCCTCCCAAGCCCGCGCTCTGCGCCTGACCGACATTGTACTGAGCAAACGGCAGCAGCGTGACTGTCGCCAGCAAAAAGATAATCGTCAAGCCGGCAATCAGGATGTTCAGCGCAATCTCGTTCGGCGTCTTCTGCCGGGATGCGCCTTCGACAAGGCTAATCATGCGGTCAATAAAGGTCTCGCCGGGGTTCGCCGTGATCTCAATCTTGACGCCGTCCGAGATGACTTTCGTGCCGCCCGTGACAGCCGATCTATCGCCGCCCGCTTCCCGGATGACCGGAGCGCTTTCGCCGGTGATCGCCGACTCATCGACGCTTGCAATGCCTTCAATAATCGTGCCGTCGCTTGGGATCACGTCGCCGACTTCACAGACCACAATGTCGCCTTTGCGGAGGTCCGGCGCGGCGACCATCTCTACCTGGCCGTTCTTGCCGAGCCGCTTGGCTTTTGTTGTGGTGCGGGTCTTGCGAAGCTCGTCCGCCTGCGCTTTGCCCCGGCCTTCGGCAATTGCCTCGGCGAAGTTCGCAAACAGCACCGTGAACCAGAGCCACAGGGCGATCTGCCCAACAAAGGCTCGCTCCCAGCCGCCGACATGCGTAAACAAGTCGGTCAAAAAGATAATTGTTGTGATGACGCTGCCAACCCAGACCACGAACATGACGGGATTTTTTGCCATCAAAACGGGGTTCAGCTTGGCGAACGCATCGCCGATGGCTCGCCGAACAATCGGCGGGTCAAAAAGCGGCCTCGCCCGTTTTCCGGGCGGCGGCACCGAAGGCATGGTTCCGGTCGGCCCGGTTCCATTGGCAATCGGCGCCTGCAGATTTTGCTGTGTTGTTGCCATAGTTTGTGTTCCCGTAGGGGCGCTGCTTGCTGCGCCCTCCTACAACGGCAGGAATGCCAGTAGGATTGCACCAAAAGGGCGCAGCGAGCAGCGCCCCTACAATAAAATTGTCCTAAAACGTCTTTCCCCCACGCATCAAGAAGTGCTCCACGACCGGCCCCAGCGAGACGCCGGGGAAGTAGGTCAGCGCACCGACGATCACAATGACGCCCACTAAAAGCCCGGCGAAAAGCGGCGTGTCGGTGGGGAACGTCCCCGCGCTTGGCGCGACGCGCTTCTTCTTGACCATGCTGCCGGCAATCGCCAGCAGCGGGACAATCATCAGGAAGCGGCCCACCAGCTCAGAAATACCCTGCGTCAAGTTCCAGTACGGGGTGTTGACGGAGATGCCGGCGAAGGCGCTGCCGTTGTTTCCCGTGGTCGAGTCGAACGCATACAAAATCTCGGAGAACCCATGCGGCCCGCTGTTGTTGGTGTTTGCCGACGCCAGCGCATTCGCTACCGGCGGCGTTCCCGTCGTGTTCCAGTAAGCAGCCGGATGCGGCACATGGGCGACGCTGGAAACTGCCGTGAACAGGAGAACATCGGCAGCCAGCACCAGAGTCGCCAGCATCGCCATTTTGATCTCGAAGGCTTCCACTTTCTTGCCAAGATATTCCGGCGTGCGTCCGACCATCAGGCCCGCGATGAACACGGCCAGAATGGCGTACATCAGCATCCCGTACAGCCCCGCGCCGACGCCGCCGAAGATCACCTCACCGGTCATAATGTTCGCCATTGGGACCAGCCCGCCGAGCGGCGTAAACGAGTCGTGCATGGAGTTGACCGCGCCGCACGACGCATCAGTCGTGACTGTCGCAAACAAGGCCGAGCGGGCCACGCCGAACCGGACTTCCTTGCCTTCCATGTTGCCGCCGGAGTCGCCCAGCACGGACGCCCGTGTTTCGACCCCCTGCGCCGCAATCAGCGGGTTGCCCTGCGCTTCCTGGACATAGGCCACGGAAACGCCGACTAAAAATAGAAAGCCCATCGCGCCCCAGAGCGCCCAGCCCTGCTTGACGTTGCCGACATACAGGCCGAACGTGTAGACAATGCCTGCGCCAATCAAAAAGATGGACAGGATCTGCACGAAGTCGGTCAGCGCCGTCGGGTTCTCAAACGGGTGCGACGAGTTTGCGTTGAACGGCCCGCCGCCGTTGGTTCCCAGCATCTTGATCGCTTCCTGGGACGCATACGGCCCGCCGGGAATGATCTGCGACCCGCCTTCAATGCCCGTCACCGTCCGGTACGCATGGAAGTTCTGGATGACCCCCTGCTGGCACAGCACCAGCGCATAAACAATGCAGATCGGCAGCAGAATGTAGACCGTCGCACGGGTGAGGTCCACCCAGAAGTTGCCGATGCTCGCCGCCGAGCGCCGGCCGAGGCCGCGCACCACAGCAATGGCGATAGCAATGCCCGCCGCCGCCGAAAAGAAGTTATGCGAGGCCAGGCCGACCATCTGCGAGAAATACGACATCGTGTTCTCGCCCGAATACGCCTGCCAGTTCGTGTTGGTCGTAAAGGACGCCGCCGTGCCGAACGCCAGGTCCGGCGTCATCGCAGTCGCATAGGAAGGCGCGTTCTTGGCATCCCCAAAGTGCATCGGGTTCAGCGGCAGAAGAGCCTGCCAGCGCAGGACAGCATAAGTAAAGACCAGCGTGACCGCGCTAAACAGCAGCATCGCCAGCGTATAGGTCGTCCACGGCATTTCCTCATCTTCGCGCACGCCGCCGATTTTGTAGACCAGGCTTTCCAGCGGGCGGAACACCGGAGAAATCCAGGTCCGCTTGCCTTCAAAGACATTAAACATAAATGTCCCGAACGGCTTGGTCAGTGCCAAAATCAGCACGAAGAAGAGGATGATCTGAAACCATCCAATCAAAGTCATGTCAAAATCTCCCTAAAACTCGCAATTCTTAAAACTGCTCAGGCCGGAGCAGCGCGAACATCAAATAGACCGTCAGGCCCAGCGCGGACAGTCCCGCAAGCCAAATCTCCATGCTTTTCTCCCTCATCCAGTTCGCTTTACAGCCTATCACATCCGTAGGTGTAGCCGATGGCAACAACGAAAAAGACCAGCACCGTCCCCAAAAATAAAAAGTCCTGCATTGCCGCCCCCTTTGCTTATTGATTGCCGTGCCGATTTAGTCTTTTGGTACGGCCTCATGGTATCTGATTTCGTATAAAGAAGGTGTAAAGAAGCGAGCGGGCCATATAAAGATAGTGTAAAGATTTCGGACAGACGCAAAAAAGCCCCGCATGCATTTCTGCAAACGGGGCTACTCTTGGGTGTTTGTCACCCGGAACGCAGGCGCAAAGAAAACCAGGTAGACTAAGAGGATGAAAGCTTCTTCGGCGACAGCCATTGCAGCCTGGGGGCTTGTGACTCTGCTTACCGGCCAGATGCCGGGCAGCGCCGCCACGCCTTCCTACCACATTACCGACCTCGGCACTCTGCCGGGCGAGTCATCCTGCGAGGCGCTAGCGCTCAATGACCGGGGGCAGGTCGTCTGCGTCTGCTCCACGGGCGGACTGGGGAAGGCGTTCCTCTGGCAGAAGGGGCGCATGACTCCCTTGCCGCTCCTAAACGGCTTTGGTACGTTAAGCCTCTGGCCCCGCGCCATCAGCAACCAGGGCCAGATTGTCGGTACGGCCTTTGGCTCGAACTTGGACACGCGGCGGGCTTTTTTGTTTGACAAAGGAGTTATTCAAGATTTGGGAACGCCGCCGGGCGAATACAGCGAAGCCACCGGTATCAACGACAAAGGGCAGGTTGTCGGCAAGTCATATTCCGAAACCGTTGATGACAAAGGGCGGCATCAGATTTCGCGGTCTTACACTTTCTTGTGGAGCAAGGAGGCTGGATTTCAGCGGATCAGCTCACGCCCGGATGACTTCGGCGAGAATGTTTCCGGCATCAACAACGCCGGTCAGGTCGTCGGCGCATCCATGACGATTGGTATTGCACAGGAAAAAGCCAAGCGGGCTGCGCTGCCCCCGGACAAGCAGCCTTACCACGGCGACCTTCTGCCATCCGGCGCGTTCCTCTGGCAGAATGGGCAGACGACAAGCCTTTCCGTGCCGCAGGCATGGAGCAGCGGGGCCGTAGCAATCAACCAGCGCGGCGACATTCTGGAGGCAATTGCGACCTATCCGCAGACGACAGAACTTTTGACTTTCAGCCAAGCGGAACTTGATACCATCCAAAGCGCCATCCGTCACTCGCATCACACTGTCTTGTGGAAAAGCGGCCAGGCAGAAGACTTAGGCGAGATGGGTTCCGAACCGGAAGTCACCGTGGCCGCCTTAAACAATGCCGATGACATTGTCGGCTTCGTCCGTCTCGCTGACAACAGTGGGTTCCGCGCGTTTTTGTGGCGGGACGGCAAGCGGTTCATGCTGACCAATTTAATTCCGCCTGCCGACGGCTGGACTTTAGAGGAAGCGAAAGCCATCAACAACCACGGGCAAATTATCGGCCAGGGACGTCACAATGGTCAGCAGCACGCATTTTTGCTGACGCCTCAGTGACACACGCAAAGTCATTGGAAGCAGGCTACGGCAAGCCCAGTATCCCACCAAAGAACTTCAGCGTGTCCTGGATATGCGTGTCCCAATATTCCCAGTTGTGTTCGCCGGAATGTTCTTCGTACTCGTGCGGGACACCAAGATGCGTCAAGTGCGCGTCTAAAGCGCGGTTTTCTTCAATGAGGAAATCGTCTACGCCGCAGTCGATCCGCAGGGCAGGCAATTGGGCGCGATCTGCGGTTTCCGCCAGGGCAAAGATGTCGTTCGGGCCGCCTTGCGCGTTTTCGCCCATGATCGCCGCCCATTCGCTGCCCGGCTCAAACGTGCGGCGTCCAAAGCCGACTGCGCCGGAGTGACTGACGGCGGCCCTGAACAAGTCGGGGTGCTTCAGGGCCAGCTTGACCGCGCCGTAGCCGCCCATGGATAGCCCGGCAATCACCCGGCCTTCGCGGGTGGGGATGGTGCGGAACGTCCGGTCTACAAAGCCGACCAGGTCGCGGGTCATATAAGTTTCAAATGCCGCTTTTGGGTTCGCCTGCGAGTCGGTATAAAAAGACCGCTCGCCGTTCGGCATTACCACGATCAGCGGCAGGCCGCCGACATAGCGCTCCAAACTGGTGCGCCGGGTCCACGCCGTATGGTCGTCGGACAACCCGTGCAGCAGGTACAGCACCGGAAATGGGCCGGGCTTATCGTCCGGCACGATGGCCGTAAACGATGTCATCTTTTCCAGGGCCGTGTTTTGGTTCAGGTGAAACTCGCAGATTGGCATTGGATTTTTTCTTTCAGCCGGAAGTGTGAAAACCCCCGGCAGGGGAATGTCCTGCGGACACGGAGAAGCCTGACTCTCTTTCCGCCTCTTCGTCCGAAGGACGCCTCTTTGCCGGGGGTTTCTACACCCTCGGCGGCTCTCCTAGAAGCTGCAAAGTCAGCTCACGCCGCCGGGCATAGCGCTCGTCCGAGACCGCCGGCACCGCGCCTGTCGTAGAAATCGGTTCGGCCAGATCAATCCACGAGCGGCAGCCGCCGTAAGCGCGTATGACCGGCAGGATAATCGGCGACGGCAGGACATACGCCCGGAGCAGCAGCACAAAGACCGGCTTGTACGGCTCCCAGTCATAGCGCCCGTCAATGAACTGCGGACTCCAGATATGCTGCGGGGCGAGATTAAGCAGCTTTGCCCGGTCGTCCACGCGCACCACATCCGAGACTTCCGCCACCGCTTCTAAGCGCACTTCGCCCGGCGGCAGCTTCCGGGCTTCTTCTTCTTTCAGCCACTGCCCAAAGCACGGCTGCAAGTCCCCTACCCGCTCCGTCTCATGTTCATAAGTCGGGTACAAAAGAAACTGGCGGGCTTTGAGGTCAAAGTCGCCGGTGTCTTCCACCAGCCCGCCTTTACGAAGCAAAATAATCTGATGCCCTTCCAGCAGCGATCTTTGCACAACCGCCCATTCTTTGAGGGCTATGGTAAGTTCGTTTGGTAACATAGCTTCATCCTAACTGGATCACAGTAATCTTCTCGTCATTGGCGACGGCGAAGCGTCTGTTGACAGGGTCAAGCGCCAGTGGTGGCACTCTTTCAATGTGACGAATAATGCTGCTGTTCTGGTTCCCGGTTTCCAGGTCTTGCCAGCGCACGAGAATTTCTCCGGTTGCGACTTCAATCAGCTTTGGACACTGGAAGAAGCCGACGACAAAATCACCGACGGGCATAAGCGTTCCAGCAGGCTCTTTCAGAGGTGCAGTGGTCAGAAAGCGTTTCTCCGTAATGCTATAACGGCCAATCTGGTCCGGCTGCAAGACGAACTTTCCTTTGTCTTCCCCGTCTGCGTCGTGTTCGTCAAAGTGCAAGTCCGCGCTGGCAAAAACGGCTGTCTCGGCGTCCGCGAAAACGGCGCTGTGGATTTCGGCCATCCCCGACGTCAACTTCCAATCCAATTCAGCATCCAAAAGTTCAGGCCGAGCCAAAACTTGTTCAATGTCATAGAAAGAAACGAAATCCAGCGGGTGCCAGTACCAGCCTGCGCTCATCAGACACTTGCCGCCGGGGCTGATGCTGAGGCGCGAGTGAAAGAAGTCGGCAGTTTCGCCGCTCCGTTGCGTGAGGCGTTCGCCAGTCTCCGCGTCTTCGATTTGCAGCTCGTTGTATTCGTCCGGGCAGTGCGCCAGCACAGTGCGACCGTCCGGCAGATCAAATAACACAACTGGGTATTCGTAGGCATCGGCGCAGTAGTAACTGCGGTTAATCTCCCGAATTAGCTTGCCGTCTTTCAGCAGCAGCCCTTTGGTTCCCAAGACCTCGTAGATCACAGCATACTGACCGTTCGGGGAAGTTACAGCCCTATCGAACTTACTGCTATAGAGGACACCACTGCGGCGGGTTGTTCCGTCAAAACCATAGCGCGTCCCGCCCCCGGCCCAGTCCACAAGCTCATCGCCCTGCCAGCAAAGCGACTGCACGTTCTTTGCCGGAATGACAACCCGGTCAACCTCTTGCATTTGAGTTATCCTGCATTTTCTACACCGGCCAAAATCTGCCGCGCCGTTTCTTCCGGTGTTTGCTGCGCGTTGTCAATGATGATGCCAAATGCCGGCCTGTGAATACCTTCTGCATAAAGCTCAGGAATACGCCGAAGTTCCCACTCGGTCAGCTCCCGTGTGCCGCGATTGGTCAGCGCGACGGCCATGCTTGGATTGAGCGTGACGCAGTGGATCGGGACGCCAAGCGGCTGAAGCTCACGCACAAGATAGTCGTAATCTTCTAGGCGCAGCACAGAGCTGATGACCACGTTTAGGCCAAACGCGACAAAGTTGCGCGTCACGGCGACGGTGTTTGCCAGATTTAGCGGAATGGATTCCAAAAGCGGCATCCAGTCTATGAAGTCGTCTAAGTCGTCCACTTCGACGTGCGCCGTGCGCGGCAGCATTTGAACAAGCTGCTTGGACACCGTTGTCTTGCCGGCGTTGATGGAGCCACTGAGCAGAATAATCATAGTGGTATGACTTTGCTATGGCGTCGGAATCGGGATGGGATTGTAGTCATCCGGCTCCGGTGCCTGGCCGCTCATGCTGCGGGCGGCGTTCAGCATACCGCGCTGCTGGTTCATAATCAGGTATTCCTGCATGTGCGTCTTGAACCGGCTCATGCGGGCGTCCGACGCCCGCTTCGCGGCGGCAAGGCGCGGGTCAAGCGCGTAAGGGTAATCGGCAAATTGAAGCTCGCCCACGCAAGCGACGCCACCATTAACCCAGTTTCTTTCTGCCCTTTAACCGTCAGGCGGCGCAGGGTCGGCGTGACCCGGCCCAGCATCTGCGCCTTGTATGAGGCCGACTCATGCGGCCAGGTCACTTGAAACGCCGCCCAGTTGCGGTCCATGTCGGTCAAGTCATGCTCCGCCAGCGGCCCCAGCTTGGCAGGAATGCGGGCGAGATTTGCCAGATCGGACCGAAGCCGGGCGCTGTCATTGGGCAATTTTGTCTGAGCCGCCACAAAGCGCGACGCCGCCACAGCCGCGTCTAAATCGCGTTCGGTAACGACCGTGCCGGACGCCGCATCCACGCCCACGACGGGAACGTAATGCGCCGTGACTGCCTGCATTTGGGCGGCTTCATCCGCCGTTAAGTGCAGCGCCTGCGGGGTACAGTAGATGTCCACCAAGTTGGTTTGACGCAGGGCTGCGATGTCCGCAGCGCTGGAACGGCGGATGCGGGGCAGGTTCTTATGGACTTGGCCGAACACGCCGATCACCCAGGCCGGATCGTGCTGAAATCGATCTACATCAGTGGCGGTCATCGCCTGCCGGTCAGCGATGGTAAACGGGCGTCCGTCCAAAATTTGCCAAAACTCCAAAGTGTCATTGATCATTCCCTGCGTCAGCGTGTAAGGCCCCGAAGTCGCCAGGGCAGCATCCGCGTGGACAGGCAAGGCTGTGCAAAACACGGCGCAGGAAGCGGCAAGAACAGTCAGAGGCCAGGAAGGTTTTCGCATGGAAGGTCTCCTCATTCATAGTGAGTTTTCGTACCGACGCAGGGTGGAGTATTCTGTTCATCAGTATACCTTACGGCTCCTCCCAACGGGTATAATAGCGGCAGTCTCAGGAGGAAACCCCCAATGGCAATCGCAGAAGCGGAAATTGCAGAAGCGGAAGACATTATCCCCTACCCTGGAACGCCCATCACGGAAGAGGAGCTGATGCGCCTGCCGGACGATGAGTTTCTTTATGAACTCGTGGACGGCAGATTGGACGGGCAGCCGTGCAAGTCGTTTTTCGTAGGCATCATCACGGCGAACATCGTCGGCCTGCTGGGGCTGTTCGCTCGCGGTAACGGGATAATGACGCTCGGCAAAGCCGGCTTTCGCATGGCGAACAGGAATATCAGGGTTCCCAGCGTTTCGTACACGCGCAAAGAGCGGTTTCCCGGTGGTCATGCCCCGGACGCATTCGGCGGCCTGGCTCCTGACCTCTGCGTGGAGATTATCTCGCCGTCAGATCGCCCCGGCCAGATGAGCCGTAAAGTGCAGGAGTATTTCGACGGCGGCGCAGTGCAGGTCTGGCACGTCTTCCCGGAGCGGCAGCAAGTGACCGTGTTTACGTCGCCGACCGAAATGCAGACACTGGGCGCAGAAGGCACTCTCGATGCCGGTGGCCTGCTGCCCGGCTTCTCCTGCCGCGTCGCCGACTTGTTTACTTTAGAATAGAAATCACCATGCAGTACCGCAATTTTGGGACAACCGATTTACGCGCCTCAGTCGTCGGCTTCGGCGTTTGGACCGTCTCCACCCGCATGTGGGGCGTCACCGACGCCTCCGTCCGCCTGCGCCTCCTGCGCCGGGCGTTCGAGCTGGGCGTGACCTTCTTTGACACCGCCGATGTCTACGGCGACGGCCTCGGCGAAACAATCTTGGCCGACGCATTGGGCGAGCATCGGGACGAATTAACCCTTGCCACCAAGTTCGGCTACGACTGGTACACCGCGCCCGGCGAACAGCCCGGCCAAAAAGAACGCCCCCACGACTGGAGCCCGGCATTCGTCAAACGCGCCTGCGAGGCAAGTCTTACGCGCCTCGGCACAGACCGCATTGACTTGTACCAATTGCACAACCCGCGCATAGACGCGCTGAGGAGCGATGACTTATTCGCGGCCTTAGACGAACTCAAAGCCGAAGGCAAGATACGCCACTACGGCGCGGCGCTCGGCCCGGCGCTGGACATCCGGCAGGCCGAAGAAGGCGCAGCGGCGTTCCGCACCCGGCAAATGACTTCCGTGCAGATCATTTACAATTTACTCGAACAAGTGCTGGGGGAAGAGGTTTTCGCCGCCGCCCGCGAAACCGGCGGCGGGGTCATGTGCCGCGTCCCCCATGCGTCGGGGCTTTTAGAAGGCTCTTATAACGCAGACACCGAGTTCGCCCCCGGCGATCACCGTAATTTCCGCGTCTCCACCAACGAAAAGCGCAAAGCTTGGCTGGACGACGGCCTCCAAAAAATCGAGCAGCTTGATTTCCTCACCAAAGGCACAGGCCGCACCCTGGGCCAAGCCGCTTTGCAGTGGCTTTGGTCCAACCCGCTCCTCGCCGTCGCCCTGCCGAACATCTACGACGAAACGCAGCTTGAAGAACTTTGCGCCGCCCCCGAAACGCCCGCACTGACCGCCGAAGAAGTCGCAAAAGTGCAGGCACTCTACGCAAGTAACTTCGGCTTGTAGTCCAGCGCAGCCAGGAGGCTCCTAAGAGCTTGGGGAATGTTGGCAAGTGTGCCCGCCCCCCACGGAGAAGCTGTGTCAACAAACAGCAAATCGCAGTAGCAGCGGACCGCTTCGTATAAAGAAGATAAGCGGCGGCAAAGCCAAAACTCGGCAGCAAGCTGATCCCACGGCGCATACTCTGTCCATTCCGACAGGAACGCGAACAGCAGTTCCTGCCGCCGCGCCTCTTCTAAATCATTGCGCCAGCGGAACCGGTCTTCGCCGCCGCTGCGGACCATGCGGTTCAGAAAATAGTTAATCCCAAACAGCGGGTGCGTCAGGACTGTGCTGCTCCAGTCATAGAAGAGGCACACGCCGTTCGAGACGGCGACATTTCCCGCTTTGAAGTCTTCGTTGGAAATCACGCTTGGCAGCGCCGAATCGGCAAGCCGCGCCAGCATCTGCGCGATCTGCGGAAGCTTCTGCGTGAGTTCCGCCACCTCTTCGGAGCGCAGCCCGCTTGCGCCGCCGGTCAGCACGGCAGTGTCGACCAAAAGCTGTGGGGTCAGCCTCATCAGAGCGTCCGGCGTCATGTCGGGGCAGCCCAGCTCTTTCCACACATTGATGTCCGGCGCGGAGGAGCGCTGGATTTTGGCAAATAGCGATACTGCGCTCACATAATGCTCCGTGTCTAGTGGCTCCAAGCTGACGCCGGCAAAGCCGGGCATCAGCATCCAGTTCCGCTGTACGTCTGCCGCGAGGAGATGCGGCACGTTTTGGGGCCAGCGCTCCGCCAGCTTCCGCACCACCGCCGCTTCCTTCGGCGGCCTATCGTAGTCCGCCTTGAAGTAGACCCTGCCGCGGTCTGTTTCCGCTGTCAGGATTGACGACCATCCCCACGCTCCCTTAAACTGCTCCACAGGACTTGTCAGCGTGTGCCCAGACTCGTGCAGGCGCGTTCGCACCCAAAGCGCGGCGTCCGCAAACCAGCCGCTCCGCTCCCACGGCGCGGCCTGTGAATCAGGGTCTTCAGTTCGGGCCGCAGCCCAGGCCCGCCACGCCAAAGCCGACGGTTCGTTTGCCCAGGCGGCATCTTCGCCGCGCTCAAGCCACACATAGCCATCAGGCAGACAGCCGGCGGCAGCCTGGACTTCCATCACGCAGATTTGAACATTACCCAAATCCTGCAAGTGCCGCCGGACCGTCATTTCTAGGCCCGTCATGTAGCGCATCTCCTGCCGGATGTGCGGCACATAGTCAGGAAAGAAGTTGAGGCGCAGAGGAGGCAGGACTACCGAGGGAAAAGCATAACTCCCGCTGGCCTTGTCAACTAAAACGGCAGACTGCGCGAGGTTCGGAATAATGCAGACGCATTTTGCAGATTGTTCGTCTCGGTCCATCTGACGACGTTGCCTCCATTGAGTGGTCATTGTACCTCACTTGACCGGCAGGCGACGCCGTGGTACACTGCTGACACCAGATGTGACGCAGTTGAGGAGGAAACCCAATGGCGATGACAACGGAAGCGCCCACCGCGCCGGTAGTGGACGAACCAGCGAATGAGCTGACCTATGATGCCTACATGGCGGAGCCACAAGTCGAGGGGCGATACAGCATTGTCAATGGAGTGAGAGAGTACATGGCAGGAGCAACGTGGCGGCATCAGCGCGTGTCAAACAACATCAGCCGGGCGTTTTACAGGTACGAGCAATCCAGCAGCTTCGGCACAACTGTTTCCGCACCCTTCGACGTACTCATTCGCCGCTTCCCGAATATGCAAACCCGGCAGCCGGATGTACTGTTTGTCAGCGATGCTCGCCTCACGCAAAGCGGCAGCGACCCGGAAGAGGGGCCGCTCGAAGTCGCACCGGAGTTAGTGGTTGAAGTCATTTCCAGCAGTGAAGCGCAACGGATTTTGGGGGACAAGATCGCGGATTATGTGGAAATTGGCGTCAGCGAGTGCTGGGTAGTGCGGCCTGACGCGGGGACGGTGGAGGTGCTGGCGCTCTCGCCGGACGGGGCGCAGAGTTTGGCGGTTTATGGGGAGGGACAGGCCGTGGTGTCAGAGGTGTTCCCCGGCCTGTCGGTTTCCGTGGCGGACGTGTTTGCCGACTAAGCTAGTGCGAGGCGCTTTGGCTGAGGGCTTGCTGGAACGCCCCGGTCATCTGCGCTTCGGTCAGATTGGACGTGACCCGGCCCAGCCGGGTTTTCTTTTTGGCGTCTACCAGCACAATAAAGCCGGTGCCGTCTTCGCCGGCGGCGATGGGGCCGAGGCCCAGCTTTTGTGCCGTCCGCAGTGATTTTTGCCGGGCGGCCTCGTCGGACATGTCAAGCTGTACGGGAACGACGCCCCGCGCGAGGAACGGCGGCAGGACATGGGCCGCCTTTGGGCCGAGTTCTTTGCAGTTCGCGCACCAGGACGCGAGAAAAACGACGGCATAGACGCGCGGTTTCGGCTGAGGCGCGGCCTGCGCCTGGCTTCGTGATGCCGGCGGCATAAGCGCCAGCAGCGCGGCTGCTATCAATAGCCGGCGGGTGCGTCGAAAAGCCAATGTAGTCATGGTTTAGGGTCCTTTGTCTTTCTAAGAAAGCAGATGCTCGCGAACAAGCTGGCGCCCGCGAGAAATGCGCGTTTTGACGGTGGCAGGCACGAGACCCAGACGAAGCGCAATTTCGCTCACGGTCAGTTCTTCAAAATCGCGCAGGATGATAACTTCGCGGTACAAGTCCGGCAGGGATTGAATCGCGGCGGCAATGTCCAGGCGCATCTCGATATCGGTCTTGGGGACGGACAAATAAGCCGCGCCTGCGTTCTCCCAGTCTTCTTCTGCCGCGCTGAAGCCGAGCCGGCGCTCCAGGCGCAGGCATTCGCGGCGCACGATTTGGAAGACCCACGACGCGAACGCCGCCGCAGACCGCAGGGTCGGCAGACGGCGATGCAGGATCAAAAGCGCTTCCTGCACGGCGTCTTCGGTGTCCGAGGCCCGGCAGGTCTGGGCGGCATAATGCAGCAGGCGGGGGCGGCACTGCACCAGCAGTGTTTCTAAAGCCCCGGCATCGCCGCCGATAGCCGCTTCAAGCAGTGCGGGAGGAACGGCAGCGGTCACTGGCGGCTCCGAGGCGTGGTCTCGACCGGGCAGCGTCCGGCAATCGCGCACATCGGACAGAGGCCGGCAGCGCCAGTCAGCAGGGCGACGCCGCCGGTCGCGGCGACGGCAATTCCCAGCACCGACAGCTTCCAAATCAGCAGGCCGCCCGCAGTCAGAGCAATCCCCACAGCGATCCGCAGCCCCCGCTCCCAGTTCGGCACATTTCGTTTGAGCGACATCTTTTTCTCCTTCTCTTCTTGAATGCTGACATAAAATAGAGGCACGGTGCAGGGCGAAAGGTTTCACGCAGGAGAAATCTTTTTTTGCTTCTTGGGGTACACTAGGGAGAACAAATGTTTTCAAGCAGCGTTTCAAGAGCGGGCCACAGGTGTGCGCCCGTTTTCTCTTGCGTGGGAGTAGTGCATGGCTGATTTTATTCGGATTCAAGGGGCGCGGCAGAACAATCTTAAAGACATCTCGCTGGATATTCCGCGTGATAAACTGGTGGTCATTACCGGGCTTTCGGGATCAGGCAAGTCGTCGCTGGCGTTTGATACGATCTATGCCGAAGGGCAGCGGCGGTATGTCGAGTCGCTGTCGGCCTACGCCCGGCAATTCTTGGGCCAGATGGATAAGCCGGACGTTGACCATATTGAAGGACTGTCCCCGGCGGTCTCGATTGACCAGAAATCAACGTCCCGCAATCCCCGCTCGACGGTCGGGACCGTCACCGAGATTTATGACTATTTGCGCCTTTTATTCGCCCGCGTCGGCATTCCCCATGACCCCATCACCGGCCTTCCATTAACCAAGCAGACCATTGAGCAGATGGTCGATAAAACGCTGGAACTGCCGGAAGGAACGCGCATTCAGATTATGGCTCCGATTGTTCGGGGACGCAAGGGCGAGTACAAAAAAGAGATTGACGAGATTAAAGCCGAAGGCTTTGCACGTGCCAGAATAGACGGCACGGTGTACGATTTCGCGTCGGACACCATTCCAGAGCTGGGCCGCTACAAGATGCACACGATTGAGATCGTGGTGGATAGAGTAGTCGTCAAGCACCCCGCGCCGGACTCCACGGCGTCGTCTACTTTAGCCAAGCGGCTTGCCGACTCGTTTGAGGTCGCAGTCAAGCACGGCAAAGGCTCAGTTATTGTAGACGTTGCCGGCGGCGAAGCGCTGGAGTTCACGGAAAGCTTTGCGGCAACTGACTCGGCGTTTAACTTCGAAGAGATCGAGCCGCGCCTATTTTCGTTCAACTCTCCTTACGGCGCGTGCCCGGAGTGCCACGGCTTAGGCATCAAGACCGAGTTTGACCCCGATCTCATCATTCCCGATAAAGCCCTCAGCGTGGAAGGCGGCGCGATTGCGCCTTATGTGGCCGTGACTTCGGGCAGCACGAACGAATGGGCCTTGGGCCTGTTCCGCGGCGTCGCCGAGCGCTTTAAGTTTGACCCGGAAGCTGCCGTCGAGACGCTTACTGACGAGCAGTATAAGGCGTTGATGTTCGGCGTTTCGGGCAACGTCACCGTGACATTTCGGAACAAATGGGGCAGAAACCGGCAGTTTACGTCGGACTATTCCGGCATTGTCGGGATGCTGCAAAAGAAGCTGAATGAAACCGAGTCGGACAGCATCAAAGAGTGGCTGGGCCAGTTCCAGTCGGAAAAGCCCTGCCCCATCTGCCACGGCAAGCGGCTGAAGCCCGAAGCGCTGTCGGTGCTTTTAGGCGGCCTCAACATCAGCGATTTATGCGCCCTCTCTATTGAAAAGTCCACGGCCTGGTTTGAGACGCTTCATCTGACCAACCGGCAGCAGATGATCGGGCGGCAGATTGTCCGCGAAATCCAGACGCGCTTGGGCTTTCTCCTGAATGTCGGACTCGGTTATTTAACTTTAGACCGGGGCGCGAAGACGCTGGCGGGCGGCGAAGCCCAGCGCATTCGCTTGGCGTCGCAGATTGGATCGGGTCTGACCGGCGTTTTGTATATCTTAGATGAGCCGTCCATCGGCCTGCATCAGCGCGACAACACCAAGCTGATTGATACGCTGTTTCACCTGCGGGGTCTCGGCAACACGATTATTGTCGTGGAGCATGACGAAGAAACCATGGAAGCCGCCGACTGGATTATTGACATCGGCCCCGGCGCAGGCGAGCATGGCGGCCACGTCATCGCGCAGGGGACGCCCGCCGAGATCAAAGCCAATCCCAAAAGCGTCACCGGCGGCTTTTTGTCGGGGCGCGACAAGATCGCCATTCCCGAAGAGCGCCGCGCCCCCGGCGAGAAGTTTTTGGAAATTGTCGGCGCGTGCGGGCATAACCTCAAAAATGTCACGGTCAAAATCCCACTCGGCTGCTTTGTCTGCGTGACGGGGGTATCGGGTTCCGGCAAGTCTACGCTGATTCAGGAAACGCTGTTTCCGCGCTTGCAGAGCGCCATCAATAAAGGGCATCATGTCTGGGAGCCGCATGATACCATCAAAGGCATTGTGAATTTAGACAAAATCGTAGACATTGACCAGTCGCCCATCGGCAGAACGCCCCGCTCAAACCCCGCGACTTATACCGGCGTCTTTGACATGATCCGCGACCTATTCTCCAAAACCGCCGATGCCCGGATGCGCGGCTACAAGGCCGGGCGCTTCTCGTTCAACGTCAAAGGCGGACGCTGCGAAGCGTGCAAGGGCGACGGCATCATTAAGATTGAAATGCAGTTCCTGCCCGATGTGTATGTCCCCTGCGAAGTCTGCCACGGCAAGCGCTACAACCGCGAGACTTTAGAAGTCAAGTTCAAGGGCAAGTCCATCTCCGACGTGCTGGAAATGACCGTCGGCCAGGCTCTCCCGTTTTTTGAGGCCGTGCCTGCCATCACGCGCAAACTCAAAACCATCCACGATGTCGGCCTCGACTATATTAGAATGGGCCAGCCCGCGACTCAGCTGTCCGGCGGCGAAGCCCAGCGGGTGAAGCTCGCCACCGAGCTTGCCAAACGTGCCACAGGCCGGACGCTCTACATCCTCGACGAACCGACAACGGGCCTGCACTTCGCCGACATCCAGAAGCTTCTCGGCGTCCTGCAAAGACTCGCCGACACCGGCAACACTGTGCTGGTGATTGAACACAACTTAGACGTCATCAAAACCGCCGACTGGGTCATTGACATGGGACCCGAAGGCGGCGACGGCGGCGGCACAGTAGTCGCCGAAGGCACCCCCGAAGCCGTCGCCAAAGTCCAAGCCTCCCACACCGGCCGCTACCTCGACAAAGTGCTGAGAGGTGAAAGCCTGATTAGCGGAAAGTAATACAAGCGCAGATAAAGGTACAATCACAAGGAGTGTGTCATGGCGACTTGGCGTGAGGCCAGTCTGGAATGCCGGACGGCCGCGAAAACTTTACTGACTGTCGGTTACCTGCGGAGCAGCATTAACCGCTCCTACTACGCGGCTTATGCAGCCTTATCCAGCAAATTGGAAGGCAAGGTTATCTACAAAGAAGGACGTGACAATCCGGCTCATGCGGATTTGCCGATATACATTCTCCGTAACTTGGACGCACTCTCACGGCAAACACGCTTTGGTTTAGTGAAGGCTGTCGGGCGGCTTTGGAAAGCGCGGGTCATCGCGGATTACGTACCCGCGACTTATGTTGACCGCCGCATCGCGCTTAATGCCCTGCGCGACGCGAACACCATCTTACTGGCACTGGAGATCAAAGATGAGTAAACAAGACATCATACAGCGAGTGAACCGCTACTTGGGGTCGCATCAAACCGCCGAGATGACCATTGAGATTGTCGAGAAAGCCGTTCACGCCGATGGGGAGTGGTGGTACGTTCCCGTTCGCCCAACGACGGACAAGCCAATCACCTACGATTATTTCGGTGTGCTGACCGATATTGAAGGCGAGATCAAAGAAAAAGAACACCTCGATGTGTTGCTGGTTCCGAGCGCTTAACAGTACGCAAAATGGATAAAACTTACTGGCGGCTTGAACCTCCGCAATACAGCAGCGACTACCAAGACACCTTCATCAACGGAAGCAGTCAGCATCTATATGGGATGCCCGGATTAAGCTGCAATGTCTGCAAGAAGACATACGGCGGCGGTTATCCATTGCCATATGCTTGCCCTGAGAAGCTTCAGAAGCACAAAAATATTCGGAGGCGCTGGCCGATTACCGAAGTAGAGCACAAGCTGCTCCAACAGCAGATCAAGGATGAG
Organism: uncultured Armatimonadales bacterium; assembly: GCA_964243345.1. Classification (GTDB taxonomy): domain Bacteria; phylum Armatimonadota; class Armatimonadia; order Armatimonadales; family Capsulimonadaceae; genus JANXMY01. The sequence continues at coordinate 41,287 of CAXTER010000039.1, forward strand.
ATGCCAACCGAAACGGCTCAATCGGCGAACTTGTTTCCCGGAGCAGACTTCCAGCCCCTGCATCTCAAGTTTCCCTCTCGGCCCCAAAGTGATTTCTTGTGGTCTTCATTAGGAAGTGTGGTTGTCTCTCCTAAAGTCAAAATCCTCTTTGAGAGGCATGCAATCACAGGTGTGCAGTTCTGCCCTGCCGTCATTGATAAAGTCGGTAAACGCGACTCCACAGGGCCAGTTCCCATTGCTTCCACCGGAGAGCCGGAAGATATCATTGATGAAGTTGAAGCAGAGCGCAATCCCGCTGAATTCGGTCCACTGTACGAGATGGTTATTGTTTCCACCAGCGGTAGACCACCGGGGGCTGAAATTATAAGTCGGTGTCCAGCCTGCGGACGTGAGGAGTTTGACAATTCCAAAAGGGTCATCACGCTGACGCAAGATATGGTTCCACCAACAGACATTTTTTTCCTTGCGACCACCCTTCATATTGTCGTTAATGATAAAGTACGCGAGATCGCTTGGCGGAATAGACTGACTAATGCAGAGTTCACACAGTTTCCTATGTAGTAGAGTGACTGCTAATATGGTGTTATGTTTCCAGCGACTGCATGAGTGCAAAAGGCAAAGCAAATGGCAATTCTTGAACGTGATGTCAGCAAGAGCGTGTTTGCGGACAAAGAAGAGGCTCGCCGTCTAGTCGCGGAAACCAACGAGTGCATGGGATTTGTGCCAGACCCGACTGCGACTGTGGAGAAGGTTCGCGCGATGATGGCGGCGGAAGGCATCCGACCGGAAGACAATGCGTTCACAACCAAGCTGATGCAGATGCGGTATCATGCAGATTGGGGAAAGTTAAATGGCTGAAACTATGACACGCGAGGCAGCAAGCCTGTTTTTTGACAAGACCCGTATCCGGCAGGTTGTCGCAGAACAGAGCCAATAGATGGGATTTGTTGCTGCTCTGACGGTGCCTCCGGCAGAAGCGCAGGAGGCGGTGGAGCAGTCTTTGCGCGATAATGGGCTGAGACCGGAAGATAACATATTTTCCCACGGCATCATTGCGGCAGGAGAAGAATAGCGGCGACTGGACTGCAATTTGTAACTTCCTTGTAATTTTTACGGCTTGACGTGGGGGCGGATTTTGGGCATACTTGGGAGTGTATGAATACTCGCTTATTGGTCGCATTTGCTTGTTTTGCTTTTCTGGAAACGCCGAGCCTTCAGGCGCAATCTCCCCTACCCTCCACTGCCCCAAGCTGCCATTTCGTGCGCGGCGAGACGCTGCGGTTTGTGATCCAGCGCGACCCGTACTTTGCAGACCCAAAGGCGGCCATTGAGACGGTGGCGAATGAACCATACCGGCCGCCCGTGGTCGAGCGGCTCACGGAAAAAGTGCTGGCGGTGGCGGCGGACGGCACGGCGACGCTGAAGCTGACGCTCACGCCGGAACCGGGGTTTGAGGACGAAACCCATCCGCAGGCAGCGGTTTCGCGGACAGTCACAGTGACGGCGTCCGGACGGGTACTGCCGCCGGCAGGGTCAGAGCCTCAGAACAGCCCGGAAGCGCAGGATTTGCTGCGCGGGATTGTCCTTACTGCCAGCATGAATGCTCGCAAAGACGGGCTGGCGGTGGAAGACCGTTCCAGCCCGCCGACTGTTGCCCGAAGCACGTCGCCGGACCATGACGGGACGCTGCTTCAAACGACGTCGGTGGCAAAGTCGGACCATGTTGTCTTTGACTGCCGCCGGGGCCAGCTTGTGCGGGCCGTCAGCACCGAGACAATCACGCTGTCGCTTGTGATGACCGGGCGCGGGCGGCGCGGCTCCGATGACTTCGGCCATGTCATTCCAAACTCTCAGGTGGTCCAGACCCTGACCATAGAGCGGCAGGCGAATTAACGGTGCGGCAGGCGAATTAATGACCTAGTTTGCCGGCGCGGGCTTCTTTGACGTGCTTAAGCTGGGCGACGATCAAAAAGCTGAAGATGACCAGCAGCGCCCAGGAGCTGATCTTAGCGGCAGACACGAAATGCCAGCCGCTGTGCTGGTTCGGGTACCGCCAGGCCCCGTAGTAGGTCGCGATATTCTCCGCAACCCAAACAAAGAACCCGACAAGCAGAAACGCCAGCGTCATCGGCATCTGATACGTCTCGGCACGCACAGTGAACAGCACGCGGGTTCGGCGAAAGACAAGCGCAATCAGCGCGGCGAGAAGCCAGCGGGCATCCGGCAGCCAGTGGTCTGCAAAGAAGTTCCCATAAATTCCCCCCGCCAGCAGCCCCGTCGTGCGGCCGCTCGGCCAGCCGCGCAGATGGACATCCAGCCGCCGCCATGCCTGGCACAGATAGCTCGCCACGGAAGCGTACATGAAGCCGCTGTACAGCGGCACGCCGCCGATCTTGCTCCAGCCCGACTCCGGGTATGCCCACGAGTGGACATGCGTCTTGAACAGCTCCAGCGCCAGCCCCGCTGCGTGGAAGGCAGCAATGACTTTTAGCTCATCTTTCGTTTCCCAGCCCACCCGGTAAAGCGCGTACTGCGCCCCAAGGCAGATCAGCAAAATCAAATCGTAGCGCCTCAGGCCCGGCACGGCAGCGTGCTGGGTCAAAGCGAACGTGAGAAACAGCAGCAGGGGAAAGACACACGAAATCGCCGACTGCCAAGCAAATGCCGCCAGCTGTCGGCAGAACACCGCCAATCCGTTCCGCTGAAGATAAATTGTGGGTATGCTGTCAGGGCAGCCAAGATTGGCCGCCGTCGGCGCAATCTCTTCCGACGGGTAAATTCGGAAAGACAGGGACACAGGCTTGCTCCATATTTTGCATCTCATCGGCTCCTATCCGCTGCTTATTGGCCTTTTTTCGCAGTTTGTCGTGCTGTACGGCGCAGTGAAAGGCGGCGAAAAGCCGGCCATCGTTCAGGCATCCCTACTGATTGGAGCGCTTGGCTCCGCGTCCATTGCGCTGATGCTGCGCCCGCATTCCCCGCCCCAGCTTATTCCCGACCTATTTGGCTGCGTCGCGGCCCTGCTGCTGTTCGCCCCGGCGGTGGAAGCGGTGCGGAAACTGCTGGTGAAGAAAGAAGACGCAGAGAAATCGCAAGGAGCGCAGGCATGACCACCAGCACCGGGAACCAGACCGGGCCATACCAGGCGATCGGCACGAGAAAGTAAATGTCTGTGCTGGTAAGCGACTGCGGAAGTCCGGTCCAGAGCTTTAGCCAAAGATAGAACGTCTCGTCCCACATCGCAAATGTGAATAAGTACAGCGCCAGACGCTCACGCCCGGTCCGACCTGCCGCCATCGCCGGACCGAGCAGCAGCAGCAGCGTTGCGATTTCCCGCCCGTATTCGGTATCGTAAACCCCCAGACGCCGCATTTCTCCAATGATCGCCGCGCCGTTCCAGGCCAAATGCCGGCCAGCCCAGATCGCCGGATAGTCCAGCCCCGGCGGCATCGCGCCCAGCCGGCGGATATACACGACCACCAGCGCCTCCACATAGCCGAACGCAGCAGCGTACAGCGTCCACCACAGCATCTTTGCCCAAGTGTTATTGTTCATTTTACCTTTGCTTCACAGCCTGACAGCCGCAGGAACCCGGCTTGGGCGGCGGCGGCAGGAGCGCTTGCAGCGTTCTTTGGCGTGATTGTACCGCATGACGCGCCAGCGTTCGGCCCCAGTTCCACGAGCGCCAGTCATCAGCAGTTTGGGACCACGACGGCACCAGCACTGCCGCAATCTGCGTCTGCGCCGCCGGGGGCAGGCTCGGCAGGGCGGACACCAAAGACGGTACGGCGTCGGCGCTGAGAGAATCCGCGTAGTCGGCATCAAACACATGTGTTTGAGCCGCGCGGGCAGCGTTGGTGCGAACAATCAGCGCGTCCGGGTTGACGGCGTGCAGGCCGGCAATTAAGAGGCAGCCAGCGGCAGCGGCCCCAAAGGCAAAGTAGCCGCGCCAGCCGCGCAGCAGCGTGAACACAAACCATCCGAACACGACTGCCAGCCAGCCCATAAACGCCATTGTATACAGCCGCAGCTCGGTCAGCCCAAAGGCTTCCTGGTACAGACGCATCCGCAGCATCGCCGACGCGAGTATCACAAACAGCAGCGCAACCTGCACCACCGCCTGCGCCGTAAACAGGCGTTGGGCGTGGGCATTTTCACTGTCTTGGAGCCGGTGCAGGCCGAGCAGCAGCGGCAGAACCAGCGCCGCGACCCAGGCCAGCTCAAAGAACCCGGACCGGGCATACTGCGTGTAAGTCAGCCCGGCAGTGGATGCCACGGTCGCCGCCCCGCCGAAGAAGTAGCGAATCTGCACCAGCACGAAGCTCAGAAACAGCAGATTGAGCAGCCCCAAGATCGTTCCCGTTTCCAGAGACCCCAGCGCCGGCAGCCGGGAGCGCCGCTCCCCCGCACGGTCCGGCGGCTCCCGCAAAAACAGCGTACGCCCAAACCCCGCCGTCAGCCAGGCAAAAGCCAGCGTCCAGCCGAAGTGGCTCAAAAAGACGCCTGGGTCAAAGCGAAACACCTGCGAAATCAGCTTTTGGTAGACGGCGTCCGCCGCCGACAGCAGCGCCCCAAACAAAAGCAATAATGGCAGGACCAAAAGCAGGCCGCGCCCGGCGGCAAGGACACGCGGCAGCCACCCGCTGCGCGGAACCGTATCCCAGCCGATGTCTTTTCGCAGCAAGGGGAATATGCCTGCCAGCGTCTGGAACACGCTCCCAAGTATCTGCCCGGCATATTCCCAAAAGCCAGCCAGCCGGATTTGCCCGGTGCGGGTCCGCGCCGCCCCGATCCCCAAGCAGCACGCCAGACCGCAGAAGTCCAGCGCCCGCAGCGTCCCGGAATCCCGCCAGGCCAGCCCGCCGGCAAAACACAGGGCCGGGACCGCCAGCCAAAAGCCTTCCCCAGCCGCCGTAAACCCGGAGCGCCGGGCCGTCTGCCAGTAGACGCCCAGCGCCAGCCCCAGCCAGAGCAGCGCGTTTATTCCCCAGGGCGTCGCCCGCAGCAGTGCGTCCCCAGCAATTCCTAATCCCAGCGCCGCCGCCAGCAGCGTCAGTCCCAGCCGCGTTGTGTGTGTCATCGGTTCTTCCTCCCGACGCTTACTATACCATAAAGTACTTTGCAAATAAAAGTATATAAGAGAAGAATTCCACTTTTTCTCATTTCGTGATACAATAGTGTTATGATCGCAGAGGAAAATACACGCACAGACGGCTCCATAGAAGCTCCCCAAGCGGAAGTCACGCCGGGGCGCAGTGAGGACGAGCAGCGGCGTTGGGAAGAAGCGCGGCGGCAAATCAAGCAGCGGCGCGTCAACCGCCTGGAAAAACGCTGGTGGAAGCGCCGGGCCGTCAACCTGTTCATCATTTGGCAGGCGTTCGCGATTTGCGTTTGGGTGGTTCCCGGCAACAGCGCCCTCGTGCAGGTGCTGTCCCCCGTCGTCCGCCCTTACCTGGTCATGACGGCATTTGCACAAAGCTGGAGCATGTTCTCCCCGAACCCCGACAAGATGGACGTCTATATGGAGGCCCGCATCACCTACGCCAACGGCCAGACCAAATCGTGGGACTTCCCGCGCATGGTCCACATGAACTATGCCAAGCGCATCGAGGAAGAGCGCTGGCGCAAAATGACCGAAGTAGTCACCCACGGCGGCAACCATCAGCTTTGGCGTCCGCTGGCCCGCTACGCCGCCCGCGTCAACGACACCGACCCTAAGAACCCGCCGGTCAAGGTGGAGCTGTTCCAGCACTCGCGCGTCATTCCCCCGCCCGGCCAGCCCATTCCCGGCTACGAAGTCACCCCGATGCAGGACAGCATCTACCCGGCCGCGACAATCATTCATCCGGGAGACCTCGTGCGATGACCGAGATAGTTTCGGACGAAACGGCGCTGACCGAGCGCCTGCGCGAAAGAGCGCTGACAGAAAAAACGCCGGGCCGGAAGACCGCGACACTTGCCGAGATTGACGCCGCCGAAGCCCGGCTCAAGACCCGCCTGCCCGCCCTGCTGCGGCAGATTTACGCTGAAATCGGCTCCGGCTTCGGCCCCGGCGACCTCGGTCTGCGCCCGCTTGCCTCCGCCCTGCTGCCGGGCCGCCTGTACCCTCTCTGCGACTGGGGCAGCGGCATTCTCTCGGCTTTAGACATCACGTCTTCCGACGCCCCCATCATCCGCATTGATCCGAACATGCCCAAAGCCGACGTTCCCATGCGTGTCCCTGAAGCGCTCCACTTCGCCCGCGCCGCCGAAGTCAAGCAAGCCTGCTGGGTCGAGTCGCCGTCACTTGCCCAGTGGCTCACCGACTGGCTGGGCGGCCAGCCCCTCTTCTACGCCGCCTACCGTGGCGCTGAGGAGGAAGACGATGACGACATGGACGATGAGGAAGAAGACGGCGAGGAAGTAGAAGCCCTTTAGAAAACGACTGCAAGGCAGAGAGCGGAACAATGAAACAACAGAGTCAGCAGGGATTCGCACAGAATGAACCCGTTATTGCGTTGTCCCTCTTCGCTGTTTTCTGCCTCGCGTTAGCAGCAGCATTTGGGGCCATGTTCCATTGGTTTTG